>CALAMO010000001.1 GCA_937925855.1 uncultured Thiotrichaceae bacterium
CAGGCATTCAGACTCCGTTCATCTTGAAAAGCTCACCGCTAACACTAGCCTATTGAGCCTAGTTCTACGCCGACGCGACACTACAAACGAGCCAAAATAAGCAAACGTGCGCTAGCCTGTAAATGGGGATTGTTGTTGACCCTGTAGTGTACGTGGTATGTAGCAGATGGCCATTCCACCGTATCGTTGAACCCGCATACGCTAGCACTAATTGGCTCACTTACTCGTGCTCTATGGAATCGTCAGCTGTCTATTCATAATGATACTGAAGGACTATTGCTAATGAAAAGCAATCTAAAGAGAGATGTCATCATAGGCTTAACGGGTCTAACCCTTACGCTATCCGTCCCGGTGGGTGCGCAAGCAGAAGTTGGGCCTCTGCATCTAAGCAATGATGTAGCGAGCCTACAGAGCTTACCCGCCAGCCCGCTGAAAGATGGGCTAATGCAGCTTGATGACAGTGTGCGCGCCCAAGTCATCCGTAAGATTAACCAGCGTAAAATACCGACTCAGGATGTCAACAGTCTGCACGTCGATGAAGAGGGCATGCTGTATTATGTCGACAAACCACCACAGCGCTTCACGACTACGCCACTATCAATAGAAAAAGCCCTTTCCTCCACTCGCACCCGACCGGTCTTAAGCAGAGCAGAAACCTTTGCCCTCGCCAGTAAACCGGGCTCAAAAAATACGTTTTATCTGGATTTTAATGGACATAATATACACAGTTCCAGTATCTGGTCCAAGCGTCACAATAACGGCATAGCTCTAAAAGCAACGCCCTATGACACCGACGGCAATCCCGACACTTTTAGTAGAAAGGAATTGGGTGATATCGCTGAGATTTGGCGTCAGGTCGCTGAGGATTTTGCACCGTTTAATGTCAATGTCACCACTAAAGAACCCACTAAAACGTGGATCTCACCTAGGTTTCCAAAGTACGGACATAGAGTCGGCCACGCATTAATTACTAATAACTACGACAAAAATGGTTACGCGATGCCTGGCGGTGATAATGGTACTGCTTATATTGGCGTATGGAGTCCGTTTGCTGGCGATACTCCACCGGCTCCACCGGCACTCATTTACATAGGTGTCCATAGAGGAAATATAGCCGACCTGAGCGATACTGTGTCCCATGAACTGGGGCATCTCATAGGCCTCTATCATCATGGCACCTCCGTTAAAGAATACTATAGAGGTCATGGCAGCTGGGGGCCTATCATGGGTAGCCCAGTTGGCAGAGCGCAAACGCAATGGAGTGATGGTAGCTACTATGATGCCAATAATACCTCTCAGGATGATGCCGCCACCCTGCGAGGCATGCTTGGATCAGCCAAAAGCGATCATGCCAGTAAACAATTCATGCGGGCAACACCGCTAACCGTCGCCGCAGACGGAAAAATCAGTTCCACAAATTTAAAAAAGAAACGTGGTGGGGAAAACAGAGGCATTATCAGCCGCAGTGAGCAGGTCGACTTATTTAAGGTGTACGCCAGGCAGGGACGATTTAGACTGGAGGCAAAGGGTCACCGCTCTATTGATGAGCCGTCTCGGGGTGGCAACCTCAATATTCGCCTGTCTTTATACGACCGCAATGGTCGTTTAATTCAAACGAATAAAAACAATGCTGGTGCTGTCACTATAGATAAGGTGCTAGATTGGGGTTTGTACTACGTTGCTGTTGAGGGCATCGGTTCGCCTGATAGCGGTAGTTACGGCAGCATGGGGCATTACTTTTTGTCGGGTAAGCTAGAGAACGGCCCAGCCAATCCAGCGTCCTTTCCGCGCCCAAAAATAAAAGCCTTTGACGATCATATCAAGGTGTATAACCCGAATCTTCCAGGCAGTAAGACGGCACACAATCTGTTAGTGAATGACCACGGGAAGAAATTAAAAATCAAGGGTGTTTCAGCGGCAGACCACGGCACTGTCACCTTGGAAGCATCTGGCAAGGTTAAGTATACACCTAATCCCAGTTTTACCGGACCCGATAAATTTACTTATACGGTTCAGGATAAAGAAGGCCGAACCTCTAAAGCTACGGTGCATATCGAGGTGTTGCTTTTCTCGATTTTCGGGTAGTGTTCAGAATTCTGTGTCATTAGTTAACCTATTTACTAAAGGATTCAGGAAATAGATGATGACACAGTTTCTCTTTGATTTGACATGGAAGTAGTTAAGTCAACAACCTTGCTTGTTATCCAGCAGCAAGGTTGTTGTTATGTTGCGCTGTAGCGATGACAACCTATCATTACATGCTGGCTGCCATACGGGGTGGAAACATGGTTGCAATTCTGCTGGCAAGCGTGTCTTGACGCCTAGAGACGGCTCTCACCTCTGGCCGGTTGATAAAACTCGCTAGGGTTAGATCATCGAGAAAACTGTATAGCTTGTCACTCAAGTCTGACCACAGCTCATGTGTCAAACATTTATCACCGCTGTGACAGTCTTCATTACCGTGACAGCGCGTTGCGTCGATATTCTCATCCACCGCCACAATAATCTGTGCAATACTGATATGGCTAGCCGGTTTGCCCAGTCGGTAACCACCGCCCGGCCCACGCACCCCTTCCACTAAGCCAAATTTACGCAGCTTTGAAAACAGTTGCTCTAGGTAAGACAGCGATATCCCCTGACAATTGGATATATCAGCTAGTGTGACCGGCCCTTCATGGTCATGAATCGCCAAATCCATCATTGCAGTTACTGCGTACCTGCCTTTTGTTGAAAGTTTCATTACTTCCCTCCTGCCATTCTGGCAAAATTATTGTGAGAGTCACGGACTTTCGCGTCTCGGGTAAAATTTGTGTACAGCATTTTTTCGTCATGGGCCAAATAATAATTTAACCCTGTAAAACAATCAAGAATAAAACTGTTTTTTCTATACGAAAACTATACAATTATCCCTGTAGGAAAGGCAAGACCCTTCGCTACCAACGGAGGAAAGATTACAAAATCGTAATTTTTGTGTAATATTTAAGCTTTTATGAGTGATACAGTGCAAATTGACAAAAATTCAACTTTCAACCAATAAAAAAGTGATACAGAATCTATACAACACTAATTACTGATACAAAAGCTATACGGGTGACGCCGCAGATAACACAACCACTTAAACAAGAAACGATTCATGCGCCAGCGACACAGCAACATACTGTCAGGTTTGCGCCACCAGTAAGCCACTCGCTCATCAGAGAAACGACATTTATGCGTGATGACTTCAGCCTGTAAGGAATCGTGGCATATTCTGACCAACAGATCAGGGCGCGTTTCAATCACCTCACCTTGTGCATTAACAAAATGATAGGTCAGCAACAGCGTCAGCGTATGGCGCGAGCGGTCTTTAACCTGTACCGACAGCGGTAAATGATCCACTGCTTTTCCGATTAGATTTTGCTCAAAACGCCGCAGATCACCCAGCAGCAGACGCAGGTGAATATAATTGATTTCGTACATTTCCATCAGCCCAGCAAAGCTTTGTGGACGTGGCGCGACGATATATTTGGCTTGTTCTTTAATCAGCATACTTTCATAATAACTAAATGTAGGGCATACGTCCTGCAAGCACAGAAACCTAGGGCTTCCACCGTAACGAAAACTTATCAACGGAAACCTATCAATCCGGTCGGCAGACCCCGCACAGGTAATAAAAATGACCATTGAAACCATTAGCTGCACGCCCTTTGATGATCAGAAACCGGGCACATCCGGGTTGCGAAAAAGCGTCAGGCAATTTCAGACCGCGCACTATTTACAAAGCTACGTGCAAGCAATGTTTGACACCCTAAACCAAATAAAGGCGGACAACAATCCTCAGGCATCGCTAGAGATGCCCGCTGACACCGATAATGCCCACAGCGACAGGACGCTTATCCTGGGCGGCGATGGCCGTTATTTCAATCGTGAAGCCATCCAAATCATTTTAGGTATGGCCGCCGCCAATGGTATTGATCAGGTCTTAGTCGGCAAAGACGGTATTTTATCGACGCCTGCAGCCTCACATTTGATTCGCAAACACCAGGCCTTAGCCGGCATCATCCTGTCGGCCAGCCATAATCCCGGTGGCCCAGAGGGTGATTTTGGCATCAAGCTCAATATCAGCAACGGCGGCCCGGCCCCTGAAGCAGTAACAAATGCTATTTTTAGCCGCAGCAAAGCCATCACCGCATACCAGCGTGTATCCGGCCCGCTTGTCCCACTGCATCAAATTGGCAGCCACACCTTAGGCAGACTGCAAATCCTAGTGATTGACCCGGTCAGCGACTACGCAGCGCTGATGGCTGAGTTGTTTGACTTCAACAAAATTAGCGCTTTAATCCGCACACCGGGCTTTAGCCTACGCTTTGATGCCATGCATGCCGTGACTGGCCCCTATGCTAAGCAAATCCTTGAACGGGAATTGGGCGCAGCACCGGGTAGCGTTATGCGCGCCGAACCATTAACTGACTTTGGCGGCGGTCACCCCGATCCCAACCAGGCGCATGCCAAGGACTTAATGGCCCTACTCTATGCGCCGGAAAAAGTCGATTTTGGCGCAGCGTCTGATGGCGACGGCGATCGCAATATGATTTTGGGTCATCGGTTTTTTGTCACCCCCAGCGACAGTCTGGCTATCATGGCGGCTAATGCACCGCTGATTCCAGCTTATCGTAGAGGTATCAGCGGCGTGGCGCGTTCCATGCCCACGAGCCAAGCCGCTGATAAAGTGGCAGAAAAACTCGGCATCAACCACTATGAAACCCCCACCGGTTGGAAGTTCTTCGGCAATTTGCTAGATGACGACCGTATCACCCTGTGTGGCGAGGAAAGCTTTGGCAGCAGCTCCAATCATGTCCGTGAAAAAGACGGTTTGTGGGCCGTCTTATTCTGGCTGAATCTGCTGGCTGAACGGCGTGCATCGGTTGCCGATATTGTGCGCAGTCATTGGACTGAATATGGCCGCCATTATTATTCACGCCATGATTATGAAGCCATTCCGCTAGCCTCCGCTGAAGCGGTCATGGCTCAGCTGCGTGCGCAGTTCGCGCCCTTAAAAGAGGCAGGTGAGCTAGTAGGTAAGCCCCTTAAAACCGTCGATGATTTTAGCTACACTGATCCAGTTGATGGCACAGTTAGCCCCCAACAGGGCATCCGCATTATCTTTAGTGACGGCTCACGCATTGTCTTCCGCTTATCCGGCACCGGCACACAGGGAGCCACGCTACGAGTTTATCTGGAAAAGTACGAGGCGGATGTCGAGCGCCACGACCTTGACGTGCAGGAAGCCCTCGCCGAGCTTATTCAGTTAGCCGATCAAGTCGGACGCATCAGCCAACTCACGGGTTTAACGCGCGCGACCGTCATCACCTGAGCCAATAGAACCTAGAAGATTCAATAGACTCGAATGCAACGACTCAAAGACAATCAGGACACGCCGTTTTCGGCCAAATAGGCTGCCACCGCCGTCCGCTCGCCCCGAAAAATAATGCGGGACTGTTTTTTACTCAACTGATAGTCGTACATCGGATCATAATAATCTAACAGAATCGTGCGCACCCATTGGCGGTGCGCGCCGGTATCACCGCTGCGCTGCTGTATCTCCAACGCCTGCTGCATCATTTTATACACTGCCGCAAACCTGACACCACCTAGCCGCCGCTTAATTTTTGTTAGGCTGCCCAGGATATACGCCGAGAAAGCCGTGAAGCCTGCTGTCGCGCAGGCGTGCTGCTGCGTGAACGCTGCCACCATATCCACAACGTATTCCTGATAGCTAATCACGACCCGCTCCTCATCCGGTACGTCCAGCAATATCAGCGGTGCCTGCTGTAACTGCGCGACCAGAGCCGGTGGCAAGTGCACCGAACCAATATTGCGACTTTCATCTTCAAACAGGAGGGATAAACGCTCTGCCGCCGTGTCCCTGCTCGCAGTCTTATGCAGTAAATCTACGGCCAGCGCATTTTCAAACGCCATCTGCGTTGGCTGCGGCGTGACCTGTGGCCCAAAGGCAGACCCACGATGATTCGCCAGCGCTTCGAGATCGCACTGCTGCCGATAAGCCTGTAAAAACCGGGTTTTACCCGAACCCGTGCGTCCAGACAGGAGTAGCGCCTGATACTGTTGGGGTAGGCTGTCTAACTGTTGCAGCGCAAAACTACGCAGCGCTTTATAACCCCCTGCGACCCGGGGATAGACCTGCCCGGTGTGATCATATAACCACTGCTGGACGATGCGTGAACGCAAACCGCCGCGAAAACAATACAGCACAGCATTAGGATGCTGCACAAAAAACTGCTGCCAGCCCGCAAGCCGCTCTTGTTTAACTGCACCGGAGACCAGCTGATGTCCCAGTACAACGGCAGCATCTTGACCCTCACGTTTATAGCAGCGGCCAACGCTGGCGCGTTCCACATCTGTCATCAGCGGCAGATTCAGCGCCGTCGGCAATGCGCCCTGCGCAAATTCAACGGGCGCTCGTAGGTCCAATAAAGCGACACCAGAGCGTAATAACAGCGCTAAGTCCTCAACCGCCGGCAAGTCAGACTGTACCGCAGGTACCAGCATTAAGTGACCTCAATCAGCGGTTTGTTTGCCTGAGGTGCGCACAACTGGCCCAGCGCCTGCAATGGGAAGCCTTTAGCCGCCAGCGCGGCTTCAAAATCTGCGGTCTCTGCTTCGGCTACCGCTACCAATAAGCCACCGCTGGTCTGTGGATCACATAATAAGTGTTTGTGACGATCGCTCAAGGCCCCAAACGCATAGCCATAGCTCTCAAAATTACGCAGCGTCCCGCCGGGCACACAGCCCTGTTTCAGGTAGGTCTCCACCGGGGCTAACAGCGGCACCCGCTCAAAATCAATCACGGCCTGTAAGCCACTGCCTTCACACAGCTCGCGTAAATGCCCGCCCAAACCAAAGCCAGTCACATCGGTCAGTGCCGTCACGGCCGACATTGTGCCGAGATAGCTGCCAATGCGATTGAGCTGGCACATCGTATCCACCGCTAACTGCGCATCCGCCACACTCACTTTCTTTTGTTTCTGTGCGGTGCTTAAGATACCAATCCCCAGCGGTTTAGTGAGGTACAGGCGATCGCCTGGCTGCGCGGTATTATTCTGTTTGAGGTGTTTAAGCAGGACTCGCCCGGTCACCGCCAAGCCAAATATCGGCTCCGGCGCGTCAATACTGTGTCCACCGGCCAGCACAATGCCCGCGTCCAGACACGCTTGACGACCACCGTTAATAACCTGTTGCCCTACCTCAGGCGGCAGCTTATCCAGCGGCCACCCAAAGATAGCAATCGCCATCAAGGGTGCTCCACCCATAGCGTAAATATCGCTAATCGCATTGGTCGCGGCGATGCGACCAAAGGTGAAGGGGTCATCGACGATAGGCATAAAAAAGTCAGTAGTGCTGATAATCGCGCTGCCATCACCCAGATCATAGACAGCGGCATCATCGCGTGACCCGTTGCCGACCAGTAATTTTTCATCGACCTGCTCAGTGCCAGCAGCGCCTAAAATAACATCAAGTACAGCAGGCGAGATTTTACAGCCACAGCCAGCACCGTGGCTGTATTCTGTCATGCGCACAGCGTGTTCGGTTGGTTTCATGGAGTGATCTACCGCATTATCGCTATAAGGATGCAGAAGAATAACACAATCCCCGGCGCATTCAATATCGGCACAAATTTAAAACACAAGCACACAAAATAAGCGCTAGACCTGAGACTAGGTCAGCAACTTACTACCGTCCTTCCTCTGCCCCTGTTCCATGAATTAGGCTGCTGCTAGGTTGGAAAACGCCCCTAACCTATACTAAAGCTAATAAGCCAAGCTCATGCACTCTCCCGCCCCAAAACCCATTATCCTCTCCGTTTACTGTAAGCACAAAGCCGGTGGCTTCACGCAACGCCTCTATCGGGCCTGGCAGGCAATCGCGGCCGCCGATTATGAGCTAGTCTACCTAGCCACACATGAGTTACCGGTTAAACATGTCGGCATACGTGCCGTTATACTGCCTATGCGCAGCAGCGAGCGCTCACCACTGTACTGGCCAGAATTTTATCTGCGCGCCGTCTTGATGCTGCGGCGCTTGAGTCAGCAACATCAGGTGCAAGCACATTTCATTTTTTCCTGTTTTTATGCCAGCATTTCCATTCTTTCTACCCTCAGACTGAGCACAAAAACTATTACACTGGTTCGGGGTGATGACGTATTTGATGCCCGCTATAAGTCCTATCCCTATCTGCGGCGCAGCGTGCATCGAGCACTGGAGAAAATCGCAGTAAACTTTTCTAGCGCGGTACTGGCCACTAGCATAAGCATGCAGCAGGCTATGCAGCGCCGTAATCCACACGCCCCTCCTATCGGTGTTTTATCGAATGATATTACGACGCCCGCGCTGGCTATTCGCCTGCCAGACAAAACGCAGCCGCTTAAAATCGCCACGGTTTCTGTACTGAATGAGCGTAAAAATATTGCACTCGCTCTGAAGGCATTGGCACAGTTAAAACACCTGGACTGGGAGTATTTGCTGATCGGGCCCGATACCAGCGGTAAAAACCATGCCCAAGAACTGCAACAGCTGTGTGTAGCCTACGGCATTGCTGATCGCGTCCAGTTTCTGGGCTGGCGCAGCGATGCTGCCACACTGTTGCGGGACTGTCACTTGTTTGTGTTCCCTACCCTGATGGAAGGCTCACCCAATGCGCTGATGGAAGCCATGGGCTATGGTTTACCTTGTCTGGCAAGTCGCATCCCAGAAGTCACTGAAGTACTTACCGCACCCCTGCTCCACTTCGATCCACACGACCCGATGGAACTCGCACAAAAAATTAGTGACTTTATCACAGACCCTGCGAATGCACGCCAGGTCACACAGCAAACCGCACGCGATAAACAGCGCTATCAGTTTGACTGGGAGCAGCGAATTACCGCATTGCTTGCTGATGAAAACACCCGCGATAAGCCCGTCGCGCCTAAGCCCCGAGCAGCCCCTTCAGCATGAATCATTACCGCTTATCCATACTGGTGCGACTGCTGGCAATTGTCATCAGTGCGGTAGGCATGCTGCTGTTGCTGCCTTTTGTACTGGAAAAACTGGGTGAGTACGCCTTCGGCATTTGGGGCATGGTGTCATCAATCACCAGCTATCTATTGCTCTTGGACTTTGGGATTGCGTTGGCCTGTACGCGCTATTTAGCGCTAAAGGCAACCGATCCTGTTAATCGCACGCTGATTATCAGTAATGCCCTGTTGCTGTCAGCGCTGATTAGCGGACTGTTACTTCTAGTCGCGCTGGCACTAGGCATTGGGCATCATTTCGACCTTATTAATGCGCGGGGTGTCGACCCCGAACAGTCTCTAATTCTTCAAATTGTACTCGTAGTGCTAGTGGAAGTGGCGATTTCTATTCCGCTACGGATGTATATGAGCTTGCTGAGAACCGAAGTACGCTACATCGAAATGGGTCTGTTTGAAGTCGTGCGCGTGCTGCTGCGCATTGGCGGTATTGCACTGGCACTCTATCTAGGCGCTAGTTTAATGCAAATTGTGGTTCTCGCTGCCGTCGTTAACGTGCTGTTTTTTATGCTGCCGCTCGCCAGCTGCTACCTGCGTTATCGGCGCAGCTTTTTCAGCCGGGTCGCAATTAACCGCAAGACGCTGTATGAGCTGCTGCACTTCAGTAAATTCACTGCCGTTTCGCAAAGCGCGGATGTACTCAAGTTCCGTGCTGACAGCGTGTTAGTCGCCGTGTTCGTGGGTATCACTGCGGCAGCGCATTACACAATTATCGTATTCATTGTGATCATGCTCACCCAGGTGCTGATGCGTTTTATGAGTTACTGGGACACCATTATCATGCGCCAAGTTGGCGAAAACCAACTAGCAGCGGCAGAACAAACCGTCTTTAAATCACTGAGTATTGGCCTAACGCTGACTCTGCTAGCCTGCCTTAATCTCTATCTCTATGGGGCTTACTTTATCGAATTGTGGGTAGGTGCACAGTATGCCTTCTTGCATGACCTGCTGCTGTTGCTGAGTATCACCCTATTCAGCACCAGCTTTCAACTGGCGACCACGCCCTACTTCAATGCGTTGCACCGCGAAAAGGTCAATGCACAAATTGACTTTGCTGAAGTCACACTGAAATTATTGCTCCTATTCCCAATGACAGCGCTCTTTGGCTTTACCGGCTTTATTGTGAATACCGTGTTTGCGGCCTCTGTCTGCGGTATTGGCCTGCGGATTATTGTCCTAGCAAAATATGCTGAAAGCCCCCTTGGCAGCATCATTAAGCGCATCATTGTTACTGTCCTACCCATATTGTTATTGGTAGTACTGATCGTGGCGGCGGCTTACACCCTGCAGTCCATAACATTTACTCCACCGTTTATCAGCTTACTGCTGCTGGCAGCCATACAAATAGTAGCGCTGCTACTATTCTATTTATTTTTCTTAAAATTCAATTAATTAACGATGACACTCCCCGTAATATTTAAGCGCCATGAGCTCAACGGGCCCACAATACATTAGGGTAAAAAGCGTTTGTCTAAGCATTTATTCCATTAATCCTAATCGGCAATGAATGCTCCGAATAAATACTCTAACGTGGTTTCGAAGTAACGTACGCATAGGGCATACACTTCGCAAGCACAGACGCCGTTGATTTCTACAGTACCCACATAGAACAATGCCACCCCAAGCGTGGAAATTTACGATCCCCATGGAAACGCATCTGTAAGGCAATTTCCAAAAGCATAAAAGCTGATGATTTCTTAAGAAAAAACGGAAAGGCACTTAAATGAAAATTGCATTCATCGCAATCAAAGGCATTGATGTTATTGGCGGCATCGAAACATACACCGTTGAGTTAGGCAAAAGGCTGGTTCAGGCCGGCCACCAGGTCATCGTCTACTGTATAAAAAGCCCAGCCCACCGTGTTCCTTTCAGCCACGAAGGCATTTTATTTTATCCGCTGCCCACCCTACACCACAAATATCTGGAAAAAATAACGTTGGTTTTTCTTGCCAGCCTGCACCAATTTAGTATACCAAAGCTGGATGTGGTGCATTACCACGCCGTTGGGCCCAGTATTTTTTCCTTTATCCCACGCCTCTTTGGCCGTTATACCGTCTTCCAAAGCCACGGTCACGAGTGGGAGCGCTCCTCCTGGAACGGGATGGCTCGTTTGTTTTTCCGTCTAGCTGAAACCGCCACCTTTTTATTTGTTAATGACGCGAGTGCGGTCTCAAAGAACCTCAAACACTATTACGAGCATAAGTACCAAAAGCAGGTCACTTACATTCCGTCCGGCATCACACCGCGCAGCCCGCAGCGGCTTCAACAAAATTTGCATTATGGCGTGCAGCCGCAAGGCTATTTTCTCTATGTTGGCCGCCTATCCAGAGAAAAGCGCATTGAAGACCTGATTCAGGCCTATCAACGCATTCCCAACTGTCCGCTTAAGTTGGTCATTGTGGGCAAAGAACGTCCAGAAGATAAAGCTTACGTCAATGAGCTTAAGCAATTAAGCCAGACAAACGCCCATATTATTTTTACCGGGGCCGCCTACGGTGACGCCCTGATAGAGTGGTATAGCAATGCGTTCACCTACGTGCTGCCGTCGGCGATAGAGGGTTTACCGATTACCCTGCTGGAGGCCATGAGTTTCTCACGCTGCTGTATTGCCAGTGATATTCCTGCCAATGCTGAGGCATTAGCAGGTAAAGGTTTAATCTATCCACAGGGCGATATAGGCGCTCTGCAACAGCAGCTTGAGTACGTCATAAAACACCCTGATTTTGTAAGAAACACGGGAGATACCCTGTTGCAACACGCTCACGATCACTATACCTGGGCAAGTATTACAGAAAAGTTCTCAAGGTTTTATCAGAAGAAAGCTTATATACAAACAGCCAGCAAAAGTGCGCCTGAGGTTTAGCGGAAACAATGATGAATAATGCCAACGCCCAACAGCCCGGTCAGCAACGGACACTTGATCTCATGGTGACAGGTAATCAGGTCGAGATCTCACCTCAGCCAGCACCCACTTTAGCACTTTATAATGTCCAGGCGACTCAACCAACGGCCTCATTTTTGGACTGCTGGACAGCCTGGAAAAAAGGCTTCAGGTACATTTTACTGCTAATGCTTATTTTCACCCTGTTAACGCTGGCCCTGGCACTGGTCACGAACAAGACTTATACTTCAAAAGCATCGCTTAAGATAGAAACTGACTATACCCGCATCCTGGACTATGATGTGGACACTTCACGCCCCCCCTCTTATATCAATGACGATGTATTTTACAATACACAATATAAACTACTGCGCAGTCGTGACCTAGCGCAGCAGGTGATTACTGATCTCAGTCTTAGTGAAGCGCTACTCGCTGAGAAAAAGTACATCGCACCCGTTTATAGCCTCAGTGGCTATTTACGAACCCAGCTAGAAATGCTCAAGCAAACACTGTTACCCAATGCTAGCAATGGCCGTAAAGAAATGATAACGCCAGAAGAGGTTTTCTTCCGCAATCTCACAATTAGCCCAGTCAGACGCTCACGTATCATTGATGTACACTACACGGCGCGCAGCCCAGAACAGGCTAAACTCATCCTACAGTCCTATGTCCAGAACTTTATCGACTTACAACAGCTGAATCGCCTGGAAGCGACTGAGAAGGCCAAAGCGTATCTCAGTAAGCAAATTGCCGCCTCACGCGAAAAGATGCAAAGCGCTGAGAAAAAGCTGCTAGATTACGCACGCGCTAATAAAATTGTCGACACTAATAGCGATGTTTCCGTCATTGCGAATAATATTTCACTGCTGAATGAGGCCTATATTAAAGCAAAAAGCCGCCGGATTGATGCAGAAAGCCAGTTGCAGAATAAGCAAAATATCAGCACCATACTTAACACAAACTCAGACCCTGTCATCCGTGTTAAAAAGCAGGAACTCAGCAGCTTACAGGCACAATACTCTGCCAAACTCAGCTTGTTTAAACCGGCCTACCCCGCTATGCAGGAACTCAGACAGCAAATTAACCAACTGCAGGCATACATTAATCGAGAATCCAGCAGCGTGCAGCAGAACACCTCACGCAATATGCAGGCAAATTACCAGGCGGCCTTAGAAGAAGAGAAAAAATTAAACCGTGAAATTAAAAAACTGGAAAGTAACCTGCTGAAGTTTTATGAAAACAGCATCGGCTATGCCGGCTTTAAACGCGATGTTGATATTTCACGCAAATTATATGAAGGCTTATTACAGCGTCTAAAAGAGATCAGCGTCATTGGCCCTGTGCCCGATGACAACATCACAGTCGTCGATAGTCCTATATCTCCAGCGCGCCGAGATGGCCTGAGCTACGCGAAATACCTAGCGTTGGGCGGCCTGCTAGGCTTCATCTTTTATAGCTTTATCATTTGCCTGCGCGAAATGTTTAAGCCTAAAGTGCGTAACGAAAGCGGACTCTCCGCACTGTCGCGTTACCCAATATTGACCTCTGTTCCAAAAGTCAGCAGCGCTTGGTTTGGCCTACAAACACTGGGGAAACGGGATGCTTTCAACCCCGGCGTCGCGGAGTCATTTCGCTATCTGCGCACCATGCTACAAATGGGACACGCAGGCAGAATGCCACAGGTGCTACACATTACTAGCCCTAGTCAGAGCGATGGCAAAAGTACGGTCGGCCTATTTTTGGCCGTATCGCTCACAAATACCGGCAAAAGAGTGTTGTTGATTGATGCGGATCTGCGTAAACCCAGTCTGCATAAAAAACTTGGGCTTAGGAATGACCTTGGCCTGAGTAACTATTTGTATAATAATGAAATGGAGGCTTACAAATCGCATTTGCCGGGTTCATCACTGTTTTTCAGGCTGATCACGGCTGGACCTGCCGTTAATGACCCGGTGGACACGCTGAACTCTGAGCGTTTTGACCGCCTTATCGCTAGCAGTCGCCGAGTCTTTGATCACATCATCATCGATAGCCCACCAGTCCTAGGTATGGCTGATGCAAAGGTCATTGCGCGCCAGGCGGATACGACCTTACTCGTCATCGCCAATAACAGGACTTATAAAGCTGATGTCCAAACCACGATTAGCAGGCTGGAAAGCGGCGGCGTGCTGATTGCAGGCTTGATTTGTAATTATGCGGATCGCAGCTTTTCTAAACACTATTACAACACCGCCTATAGTGATGGTCGGGCGCTGATTGCGCTAAGTGATCGCCGCTGACGTTTAAGCAGGCGACTCAGCAATAATCACTGCCCGCTGCGGCGCAGGATAGCCCTCAATCGTCAGCTGTTGATCCACTGGATCAAGAAAATCACGCAGTGACTCAAACCGCATCCAGTCGGTGCTGCGCTGCTCTTCAACCGTGGTTTGGGTCACATCCACCGTCCGAATGTACACAAAACCCAATCGCCGCAACCATAGCTCCAGCATGAGCGGCGACGGAATAAACCAGACGTTACGCATTTTAGCGTAGCGCTGCTCGGGCATGAGTGCGGTATGCACATCACCCTCGACCACCAGCGTTTCTAGCACCAGCTCTCCCCCTGGTCGCAGCGCCTGTTTTAACTCCTGCAGATGTTGTAGCGGCGAACGGCGGTGATAGAGTACCCCCATGGAAAACACCGTATCGAAGCCATTGGCCTTAAAATCCGGCAGGTCTTCACTGCGCAGCGGCAGCAGGTGCACCGGAGCTACAGGCAGATAGCGCTTAATACTGTGGAACTGCATGAGGAAAAATAAACTGGGGTCAATACCCAAAACCTGGCGCGCCCCCGCACCGTGCATGCGCCAGAGGTGATAGCCGCTTCCACAGCCAACATCAAGCACGGCACGACCGCTAAGATCAGACAGATGCGGCAACACCCGCGCCCATTTCCAATCGGAACGCCATTCGGTATCGATAGGCACACCAAATAGCTCAAACGGTCCTTTGCGCCATGGAATAAAGGTCTGGAGTAATTCATACAGCTGGGTGCGCTGTGCTGTCGTCGCGTCTTGCTGCTGGCCGATTTGCACCCGGCCCGAGTCTAAACAATAGGCGGAGGCTTGGATGGCAGGCAGTGCGTCAAGGGCCGCCAGCCATTCCCGGCGCTTCCCGTGCGGGCGGGTGAAGACAATCTCCTCAATTTGTGCGGCCAAGGTCGCGGGCCACTGCGGTAACTCACCCGTTGCCATGGCGGTATACAAGCGTTCCAACTGCTGATCCAACAGCTTGCGCTTCAGAGGAGCCGTCATAAAGTGTTTATCTTTTTACCAAACGCGGATCAAAGGCATCGCGCACGCCCTCGCCGATAAAAACCAGCAGCATGGTCATAATCCCAATCGAGAAAAAGGCCGACAGCCACAGCCAGGGAGCCTGAATGTTATTTTTACCCTGTGCTAAAATTTCACCCAAGCTGGCCGAACCTGGCGGCAGGCCAAAGCCCAGAAAATCCAGCCCCACCAGTGTGGTCACAGAGCCACTCAATACCAGCGGCATAAAGGTCATAGTCGCAACCATCGCATTGGGTAAGATATGCTTAAACATGATGCGTCGATCGTTCATACCCATGACTTTTGCGGCTTTCACATAATCAAAATTGCGGCAGCGTAAAAATTCTGCACGCACCACACCGACAAATCCCATCCAGCTAAACAACAGCAGAAACACCAGCAGAATCCAAAAGCTGGGGCGAATAATACTGGCTAAAATAATCAGCATATACAGCTGAGGCATACTGCCCCAAACTTCGATAAAACGCTGAAAAATGAGATCGATCCAGCCGCCGTAATACCCCTGCACCGCACCGGCCGCCACGCCAATAATGGCGGAGGCAAGAGTCAGCGTGAAACCAAACAGCACCGAAATGCGAAAGCCGTATAGCACGCGCGCAAATAGATCATGCGCCTGCTCGTCGGTGCCCCAGATATTTTTGCTATCGGGTGCTGACGGTGCCGGGCTGTCAAGATCATCGATTAACGTGCGGTGATTGTAGGGAATGGGCGGAAATAGGTACCAGCCTTTTTCATTGATGAGTTCCTGCACGAAAGGGTCTTTATAGTCCGCTGTGGTCTCGAACTCACCGCCAAATTGTGTCTCCGGGTAATCTTTAAACACTGGGAAATAGTACGCCTGCTCGTAGGCTACAATCAGAGGCTTATCATTCGCAATCAGTTCAGCGAATAGACTGATGACAAAAACCACACCGAAAATCCACAGTGACCACACCGCCTTTCGGTTGGCGCGGAACCGCTCTACTCGCCGCTGATTAACCCCTGATAAGCTCATCCACGTGCCTCAAAATCAATGCGCGGATCAACCACGGTATACATCAGATCGCCAATTAGGCTTATGACCAGCCCAAGAAACGTAAAAATATACAGCGTACCAAACATAACGGGGTAATCACGCCCCAGCGCCGCTTCCAACCCTAACAAACCCAAGCCCTCCAATGAGAATATTACTTCAATCAGCACCGAGCCGGTGAATAAAATACCAATCAGCGTCGCTGGAAAGCCCGCAATAATAATCAGCATCGCATTGCGAAAGACGTGGTGATACATAATACGGCGTTCGCTATTGCCCTTAGCCCGCGCCGTCAACACATATTGCTTACCGATCTCATCTAAGAACGAGTTCTTAGTCAATAAGGTAAGACCGACTAGGCTGCCGATCGTGAGTGCAATTGTCGGCAAGGTAATATGCCAAAGATAATCCAGCATTTTCCCCCAGAGACTCATTTCTTCCCAACTATCGGAGGTCAACCCACGCAGTGGAAACCAGTCCAGATAATTACCGCCTGCAAACACAATCACTAGCATAACCGCAAACAAAAAGCCGGGGATCGCACTGAGCGCAATTAACACCGTAGTGCTGGTCGAATCAAAGCGTCCCGCATAATGCCGCGCCTTATAGACCCCCAGCGGAATGCAGATCAGGTAAATCAGCGCCGTACTCCACAAACCGAGCGAGATTGATACCGGCATACGATCCACCACCAAGTCCACCACCGAAGAGCCTTTAAAAAAACTATCGCCGAAATCAAACAGCACATAGTTCTTCAGCATCATAAAGTAACGTTCGTGCAGTGGCTTATCAAAGCCAAAGCGCTGCTCAATTTCTTTGATTATCGCGGGGTCTAAGCCCTGTGACCCCCGGTACTCACTGCCTTTACTTTCCTCGCTCGCGCTAATATCCGCCACATCATCCTGATTAGCACCGCTCATGCGGTCAATAGCCGAATTATCAATACCCTGTAGCTGCGCCATCGCCTGTTCAACCGGGCCACCCGGCGCCAGTTGAATGACAAAAAAATTAAGCGTGATAATCGCCCACAGCGTAGGGATCATCAGCAGCAAACGCCGGATAATATAAGCGGTCATGTCGACGGCACTACTCGTTATTCAGGGCTTTATCAGGGTCAAACCACCAAGCACCGTCGCCGAGTGAATACTTAGGCGTTCGCTCTGGCTTAGCAAACTTATCCCAATGCGCGATGCGGAACTTACTAATATGCCACTGCGGCACGATGTAATAGCTATGGGTCAAGACGCGGTCAATCGCCCGCCCCAAAGCCAGCAGTTTATCTTCGTCCTGCTCTTCCTGATAATTCAAAATTTCATCCATCAGAAAGTCGATGGTTGGATCATCAATATTATTGCGGTTGTGACTCGACTTTAAGCTTTCAGAATGCCATTTCTGGCGAGTACCCGAGCTGGGATAAGAATTAGCGCGGTAGCTGCTGGAAATCATATCAAAATCATAGTTGGTCACGCGATCTGAGTACTGGCTAGCGTCTACCGTACGGATGTTCATTTTAATACCCGCTTTCTTGAGCGTTTTTTCATAGGCCAAGGCAATTTTTTCAAAGCTGGGACTCACCAAGAGCATTTCAAACTCAAACGGTTTTCCGGTTTCCTTGTGCACCAACTTTTGATTTTTTACTTCCCAACCCGCTGCTTTAAATAAGCGCAGTGCCGCCCGCAGGTTTTTGCGTACATTACCCTTGCCATCGGTGACCGGCAGCTTAAATTCTTCGGTGAAGACCGAGTCAGGAATCTTCCCCCGGAGCGGTTCAAGAAACGCTAACTCCGCCGCCGAAGGTAAACCACTAGCCCGGTATTTTGTATTGGTGAAGAAGCTATCAGTGCGAGTGTACTGGCCATAAAACAGATTCTTATTCATCCATTCAAAATCCATCAGCAGCGTGATGGCCTTGCGCACTCGGACGTCTTTAAACAGATCACGTTTCAGGTTGAACACAAAGCCCTGTGCACCCAGCGGAATATTGTGCGGCACTTCCAGTTTTAAAACTCGGCCATCCTCAATCGCCGGGAACACATAGTCATTAGCCCAGCGCTTCGCCGTGTTCTCATTCCACTTATCAATTTTACCAGCCTTAAACGCTTCAAAAGCCACCGTTTCATCGCGGTAGTAGTCATAGCGCACCGCATCCTCATTCAGCAAACCCTGCATGCTCGGCAGGTCTTTGGCCCAGTAATTGTCAATGCGGCTGACCACTTCGTACTTGCCAAATTCATAGTCGCTAATTCGATAAGCGCTGCTACCAACCGGTACTATTTTCAACGGTTCATTGAGCTTATGATCCTTCCAGAAGTGTTCCGGCAGCACCGGAAAACCACACAGCGCCATCATGCGAGACTTATCGCGCTTCCCCTCAGCCAGACTAAATTTAATTTTATTGTCTGCCAGAATTTCAATGTTTTCGACATAGCTGTAATACGCCTTCAACCCCGGCAAGCCCTCTTCCAGCAGCTTATTGAAGGTAAATTTCACATCCTCTGGTCGAATCGGTTTACCGTCTTGAAACGTCGCCCGCTCATCAATATGAAAAGTGATCCAAGATGAGTCCTCAGCATAGCTAATTTTTTTCGCAATTAAAGGATAGTAGGCATTTAAGTCATCGGATGAAGACGTCATCAGATCGTCGTATATCAAGCGCGAACCGTAGGACGAATCCCCGCGCGTGGCATATGAATTGAAGCTGTCAAACGTACCGCGCTTCCACTCAACTATCGTGCCCCCCTGCGGTGCTTGCGGATTAGCATAGCCAAAATGGGTAAAGTCTGGCGGGTAAAAGGGTTTACCGCGCAGTGATATCGTAGTGGCTTCGATTACGTTCGGTTCGGCAGCCTGTGCCTGAATAGCTGGTAGGGTGAGTGCCATAGCACAAGTTAGCAGCAGCGGATATAGAATTGGCTTCATACGTCCATCCATTCTTTGTTAAATTTTGTGCGCGTAAAAATTGCGTGCAAATTCTGTAGATTAATTATAAAGCGCAACGCGCTCGTGCGCCAATACCCCGGAACCACTGTTACAAACGCTGCTACAACCACTATCGCACTGGCACTTCGGTATCATTCCAAAGCTTATCCCTGCAACCCCGCAGCGCGGTATACAAGGTCTGCATTTATGTTATTGCGTCAAAACACTTCGTGGCATTAAAACCACCCTTCATCCCTAAAGCGCGCTAAGCTTAGTGAGTACATAGCCTAACATTATCCATAGAATTTATTTATGAAAATTTATTAAAAAATACAAACCCTGAGGGAAGAGAGCCATGAAGCATTTGGTCATTGTGTGTACGCTCGCGCTGATCGCGATATTCAGTGCACCCATTCAATTCTAGCGCCATGACTACTGTCCAACCGCGAACTATTCCTAATTATCCGGCACACAAATACGCCTAGCAAGCTAAGGTCAAATCGGGCGGTAGTAGTTACTGAGTGGCAGCGGATTGCTGTGGATCCAGCCTCAAAAAACTGGAATTAAGCTGCTGCCCGGTTGCGGCAAGACGAGCGAGTGCGAGTGGGTAATAGCACGGGGGTATGAATATCCAGCACCTCACCAAGACCTACGTCAGGCAGATTGCGCCTGAGCGTAACAATTTCCAGATGATTACTGCTAATAAACCAGTGGATATAGTCTGCCAATTCAGTGCTTAACGCACCAAAATTCACGTATACGCTGCAACCATAAACATCACACTGACGCGGGTACAGATGCTCAGAATAACGCATGACCCGCTTAAGCGGATCAAAAGTGGCGCCGGTTTCACATAGGCGTTCTGACCAGTTAGATGGTCGAAACTTCTGACCATTAATGTAACCGGAGATGATGCATTGACCCTGTTTCATATTAATAATATTAATTACTCTGTAAACATGTGCTGCGCTTGAAAAACGATTTATTATGCCACTACGCAGATCTGGTATACGACACCGTAATAGCGCGGACGTATGCTAACAGGGATAAATAAGCATGTACACCACTATCCCCAAACGGTAGCTGTTCGTGCACGACTGAAGGTTTATCTCACAAAAATGCCGCCAATTCGTATCAACCCAGCTGTTAACACTGTAAAAATGCGGCACGCTTAGCTGAACAGCTTGCGGCGTCATCCGCCACAAACTGTTCAGCTTACCCTAGTCGCGATATCACATAGAGCACGCTTACCGGTGGGCTTACCTGAATTATTTAATCAGGGTCACCTTATTCATAAGCACTGGCTCAGCCGGTACGTCCTGATGCATGCCGTGATTGCCAGTTTTAACACCAACAATGGCATCGACCACATCCATCCCCTCTGTCACTTTACCGAATACCGCATACCCCCACCCCTGAGGTGTTTCGCTTTTATGGTTCAGGAAGGTATTATCAGCGACGTTAATAAAAAATTGTGAGCTGGCTGAGTGTGGTGCATTAGTCCGCGCCATCGCCAAGGTGCCGCGCTTATTTTCCAGGCCGTTATTCGCTTCATTTTGGATCGGAGCGCTGCTTTGCTTTTCGCTCATATCGGGGTTCATCCCGCCGCCCTGCACCATAAAATTCGGAATCACGCGATGAAAGATGGTGCCATCGTAAAAGCCCTGCTCAACGTATGACACAAAATTTGCAGTGCTAAGCGGTGCATTTTCAGCATCCAGTTCAATCGTAATACTACCCTTACTGGTTTCGATTAATACATTGGGGTTTGCGGATGAATTTTCCTGTGACATACTGTCTCCTGATGATTGTGCGCTGCTTTGCGTATCAGCGACTTTGATAATGGCCCCGGCGGCAGACGTTGTATTGGCAGTAGTGTCGTTACAAGCTGCTAAGCCCAGGCTCAGTAGAAAAAAAATAGCTATAATCGGTTTCATTTGCGTCATTTCTCGCCTGTTATCATTAAGCAGCGCGCATCATAGCCCATCTACCCCGTGCACTCCATTAAACCTACCGATCCTATGCGCAAAAAATCCACTTTTACTCAATACAGCGGCGGCGACAAACCAGCGACCGCTCAGGCCAGCGACACCGACAGCAGCGCGCCTGAGTTACCCAATGCCTATGCGTTAATTTACGCTAGCGTGCTACAAATTCCCGCGGGGCGCGTGGCGACCTATGGTGATATTGCCGCCATGGCAGGCCTGCCCAATCATGCACGCATGGTAGGTTACGCGCTGTATAATTTGGCTAATGATAGCCCAGTGCCCTGGCAGCGGATCGTTAATGCGCGGGGCATCTGTAGTGTCGATAAAGCACGTCCCGGACGCGGAAACGTACAGCGTGAGCTGCTGGCAGCCGAAGGCATAGCATTTAAGGCCAATGGCTGTATTGATCTGCAACGCTACCGTTATCGCTGGGACTCAGCCTAACGGCTCTGCTTGTGAGGTAACATTATTTCATGCGAGTGACCCACTAATGACTAACAATATTAAGCCACCGTCATTGAAAAGTGCGGCGACATTCATATATGCTGATTTCAGCCGGGTAGAAAGCACAAGACTTTCATGCCGACGTTAGTCGTTAATTAGAGACATGCCATAAACCTGATGAGGGAGTCAGATGCTTAAAATAATTACTGTTGTTACCCTTGGACTGCTGTGCGCAGGCTGTACTTTGCCCAGCCTTTCGGATCTCCCGCAGGGCGAACCAGGTTCATTGATTGTGGTTTGTCCCGGTGGAGAAGTGATTTTGAAGCAAAACGGGAAAAACTGCTTCGACTTCATGCAAACGGAAAACGATTCTTAATCGAAACGGCACTTACACCCGCCGTGCCATAATGTCTCTTATAGGTTTAGGCCCGCAGCTCAGCCTGATGCGCGCTCACCAACTCAGCCATGCTGTTAAACCGGAATTGATAGGCTGGCATCGCCGCTGGAGTCATCGTCGCCCCAAAACCCTGCTGCTCATAGCGCCGATAGATATGGCAGCAGTTCAAGCCAAAGCGGTTAGCGGGTTCATGATCATGAAACATGCTTTCGGCGGTGTGTAAGATGTCGTGTTGTGCAATGCCCTGCGTGGCCAGTTTTTCCAGCATGTATTCAAAATTACGCGCCGCCGGTTTGTAGGAGCCCACGTCCTCAGCCGTATACACACCGTCAAAGGTGGTTTGTAATTTCATCTGGCTGTGCATAAAACTATCGTTGTCGGTATTCGTCAGCACCACCAGCTTGTAATGCTGCTGTAGGTAATTCAGCGCGGCGGCAGAATCAGCAAACGCAGGCCATTGTTTAACGCTCTGCCCATACGCTAAACATTCTGCCCAGTTAACGCGCACGCCCCATTGCTCGGCCAAACGCCGATACACCAGCGGCAATAAATCCTGATAGCGCATCGTCGGCGTGTACTGCTGCTGTGTGGATTCATGCAGCGCGTGCGCCTGTAGAATGTCATCGCGACTCAGGCTATGAGCGACCACACGTTCAGTCAGCGGCTTTAGCCCGGCTATCATGCCGCTTTCCCAGTCGATGAGGGTGCCGTAGACATCAAATGTGAGCACTTTGAAGTTGGATAGGCGCATGGTAAATAGTCTCTGTCAGTAGCGGTTCGGGGTAAACATGGATTATAAACGCAAGCAACGCTGCGTGACAGCGCTTCCAGCGCGCTTTTATTTGTGCGGCGCGAACTGTGCCGTCAGCTCAGCAATAGCAAGCCCACGTTCACCCGTCCCGGCGTAAAGCGGATAAGTTTATTCGACAAGCCCGGGATGTTCATCATGTGATCACCTGTTGTCTAGCAGCGCCAATAGTTCAGCCGTTATCGCGCGCGTGCCCATGGGCCCACCAAACTCCATTGGACGCAGCCGATTCTGTTCAAAGCCGGCCTGCACAGCCGTCTCAATCAGCAGCGCCGCCTTAGCATAGCCCGGCATCGCCCGCTGCTCCGCCAGATAATCCAACATCAGCGCCCCAGATAAAATCGCCGCCAGTGGATTCGCCTTATCCTGCTGCATAATATCAGGGGCAGAACCATGGGCAGGCTGGAACAAGCCGTGTTCATCACCTATTTCAGCACAGGCCGCCATCCCCATCCCGCCCACTAGCCCACCCGCTAGATCAGACAGAATGTCGCCAAACATATTTTCCGTCACCAACACATCAAAATCCCAGGGCCGCCGAATCAAATCCAACGCCTGTGCATCAACATAGTTATAGCCAGCAGCGACCCCAGTAAACTGCGGCGCAATTTCATCAAAAATTTTACGAAAGAACGCCATCGATGCGAACACATTGGCTTTATCAACGCAGGTCACTAAACCGACATGGCCCCGCGCCTGCCGCTTCTGCGCCAGCCGAAAAGCAAAGCGGTGTAGCTTCTCCGTGGTCGCACGGGTAATCCGCAGCGTATCGCGCACCTCCGTATCACCGCGAATATCGCTGCGCCCGTGCACCGCCGCCGAATAAAATAAGCCTTCCGTCGATTCCCGCAGGATCACAAAATCAATGGCTGCCGCGCGTGGGTCGGCCAGTTTTTGGGGAATGGACGGATAGGCTTTCACCGGACGCACCCCGGCATAAAGCTCCAATTGGTCACGGAGCCGAAGATGCGGTGAAATCTCAGTGCCATCGTCATGCCGAATGGCAGGTAACCCAATCGCCCCCAGAAAAATTGCATCCGCCTGGGCAGCACGCGCCTCGCCGTCAGGCTCAATATCGCGCCCAGTCGCGGCATAATAAGCCGCCCCAGCAGTGATCTCCTCATAGCTGAGTTTCGACAAACCGCAGCGTTTAACGGCGGCATCAACCACGCTAAGCGCAGCAGCGGTCACCTCGTGTCCGATACCGTCGCCACGAATAAGGGCAATCTGCAAACGATGATTCATATTAAATCCTGTGGGGAAAACTGTTAAACTCACTCAAACTGATAAACTCATACAAAATATACTCTCTCATCAGCATACAAGCCTCAGGGTGTTATGAAAATAGCTAAAAAACTACGCTGGGTCATGGCTGGAGGCCTTTTTCTAGCCACACTGCTCTTCCTCCTATTCCTGATCTTTGCCACCCAAAGCTTTCTCAACCTATGGGATCGGCTCCAGCAGGCACCGGACTGGCTATTCTATAGTTATATGGGATTGATTGGGCTGATTGCAGCCGCCAGTTTCTACCTCATCTATCGTCTATTATATGGCGGGCGACAGGCAGAACAGCGGCACCAAAATCCGATGAATGAAGCACAGCTACGCGCTGAAATTGATCAGTCCGCTGACTCAGGCTTAAACACGCAACCGCTGCAAGACGAACTGGCACAGCTCCAACAGCGCAAGGCCAGCGGCCAGATTAATATTGCGTTTTTTGGTGAAATCAGCACCGGCAAGTCCTCCATCATTCGGGCGCTGCTGCCAGCAAGCGGCATTGAACCCAGCCTGCGTGGCGGTTCGACGCGGGCGATCCGCGAATACGCTTGGCACACCGCAGCGGGAGACCGCCTACTGCTAACAGATTTGCCGGGGCGCAATGAAGCCGCAGGCGAGCTGGATGCGCAGGTGCTTGCTGAGGCCGTGCGGGCGCAGATTGTGGTTTATGTGATCGAGTCAGATTTTAATCGTACGCAATATGAAGACGTCACCCAACTGCGCGCGCTAGGTAAGCCACTGATCCTCGCCTTTAATAAGAGCGACCAGTACAACGCGGCAGAACAGGCCACCTTAAAAGCACGAATCACAGAACGCTTTCCTGTGACTGCACAGACTGCCCAGCCAACAGCGGCGCAGGCGCTCAGCCCGCTACAGGTCGTCTTTATTCAATCCGGGGGGACAGAAGAGGTCATCCGGGTGTACCCCGACGGGCGCGAAGACACCGTGATCCGGCCACGCCGGGCCGATGTCAGCGCGCTCACGCAGCAGATACAGCAGGAGATCGACGGCCATATCGAATGGCTGGAACAGCTGCGCGATGCCAGCGTATTCACGCTGGTCAAACAAAAACTCGATCAGTCACGCATAGAATTTCGCCAGCAGCAGGCCACAAGTATCGTACGCACCGCCACCCGCAATGCTATTTTTGGTTCAATGGCGGCGTTAAGCCCCGGCACCGACATTGTGATTCAGGGCGTCATCGGCACAAAGATGGTTAAAGACCTGTGTCGGCTATACGACTGCCCGGTGAGTCAGATTGATATCGATCGCTTTCTTGATTTCAGCCAGGGCCAGCTCAAAAAGAGCATACCCCTCGTGCTGGCGGTGGCCGGTAATGGCATGAAGGCGTTCCCAGGCATCGGTACGGTGGCGGGGGGACTGGTGCATGCTGTGGCGTATGGGCTTATTTTTGATGCGCTGGGCAGCGCTATCACAGAGACACTGGAGCGACGGGGTGCGTTTAAAGCCGCCCCCACTGCGGTCACATTTAGGGAGATGCTGAGTGGAAATCTGGAAGAACGTACAAAAACATTTGCCCGCTTGGTGGTCGACCAATACCGACACAGCGACCGCACCGCCTCAGCAAGCAGCCCAAAGCAGTCCTGACCCAGGGCCAAATAGCCAAACGCGCGGCGAATCACACCTTCAGCTGGCAACAGACAGCCTGCGGCAGCTGCTGCAAGACAGCCGCATTCCCGACCCGGTGCGCCATGTGCTCAGCGATGATTATTCACAGGTGCAGCGCATGTTGGACAAGCTGGAACACGGCCATATCCACATCGCTGTCTTTGGCCGGGTCAGCGTCGGCAAGTCATCGCTGCTGAATGCGTTATTGGGGAAGACGGCGTTCAGCGTGAGCGTGCTGCACGGTGAAACTAAGCACAGCCACATCGAAAACTGGGAAGAATACGCGGACAGCGGCTTGTTTCTGATTGATACCCCCGGCATTAATGAAGTGGACGGCACGGCGCGCGAAACGTTGGCGCATGAGGTGGCAGAGCGGGCTGATTTAATCCTGTTTGTGGTCGATAGCGACCTGACCGACGTGGAATTTAAAGCGCTGCAAACCGTCGCAGCGGGCCATCGCCCTACCCTATTAGTAGTCAATAAAGCAGATCGCTACACCGAAACTGAACAGCGCGAACTGCGCGCCGTGCTGCGCACGCGCACCCAGGGCCTCATAACGCCAGAAAACATCGTATTCACCAGCGCACAAGCGAGCCAACAGACGGTGATTAGAGTCGATGAACACGGTAATGAAACCGAAAGCGTGCGCAGTCGGCCCGTCGCTATCCTCAACCTCAAAACGCGGCTATGGGACATTCTGGAGGCGGAAGGTAAAACCCTGGCAGCGCTCAATGCCTCGCTGTTCGCGGGTAATTTAAGCAACGAAATCGGCAAGCGGGTGCTAGAAGTCAAACGCGAACTGGGCGCGAAAACCATTCGTCTGTACTGCATCGCTAAAGGCGTGGCCGTCGCCCTTAATCCAATACCGGTGGCTGATCTGGTCGCAGCGGCGGCGATTGATGCTGGCATGGTGGTGCACCTGTCGCGGCTCTATGGCCTGCCCATGTCAAAAAGTGAAGCCGGTGAATTAATCAGCACAATTGTCGGTCAAATGATTGTCCTGATTGGCGTGACCTGGGCGATTAATCTCGCCTCCTCTGCGCTCAAACTCGGTACTGGGGGCTTATCTACCGTGCTGACCGCGACCACACAGGGCGCGATTGCTTGGTACAGCACGCTGGTCGTGGGCCGGGTCGCTGAAAAATGGTTGGCGAACGGTAAATCCTGGGGTGAAGCCGGACCCAAACTGACGGTGCAACAAATCTTGGACTCACTCGATCGTGATTCAGTCGTGGCTGAGGCCCGCAATGAGATTCTCAGTTATATGCGGAAGACGATTAAGAGTTGAGCCGCTTTATTCGTTAAGCGGGTTATGAAAATCTTCATAGTGACAGTACAATTCTCAGTTTTTCGAGAGGATCAAGCATGTCGTTAACTAACTCCCCACCCAAACCCGCGCATTCCGAAACAGGCGCAACCAAGGCCCATCCTCACCCCAGCCATCAGGCCGCCACGAGTGCAACACACTCCGAAACAAGCGCTCGGGATGCGGCATCATAATCGTAAAGCGCCCATCCGTATTACACAGCCCGGTCACCCCCAACGGCGAACCATTCGGGTTCTGCGGGTAATGCTCCGTCGCCTGTCCATAGTTATCAACATAACGCAGCGCCACCAACCCATCATCCAGCACCGCCTGCGCCGAGGTGCCGCTAAACACTGCCCGCCCCTCACCATGCGCCACCGCAATCGGCAGCATCGAACCCGCCATCCCACGCATAAACAGCGACGGCGATTCCACCACCTCAACCGCCGCATAACGCGCTTCAAACTGCTCCGATTGGTTACGGTAGAACTCGGGCCAATGCGATGCACCCGGAATCATCTCCCGCAGCTGCGATAGCATCTGGCAGCCATTACACACCCCCAGCCCAAAGGTGTCTTCCCGCGCAAAAAACGCCGCAAACTCATCACTCGCCCGCGCATTCAACAGAATCGTCTTCGCCCAGCCGCCACCCGCGCCCAATACATCGCCATAAGAGAAGCCACCACAGGCCACCAGACCCTGAAAATCCGCCAGCGACACCCGCCCGGCAATAATATCAGTCATATGGACATCAACCGCCCGGAACCCGGCCCGGTCAAACGCCGCCGCCATTTCTATTTGGCCGTTGACGCCTTGTTCGCGCAGGACGGCTACGGATGGGCGTATGTCCCCTGAATCATGCGAGGAGACACGCCGTTTACTGGTATCTGTAGTGCGAAGCGAGGTAAAACTCCCTCCCTTGATAAGGGGAGGGCTGGGGAGGGGTTCATCTTTGCTTGCATCTTTAGCCCCACTCCCTTGGGGAGAGGGATTGGGCTGAGGGGTTTTAAGGTCTTCAGCCGGATCAAACGTCAATCGCACCGGCAACCCAGGATCCCTCACATCATCCAGTAAAGAAAACTCCTGCGCCGCACAATCCGCATTGTCCCGCAAAGCCTGCATCCGGTAACTGGTCTCACTCCAGGTCTTCTGCAACGCAACCCGCGTCGCCCGATACACCTCATTGGCCCCGTTATGAATCACCAGTTCATCGCTCAGATTCAGTCCACCAACCCTATGCGTACAGCCGCCCAGCCCAGCCTGATCAAAGGCCAGCAGCACCGTCGCCAAATGCTCACGCCGCACCTGAATTACCGCGCCCAGCTCCTCGGTAAACAGTGCCGCCAGCGCCGCTTCCGCCTCATCGCTATCACTTAGCGCACCGATCTGCAGATTCACCCCGCAGTGCCCGGCAAACGCCATTTCTGCCACCGTCGCCAGCAAACCGCCGTCAGAACGGTCATGGTAAGCCAGCAACACGCCCTGCTGTTGCAAGGCCTGAATCGTATCGAAGAACCCGCGCAATAAAGCCGGATCATCCACATCCGGTGTCTCATTGCCCAACTGCGCATACACCTGCGTCAGCGCCGAAGCCGCCAACCGGTTCTTACCCTGCCCCAGATCCACCAGAATCAAATCGGTCTCGCCCTGATCGGTACGCAACTGCGGCGTTAAGGTGTGGCGCACATCCGCCACCGGCGCAAACGCCGACACAATCAGCGACAGCGGAGCCGCCATCGTGCGTTCTGCGTCGCCGTCCTGCCATACCGTTTTCATCGACAGCGAATCCTTACCCACCGGAATCGCCAGACCTAGCGCCGGGCAAATTTCCTCGCCCACCGCCCGCACCGTGTCATACAGCGCCGCATCCTCGCCTGGATACCCCGCCGCCGCCATCCAATTCGCCGACAGTCGAATATCTTCAATGCGCGCAATATCCGCCGCCGCCACATTAGTCAGCGCCTCACCAATCGCCATCCGCCCGGACGCTGCCGGATTCACCAGCGCCAGCGGGGTGCGCTCACCCATCGCCATCGCCTCACCAAAATAGGTGGTGAAATCACTCGCCGTCACCGCCACATCCGCCACCGGCACCTGCCACGGCCCCACCATCTGATCGCGCGTTACCATACCGGTAATCGAACGGTCACCAATGGTAATCAGGAAAGCCTTCGATGCTACCGTCGGCAGGCTCAACACCCGCGCCACCGCCTCAGCCAAATTAATATCACCCAGCTCCAACCCCGGCTGTGCAAACTTACGATGCGCCACATCCCGCGTCATCTTCGGCGGCTTACCCAACAACACATTCATCGGCATATCCACCGGCTTATTGTCGAAGTGCGAATCCGCCACTACTAAATGCGGGTCTTCCGTCGCCTCACCCACAACCGCATACACCGCCCGCTCGCGTTCACATAACGCCCGGAAATCCGCCAGCCGCTCTGCCGCAATCGCCAGCACATAACGCTCCTGCGCCTCATTACACCAAATCGCCATTGGTGCCATGCCCGGCTCATCATTCGGCACAGCACGCAGCTCAAACTTCCCACCGCGCCCGGCGTCATTAATGATCTCTGGGATGGCATTAGAAATACCGCCCGCACCGACATCGTGAATCGACAAAATCGGACTGGCGTCGCCCAGCGCCACACAGCGATCAATCACTTCCTGACAGCGGCGTTCCATCTCCGGATTGCCACGCTGTACTGAAGCAAAATCCAGTGACTCCGAGCTAGTGCCAGAGGCCATTGAAGACGCGGCACCGCCGCCGAGGCCAATCAACATCGCTGGCCCACCCAGCACTACAATCGGCGTGCCTTCCGGCAATGCCTGCTTCTCAACATTACCCTCACGGATATTACCGACACCGCCCGCAACCATAATTGGCTTGTGGTAGCCGCGTAACTCTGTGCCGTTAGCGGCGGGAATCTGCTGTTCAAAAGTCCGGAAATAACCCGTCAGATTCGGACGCCCAAATTCATTATTAAATGCCGCCGCCCCAATCGGCCCCTCCAGCATAATATCCAGCGCGGAGACAATACGATCCGGTTTGCCAAAGTCGATTTCCCACGGCTGTTTGTGGCCCGGAATCTTCAGATTGGAGACAGAAAATCCGCATAACCCCGCTTTCGGTTTCGAACCATTCCCCGTCGCACCCTCATCCCGAATCTCGCCGCCGGAACCGGTCGCCGCCCCCGGATGCGGTGCAATCGCCGTGGGGTGATTGTGGGTTTCCACCTTCATCAGGATATGCACCGGCTCGTCGTGATACTGGTAGGCGTTGCCCTCACCATTGGGCATAAAACGTGTCGCCGGGCTGCCCGCGATGACGGAAGCATTGTCTTTGTAGGCGGAGAGAATACCGTCCGGGTTGTGCTTGTAGGTGTTGCGGATCATGCCAAACAGCGATTTCTCCTGCGCCTCACCGTCCACAATCCAGTCCGCATTAAAGATTTTGTGGCGACAGTGCTCTGAATTGGCCTGTGCGAACATCATTAATTCGACATCGGTGGGATTGCGGCCCATTTCAGCGTAGTTTTGCGCGAGATAATCAATTTCGTCGGCGGATAAAGCCAAACCCAATTCAATATTAGCATTCGCCAGTGCAGTCTGTGCATCCGCACTAATAGTCACTGCGCGTAATGGCGCTGGCTGCGCAACGCTGAAAAGCTGCTCAGCTTGTTCAGGATCAGCAAACACCGTCTCCACCATACGATCATGCAATAAGGCGCTGATAGCCTGCTGCTGAGCCTCCTCTAACATGGAATCCGCCGCAATATAATACGCTGTACCGCGCTCAATACGCTCGACGGCGGCTAATCCACAGTTATGCGCAATATCCGTCGCTTTACTCGACCACGGTGAAATCGTGCCGGGACGCGGCGTTACCAGAAACAAGGTATCATCAGGCAATTCACCGCCCTGTTCCTCGCCGTAGCTTAATACGGTCTGTAGCTTAAGCTGCTCAGCGGCATTCAACGCACGCTGACAGCGCACGAAGTGCATATACACCGCGCTAACATCAGTAATTTGTGGGTTAATCGCCTGCAGGTTCTGCAGTAATTTACGACGGCGGAAAGCGGAAAGGGCAACACTACCGGGAAGAATTAACATTGGGATGGCTCAAGGCTCGCGCAAAGAGGCGTATCATACCTAAAGGCGGGGTGACAACCAACCGTAGGCACTGCACCAAAATCTGGCATGAAATGCGAATAAAGTACCGCTACGCATCTAGCCTGGCAAGCGATCATAAAAGTTTAACATTCATTAAAACAAGCCCCCAAGCACCTGCTTTTTTTAAAAAAATTTTATCTCGTATGACCTTCAGTTTAAAGCAAGGCTTTTTTCGTTAGAGTCGACGCTGACAAAAAGAAACGTAACCATATAAAAATAATTTACGTTAGCAGTATATTCTTAGGTTTGCGAGGATCTGGCAGGCGAACTTTTTGAATATTCACCGGCGATGTGTCCACCGGAGTTAAATCCTGCTTCATTAGTCCAGGATTAAGAAACAATGAATAAAAACAAAAGCTTCAGCAGGCAAAGCCCGCTGTATCGTAGAAGTAAATTATTTATGCAAAAAAACAAGCTTCTGGCTGGCACATTGTCACAATATAGTCGCCTGTTTTTTGCTGTATTTGCACTGTTTTGTCTCTCAACCGTTGTTGCAGCTGCTCCAACGATTAACGCCAACTATAAAATTCTAACCGGTACCACGCCCTTTGATAGCAATGACGCCCCCGGTAACGACAGCAGCAACAGTAACCAAGTGGTGCGTACGAACGACGCTATCGTTATCAGCTATCAGATCGGGGTAAGTAACGATGATGCCAGTAATGTCGTCCTGGAGGTAGTCGGCGGTCCAGGTGTGGATTTCGATTTACCTTCTTTCTGCCTAAGTTCCGGCGTCACCCCCCCTTCAACGATTAGCGGCAACATTACCAGTGGCAAAACCATCACCTGCAATATCGGCGACCGGACATCAGGCAGCGCTAGCATCATCGCTATCCCGGGGCGGGTAATGCCTACGTTAATGCAGGGCGCAGCAGTCTCTATAAGTTCTTCCAGCATTAGCGCTGACGGTGTTGTCACCCAAAGTTTTCCGGGCACCACGTTAACCGTATCCGCCAGACCCAAGTTCGATATTCTAAAGAACACCGGCGCAGCACTTAAGGGCTCGGCCTTAGGGCCGAATGGTGAAAAGGGACTGGTACAAATTTACCCTATCGCGGTGAAAACGATTAACCAGGGCTTTGGGGCAGAAAATGCCACCGCCAATATCGTGCTTGCAGATGACCTTAGTGGAATCTCGCCCAACGCCTTACTTTTTCAGGGCTGGGCCGGTGCTTTACCCACAGCTTGTTTCAGCAATGGTGCTCAGACCACTTATCAGATAAACAGTCACCCCTTCGGCTACACCCAGACAGCGGACGGTGGGCCAGGCGGGCCAGGCGGGCCGGGCGCAGGCTCCGCAGCACAAAGTGTCTTCAACTCAGGTAGTTTCACCTGTCCATCTGTCGCCGCTGGCGGCACAGCGACTATCACTATTGCTGGTGCAGCACTTAACGGCATGCATTACCCGACGCACGCTGCTAATGGCAATCCGCTCAATGCGAATGAACGTTATTTAGTGTCTGGCGTACTCGCCGTCTGGTTTCCCTTACAGGATATTATTGATAATGGCAATGAGCTAACGATTAGCAATGAATACACCACCCAGAACTTCACCAGCATCAGCGGCCAAACCAATACCGATCCAAACACCAGCAATAACAAAAAATCTTACGTTTTAAGGGAAGAAAATCCTGGCAACGGGCGCTATTTCTTTCTGGGCAAAAACAACGGTGGCGCTAAAATCGAAGGGCAAACTGCCAACAGAAGTGGCGATGGTTCTTTGGTAGTCGGCCAGGCCTTTAACACCGCCCAGCGCCAGTCCAACGGACAGGCATACTCTGAGACGGACTATAACAACCTGAACCTTTGCACCAGCTTTGATAATAGCAAGCAGATTATCCGTAAGCGTGGCGGGCGTTATGCCGATGTTACCTTTAGCGGTACACCGCGTATTGCCCAGGCCGATTTCACGGTGGAATACGGCACCGGTAGTTTCGGGCCAAACGCAAGCTGTGATAACGCAGACTCGCCCGATGGTTGGGTAACGAATCCGGCCACCCTACCCGGCGGTATCGCCAGCGTGACCAAAGTGAGAGGCGTTGGCAACTTAATAGCGCCCAGTGATGCGCTTGATCCAACGCGGGCGCAGCTGCGGGTTTACTACACGGCCCTCAGCAACCCAACCGGCACCATCGTGCCGCAATGGGGCACCTACCGCGCAGACACTATTGATAGCGGCAACTGGAAACTATCTAGCTATGATGAGCATACGGCGCTGGGAGAATGGGGGGATCGCGCTACGATCACCAATGTCGTCGTCAGAATAGAAAAAGATACTGTACCGGCTAACCAAAATAGCATTGCAGCAGGCAATACGCTTAGCTTTGAACTCGACTGGTCTGCCACACTATTTGGCACACCACCCAGCCCAACAACCCAGGTAACGATTACTGATATTCTGCCTAAAGAATATGCCTACCTCACCGACTCAGCGTCAATCTCCCCCACCTCGGTCACCAACAATGCCAATGGCACAACCACTATCGTGTGGCTTCTGCCCGCTGCTGTCATTAACGCAATACAAACAGCGATCACCTATGATGTCATGGTAAAAAATACCACGCCCAATGGTACTGGGGTCGCTAACACCGTTGTTATTGCTTCACCCGATGACCCAACGCCGGAAACAGCGCGTACGGATACGTACAGCATGAATATACTGAATACGGCTATCCTGTCGCTATTCAAACAATCCATTCCGGCAACCATCAGTCAAAATGCTGCATTCGCTTATGAACTCAGCTACGCCAATACCGGTAGCGGCTCATTGACTAATCTGGTCTTAATCGACGTATTACCCGATAATGCATGGCCCCGCAGCCCGCAAACCCACTTCGCCGGTACCGCTGATTTTATCGCCGTCAGCGGCACAAATGCCGAAACCTTTGAATACACAAAAACTCCGGTTACCAGCCTGAACCAGAATCCCGCCGCTGCCTCAAACCAGGCCGGTGGTTCTACCGTCTGGTGTAGCGCTTTAACGGGCGGGACTTGCCCGGCAACGGCAGCTGAAGTTACTGCCTTGCGGGCCACAGTGTCTAATGTGCTGATGCCAGCTGATGGCGTAAAAACAATACAAGTCAGCCTACAATCAAATAATAACGTCCCCACGGATAACTACAGCAATAATTTTACCGCCAGCGCTAATGAACTGAGCATCCCCATCACATCAACCACTGCAAACACCACGGCTGAGGTGGTTTATGATTATAGCGATGCCCCCATCAGCTATGGGGCGGCACAACATATCTTATCCGCGCTAACGCTGGGATCAACGATTGACAGTGAAAATGCGGCGTTGTTTTCTGCTGATGCGTCGGGTGATGGTGACGATGAAGACGGTGTCACTCTGCCAGCACTAATACTGGGAAGCAGCGCAACGATCACGGTTAACGTTAACCAAACCACTGGTAATGAAGGCTACCTACAGGGCTGGATTGACTGGAATGGTGATGGTGACTTCGCTGATACGGTAAATGGCATCAGTGAACAAATCGCTATCGACCTGCAATTTCCCAGCGGCCTGTCTGGCAGTATCGACATTCCGGTCACTGTCCCCGGAGCCGCCACAACCAACCAAACCTTTGCCCGCTTACGTTGGTCAAGCACACCGGGCCTGGACACAACGACCTCAGCTAGCGATGGCGAGGTCGAAGATTACGCACTCACCCTCTCTCAATACACTTATGCCACACCACCTGGAAGCTGCACCTTCGATGGCAAGGTCTGGTACAACACAGTAAACCAGCTGCGACGCTACAATCTTATTAGCCAGCAGGACGAGCTGATCACCAGTCTGCCTGAGGTTCATGGCGATATTGCGTTTGCCACCGATGGTACCCTGTATGCCACCGATTTCACCGTCGGCTCTTATCAAATCTTTAGCCTAGATACGACTAACGGCGCTACCACGACTGTACTCAGCGGTACGGAAAGCTCTAGTGTCAACTCATTATCAGCTGACGAGTTGGGCTGGCTCTACTTTGGTTCAGGTGATGCGGTTATAGCCACACAGAATAACGTTATCTATCGCTTCCTTCCCGGTCAGATGAGCACACCGATACCGTGGTTGGATTTAGGTGATTATGGTTTTGGAGGCGGCAGACCCTCCGGGGATTACTTATTTATTGATGACACGGCTTACATCGCTTTTAGTACAACTGAAAATGGCTCTGGTGCCAACGTACTGTTAAAAGTAGATAATCTGACAGCAGACCACGCTGTGACTGCATCCTCGACGGTGACATCGTTGGGAACGATCGGAATAAACATCTGGGGACTGGCTGGCAATAATAACGGTGATATTTTTGCCGTGAGCGGTGACGGTAATAAACTCTCACGTATTGAATTATCACCCTTTTCAGTCACCCAGATAGCCACATTGCAAGGGGCTCCTTACGGTGCGACCGCTTATTCAGAACCTGTAGGCATACCCTGTCAGGAGCCAGCCGATTATTCGGATGCACCAACGGCTGGTACGAGCTATGGCGATGCGAGTCATACAATTGTTGTAGGCATCCAATTGGGTGCTACGGTTACCACAGAAACCGCAGGCTACAACGACGCCAACGCTTCTGGCGATGCTGATGATGGTGTCACTCTGCCCACCCTGACACAGGGAGCAACAGCCACGATTCCGGTCGCAGTATCCGGCACAGGTGGCTACCTGCAAGGCTGGATTGACTTCGACGGGAACGGCACTTTTGATACAGGCGAACAAATCGCCACAGATGTACAGGATGGCAGTACCGGCGATACTGACGGCGCAGCAGACGGCACTATAACGCTAAGCGTTCCGATTCTGGCGGGCGCGACTGCCAATCAGACCTTCGCACGCTTCCGTTGGTCAACAACGGTGGGATTAGACAGCACGACCGCTGCCAGCGATGGTGAGGTGGAAGACTATGCTGTTACCAATAATCCAGCAGCGATAGTTTTACCACCAGGCCCTGGCCTGGGCGCCAGCACTTGCTCAGTAGCACCCGCCAATAACCCTTGGCAGGACATTGGCTTACGCTGGGAACACAATGCATCCGGTGGGACAAGCCCTGATGCGCTTATTGAGCGTACAGATATTATTGCATCAGCGACACCCGTCAACCCGGTCGGACTGAACGCACAGATTAATCAATACGATTTGAATATCGATGCTGATCAGCTTCCCTCAACGTACAACCCTAATATCTATCTTGAATACGCATTCACTACCGCTTCATTCACCCAAAACGCCGAATTAACCGGGGCTGGCTTCACACTCTTTGACAAGTCACAAGGTTGGCATAATCAGGCAACCGGAAACTATAAAGTTGCCATTCTGGTTGATGATAACGCTGATTTCAGCTCTCCCATAGTGTGGTTTAATGAGTTGGCCTTTGATGGTGTTGATACCTCAGCCGCTTCCGCCGACACCGGCATCAGTGATACCGGTCATTATTTACAAACCTTTGCGCACTTTGATCCTAACGGCTCTTCGGTTTCGCTCCAACCCAACACGAACTACAAAATGCGCATTTTTCCTTATGCGCCGACTGAATTTGGTGCTGATAATGGTCAGCCTTTCACCAACGTTGTCCTTTGGGACGATTTTATGCCGAAAATTGTGACCTGTGCCGAAATAAGTTATGACTTTGGCGATGCGCCAATTTTCGGCACGTCACCTAATGGCAGTAGCACAAATAATTATGGTGAAGCCAGTCATACGATCGTCGCTGGCCTTTACCTGGGTACTGCGGAGCCGGATGCAGACAGTGCCAACCAGCCGACTGCAACAGCTGACGGTGATGATACGGATGGGACGAATGATGATGATGGCCTAACCACCCTCCCCGCTCTCACCGAAAGTGCAGCCTACACCATACAAGTCACCACTGCCGGCAGTGGCACCCTAACCGGCTGGATCGACTACAACGGTAATGGCACGTTTGACAGCGATGAATCCATTACTGGTAACCATGGAATAGCTTCCGCAGGCGGTGTCGTGGAGGTACCGATTCACATTCCGGCAGGAACACAGGGCAAAACCTTTATGCGCCTGCGTTATTCTACCGATAGCGCAGCGCGCAACCCTTCCGGTGCGGCGACGGATGGTGAGGTTGAGGATTACCAGATCACTATTGGCGCTAAGCTTGCGAATCCCAGTGCGCCGGGCACCACGATTCAGCCCGGTTCGGTCTGTACCGTATACCACGCTACCGGTGCCGACCAGGTGGTCACCGCGCCAGCAACGGCCAAAGGGCTTTCGATTAAACTTTGGGGTGCCGGCGGTGGTCATGAACTGACTGGAAGCGGCTATTCCGGTGCCGGTGGGTATACTGAAGCCCGGTTTGATCACTCAGTCATTACGCCGGGTGCGCAATTTACGCTGGTCGTTGGGCGCGGCGGTTCTAGCAGTGGCCGCCCGGAAGAAACCACACCGGCTTCAGTCTATGGCTTTGGCGCAGTCAGCGCCCATGATCAGGGCGGTGGTTTAAGCGGACTGTTTAGTGGCAATACCGCAGTTTTGGAAACCGACCAGTCCCGCGCCCTGGCGATTGCCGGTGGTGGTGCGGGTTATGAACATTCCGGCGGTAGCGGTAACGGTGTCAACGGCGCTAATGGTAATAGCCCGACTGCAGGTGGCCAGCCCATCATGCGCGGCTCCACGGATTCCAGCCCAGGCTATAACGGGATATCCGCCGCCGCTCACCGCAGTGCTGGCGGCGGCGGTTATTATGGCGGCGGTCGCTTACCGGCTGATGCTAACTACTCGCCCGCTTTCGGAAACTATCAGCCAGATACGGCTGCGGCCTCTGGCGGTGCCGGTTATATCGCGGCCACAGCTTCGGCAGGCCGCCTGTTGTTTTCCCCGGACGGCACAATCACCGCTCCCAATAACACCGACGCAGATTATATCACCGGAATGGGTAGCGGCAGTAATTCTGGCGCAACCTCCGCAGGCGGTAACGGTCTGGCCGTCTTATGCTGGACAGTGTCTGATTTTTCTGACAGCCCACAGACCGGCACCGCTTATGCAACCGCCGAACACACTATCAGCACCGGCTTGCAGCTCGGGCCATCCATCACCGCAGAAGCAGCCGCTTATGACCGTACCGACGCCCTCGGCGATGCGGCCAGTGATGACGGGGTGCGCCTGAAGGGCACAATCCTACAGGATCAGACCCTGCGTAATACCAGTCCTGTCACATTGACTGTGACCACCCAGGGTAATGGTCGCCTGCATGGTTGGATTGACTGGGACAGGGACGGCGTCTTTGGCAATAATGCCAATGAACGTATCGTCAGCGAGACCACCAGTGCCAGCGGTAACCGTAGTATTAGTGTGACGCCACCCGCAGGCCTTACTGCCGGCACCAGCTATGCCCGCTTCCGTTACAGTAGCGATGGCGCAGCGGCCAGCCCAACCGGCGCAGCCAGTGATGGTGAGGTTGAGGACTACCGCATTCAGCTGTTATCCAGTTACAGCATCAGCGGACGGGTCTTTAACGACATCAACGTTAACAGCAGCAACTACGCCACAGAACCCGGCATCGCAGACATGGTCATCGTGCGCTACGACACGGTCAACGGCAGCTGTGTCAGTACCCGCACTAATGCCGGAGGGTATTATGCATTCGTCGACACCGCCCCCGGCGACTATCAAATCTACGCCGCCGCCGGTGAAACCGTTCCAGTTCCACAACACTGTAATCCCGCGAACCCGACTGACCCGGCGGGTTATCTGCCTTCCACACAGAATAGCTATCCGGTTTTCACGCTCAGCACAACAAATATCAGCGCGCTCAACTTTGGTTATGTCAGGCCACCAACATTTGCACCGGATAATAGTCAAACCATCCTGCCCAACAGTACTGCGCTGCACCCACACGTTTTCACCGCACTGAGCGATGGTAGCGTCAGCTTTAGTATCAGCCATAACGCTGCTGATCCGGCTACACTCCACTGGACGAGTCAGATACTGCGGGATAACAACTGCAATAGCCAGTTAGATAAAGGTGACACCGTGGTGCCGGCCAGTATAAACATGACCAGCAGGCAAAAAATCTGTATCGTCGCCAAGGTACTGTCAGCGTCGAATGCCACTAACGGTGCTATCTACACAATCACCGTACAGAGCAATTTCACTTTTGGTAATGGCAGCTCAATAGTCACTAACGACCTGCAAACACAGCAAGACATAACGCGGGTCATAGCCAAAACGATTACCCAACCGCCCTCTGGCCCAACGACTAGCCCGCCTAATGGTGCAGGCAAACTTACACTGGTGAAATCAGTGTGGAATACTAGCCGTAATATAGAAGGCACTGTGGTATTACCCGGCGAAACCCTGCGCTATACCCTTGCTTATGAAAACGTGGGTAATGGCGCGCTGGACGCGCTAACGATTAATGACAGCGTACCGGCATTCACTCAGCTGGTTCCCACCAGCATGCTGTGTACCGATAAACCAGCGGAGCTGCCCTTATGTACGGTACATGATACAGCGGACGGTAGCCTTAGCTGGAACTGGGCAGTGCATGACAAACTGTTTCCAGGTTCATCGGGTTCAGTATCTTATGAGGTCATTGTGGAGTGATGGCTTAAAGCGCGTGCAAAGATTGCCTATGATACAGTGGCGTAGATTAAAACCGAAACCCTCAGAGGAGAACAACGATGAGCTTCATCAGTGAATTTAAAGATTTTGCCATGAAAGGCAATGTAGTGGATATGGCCGTCGGTATCATTATTGGTGCCGCCTTCGGTAAAATCGTCGCCTCATTCGTGAGCGACGTACTCATGCCGCCGCTGGGTCTAATCTTAGGCGGGGTGAACTTCAGCGAACTCGCCATCGTACTCCAAGAAGCGCAAGGAGAGGTAGAGGCCGTCGCCATCAAATACGGCGCCTTCATTCAGACAATTGTCGACTTCATTATTATCGCTGGCGCAATCTTTGTCGCCATTAAGGTCATGAGTAATATGCAGCGCACTAATGAGAGTGAGGAAGCCGCCGACACCGGGCCAAGCCAAGAGGAATTATTAACCGAGATTCGTGACCTACTGAAAAAATAGCAGGCCTAGAAAACCGCTGTTCACGGCTAGAGCAAGCCACGTTCCACAAAGGACACGACCTGATCACCTACCACAAAGTGATCGATCACCCGCACATCAATCAGCCCTAGCGCCTCACGCAGGCGTCGGGTAATACGCTCATCGGATTGGCTTGGCTCAGCCACTCCAGAAGGGTGATTATGCGCCAAAATCACCGCCGCTGCATTATGCTGAATCGCACTGCGCACTACCTCACGCGGATACACGCTGGCACCGTCAATCGTGCCGTGAAATAACTCCTCATACTCAATCACGCGATGACGGTTATCCAGAAAAATGCAGGCAAACACCTCGGCATAGCGATCACGCAGCTTGGAGGCCAGATAAAACCGCACCGCATCCGGGTCTTCTAACACATTGCCGCGCCGAACCCGCTCACGCAGATAGCGCCGTGACATTTCTAATACGCCCTGTAATTGCACGAATTTAGCCTGCCCCAGTCCGTTAGCCTGGCAAAAACCAGCCTCATCAGCATCAAACAGCGCGCGCAGGCTGCCAAAATCATGTAATAATTCAGTGGCTAAATCCACAGCGGTTTTGCCTCGCGTCCCGGTGCGCAAAAAGATAGCGAGTAATTCTGCATCAGACAGCGCCTGCGGGCCGCGCTGCAACAGTTTCTCCCGCGGCCGCTCATCGGCAGGCCAGTCTTTAATCGTTAGCATAGCGTTTTTATCGCCTTATTTTTATAATGTTATCCGGCATTGACCGGCACTAGGGAACGTAACATTTTATGTCAGCTCTTCGTGGTAAACACATTCTTTTGGGGATAAGCGGCGGTATCGCAGCCTATAAATCGGCTGAACTAACCCGACTACTCACACAGGCCGGTGCTGAAGTGAGCGTCTGTATGACAGCGGGCGCACAGGCGTTCATCACCCCGCTAACGCTCCAAGCACTCTCAACTAACCCAGTGCAGACCACCCTGCTTAATCCAGAGGCAGAAGCCGGTATGGGTCATATTGAGCTGGCACGCTGGGCAGATCATATTTTGATCGCACCCGCAACGGCAGACCTGATTGCCAAGCTAACGGCGGGTCTAGCGGATGACCTGCTCAGCACGCTCTGCCTTGCGAGTACAGCGCCGCTGAGCCTAGCCCCTGCCATGAACCAGCAGATGTGGCAACACCCCGCCACTCAGGCCAATATCAATACGCTCACCCAACGGGGTACGCTCATTTGGGGGCCAGCTCAAGGCGCACAGGCCTGTGGCGATGTTGGGCCGGGCCGAATGCAGGAACCGGCAGCACTGCTCCAGCAGTTACAGCATTATTATCAGCACCCTCTGCCGTTAAGCGGCACCCGCATCCTAATTACCGCAGGCCCAACGCGCGAAGCGATTGACCCGGTGCGTTTTCTAACGAATCGCAGTTCGGGCAAAATGGGCTATGCCATTGCCGCAGCGGCAGCGGCAATGGGCGCAACGGTAACGCTGATTTCTGGTCCGGTGGCCCTGGCGCAGCCCATAGGCGTCACCCGGATTTCGGTGGAAAGCGCTGCTGATATGCTGGTCGCGACGCGCGAACAGGCTGCAAACCACACTATTTTAATCGCAACTGCGGCTGTTGCGGACTACACCCCGGCACAAACCGCCACGCAAAAAATCAAAAAGTCGGGGGAGAAACTCAACATTGCACTGGAGCGCACCGTCGATATTCTGGCGACCATTACCCGTGAACAAAAACAGCTGTTTAGCGTAGGCTTTGCCGCAGAAACCCAGAACCTTTTGGCCTATGCCAAAGGTAAACTGGCGCGTAAAGGCGTGCATATGATTGCCGCTAATTCAGTCGCTGATGGTAAAGCCTTCGACCGAGACAGTAATGCGCTGGAAGTGGTGTGGCAGGAGGGCTCACAATCCTTCCCTGAAATGGACAAACATCAGCTCGCCAAAGAACTCATGCAGCTGATTCAACAGCGCTATCAGCACTGGACACAATCGCAGTAAAGCACATCAAAAAATTTCACAAGGCATGATTAGGAAGCACCGCTATGAATGATTCACTCCCCCCCATCGAATATAAGATACTCGACCCACGCTTAGGCCAGGAATTTCCCTTACCGGCCTACGCAACGCCCGGCTCCGCCGGTATGGATTTACGTGCCTGTATCGACGCTGCCCTGCCCCTAGCTCCAGGCCAAACTGAACTATTACCCACCGGACTGGCGATCCACATCGGCGACCCAGGGTTGGCCGCAGTGATTTTACCGCGCTCAGGCCTCGGCCATAAGCAGGGTATTGTACTGGGTAATTTAGTTGGCCTAATTGACTCTGATTACCAGGGACAGCTGTTTATTTCCTGCTGGAATCGCGGCCATAGCCCGTTTATGATCGAACCCGGTGAGCGCATCGCCCAGCTGGTTTTCGTGCCGGTGGTGCAGGTCGAACTCAAGCCAGTCACAGCGTTTAATCAATCAGAACGAGGCGCAGGTGGCTTTGGACATTCTGGCACAACCTGAGTGCTAGCGTTTAACCTAATTTGGTGTTTCAATCTGCTTTCATACAGGAATGCAGCAATCACCATGTCAATAAATAAATCACCCGCTAAAATCCCAGCATTATGAAACACCGAATTCATTAAGGCGCCGCAGAGAAACACATAGCGATACCAATAACCGTCTAATAGGCGATACAGATAATAAGTAAACAGCGCTAGGCCACCGACTCCAAACGCATGCACTAAATTCAGTAAGGCATTGTGTACTGGCACAATGTATTGTGCCTTTTCCTCTGGACCATAGCTGAAAATGTTCTGTGCGTTAATGAAAAAGTTAGTGGCATACTCCACCGTATCAAACCCAAAACCATAGCCCAGTGGATGCTGTAAAAACAAATCAACACCATATTTATACAACGTCTTGCGCCCCTGCGCCGACTGATCATCCAGACTCATTAAGCGGGACTCAAGCGCAGCATCACCGGTTTGTATCAAATAGACCACCGCGCCAAGCGCAACCAAGAGCCCGCTCAGCATCACAACAGTACTGCGGAAGCGCCAAATATAAATAGCCAGCAAGGTGAACAGCGCAGCGCCCATCGCCGAACGTGTCTCAGACGCAAAAATACCGCCCACTAGGATAATATTTACCGCTAACAGCAGCCACTGATCGCGCGTTTTTAGCTGAGCACTCAGCACCCAATAGCTGCTGAAGATAAGGGCGCTTAACAACATATAAGTCTGTGGAATAGCGTATAAAGCTAGCCCTGGTGGGCGACTCAAAGCTTCCTGCATTTGCGCCTGAATTTCAACGCTAATGACTTTGTTCTGTAACGCCATTAACAAATCATGTAGCAGCCAGGCTTTATTCACGTCTAGCGCCTGTAGAATACCTATTAGTGCCGATGGCAACACCAGCAGTAGGAATGCTCCCGCCAGGTACTTAAACCCTAAATTGCTGACGATAAAGTAACTGACTAACACCACTAGATAAGACTGCAATAGCTTTAGCTCACCGCTGATGATATCGCTAAGGCTAACCTCATTCAGCAGCGAGATTAGCAGGCCTACTAGCATCAGCAGGCCATAAACCCGGTTAGGCAGCCCAAGCTGCATCAGTAGCTGAGGCTGTTGTACCACCACCAGTAAACCTATGAACAGGATTAACAGTGAGCGCACCGGCACCCCAGCCAGATAAAGATTATTCAGATAGGCCAAAAATAACAGGTGCAGCACAAACAACAGGTAGATCAGCTTAGACATTATATTAAATAATCACTGGGTTCTAGGAAGTTGCATGTCAGTTACTGCGCGACAGCTGTGGGCGCAAATAACTGCTGCACGCTATAGACATAAAACCCAAACGCAGCGATAAACAGCAGTACACTTGCCCACTCGGGCACTCCCGTGATTTCCAACACAACACCTATCAGCGCGGCCAATACTGAAAAAATATTTATGATAAACAGAGGCCTAAAGGGAGTCCAACGCTGATCCGTCAATAAGTGATGTAGGTGCGTTCGGTCCGCTGCCATCACTGAATGACCGTACCACCACCGACTCAACATTACCCGCGCCATATCCATTAATGGAAAACAAATCAACCACAGCGCAGTAGTCACTGATAAACTTCGGGTTTCTCCCTGTGAGCCCTGAATTAACAGCCAAACCACGCTAAAACCAATTAACATGGAGCCGGTATCACCCATAAAAATCTTTTTCACCCAAATTGGTCGAATCTGTAGGTTAACCCATAAATACGGGAGAATTGAAACCGCAATTAGCAGGGAGAATTTTAAATTATCGATATCCCCTGCCAAACCGAATAAAACACTTAACGCAAAAAATATAATCAGCGCTGTGCTTCCCAGCAGGCCATCTATACCGTCAATCATATTAAAGGCGTTAATTGCTGCAATAACAGCAATCACCGTAAATAAATAGGCGAAGTAACCCAGATCAACTGCTCCCAATCCAAATAAATTACCGAGTTCAGCAATATAAAATCCCGTCTGAGTGCACATCAGCAAAGCAATAACAGACTGGGTAATCAGTCGGTGCACAGCCGGAATATCCGCAATATCATCCAGCACACCTAGCATAACCAGCAGGCCACTACAGATGAAATAGATCAAAACACTATGGCCCTGAGGCAGCAGAAAAATCCCACAAATCAATACAGTAGAGAAAATAGATAGGCCACCGGCAGTGACTGTTGGCTGCGCATGGTGTTTGCGATGATCGGGATAATCGACTAAGCCAATGCTCTCACCGACAGTCACAAAAAATAGGGTCAATAGGCCACCAATACTGATTGGCAAAATTAATAGCCAGATTAAACTCCAAGTCATACTGCAATACCTTATAATGGGGTAGTAAGTAGCATGGCAAAAGTTATCAGCAGTCAAAGTTTGCTATTGCTGAGTTTCAGACGTGAACACACACGATAACTTTTGCATGCGGCTTAATGTTATTTTGCAGATTCAGGGATAAATAATATATCTAATAGCGGATCAGTGAATTATTTTGTTAGACGGATGGAATTAATAAGAGATGTCAATTCACTGTTTTTTTGTTTAATGCCAAGGAATTTTTTAGTGAATGACAAATAGAATAGGTGAGGCATTTCCGCTGCCAGAATCCCATCAGCAACAGCACACTCAGCAAGCTCACTAGGTCAAGGCTGCCCGCACCGCCATTATAACGAACCGGGGACGATCCACTGCCACCGCCAGTTGATGAGTGGCTACCAACGACATAAGCAGCACGAAATGTATAAAATTTCAGCCCTATCTCACGCGCTCTGGCAATGACCGCATTAAGCTTACTGACTGGGATGGCAAAGTTATGGCTTGAATCCGGCGACGCATCGGGCAAAATGCGGTGCGCATACAGCGTGATAATTTCATTTTGAGTTTTAGCCCGTAAGAAAGCCGCATTAATTTCTGCCAGCGGATTATTATAAGAATTATCAATGCCATCACCCGCTAGAACTTCATAGCGTTTAGTTTCACTGTGGAAAATTTCATCGGTCTGAAACAGTTCACGGTTCTCATCGGTAAAAGTAGTGCGCAGGTAGGGGAAGTAGCGCCGCACCGCCGCATCATACGCTCGATTGCGTTCGCCAGAGGGGTAAGAAAAGCTGACGGGATTAAAACCATCGGCACGCATGTTGCGCAGCGACGGTATGATCTGTTCGTTTAGGTAGGCATTAATATTAGCTGGGTCAAGGTTATAGCTGCCCGCGACACCCTCATGACTGTAGGTGTGCCCACCGATTTCATGCCCGGCAGACTCAAGCCACTTGAGTTTTCTAATTTGCTCCGCCGATAGGGTGTGCCAATGGCTGACGAAAAAGGTCGCCTTGACATCATTACCTACGCCCCCTGAAAAGTAGTCATACCACTGATCAATATAGGTATCATCAAAAGTGAGTACGACACCAGATTGATCTGCTGTCACCCCAGCGGGCTGCGCTAAAGAAAAAATTAGCAGCACACTCGTTAATATTCCGCACAGTCTTTGCCGCAATAGCTTTTGCATCTTACCTTGCCCCTACAGATAGCATGAACCTTGGAAGGACTGAACATCAGACAAACCGCTACCCTTCCTAATCCATGGAATAGTTAATCGTTGGATAGTATGACGCTTGCAGATCGTAAAAAGAGGGACTAAGTAGGACGATTGGAGGTGGTTAGCGGATAAACGAGGGCATGTTAAGTATCGGCAACATAATCGCCAGCACAATCAGCGTAATCATGCCCCCCATCACTAAAATCAGCATGGGTTCGAGCAGGCCAACCATTTTACTAATACGCGACTGGGTTTCGCGTTCCTGCTGGATCGCAGCTCGCTCCAGCATAGAATCAAGCTGGCCGCTGCCCTCGCCGCTGGCAATTAGGTAAATCACCATCGGAGGAAAGTAGCCCGACTGGTGCAGCGCCTTATTAATCGCCATACCCTCGCGCACTTTGACGGTAGCCGTGTCCACCGCCCGCCGCATCGGAATATTCGTGACGACCTCACCAGCAATTTTCATTGCATCCAGAATAGGCACGCCGCTTGAAGCTAAAATACTCAGCGTGCGCGCGAAGTGCTCGGTGTTAATTCCACGAATTAAACGCCCAATCAGCGGCAGCTTGAGCGCAAAGCGATGAAAACGCTGCTTCCAAGCTGGAATTTTCAAGAGATAGTACAACAGCACTAACAGTGCAATTAACGCTAATAACAGAGTGAATCCATAGCGTTCAATAAAATCACTGCTGGCGATGAGGATTTTTGTCAGCTGTGGCAAATCCCCTTCAAATGTCTCAAACACACTGATTACATTGGGCACAACAAATTTCAACAGCGCAATCACAATCGCAACGGCGACCACACTCAGCAGCGCCGGGTAGGCAAACGCAGTCGACACTTTCTGTTGATTCATCTGCTTATTTTCAGTGTAGTCCGCCAGCCGTTCTAATACCTCGGCCAAATGCCCGGACTGTTCACCCGCGCCCACGGTTGCTCGGTATAGCGGTGGAAAAGCAGAGGGAAATAATTTCAGCGATGAAGCCAAAGTATGACCTTCTAGTACACGAGCACGCAGCGCAGAAAAAATGCGCCGGGCCGAACCGCGCTCAGTCTGACGTACCACCGTGCTCAGCGCTTCCTCCAGCGGTGAACCCGCACCTACTAAGGTGGCCAGCTGACGTGTCATCAGTGCGAGGTCGTCGGTGCTGAGGCTGCCACCAAACAAGCTTTTGCCTTCGGCCCGCTGCTGCTTTTGTGCCACCTCCTGCACTTCCAGCGGCGTCATGTCGCTGTTACGCAATAGCTGACGCACCTGACGCGGCGTATCCGCCTCTAAAATTCCTTTTTCTTCTTTGCCCGCTGCGTTTAATGCCAGGTATTCAAACGCTGGCATTACAACTCATCCTCACGGGTCACACGCAGCACCTCATCCAGCGAAGTTGTGCCTGCCATGACCAGTCGAATACCGTCATCACGCATACTGGGCATGGTACGCCGCACCACTTTCTCCATCTCGATTTCACTGGACTGGTCGTGAATCATTTGGCGTACATCATTATTCAACTCCACCAGCTCGTAGATCCCGGTACGACCTACAAAGCCTTGGTGGTTGCAGTGTTTGCAACCCGTCGGGTGATACAGCACAGGGTTATCCCCGATTGCAACATGTGTGGCATTACTCTTAAGCAACGCCAATTCACCTGCGGTAGCCGCCACCGGCTGTCGACACTCCGGGCACAAGGTACGCACCAAGCGTTGTGCCACCACGCCCAGCAAACTGGAGGCCAGCAGATAAGGCTCTACTCCCATATCCTGCATCCGCGTGACCGCACCGATAGCCGTGTTCGTGTGCAGCGTAGAAAATACCAAGTGGCCCGTTAGGCTGGCCTGCACCGCAATTTCTGCGGTTTCCAGATCACGAATTTCCCCCACCATCACCACGTCGGGATCCTGCCGCAAGATAGCGCGCAACCCGCGTGCAAACGTCATATCAACCTTGACATTGACCTGAGTCTGACCAATACCATCAATATAATATTCAATCGGATCTTCCACGGTTAGGATATTACGCCGCGCATCGTTCAGATTACTTAAGGCCGCATACAGCGTGGTGGTTTTACCGGAACCGGTTGGACCTGTGACCAGAACAATGCCGTGCGGCTTCTGAATCAGCGTACCCAAGCGCTCGTGCAGGCCACTTTCCATCCCGAGATGTTCTAGATTCAGGCGTCCGGCTTGTTTATCCAGCAGACGCAGCACAATGCGCTCACTGTTACCCGAGGGCAGCGTTGATACCCGGACATCCACCGGACGTCCGGCCAGTCGCAGCGAAATGCGTCCATCCTGCGGCACACGTTTCTCTGCAATATCCAGTTTTGACATGACCTTGATGCGCGAAATAATCAGTGGTGCCAGCTTACGCGGTGGCTCTAAGACTTCGCGCAGCACGCCATCAACCCGCATGCGCACCTGCATCCGCGTTTCAAATGCCTCAATATGAATATCTGAAGCATTTTCTTTTACGGCCTGCGTCAACAGGGCATTAATCAGACGGATAATCGGCGCATCATCCTGCGATTCAAGCAGGTCTTCTGGTTCTGGCAGTGATTCGGCAATATCATTCAGGTCGGCCTCATCGCCTAAATCCTGCATCATGGCCGCACCACTCTGACTGCGGTCATAGCGCAGGGCTAACTGACGTTCAAACGTCGGCACATCGACCTGTTGGAAACGCAAATTCCCCCCCAGGTTACGCTGCACCTCCATTAACACTTCCGGCTTCAAGCCTTCCCGACACAGCAGCAGATCATCCTGCTCATCCTGGAGGATGCCGTGGCGTTTAGCGAATGCATAAGGCAACTCGACCCGCAGGTTCGCTGGAGCAAGTTCGGCCTCAGCTGCAACCGGCTCACTGTCTATTGGAGGTGTCTGTATACGTGCATTCATACCTGCCCCCTATCCATTACCGATAGAAGCCCTGACCTGCAACGGGCTGCGGCCCCTGCTGGTTGATTGATATCGCCTGATTAATCGACTGCTGCGGGCGGGCTAGATAAGGCGTGAAACGTAAGTTATCTGCCGTGCCAAGCGCGGACTGTGGCGGCCTCACCACCACCGCACGTTGATTAACCGTTGCCGCGACCTGTTGGGTCGTGACAGCAGCCAGCGGTTGCACCTGGGATTGACTAAAGTGCAGGCTGTCTGCGCTGCCTTTAGCGTGGCCGCGAGCGCAGCGACCATCAACACATTCAATGCTGGGGAAGACTGCCGCTTTACCGGTCAAACTACCGCGTTGTAAAACCTGGCTCTGCTGCTGCTGCTTTTGCAGGGTAAAATATTTTGCGCGGGTATAATGATCTGATGCCAGGCGATCCGGTAAGATGACCGGATGTATAAAGGCCATCAGGTTCTGTTTGGTTTTAGTCGTCGTATTCTCGCGAAAAACCTGGCCAATAATCGGCAGGTCAGACAGGAAAGGAACCTTATTCTCTGAATCGCGGAAATCATCCTGAATTAAACCGCCTAACACCAACACTTGCCCGTCTTCCACCATAACGTTGGTATTAATCGAACGCTTATTAGTGATCACATCAGAAGCCGCACTACTAGACGCAAGGCTGGACACCTCTTGTTCAATTTTCATGGTAATCGTTTTGTCACGATTAATCTGTGGAGTCACCTTGAGCGTTAGGCCGACATCTTGACGCTGTATGGTCTGGAAAGGATTATCGGTGCCGTCATTGGTAGATGAGCCGGTCAAAAACGGTACGTTTTGCCCAACCACAATGCTAGCCTCCTCATTGTCCAGTGTCACCAGCGTCGGTGTCGACAGGATATTCGTCGCTGCATCACCGCGCAACGCTTCCAACACAATACCAAAGCGGCTCCCGCCTAAGCCCAGTAAAAAGCCACCGGGAATAGAATCCAAGGTCTGCTGAGCCAGACCAAGTACCGTATTCAAACCGCCGAAGTTGCTATAGCCCACCGTTCCAGTTTTACCATCACTGGCGCCATTGGCTACAATGCCAAAACCAAATTTATTCGACAGATCGGTCGATACCTCCGCAATAATCGCTTCCACCATGACCTGCGCGCGCCGCTGATCGAGCTGTGAAATAACACGCTGCAAATCCACCTGTAGATGCTGGGGTGCCGTAATAATGACTGAATTACTGGCTTTATCAGCCTGAATATTCAGCTGGCTATTACCACCGCTGCTCGCGGCAGCCCCACCGCCATCAGCCGCCGCAGCCGTGCCTGCTGTTTGCTGCTGGATGCTCTGCGCTGTTGCGGTTAGCACATTGACTATTTCCTCAGCCTGCGCATAGCGCAAGCGGACTACACGCGTGCCGCCAGACTGCGCCTTCGGAATATCCAGCTTACGAATGGCCGCTAAGATTGAAATGCGATCCGACTGTTTACCAGAGATTAACACGCTGTTAGTACGTTCATCTGCCGCTAAGCGCACCTGCTGTGCCGTATTACCTTCAGTTGGTGTAATTTGCAGCTGCTTCAGTGTTTGAATCACCTGAGCAGCCACCGCATAACGAATCGGAATGACCTGTGTTTCCAAGGGTTTGCTGCGTGGCACATCAAGCCGCTTAATCGCCGCCAAAATCGGCAAACGATCCTGACGATCACCGGCAATAATAATGCTATTGGTATTTTCGTCAATCGCTAACCGGGCCTGCTTAATCGGTGAGGCGCCCTCGGCAGCTGTCGGCGTAATCTGTAGCTGTTTCAGCGTTTGCAACAGTTTGGCCGCATCGGCATACCGCAGCTTGACCACCTGTGTATCCGGCGGCTGAGAAGGTGGCACATCGAGCCGCTTGATCGCCGCAATAATCGGGTTACGATCTTCGACCTCTCCTGAAATCACAATGCTGTTGGTATTACGGTCGACCGCCATCCTCACTCGTTTGGCTGATTGAGCGTCATCCTGCCCCTGTCCGGGAGTAATTTCCAGCTGATTCAAAGTCGCTAACAGCTGATTGGCATCGGCATAGCGCACCTTAATCACGACCGTGGCTGGCGGCTGGGTGCGCGGAATATCGAGCTTAGCAATCACCTGCCGCATACGTTCACGATCAGCTTTATCACCGGCCACTAGAATACTATTCGTGCGCTGGTCGACCGAAATATAAATTCTTTGGGGAATCGCCCCACCGTCGGCGGTCTGGCCGCTGGCCATTAAACCGCGCAGCGTAGTGGCCAGTTGATTTGCCGAAGAATAGCGCAGCTTCACCAGCTCAAACCCCTGATTATTGGGCTTATCGATATTACGGATCACCGCCGCGAGCCGGTCTACATTCTGCTTGCGTCCAGTGACTATCACCGCGTTACTGGCCTGATTAAACTGAATGCGGGTTTCGCCTTGCCCAGCCAAAGGCTGCAAGGTTTGAATCGCCGTATTGACCGGAATATATTGTAGGGTAAAAACCTGCGTTACCGTTTTATCAGCTTCTATTTCAGCCTCTAGGCCAGACTGCTGCGAGTCAATACCGGGCGCATTAATAATCGGCGCAACCTGTGAACGCCCTTTGTTGAGCGGCACTATTTTAGTGATATTGCCTACTTCAAGCGCCTCTAACCCATGCACCTGAAGAATCGATAGAAACGCTTCGTACAGTTCGTTTTCATTCAGCCCGCTACCGGACACAAACGTAATATTTCCGCGCACGGCTGGGTCAATAATAAAGTTGCGCCCGGTCACCTTGGATACCGTTTCCACCAGCGTACGAATTTCCGTATTTTGCAGGTTAATCGTTGCAGCCTGCGCGCCATTCAGTAACGCCAGACTCAGCAGGCAAACCATCAGCACGCTATTACACAGGTGGATTCGTATTTTCATTTTATTTTCCATCATCTTATAAAGCAGCCATCGACATTACGTCTGATTTAATACAGGATGTAAGCGCTGCACCATTTCTTTAAATACCTTCGGGTTACCTGCCAACATATTACCGCTTTGCATGTGGGTATTGCCGCCGTTGAGATCACCGGTCAGGCCACCGGCTTCTTGAATCAGCAGTACGCCCGCCGCCATATCCCATTCATTTAGTCCAAATTCCCAAAAACCATCAAATCGTCCGCAGGCCACATAGGCCAAATCCAGTGCAGCTGAACCTGGGCGACGCATTCCAGCGGTATCCGGCAGGAGCGCCCGCAGCGTCTGGATATAGCGTTCCAAATCTTGGTCTTTCCGAAACGGTACGCCGGTCCCTAACAACGCATTATGCAATGAAGGCCGCGCCGACACGCGAACTTTCCGATTATTGAGCGTTGCACCATCGCCGCGCGCTGCGGCAAACATCTCATCTTTCAACGGATCATAGACCACACCCACCAGTAAACGTCCGCGCTCTTTTAGGGCAATCGACACCGCAAAATGCGGCATACCATAAAGAAAATTTGTTGTTCCATCCAAAGGATCAATAATCCACTGATAAACCGCATCATCAGCACCATGTTGCCCGCTTTCCTCGCCGTAAATAGCGTGTTCGGGGTAAGCTTTTTTAAGCGCAGAAACAATCACATGTTCAGCTTGACGATCCACTTCGGTAACAAAATCATTCTCTGCTTTTTGATGGATCCGCAGATTTTCCACCTTATCGGTATAGCGGCGAATAATGTCCCCGGCTTGGCGTGCAGTTCGGGTGGCAACGTTTAACATTGGATGCATGTGATGGACTCAGGATGACCAGTTTCGGGAGGCCAGAATAACACAGCACAGCAGCAAGATTATGAGGATTGTATGGAGATTAGCTGGGAAAGACACCCGTGGATATATAACGATCACCCCGGTCACAAACAATGGAGACGATTGTCGCATTTTCCAGCGTATCCGAGAGACGCAGCGCTGCTGCCATCGCTCCACCAGAAGATACGCCGCAAAAAATACCTTCCTCAGCGGCCAAGCGGCGCATCGTTACCTCGGCCTCCGCCTGAGTCACATCCATCTCACAATCAACACGGGCGTGATCAAAAATCTCTGGCAAATAGTCTGCGGTCCAGCGTCGAATACCTGGAATCTGGTCGTCTTGGGTAGCGGGGCGTACGCCCACAATTTGGATCGCCGGGTTTTTCGACTTGAGAAAAGCACTGTTGCCCATCACCGTACCGGTGGTGCCCATGGCGCTGACAAAATGCGTCACCCGACCCTGTGTATCCCGCCAGATTTCCGGGCCGGTGCCCACGACATGCGCCATTGGATTATCAGGATTGGCGAACTGATTTAACACTTTGCCCTTGCCTTCCCGCTCCATTTGCAGGGCAATATCGCGCGCGCCTTCCATCCCACCCTCTGCCTTACTGACTAGAATCAGCTCGGCCCCATAGGCTTTCATTGAGGCGCGCCGCTCCATGCTCAGGTTATCCGGCATCAATAGCACCATGCGGTAACCCATGATCGCCGCTGCCATCGCCAAGGCAATACCGGTATTCCCGCTGGTGGCTTCAATCAGTGTATCACCAGGCTGAATCGCACCGCGGGCAGCGGCTTGACGAATCATATTCAGTGCCGGACGATCCTTAAGTGAGCCCGCCGGATTATTACCCTCTAGCTTAGCCAGAATCGTGTTGCTTGTCTCGCCAGGCATACGTTGTAATTGCACCAACGGTGTGTTACCGATGAAGTGCTCTATGGTTGGATAACTCATGAAAAATCTACTCATTAACTGTAGCGGTCATATACTAACTGGTGAGTACCACAAAGGCCACGGCATAGGCACGCTCATCAGCCAGTGACAGCGACATATCGACCACACCAAGACGCTCTGCCGTTGAGCGCGTGATACCATGCAACACCAGCTGAGGTTTACCTAACTCATCGTGCTGTGTTTCGATTTCAGTCAGCTGCGCCTGCGCACCAATACCAGTACCCAAGGCTTTGGAACAGGCTTCCTTAGTGGCGAAGCGTTTAGCCAGCCAGTGATTCGCCAATGCATCGTTCACCGTTTGGAACTGCTGATATTCATTAGCATGCAGGATACGGCGCACAAAGCGCTCGTTGCCCCCCTGCATTAAGCGACTGATACGTTCAATTTCTACGATGTCGGTGCCGATGCCAATAATTCTCATGCACGCGCACTGCGCATCAAAGCCAACATCTCCCGCGTTGCCGCATGCATCCCGACAAACACCGCCCGCGCCACCATAGCATGCCCAATATTCAGTTCACGCATCTGTGGAATCGCCGCAATCACCGGCGTATTCTCGTAGTCTAGCCCATGCCCAGCATTCACTTTAATGCCTTGTTCGTGCGCAAACGCAGCAGCCTGCTGAATGCGTTCCAGCTCGCGCTGTTGCTCAGCCCCACGTTTATTAGCGTAGGTGCCGGTATGCAATTCAACCACCGGCGCGCCCAACTCAACCACCCGGCGAATATGTTCAATATCCGGCTCAACAAATAGAGAAACTTGAATGCCAGCCTGCCCCAGCTGCTGCGTCACCGTTTGAATGCGCTGAAACTGGCCGATTACATCCAAGCCGCCTTCAGTGGTGAGCTCTTCACGCTTCTCTGGCACCACACAGACATCTTCTGGCTGAACATCAAGCGCAATCTTCACCATTTCTGGCGTTGCGGCCATCTCGAAGTTCAGCCGCGTTGTCATGTGCTGACGCACCGCGTAAATATCAGCATCCTGCACATGACGCCGATCTTCACGCAGGTGCATAGTAATCGCATGCGCGCCAGCCGCCTCAACCTGCGTCACCGCTGCCAATAAGTCGGGGTAAGCAGTAAACCGCGCCTGCCGGATATTCGCGATATGATCAATATTGACGCCAAGTTCTAATGCTTCACTCATGGGGTTGCCCTCAATTGGCCTATTCCTAGATTTAATAATTGCCGCGCATACAACTTTTTACCGTTCAGCTGTAAGGATAACATCCGATCCAGTACGCCGCGCAATTGTTGCCACTGTTCCTGCTGCATTTTTTCAGGATCGCGCAGGGCAATTAACAGCGCCCCAGGGATCAGCACGCCGCTTTGCGCCTGCTCATGTTGTCTTGTCTCTGAGGTGTGCAGCGGCAGTAAACCACGCTCCAGCTGAAAGTGATAGCTTATTTCAGGACGCAACGCGGCCTGCGTAGCATCATCCTGCCATAGGTTCAGCTCGTAACCACAGGCTGACAGCAGCAAAAGCTCAAATTGCATCAGTGCAGGCAAACTCGCCGCCTGCTCTAGCTGATGCAGCAGGCGGCGGTAATCACTGAATAAAGCAGGGGTATCCTGCCCGTTTTGGAAGACGCGCAGTAGGAGTTCATTAGCGTAGGTCGCCTGAATAAGTGCAGCCTGCTTAGGGGTGTGGCGGCGTTTTTCATCAGCATGTAGCAGAGTATGCACCTCTCCCCGACCCGTCCAACGCATGTCCAGCAGTCGAAAGGGTTCGAGCATGCCTTTACTGCGGTTGCTTTGGCGCCTAGAAAAGCGCGCGACGATGCTAAGACGACCTTCCGTTTGGTTGAAACAGTCCAGCAGCAGACTGTTATCGCGGTAGGGATTACGGCGCAGGATATATGTGAGGTTGGGGCTGCTCATTCGGTGTGAGACCGCTTAATGTTTCGCTGGAGTGGCTTAATTCTAGCTAGTTATTCCCAGACTCTGCAAATGGCGTGGGCTATTCTCCCAGTTTTCCTCTACCCGCACCCACAGTTTCAACATCACCTTGCAGGCTAGAAATTCCTCTAGGGCTAAGCGGGCAGAGCTGCCAATACGCTTTAGCGTCTCACCTTTACGTCCGATAATAATACCCTTCTGGCTTTCCCGGCTCACCCAGATGACGGCGTGAATCTCGGTGACTTTTAGCTGCTCCTCAAAGCGCTCCACTTCCACAGCTGTTGAATAAGGCAATTCCTGGTGCAGGTAGGTCATGAGCTGTTCGCGCACCAGCTCAGCACAGATAAACCGCGTGGACTGGTCAGTCACATCATCTTCGGCGTAGGGCCATTCACCTTCTGGCAACGCTGCCACCAGAGCCTGCTTCAGCTCGGCGGTATTAATTTCTTTAGTCGCCGACAGCGGGAAAATTGCCGTAAATTCACGCTTAGCGGTCACTGTTTGCAACCACCCCAGCAGCGCGGCCCGCTGTTTTACCTTATCGACCTTATTCGCCACCAGAAACACCGGGCAATTCACATGCTGCAAGCGTTGTAACACCAGATCATCTTCTTCCGTCCAGCGCTGCGCTTCTACCATCATCAGCACCGCATCTGCACCTTCTAAGGCAGCCACCGCTTCCAGGTTAATGGTTTTATTCAGCAGGCTCTTGGCAGATTTATGGATGCCCGGCGTATCGCGAAATACAATCTGATAATGAGCCTCAGTCAGAATGCCGCGAATATTATGTCGGGTGGTTTGCGGCTTGTTGGCAATCGCAGATACCCGAAAGCCGACCAGATGATTCATCAGCGTTGATTTACCGACATTAGGCCGACCGGCTATTGCGACATAGCCGAAGCGATGGGGCTGTTTAGATTTACTGGTCATGATCAGACATCACCTGGGCAAAAGCCTTCGCGGCGGCATCCTGCTCGGCTTTGCGCCGACTGCTGGAGACACCGCAAGTAGTAATCTGCATCACGGGTACGCGACACTCCGCTGTAAACGTCTGGCGGTGCGCCTCGCCCTCTACGGCCAACAGTTCATAATCCGGCAGCTCGTGACCCCGCGACTGTAAAAATTCTTGCAGGCGACTCTTGGGGTCTTTTAATTCATCCTCCGCCGGAAGATTCGACAGACGCTCCGTAAAAATCGTTAGTACAAAGTGCTCGGTCGCCGGTAAGCCCTGTTCCAGGTAGATACAGCCAATTAAGGCCTCCAGCGCGTCGGCCAGAATCGACTTGCGCCGAAAACCACCGCTTTTTAGCTCACCCGGCCCAAGGCGCAGAAAATCACCCAGCGCAAGTTCCGCAGACAGCTGCGCCAGCGCATTCTCATTCACCAATGATGCGCGCAGGCGGCTTAAATAACCTTCGGAAGCCCTTGGCATCTGGCGGTAAAGCTCCGTGGTGATAATGAGACCCAGTACACTATCACCAAGAAACTCCATACGCTCATTATTTTTGCCGTTAGCACTCCGGTGCGTGATGGCCCGCACAAAAGTATCGGTTGCCATCAACTCAGGCGACAACAATTTTGTCAGTTTATCCACATTTAATTTTGCCTCTTAAGTACCGCAACATGTTTAAAGCTCATCATAAAATCAATATTAGCCAGCCACGGCTTACGCACTTCATACTCAACCTTCAGGGCACGAGCATCTTGCTGTTGTGGCAACTTGACCACCGAGAAATACTCCGGCTTTACCGTATAGAGACTGTTAAGCCCCAGCTGTTGAGCAATGTCAGTGCGCATTTGCTGTGTGCCTCTAATCGTCAACAATTCCCCCGCCGCAACCCGCTCAACTAAGGACTTTACTGTATAAAATTCCATGTAAACCGGCGCAAGCCTCGCTACCGTTACCAACACAAAAATCAACAGCCCAAGCACAGCCATCCAGCCTACAAATCCGGCTCCTCGCTGCTTGTACAGCGCCCTATTTTTTCTTGTTTGTTGTGCACTCATATTTTACCCCACTATTATTTTTATTGATTTGTATTGCGAATATGCATGATTTATTTGGATTGATTCATTCAATACTGTGCCGCTTATGGACTCTAATTAAACGATTGACTGGCGTACTGGGAGCAATTATTCAATAGTACCAATGCGTGAAAAATTGATGCCGTCTCCGTTCCAGTTGAAATGCAACCAAACCAACAACGCCTTACCCACTAAATTCTCTTCCGGCACCATGCCCCACATACGGCCATCATTACTCATGTCACGATTATCGCCCATGACGAAATAGTGACCTTCTGGCACAACCACTTCGCCCACGCGCCCACCACTGCCGGGTACTACCAGCATATCATAGGATTTATCGCCCAACATTTCTCGAAGACGGAAGGTTTTCCGAATCACATTACGCTGATCGCGTGCCTCATATTCACCTAGCGCTTCACGCTTTATCGGCTGGCCATTCACTGTGAGTTCTTTATTATCAAACTTGACCACATCCCCTGGCACGCCGATAACACGCTTGATGTAATCGATTTCTGGATTCTGTGGGTAACGAAAAACCATCACATCCCCGCTTTCCGGCTTGCCTACCTCAAACAGTTTTTGGTGAGTAATTGGCAAACGCACGCCATAGGCCGCTTTATTCACCAGAATAAAATCGCCAATTTCCAGCGTCGGTAACATTGAGCCCGAAGGAATACGAAACGGCTCAGCGATGAAGGAACGCAATACCAAAACAATCAGCAATACAGGAAAAAAAGAGCGCGCGTATTCGACCAGAATAGGCTCTTCTTTCTTAACTTCCCGGCCACGGGTAAACAGCCAGTAAAAAAACCAAATAACACCACAGACGGCTGTCGCTATCACCAGCCAAAATTCCAAATCAAAGTCCATCGCCCTTATACCTTCTATTTATCGCTTACTCGGAGTACCGCCAGAAATGCTTCCTGCGGAATATCTACGCTACCCACTGATTTCATGCGTTTTTTACCGGCTTTTTGCTTCTCCAGTAATTTACGTTTACGGCTCACATCACCGCCATAACATTTAGCCAGTACGTTCTTGCGCATCGCTTTCACCGTGGTGCGCGCAATAATATGCGCACCAATAGCCGCTTGAATCGCCACCTCGAACATCTGACGCGGAATCAGCTCCTTCATGCGTTCGGCTAGGGCGCGCCCGCGCTGCTGGGCAAAATCACGGTGCACCATCAGCGCCAATGCATCAACCTTCTCACCGTTAATCAGAATATCCACCCGCACCATGGGCGCGGCATCAAACCGATCTAATTCATAATCAAAGGACGCATAGCCTCGGCTTACCGACTTCAGCCGATCAAAGAAATCTAATACCACTTCACTGAGCGGCAAATCATAGGCCAGCGTTACCTGATTGCCCAGGTATTGCATTTCTTTTTGCACGCCGCGCTTTTCAATACACAGCGTAATCACATTACCAACATACTCTTGAGGCACTAGAATATTGCCGCGAATTATCGGCTCGCGGATTTCACCAATCTTATTCACCGGCGGTAGCTCAGCCGGATTATGAATCTGCTTCACCTCACCTTCGGTGGTTTCGATTTCATACACCACCGTCGGTGCGGTGGTAATTAAATCCAGATTATATTCACGCTCCAGGCGCTCCTGGATAATCTCCATGTGCAGCATACCCAAGAAGCCGCAGCGAAACCCAAAACCCAGCGCCTGTGACACTTCCGGCTCATAGTACAGCGACGCATCATTCAAATTCAGTTTTTGTAACGCATCGCGCAGATCTTCATACTGATCTGATTCAACCGGGAAAATACCGGCGAAAACGCGGGGCTGTACTTCTTTAAAACCGGGCATGGGCGTCGCGGCGGGCTTATGCGCATCTGTAAAGGTATCACCCACTTTAGCGGCATCAATTTCCTTAATACCCGCAATTAAGTAACCGACTTCACCGGCGCGCAGCACGTCTTTATCCTGCTGTTTCGGCGTATAAATCCCAACCCGCTCCACCTGGAAATCACGATTATTCGACATGGCACGAATTTTTTGTTTTTTGCGCAGCTCACCATCAACCACGCGCACCAGCGAGACAACGCCGACATAATTATCAAACCAGGAATCAATAATCAGCGCTTTGAGCGGCGTATCGGGATCACCTACTGGCGGCGGAATACGCTCTACCAGCTGCTCAAGTAGATCCTCAATGCCGATACCGGATTTCGCGCTGACTTCAATCGCGTCGGTCGCATCCAATCCGATAATTTCTTCAATTTCATGTTTTACCCGCTCAGGATCGGCCGCCGGCAAATCGATTTTATTCAATACCGGCACTACCTCAAGATCAAGGTCGATTGCGGTATAACAGTTAGCCACGCTCTGTGCTTCCACACCTTGCGAAGCATCAACCACCAACAGTGCACCTTCACAGGCTGAGAGCGAACGCGAAACTTCATAAGAAAAATCAACGTGTCCAGGAGTATCAATGAAGTTCAGCTGATACAGCTCGCCATCCCGCGCTTTATAATCAAGCGAAACGCTCTGCGCCTTAATGGTGATGCCGCGCTCACGCTCCAGATCCATCGAGTCCAGCACTTGGTTATCCATCTCACGCTCAGACAACCCACCGCAAAACTGGATAAAGCGATCAGACAGAGTCGACTTGCCGTGGTCAATATGTGCAATAATCGAGAAGTTGCGGATATTAGGATTAACCTTAGCCATGGTTAATCCACCAGTCGCAGGGCTGAGTTGTTTTCATGTTTTATTATAAATCTCTCTAATTTCCTGATAACGCGGTACGAATCATGTCTTCTTCAAAGAAATGGAAACAGATCACCTCACCGCCACAGACCACCACAGGCACATCGACATTATAGCGTTCCCGTAGTTCAGCATCACGGTCAATATCAATCCGTTCAAACTCAAACGCCGCTGGACTCTCTGCCAATTCTGCCTGCAACCAACGTAAAGAGGCTGTCATTTGTTCGCACAAATGACAGCCTTCGCGATAATACACGGTTAATAAAGTTTTTGCCGGATAATTCAAACGCTTTTCTGGCGTTACCATCAATCGATCTTTAACGCCAGAAAACGCGCAGCACCCTCACGGTAAATCAGCAGCGCAACAGTCTCGCCTTGCGGCAAATCAGAGGCCAGCTTCGTAAACTGTACAGCCGATGTGATGGCACGATTATCGATCATAGTCAGCACATCCCCGGCCTGAATACCCGCACGCCGCGCCGGATCACCGCTCACCTCTTCCACGAGAACTCCACCGCTGGCTGAGCCTGAATCTTTGCGCGTCACTTCATCAAGATCGGTATACGCCATCCCGAGCGCACTTTGTGGGCCGTCCTCTGCTGGCGGCTCGACTACCGCTGAGGGTCGAAGTTTTGATAATTCATTCTCTCCCGGGAGTTCACCCATGGTTAAATCAAGCTCAATACGCTTTTTCGCCCGCATCACTACGACCGGCACGGTCTGACCCGCATTCACGACCCCAACCATAGAAGGTAATACCGCAGCACTCGCTACCGGATTGCCATCAAATTCAAGAATCACATCACCAGCTTGTAGGGTACCTTCCGACGGGCCATCGGCCATCACCTGCGCTACCAGTGCACCGGAAGGCCGACTCATCCCAAAGGAGCGCGCTAGATCTTGGTCAACTTCTTGAATGTAAACACCAATCCAGCCTCGGCTCACTTTACCGCCCGCTTTCAGCTGCGCGATCACATCCATCGCCATATTGACAGGAATCGCAAAGGAAACGCCCATAAAACCACCGGAGCGACTGTAAATCTGCGAGTTGATGCCAACGACCTCACCCTCAAGATTAAACAGTGGCCCACCGGAATTACCCGGATTAATCGCCACATCAGTTTGAATAAACGGCACATAGGAATCACTCGGCAGGTTGCGTCCGGTAGCACTGACAATACCGGAAGTCGCGCTAGACTCGAAGCCAAACGGTGAGCCAATCGCTAACACCCACTCGCCCACTTCCAGTTTGTCTGAATCACCAATCTTCAGCGTGGGTAAACCACTAGCCTCAATTTTCAACAGGGCGACATCACTGCGCTTGTCGCTGCCAACCACCTTTGCCTTATATTCACTGCGATCGTTGAGTTTAACCAGCACCTCATCGGCACCGTTGATCACATGATGGTTAGTCACAACATAACCATCGGCCGATAGAATAAAGCCGGAACCACGCGCATTAGAGTCGAAATCGAAAGGCGTTTCACCGTCTTCATCGCCAAAGAAACGCTTCATCAGGTCATCAAACAACTCCTCAGAGCCTGGCGGAACATTACGCCGGTATTTCTCTGGGATCATGCGTTTGGCCGTGACTTTACGGCTAGTGGAAATATTAACCACTGCCGGGCCATTCTGCCGGACTAATTCAGCAAAATCAGGTAAATTGACGCGCGCAAACGCCTGACTGCTGAGCAGATAAAACGCAGCACAAAGGGCATAAATAAGGGGTGTTTTAATAATTTGCTGATACATTGGCCTAACGCCTCCTGTAGCGGAATGGTGTAAGTTTAATAGTGGCGTCTAACGCCAGACAATTCAAGTAAGCCTAATCCACAACATTGTTTTTGCCTACTTAGCCTTGTCTGCCTCTGTCAGACTTTTCGGCAAGCAAGCTTTTTACGCCCAGGGCTTTACGCATCGCCACATTAAAGCTATGTTGCAGCAAAGCTATTGCACCGCAGCCGACAACCCACCACCACCATTGAACATAGTGCTGAATTAATGAGCAAAAACACCGTTTATGATGCCGCCGCAATCGAAGTCTTAACCGGACTTGATCCGGTGCGCAAACGCCCCGGCATGTACACCGATACCACCCGACCCAATCATTTGGCGCAGGAGGTCATTGATAATAGCGTGGATGAGGCACTGGCCGGATTTGCCGATCAGATCACGCTGACGCTGCACGCCGATCAATCACTGTCGGTAAGCGACAACGGCCGTGGCATGCCGGTCGACATCCACCCCGAACAAGGGATTCCCGGCGTTGAAGTGATTCTGGCGACGCTGCATGCTGGCGGTAAATTCTCCGATCAGAATTACCAGTTTTCAGGTGGCCTACACGGAGTGGGCGTCTCAGTCGTCAATGCCCTATCAACGCAGTTAGCCATCAAAATTCAACGTGACGGTCAGATTTGGCAGATGCGCTTTGCCGATGGCAATAAGGCCAGCGAGCTAACCGTGACCGGTAAAGTTGCTAAAAAGGATACCGGCACCGAATTACACTTCTGGCCGGATAGCCAGTATTTTGACAGCCCGCGCTTCTCGGTCGCCCGCCTGAAACATACGCTGCGTGCTAAGGCCGTGCTCTGTCCTGGCCTGCGGATTATCTTTAATAATCGCATCAGCGACGAAACCGAAGAGTGGTACTACGAATCCGGGCTAGAGGATTACTTACTCGAAGCCGTCACAGGCTTTACCCTACTCCCACCGGCACCTTTTACCGGCACGCTGCAAACTGATAATGACGCCTTGGACTGGGCCATGCTCTGGCTGCCGGAAGGGGGTGATAGCGTACAGGAGAGCTACGTTAACCTCATCCCCACTGCCCAGGGTGGCACCCATGTTAATGGCCTGCGTACCGGCACTACTGATGCGCTGCGTGAATTTTGTGAATTTCGTAATCTCCTGCCACGCGGGTTAAAATTGACACCAGACGATGTCTGGGAAAATATCTGCTTCGTGCTGTCCTTCAAAACGCAGGATCCACAGTTCGCCGGTCAGACCAAGGAACGCCTCTCCTCACGCGAAGCCGCCAGTTTCGTTTCTGCGACGTTAAAAGACGCCTTTAGTCTTTATCTGAATCAGCACAACGACCTCGGTGAACTGCTGGCACAAATGGCGATCAGCAATGCCGGGCGCCGCATGCGAGCCAGTAAAAAAGTGGTGCGCAAGAAAATCACCAGCGGCCCGGCCTTACCGGGCAAACTGGCAGACTGCACCTCACAGGACCCCAGCCGTACTGAGCTATTTTTAGTGGAGGGCGATTCGGCCGGTGGCTCGGCCAAGCAAGCGCGCGACCGTGAGTTCCAGGCGATTATGCCGCTGCGCGGTAAAATTCTAAACACCTGGGAAGTTGACTCGGAACAGGTATTAGGCTCACAGGAAGTCCATGATATTTCAGTCGCTATCGGGGTTGAACCCGGGCACTGTAATCTGGAGCAGCTCCGCTACGGCAAGATTTGCATTCTGGCGGATGCGGACTCAGATGGTGCCCATATCGCCACCCTGCTCTGCGCGCTGTTCGTCAAACACTTTCGCCCGCTGGTCGCCGCAGGCCACGTCTATGTCGCGATGCCACCACTATTTCGTATTGATGTGGGTAAAGAGGTGTTCTATGCGCTCGATGAAGCAGAAAAGCAGGCGCGGCTGGAGCAAATTGCGAAAGCCAAAAAACGCGGCCAGATCGCGGTGACTCGCTTCAAAGGCTTGGGTGAAATGAATCCACCGCAGCTGCGCGAAACCACGATTTCACCCGACACCCGCCGTTTGGTGCAGCTGACGATTGCAGATGAAGCCGCTGCTGATAAGCTGATGGACATGCTGCTGGCGAAGAAACGCGCCTCTGATCGCAAGGCCTGGCTGGAAGACAAAGGTAATCTAGCGAGCATATGAGCCAGCCTGATCCCGCACCAGACTACGACCTACAGCGCCGTTTTGGCGGCATCGCGCGCACCTATGGCAGCTGCAAGCTAGAACGCTTTATGCGCTCACATGTCTGCGTCATTGGCACCGGTGGTGTGGGCTCATGGGCGGTGGAAGCTCTAGCGCGCAGTGGCATTGGCGAGCTGACCCTCATTGACCTAGACAATGTCGCGGAGTCTAATATAAACCGCCAGCTAGTCGCCCTCAGCAGCACGCTTGGCATGGCGAAAATTGAGGTATTGCGCCAGCGCATTGCTGACATTAACCCGGCCTGTAAAGTTCATTTAATCGAAGACTTCATCGATAGCGAGAATATCGCCCAGCTGATTAGCACCAGCGCAGACAAACGCTATCACTATGTCATTGATTGTATCGACAACTTCCGGCTTAAAGCCGCACTCATCGCCCACTGTCGGCGCCATAAAGTACCGGTACTCAGCGTTGGCGGTGCCGGTGGGCAGTGCGACCCCACGAAAATTCGCCTCAGCGACCTCGCCCGCAGCCAGCATGACCCGCTATTATCGCGCGTGCGCAAACAGCTGCGGCAGGTATACGGCTTTAGCCGCAACCCAAAGCGGCGCTTTGACGTGGCCTGCGTCTGGTCGGAGGAACAAATGGTGTTTCCAGATGACGCGGGCGAGGTAAGTCACGAGCGACCAGTAACCGCACCCGCCGAAGGCCTAAGCTGCGCCGGAGGGATTGGTTCGATAATGACGGTCACAGCGGGGTTTGCGCTGTTTGCCGTGAGCCATGTTTTGGCTAAGCTTTAAGCATATTGCTTAGGCCAGGGCCGCTGACGCTACCGTCACCTCATAGCCCCCAAACTTACGAATATTAATCACCCCACTATCAAAGATCAGGTATTGCCCCTTAATGCCCTGGAGCACCCCCTCCACCACCGGATCTTTATCAAAATTAAACGACTTCACCTTAGTCGGGTAAACATCCACCGGAAATTCAATCTGCACGACCTCAGCCTCTGGCAGCAGCTGTATTGCGTCCGCACCAAAACGGGCCTGTAATTCAACGATACTGTCCTGTACGGCTGCCAACAATTCATCGCGCCGCGCCAGCATATCTACCGGTTCAGCCACACCCTTCAGCATTTTCTGCCAACTGGTTTTATCCGCGACATGATCTTTAAAAGCCACTTCCATCAGGCCAGACAGTTGACGCGAACTGACTTTCATCACCGGCACCGCCGCCACCGCGCCCTGATCAATCCAGCGCGTCGGTATTTGGTTGTGGCGGGTGATGCCCACTTTCAGACCAGAGGAATTTGCTAGATAAACATAGTGCGGCTGTAGGCAATTCGCCTCGCCCCACTCTGGTTCACGACAGGTGCCCGCCGCATAATGGCATTGCTCTGGCTTAATAATGCAGGAATCACACTGCGCCAGCTTAATAAAATCAGGATAGCAGTAACCCTGATTAAAGCTTTTTTTGGTTTTACGGCCACAGTGGATACAGTTAATTGTGCCAGTGTAAGTTAGCTTTAACGGGTGGCCAATAGCAGGATTCAGCGCAATGGCGGTATCGTTTAGCAAGAGTGAGTAACTGACCGGAGTATTTAACTCGGTGCGCATTTTGCGGAGGTTGCCGGTTTTATTCATGTATAGATTCTGCCTCATCAGCTATAGGCACAGCAACACCTTTTGCGTATCATGCCTGCACTGCACGCCTTAAGTTAAAGACATCAGCGACACACCCATGACATTACCCGACCCAGACAGCGAATAGCCTAAAACAGCTTAAAGCATTTGAATCTCAGCCCGTAGTGCAGGACAATGTTAATCCTTAACTCGCTGATCTAAAACCTATGGCATTGGAGCACAAATTCTGGCCGATCTTGGCGTACAAAAATGCGCGTCATTGAGTTCACCCAAGCGCTTTTTAGGCATTGCGGGCTTTGGACTGGAAGTGATTGAGTCTATACAGGATTAAAAAAACTATGCAGGGCATTAAAGTTATTGAAGGCAACTTCAAACCGCAGAAAGCACGCTATGGTATCGCCGTCGCTCGCGTTAACACATTTATCGTCGAGAGCCTGTTAGAGGGCGCAGTAGACACCCTACAGCGTCACGGCGTGGAAAATGACGACATTGAAATTGTGCGCGTCCCCGGCGCTTATGAACTCCCCTTAGTGACGCAATCGATGGCTGTTAACGGTGACTATGACGCGATTATTGCGCTGGGCGCTGTGATTCGCGGCGAAACGCCTCACTTCGACCACGTCGCTGGTGAAGCCGCCAAAGGACTGGGGCATGTGGCCCTCGCCCATGATATGCCTATTATTTTCGGTGTCTTAACCACTGATACGATCGAACAGGCCATTGACCGTTCCGGCGCTAAAGCTGGGAACAAAGGCGCAGAAGCCGCCCGCACCGCCATCGAGACCGTCTCGCTCCTTAACCAGTTACAGAACTGACAGTAGAACCCAACAATATGGCTCACAAGTCCCCGCCCAGCGAAGCGCAGCAGCATATCGCCCGCCGTCGTGTTGCCCGCCGTTTGGCACTCATTGGTGTTTACCAATGGCTAATCACCGACAATAGCTTTCAGGACATCTATGCGGATTTCCAGCAGGATACCGCCCTAGCCCAAGACTTCCGTAAATCAGACTCGGCTTTCTTCCATCAGCTGTTACGCTTTTCGATTGAGAATGGCGCTGCGATAGAGGCCAGGCTAACACCGCACCTAGATCGTAAGCTTAGCCAAGTTGACCCGATTGAAAATGCCGCACTGCGCATCGCAACCTGCGAAATGCTGAACCACCTGGAAACACCGTATAAGGTCGTGGTGAATGAAGCGGTTAATTTGACCAAGAAATTTGGGGGGGAGCAGGCCCATAAATTTGTGAACGGGGTATTGGATAAAATAGCCTCTGAAACCCGAGTGCATGAGGTTAAGGCTGATGCTAATAATCGGCCACCAGCTTGACCTGAAATAAACTCAAGTCGATACAATACAATCCCATGAGGCGGCGGCTATTGGATCATGGGTTAGGTTGGTCGATGGCCCGGTAATTCAGCAGGATACCGACCAACATCAATCAATGCTATACGCTCAATCTGCCTTTCCTCACTATTGAATCGCAATATTCGAGCAGTCACTTCACCAATAGCGGTAGAGGTTTTGATAACAGCACCGTCAAGCACGAAATGCTCATCCCACTCGTCTTTTCTGGGGTCAAAAAATCGTGCCAGTTCTCCACCATCAGAAACAGAGGCAATATCACTGCCTTTATGCAAATTGCAGAGCATGCAGGATAAAGCGAGATTCCCTGCTTCAGTAAGACCGCCATGCTTCTCACTAATGATGTGATCAATCTGACAACCATAGAAAGTATCGTCAGCATGTATGCGGCAATATTCGCAGGCATTACCTGCTCTCTCGGTTACAAGACGTCGAAGTTGAGCATTTATATACGTTGAACTCATCAGGAAACGAAACGTTGCGCTCTAGCCTTGGCGAGACGCATCAAGTGCTCCAGCTGTACATAGTGTTCCAGCTCAGATGATTCTTCCGCAGAAAGATTACCGTTTTTTTTCCACGCGATTAGGTCGAATACGCGATTTTTTGAGGACTCAGAGGGGCGGAAGGCAATTATTTTGCTAGGGGTAGTGCCGCCTGCAATAAAATCAACTAGTTCTTCGTAGGCACGTTCCATGATTTTTCCTCAGTGGGTTAACGCTTTAGTCATATCTTTTGATAGACCAATGTTTCAAGCATTATACGCTCTAGTCATTTAAAGAAAACGAGCAAATGTTTAAAATAACGCTCCAAAATATTAAGTGAAGACCATTTTTCCGACAAAAAGACAATGGCGAAATTGGAGTCTGCCCAGCAAACTGACACTGATTGGAACTTATGTTGGAATTCTCGGCATTACATTGTCAATAAATTTTACGAACGAGACAGAAACACACTTAGGTTTACACTCTCTTCAAATCAATCTGCCGTAACCTCACAAAAGATCACAAAACTCCTCACACAGCTTTAGATTCTGCTTAAGCTTCAGACGCAACTGATTAGCTGTCACGTCGTCGTCGTTAGGTATTTCAAAAGATGCTCCGCGTTTCCGAAGAATCTCGATGAGTTCTATCTGGTACCCTGATAAAAAAGCTTTTCCCATCATATCGAAATAAAAATGGTGCAATGCAGTGTTACCATTTTTATCTTGCCGGTCGATTTCAGCTGCTCTTTCAGCAACTAGCAATGTTTCTGCCGGACAATACAAACCAAGATTAGCCATACTCATTAACGGTGTAGCTCCGATGTTTTGCTCTGGATAACCACTTGGTCTATTAGGATAAGGGATAGTCAAATCTTCTGAACTAAGCTCGCCGATGATAAGGCGAATTGTTTCACAAGTTCCTCCGCCGACATAGGTTGCCCAGAACGCTTCACCTAACACGTGCGTACCAGCGCTATTTTTTGCTGCCGGATTTGCACCAAAAATAAGTAACTCTTCCACATATCTGTGTTCCAGCGCTTGTTTATCATTAACAACATAACTATCCAGAACGGAATCCAATATGGATTGCTGGTTTGGGAGATCCATTGCAATGATCATCTGAACCCACTGTTTAAAAAGTGTGAATTCTATACGAGTTGCTGGCTGAGTCAGAATGTGGACAATACATCGCTGTCGAGCCTCGATAGAAGCACTTTGATTAAAGCGTTCTATCGAAGCAGAATCCACCGGTTCAATAGCTGCAGCCCGAATCTTTTCACATTCGGCGGTACTAACAATGTCTTCTTCAGCCAAAACATTAATAGAAAACAAGCTTAAGGCAATGATCAACAGCAGCGTCACACTTTAACCCCGCATCCGTAAACCCTCAGCATCATACAACGGAGCGCCTTGGACTTTGGCAGAACACATCTCCCCCAAAATTTCCACCTCAACCTCAGTCCCCGGTTCAGCATATTCAGCCGCTACATACCCCATAGCCATAGACTTCCCCACATGATGCGCGTACCCCCCCGAAGAAACATACCCAATCGCCTCACCATCTTTAAGAATAGCCTCATCCAAGGTCACATCAATCGGCGTATTAATCACCAGCGCCACTAACTTCCGCGCCACACCATCTTCCTTAAATTTCAGCGTCGCGGCCTTCCCCACAAAATCCTTGTTCCAATTAATAAACCCATCCATCCCAGCTTCAATCACATTAAAATCAGGCCGGAATTCCAATCCCCACGCCCCCCAGGCCTTCTCCAAACGCAAACTCATCAGCGCCCGACTGCCATACCAGCGATACCCCAGATCAGCACCCGCCTCCTCAATCGCCTCAGCTAAACGAATCAGATACTGCGGACGGCAATAAATCTCATAACCCAACTCACCCGAGAAGCTAATCCGCGTCAGAATCACCGGTACACCGCCGACATAAGTATGCCGCGTATCCCGAAATGTAAACGCCTCCGCCGACACATCATCCCGTGCAATTCGCGACAATAACGCCCGCGACTGAGGCCCGGCTATACCTATCCCATGCCAGTCACCCGTCTGATTTTCATGCGTAACACCCTCCGGCAGCGTCCGTGCAAACCAGCGTGAATGCGCATCCTGCATCGCGCCGGAGCCAAACAGCATAAACTCATCATCACCATAACAAGCCACCGTCAGATCACCATACAAACGCCCCGCTTCGGTCAGCATCGGCGTCAGCGTAATCCGTCCCGGCTGCGGAATGTGCCCCGCCATGGTTTTATTCAACCACTCACGCGCCCCCGGCCCTTTAACGGAATGCTTAGCAAAAGTCGCCAGCTCAATCCCACCGACGCCATTACGCACCGCCGCACATTCCCGCGCCACATAGTCATGCGAACGATTACGCTCAAAGGTCGGGTCTTCCCACGCATCCTCCGGGCTATCCGCAAACCACAGTGCATGCTCCAGCCCAAACGCCTGTCCCATGCGTGCGCCCTTCGCCACCAAACGATCATACAGCGCCGTCGTCTGCTGGCGACGCCCTTTCGGCAGCGTTTCATTCGGGAAAGTCATCACAAAACGCCGCTCATAGTTCTCGGTCGATTTCACCGTACCCCAATCCGGTGACGCCCAGTTACCAAAACGCGCCACATCCATCGCCCAAACATCAATCGACGGCTCACCGTCAATCATCCATTCCGCCATGGTGAGGCCGACGCCACCACCCTGACAGAAACCCGCCATCACCCCAACCGCACACCAATAATTATGCATGCCCGGCACCGGCCCAATCATCGGATTACCATCCGGCCCGAAAGTAAACGGCCCATTGATGGTCTGCCGAATCCCCACCTCACCCAATACCGGAATACGCTCAAAGGCAAACTCCAGCCGATCCGCGATCTGATCCAGGTTCGGATTCAACAGCTCATGGCCAAAGTCCATTGGTGTGCCGTCCACCTTCCACGGCGTACCGCGCTGCTCATAGGTTCCAAGCAGCAGACCGTCACGCTCCTGGCGGAAATAAATATTCGCCTGATAATCAATCCCGCACGGCAGGCGCGACCCAAAATTCTTCACTTCATCAATGGTATCGGTCAGCAGGTAATGGTGCTCCATCGGCTGCACCGGCAGATTCATCCCGGCCATATGCCCGACCTCACGCGCCCACAGCCCGCCGCAGTTGACCACATGCTCAGCATTCACCACACCCCTACTGGTCACCACATCCCACGTACCATCCGCCCGCTGCGTGGTCGCGGTGACCGGCGTATGAGTGAAATAACGCCCGCCATAATGCTTCGCCGCCTTCGCAAACGCATACGTCGTCCCCGACGGATCAAGATCACCATCCTGATCATCCCACAGCGCAGCCAGGTAATGCTTCGGATCAATCAGCGGATGACGCTCTGCCACTTCTTTAGGTGAAATAAATTCCTGATGCAACCCCATATAACGCGCCTTGGAACGCTCCCGCTTCAGGTAGTCGTACCACGTCTTATCTGAGGCCAGATAAAACCCGCCGGTGAGATTCAAACCAATATCCTGCCCGGACAGTGCTTCCACCTCTTTGTACAGGCCGATGGTATAGCTTTGCAGGCGTGAGATGTTTGGGTCAGAGCTAATGGTGTGAATCTGCCCCGCTGCATGCCAGCTCGAACCGGACGTCAGCTCGTCCCGCTCCAATAGGATCGTGTCCTTCCAGCCAAATTTAGTCAGGTGATACAGGATCGAACAGCCGACTACGCCGCCGCCGACGATGGCGACTTTAACGTGGCTGGGTAAGGCGGATTGTTCGGTGGTTTCTTCGCGTTGAATTTCTGGCATGGTGTTTTTCCTTAAAATCTATCAGTACTGTTATCACAAGCTTAAAAGCAACCCCTCCCGGCCTCCCCTTATCAAGGGAGGAGACAAGAGCAAGATGCTTATCCGCAACCAGCTTACGAAGCGAGGTTAAGCTCCCTCCCTTGATAAGGGGAGGGCTGGGGAGGGGTTTAAAGCTCCAGCTACAAAGCACAATGTATCCGTAAATTAAATCCTATCGCCCAGTATCAATACCAAGCATCCGGCAACTCCCGCTTCCGCCGCGCCACATAATCATCCAGCGCCTCTTTCACTCCGGCATCCATCGGCGGCGCTTCATAATTTGCCAACATCTTATTCCACTTCTCATAGGCCCGTCGCCGCATATCCGGGCTGCCCTTCTCTTCCCAGCTCTCCACGTTCTCACTGTCACTCAGCTCAGCATCATAAAACGCCGTCTGGTAGTGGCGCATGGTATGCGCAGAACCGAGGAAATGGCCGCCCGGCTCGGTTTCCTGATACGCATCGCGCGCAAACTGATCTTCGCTCATATCCGGCCCGGCCATGAGTTTCTGGTAAGCCCCCAAACGATCCGCATCCATAATCAGCTTCTCAAAGCCAACACACAGCCCGCCTTCCATCCAACCCGCTGCGTGGAGGGTAAAGTTAGAACCCGCCAGTACGGTCGAATGCATAGAATCCGCGCTTTCATACGCCGCCTGAGCGTCTTCAATCTTGGACGCGGTCAGCGAACCACCGCAGCGCAATGGCAAACCCAGCCGCCGCGCCAGCTGTCCGATCATATAATTCGACAATACCGGCTCCGGCATGCCAAAGGTCGGCGCACCGGATTTGAGGCTCATGGACGACAAGAAGTTACCCATCACAAACGGCGCACCGGGCTTCACCAGCTGGCCGAATGCTACCGTGATCATCACCTCCGCCATCGCCTGCGCTACCGCCGCCACCGTCGTCACCGGCCCCATCGCCCCGGTCAGAATAAACGGCACGATCACCATCGCCTGGCCACGGGTGGAATAGACCTGAATACATTCCGTCACCACCTTATCAATCAGCAGCGGCGAATTAGTATTCACGTTCGCCATAATGACCACGTTGTTGTCCATCGTCTCCTTACCATGCACGATCTCCGCCATATCGACGCTGTCCTGCGCCCGGCTTTTCTCCGTGATCGCGCCGAGGTGGGGCTTGTCGCTATTCACCATATGGGTGTAAACCATATCGAGATGCCGCTTCGACACCGGTATATCGGTGGGTTCCGCAATCACTAAACCGGTGTGATGCAGGTTTGGGTGCATATAGCTGAGCTTGACCAGCTTCTGGAAATCATCAAAGGTAGCATAGCGCCGCCCACCTTCGAGATCGCGGGCGAAGGGTGCGCCGTAGATGGGCGCAAAGACCTGATTTTTACCGCCGATCGTAACGGTGCGCTCCGGGTTACGCCCCAACTGAGTGAATTGACTTGGCGCTTTAGCACATTGCGCCCGCACCCATTCCGCATCGGCAAATACTTTATCACCGACCAACTTCACCCCATCGCCGCTGGCTTCGCGCCAGATACGCAGCGCTTCCGGGTCATCACGAAAAGCAAAGCCGATGTTCTCTAACATCCAATCGACCTGATCCTCAATCTGCACCAGTTGCTCTTCGTCTAAGGGATCATAAAAAGCCAGTTTGCGCCGGATAAACGGCGATGGCACGGCAGCCGCTATGGCTCCGGGCGCGGCGCGGGCTTTACGTATTCGTCGGGCCATAGAGCTTACCTCAGGTGATAACGTGTCAATATCATAGCGCTGCTGGCATCAATTGTGACCTTGGTAAATTTCAATCTATAGCATAGACTAGGGCTATGCGAAACACCCTAAAACTCATCGCCTCCCCGCGCAACCTATTCATCTTTGAAGCCGCTGCCCGCCTCGGCTCATTCACCTTGGCCGCTAATGAGTTAGGTATGCAGCAACCTTCAGTCAGCGCCGCCATCAAACAGCTGGAAGCCGCATTAGCAGTACGCCTTTTCGATCGCGGCCATCGTCGCATCACCTTAACCAATGCGGGTTTGCGTTTTTATACCGATGTCTCCAGAGCGCTGCGTAATATCGAAAGCGCAGCGGAGGCGGTGCATAATATGGGGCGCTCCGATTATGTCACGCTCAATTCATCCTCAGCGTTTTCCTATTATTGGATGATGCCAAAGCTGCATACCCTGCGGGAATTACACCCGGCGATTGATCTGCGGTTACAAAATAGCGTGAGTGAACCCAATCTGGACGTAGAAAATATTAGCGTGGCGGTACGCTTAGGCGACGGTAACTGGCCGGACTGTTATGCCGAGAAGATTGCGGATGAAGTGATTTTCCCGGTGGCCAGCCCACGCGTAATGCAGGCCGCACGCAATCTGCGCTCGATTCCGAATTTATTGCACGAACGCCTGATTCATCTGGAAGAACCGGTGCGTATTCGCCCGACCTGGAAACAATGGTTCGCGCATCACAGTATTAACAATATGCAGATACCAGAAGGCCTGCGCTTTAATGATTATGCCTTAGTACTACAGGCCGCCCAGACCGGCGAGGGCTTCGCCTTTGGCTGGGAGCATATTGTGCGCGATCTGCTGGAGCGGGAACTATTGGCCGCACGCGAGGAATGGGCATGGCAGACCGGGCGTGGTATTTATCTGGTGTGGTCAAAATCGCGCCCGCTGTCCACTAATGCAGAAAAGGTGCGCGATTGGATCTTGTCATTTGTTCACTAACCATAACAGCGGTCAAAACTCTTACGCTTCCTAAAATGACCTTTATGCGGGTGATAGCGATAGACCGCATAACAAAGATTTTTTCCACCGCGTCCGGTATTCCTCAAAATACCAATATCAGTCATCCCATCACCATCATAATCCCGCAGTTGCAGGTAACGCTCGTTCCACTCTCTCATTAAGGATCGATTCAAGCGCTTCAAGCGGATTGACTGCCCTTGATTAACCCGGACTCTTATGTGTGTTTCTGACAGAGTTAACACGGCGTTCAATCCAGTGTGAACATCAAAATTTAGCTTATGGGTGACGACCTCGGCGGTGGGTGGTGCCAGATAGTCCTCGGCTTGTGCCGGTGGCACCGTGTTACATCCACTCAGCCATAGGGTTGATGCAATGAACAGTGCATTTGTTTTTGTTAACATTCTCAAGTCCTCATTGGTAACGGGCCGGCAAATTATGTGCTGTCAGAGCACAGTGCTTACACACCACAGTTCCGCAAGCACCTAAGTCTGCAACAGTTGCAGCAACAGTCCGTGCAGGCTATCTTTTTTTTATCCATAGACAAAGGATTTTTAGATTATAATAAAAAAACTATTCGTGCAGGATGCAAGAATATACCAATAAAAAATTATAAGGTAGTCGACAGATTGCCAAGCTAGGCGACTTAAAAATTTTATCCAAGGTGGATTTTATGCGTATTTTGAATGGGCTTATACTTTTATCATTTGCTGTGTTACTCACAGCATGCGGTGGGGGCGGCGGTACAACAACCCCCACTCCGACGCCTACAACTCAGGCGAGTGCAACACCACAACCAACACCTACAACGGGCACTTCTCTCACTGGCAAGCTTATCATAGAGGACAAGCAGGTTAATCCGGTGCGCAACCTTCCGCTTGTTGATATTCCCTTTACCCTGGCGTCCACTGCAACCAATCAGCGTACTGGCAGCACCAACGGCACAGGTGAATATGAATACTACGATGCAGATAATGTCACTTTCACTATTTTGAACCAGCGCTTCGGCCCTATGCCGGCTAAAACAGTACTAACGCCTGCTGAATTGGCACTCAGTTACTGCACCACTGCTGTTGGTTCTGCGGACGCCGCTATCCTGGCCAGCTGTCGCCATAACGCCGCCCAGAACCTACAGCGCACCCTGTTTGGTCTGGATGCTGACAATTTGCTAGGCAATGGGATAACCTTATCTGAGATGCTGGACGCCTTCCCGGATAAGCTGGAAGTCGGCATCGATATTTATGAATCAGCACTCAGTAAAAAGTTGGCAGTGCAAGGTCGCCAGGTTGCGCCGCTGTTTAAGCCCTCACTGGGTATCAACCTGGAAGAGCCTCAGCCGGAAGCGGATGATGTCGGTGGACAGCCGATTCCTTTCGCTGACATTTTCCGCATTGGCCGTCCTTTTCCAGAGTATTCCTGTACTAAAATTGTCTATGACGATCATGGCTGGCCGCAGGAAATCCCGCCGGAGTGTGCCACAGAAGAACATTCTGTGCTGCGGGTCGCAAGTTATGCGACCACGTTAATTCTGCGCTATGTACCCTTAGGCACCCTGCCAACCGGTAAGTACACCGTGCTGTATGAAGGCAGCGGCACTATTCAATATTCAGGTATCGCCACCAAGCTAGCGGCCGAAAGTGCACCGGGTCGCGATATTATTGAAATTACCTCCGACCAACTAAGCAGTCGTGCTGGTGCCGGTTTGAGGGTGCAGATTAAAGACATTGCCGCCGGTAATCATGTGCGTAATATGCGAATTATTATGCCAGGTGGCACCTGTGACGGTAATCCGTTCCTACATGTGAACGGCGCGGATGAATGTCCAGCGGGAGCTTACCAAAGCTTTGTCTCACGTTACGAGCAGGACAGTAACGCCATCGTTTTCAACCCACAGTTCATGAACTTTTTGAAAGATTTCAAAGTTATTCGCACCATGAACTTTATGAAGGCCAGCCCACGTAATCCCTGCTTTACCTTTACCGATGATGCCTACCGGGAATGTATTTTGCAGGAATTTACCTGGGAACAGCGCGCTAAAATGGGCGATGCCATGTGGGGCGGCTCCTTCCGCACTGACTTAGCTAAACGGGCTGGGCGGGGCGTACCACTGGAAGTAACCGTAGCCCTTGCCAACCAGCTACAGCGCGACCCGTGGTTTAATCTACCGCATAATGCGACCGATGATTATGTAAAACGGTATGCGGACTATGTGCGTGACAACCTCGATAGCTCGCTGAAAGCGCATATCGAATATACCAACGAACCCTGGAACGGGCCGTTTTGGGCCAATCCGTATACGATCATGAAGGGTAAAGAACGCGGTTTAGACGAGCGTGATTACTGGGCCGGTCTCTATTATTACACCGAACGCTCCGTTGAAATTTTTAATATCTGGCAGAGTAGCTGGGGCGGTACCGAGCGTCTGGTGCGCATTATTAACACCCAGCATAACGGGGGTGAATTTGCCTCACGCAATATGCTGAATCACAAAGGTGCTTTTCAGTCCATTGATGCCTTAGCCAGCGCGCCCTATTTCTTTGGCTGCTGGAATCGCGCCAGCGTTCGCTGTCAGGACACCAGTGCCATTCCGATGGTGCTCACCGAAATCACCTCAGTCGACGATGTGTTTGCTATTCTAGACAATCCAAACAATCCTTATGGGATGGAAAGCACCAAGCGTTATGTTAAGCTGCAAGCCGAGGTGGCCAAAGATTTTGACGTTGACCTGTATGCCTATGAAGGCGGCCAGCATCTCACAGTCACCTGGGGTGATGATGCGGTCAGTACCGCCAAGAAACAAAGCATCCTCGACTTATTCAGAGCGGCTAACCGCGATCCACGAATGGCGGCCCGCTACAGCCACCTATTACACGGCTGGAAGGACGAAGGCGGTAAACTATTCACGCTTTATACCATGCCACAGACTTATCACACTTTTGGCAGCTTTGGTATTAAAGAGCACCTGGCTCAACCGCGCAGTGAGGCTCCCAAGTATGATATGAGCATGCAATTTCAGGAAGATCAGGGCCGCTGCTGGTGGGATAACTGCGAATAAAGCGCAGGTACAGGCTTACCTTCTCCCCCAAGGTTGGTAAGCCTGTAACCCTGGCCATTGCAACGCTAGTGTTATGAGCATGAAGAAATTTCACCTCGCAAACCTATAGGTCTGCGACGGCTACAGTAAGGATTAAGATGAGTGTCATGCGTTGCCAGAATGGAGTGATTGGCTTACTGCTGGTGACCACGCTGTTCGCCTGTACCGGCGATAAAACCGACCCCAGCAGCCCCAAAAAACCTGCGCCAGCAACAACGCTGACACCCCTGCCAACACCAACGCCCGAACCCACACTCCCCCCGGAACCGGAAACCCCCGGCATCGGTAAGCTCATGCTGCATGATAAGCAGGTTGTCAGCCCCGGACGACGGCTACCGCTTACTGGAGTCGCGTTTACGCTGATGCCCGAGGAAGCCGAGCAGCTCGCAGAACGCACGAATGAGCGCGGGGAATTTGCCTATCAGGATGCGACAGGCGTCACTTTCACCCTACTGGATCAAACCTTTGGCCCGTTTGCACCGCAAGGTTTAATTACTGTGGCCGAGCTGGCACAGCAACATTGTGCCAGTGATACAGCCATAGAGGCGTTGCCTTCAGCAGACCCAAGCGCTGCGGTGGCTGCAACGGATTCAACTTATGAGGCGCATGCTGCTGATGAAACTGACCTAATGGATGCGGCAGGTTCAGCGGCTCCGGCGGATGCAGCGCAGACCTCAGGCGCAATCGATACGACACCAGCAGGCTCATCAAACCGTTCAACAGCGATGACGGCTTCCGCAGTGAATGATGCAGCGGATGCAGTCGCCCTAGCCCGCTGTCGTTACCGTGTAGAGCAAAATCTACTCAATACCCTACGCAGCTTGGATGCAGATACAGATTCTGATAACGGCATGCATTTATCCGCCGCTGTTACTGCCTTCCCTCATGACCTAAAAGCGCCTATTGATGTCTACACCCGCGCGCTGGCCAAACAGTTAGCCCGAACCGGTAAGCCTCTGCGCACCGCATTTCAACCCTCTCTGGGTATTAATTTGGAAGAGCCTCAGCCTGAGGCCGATGATGTTGGTGGCCAACCTATTCCCTTTGCAGATCTTTTTAGGATTGGGCGTCCGTTCCCGGAGTATTCCTGCAGCCAAATCAGCTATGATGACCATGGCTGGCCGCTGAGCATTCCACCGGAGTGTGCAGATGAAGTGCACGACAAGCTCAAAGTGCCCAGCTATGCCACCACCTTGATTGCCCGCTTCGTCCCGCTGGGTGCGCTACCCACCGGCAAATATACCGTCTTATACGAGGGCAGCGGCACCATTCAATATTCAGGCATTGGCCTCAAACTGCCGACAGAAAGCACTGCGGGCCGCGATATTATTGAAATTAGCGCCCAACGGCTCAGCACAAAACACCTGAATAATGCCGGTCTACGTGTACAAATCAGTGCCACAGATAGCGCTGACCCCATACGCAATATCCGCATTATTATGCCCGGTGGCACCTGCGCCGGTAATCCATTCGTGCATGTATACCGAGCAGATGAATGCCCCGCCGCTGCTTACCAGAGTTTTGTATCGCGCTACGAGCAGGACAGTAACGCTATTGTATTTAATCCGCAGTTCATGAGCTTTCTGAAAGACTTTAAAGTCATCCGCACCATGAACTTTATGAAGGCCAGCCCACGCAACCCCTGCTATGCCTTTAAAGATGACGCCTATCAGGCCTGTTTACTACAGGAATTAAACTGGGAGCAGCGCGCCAAAATGCAGGATGCCATGTGGGGCGGCTCCTACCTGACTGATTTAGCTAAACGTGCTGGCCGTGGGGTGCCGCTGGAGGTGACAGTGGCACTCGCTAACCAGCTCAAACGTGACCCCTGGTTCAATATTCCACATAACGCCACCGATGATTACATCACACAATACGCGACCTATGTGCGTGATCATTTGGATAGCACACTTAAGGCCTATATCGAATACAGTAATGAACCCTGGAATGGGCCATTTTGGGTTAACCCCTATACCATTGCCCAAGGCAAAGCCCGCGCTATCGAAGGCCGCAACGACTACTGGATCGGTCTGGCTTATTATGTCGAACGTTCTGTTGAAGTCTTTAATCACTGGCAGGAAATCTGGGGCAGTACCGAACGCCTGATACGCACCATTAATACACAGCATAACGGCGGGGAATTTGCCTCACGCTATATGCTGGCACATAACGATGCCTACCAATCGATTGATGCGTTGGCCAGTGCACCTTACTTTTTTGGCTGCTGGAATCGGGCCAATCAGCGCTGTAAGGCGATTGATATGGTGCTGCCTGAAATCACCAGCGTGGACGATATTTTTGCGATTCTAGATGACCCAAAGAACCCCTACGGCATGGCCAGCACTAAAAGCTACGTTAAGCGCCAGGCCGAGGCCGCCCAGGAATTTGAGGTTGACCTGATTTCATATGAAGGTGGTCAACACCTCACCATCACTTGGGGTGACAGCGCAATTAGCCATGAGAGAAAACGCAGCCTGTTGGACTTATTCCGCGCCGCTAATCGTGATCCGCGCATGGCGGAACGTTATGCGCACTTGCTGAACGGTTGGAAGCAATACGGCGGCAAACTATTCACCCTGTACACCATGCCACAGACGTATCATACTTTTGGCAGCTTTGGCCTGAAGGAACATCTCGGACAAGCACGGGCTGAAGCGCCAAAATATGCGGCGAGCATGCGGTTTCAGGAGCACCATGGGCTTTGCTGGTGGGAGCACTGTGCCATGGGCCATACCCGACTTAAGGCCGCGCCTACTCCCGCCACTCCACCGGGTTCACCCTAAAATATCCGTGTAACTGCTCAAACAGCGCGGGGTGGCGCTGCGATAATTCCAGCGGGCGCTCAAAAAACACTTCAGTCACCACCGCAAAAAACTCCGCCGGCTCAGTGGCGCCGTAATAATCTAACAACGTTTTATCACCCTGGTAGGCTGAGCGCTGTAGCGCCTCAAATTCTGCTGTCAGCACCCGTGCCCAACGCTTATAACCCGCCGCACTGCCCAAAATCGGCGCACCGTTAGTCGCGCCGGATTCATGATCCAGCTGATGCGCAAACTCATGTAGCGCAACATTGCTGCCATCGGCTTCATCCCGGCTGCCGCGGATAACATCATCCCAGGATAAAATCACCTTACCATTAGACCAAGACTCGCCCAGCAGACCTTGTTTACGTTGGCCCGCCATCCCGTGATCGTCAACGGCATCACGCTGTACCATAAACGCCTCAGGGTATACCAGAATATAACGCAACCCTGGATAAACCCCAGTCTTACGATTCAAGATCAGCAGACACGCACAGGCTGCAATCGTGACCCGCATTTCATCCGTTATGGCTAAGCCAGCACAACCCGTGAAATGCTTCTCATGGATAAATTGCTTGATGTGCTGCTTGAGCTGTAGCTGGAGATCTGTTGGCATACGCCGATAAATCGGCAGATTGCGTGCAAGAATCCGCCGCCACTCAGTTGGAAAGGGTGCCGCCAGGGCCTGTTTCAATCGGTAGTACGGCCAAGCAAACCAGGCGATAGCAACCACCACCAGTGACAGTAAAAACAATAAAGAAAAATCGGGCATATTCAATCCATAAGGCAGCGTGCAGCGGCTATTAATGGGTGTATTGATTTAAACGCCTGCGCACCGTAGTGCTTATAAGGTTCTGGCTTAGACTCCAAATTTCAAGAGCAGTCCGTAAAATCACCCAGTGAGCCAGTAAGATGACCCCACTGTAAACTGGTAATTTGTTTGGCAGCACCCAAATATTCTATGCTAGTCATGAGTTACATGGCGTCTGTTTCTTTCAAGTAGCAGCGTTCACCGCTCGCTGCCTGTGGGCCTCCTCCTCTGCCTGCAGGCAGCTTTATTAGCCAGATGCTAAAACACAGCGGCAAACGTACTTGTCTCACCAGTCAGCTTTTCCGTATGCTGCTGTTATTGACTTCTGCCAGCCATAAGGTACTCCCTATGCCATTCACCCAAATCTCGCTTAAAAAAGGCCAATCATCCACATACCGCAGCACATTGATGGAACAGGTCTATCTTGCGATGCGCGCAATCATCAACATCCCCGAGAATGATCGCTTCGCGACCATCACCGAGCTTGAACCCGATAATATCAACAATAGTGGAAACTATGCAGGTATCGAGCGCTCAGCTGACGTGGTATTTATCCAAATCACATTGAATGCAGGCCGCAGCCTCGCCAAGAAACAGGCGCTGTACGCAGAAATTGCACGCAGATTAGCCGATAAACCTGGGGTTCGGCCCGAAGATATTGTGATCAGTCTGCTCGAAGTACCACAAGAAAACTGGTCACTCGGGCATGGTGTGGCACAGTACGCCTAAAGCCATCTTAGTCATTACAAATCCAAGATAAGCAGAGCCGTTTTTGAGCGCGAACAGCACGGCGTGAACTGATCATTCTCGGCCTGCTCTTCCGCGTCTAAAAAGTGGTCGTGATGCTCGGGCGTACCCGCTATCACCCCAGTCACACAGGTGCCACACATGCCCTCTGTGCAGGCAAAAGGCAGTTCAATCCCGTTTTCCTCTAGCACCGCGAGCACACTTTTACCGGCAGGAATCGAGTAAACAGCTTGGTCACTGTGTAACTGCACGGCAAAACTACCATCAGCAGCACAGGGCGTCTGGGTAGCTGCTAAGGCAGGCTGCGAATCGCTCATATTATCTTCTCCTGTTGCAATAGAGTATCTATCTCTTCCGGGTCAGCAGGCCCGCCAACACACCGGAAACGACGCATGCTCCAGCGGATCACCCGCCGCTAACGTTGTCACTTCGGGATAAGGTGGTGAAGTCTGCCATGCCCGCGTAGCAAAGCACGCATCATCACCGACCCAGCGCGTTGAAAATGCCCGGCAGCGCGCACTGAGCCCTTGAGTCGCGGGCGCACCGTGTCATGCATAAATCCACCTCGTTCAGGCATCACCCACACGCTTTCTGTCGCCGGCTGCATTGGCTCAATGCCTTACTAAACGGGGTGTTTTGCAATCTAACAGCTTTCATGCAATCATGCCAGACGCTCAAAAACTAATGCTCAAAGGCTGCCCCGCCTTGTTATTATCTGAGGAGAAATCTAGATGAAACTGCTTAAATTACTACCGGCATTGGCACTCGCCGCTTTCATGTCCTTGGGTCAGGCACAGGCCGCTGACTCTGCATTACAAAACATTCTGAACGATGGCAAACTCAAAGTCGGCACTACCGGTGACTGGAATCCGATGACGATGAAAGATATCGCCACCAATAGCTACACCGGCTACGATATTGATGTGATGACTGAACTGGCTAAAGACCTCGGCGTTGAAGTTGAGTTTGTGCCTACTGACTGGAAAACCTTGGTCAGTGGCGTTACTGCCGGGAAATACCATATCACCGGTTCAGCATCGATTTCTCCAGCACGGGCTAAAGCAGCGGGCTATTCTACCAGCTATTTTTCACTGGCAACCGTGCCGTTGATTCTGGCGAAAAATGCCGATAAATTTAAGGACTGGGACGATCTGAATACTGCTGACGTTACCGTGGCCGCTACCTTGGGCACTACTCAGGAAAAACAGGTCAAGCAGTATTTTCCAGCGGCCAAGCACCAGATCGTAGAGGCACCGGCGCGTGATTTCCAGGAAGTGCTAGCAGGCCGTGCCGATGCCCATATCACCTCCAATGTTGAGGCGTATAAGCTGGTTGAAAAATACAGTCAAATGATGATTGTACCGGTCTCTGCCCCTAAATCACCTACGCCGATTGCAATGCTGCTGCCACAAGCGGATCAGGTATGGATTAACTACGTGAACACCTGGATTGCACTGAAGCAAGAGCGCGGCTTCTTTGCTGAACTGGCCAAGAAGTGGAAGCTGTCGAACTAAAACGGCGGGCACTTAAACAAATTAAGTTAATAGCCATGCAGGCCACGCTCGGCCTGCATCTTATCGGGGTATGAGATCGTCATTTGCGCTGTCCATACCCCGTCGCTTAACACACTAACCGCCTTTTAGAGCGCTTCAGCTCATGCACCTCCATCACTGTACCTGGCTGGAAATAGCCAACTACTTACAGCAGCAAACCGGTATTATAATCCCCACCGGCTCGACCGAACAGCATGGCCCAATGGGACTCATCGGCACCGATGCGCTGTGCGCTGAGTTAATCGCAGCCGGGGCAGCAGAACAGGCAAACGCCCTATTGGCGCCCACATTAGCTTACACACCTGCCGCCTTTAATAGCGCCTTTCCTGGCACTATTTCCGTTTCAGTCGCCTTATTCACCGAGCTGTTGCATGAAATAATTACGGGGCTGGCACAGCAAGGCTTTCGCCACCTCTACTTTCTCAACGGCCACGGTGCAAATCTGGCTCCCCTGCACCACTGTGCGGCGGTGCAAACGGCCAAGCATCCAAACTTAGCAATACGCATTCGCAGCTGGTGGGATTTTGCGGCAGTGAATGCCTTACGTGAACGCTATTACGGTACCTGGGAAGGGATGCATGCCACACCGTCTGAAATCGCGCTCACTCAGACGCAGTATCGGCGCATTGCGCCCGGCACGGCGAGTGAGCCACCGGAGCCGCTGAGTCCGGCCTATATCAAAGCACATGCCGGAGACAAACACGGCCGGCCCGCGCAACATCGGAAGCAGTTTCCAGACGGGCGCGTGGGTTCACACTCGGCGCTGGCGCGACCCGAACACGGCGAAGCCTTATTAGCGGCTGCGGTGACGGCGCTAACAGCGGATTATCAGCAGTTTATTGCACTAAGATAAGACCCAAGACCTAGCCTGCCTGAACGGCCAGAGTGGACCTATATAGACTAGGGGTGAATCAGCATGCAGGTACAGGTTGCATGCGCCACCAGTTTACCCGCCTTCGTTTTAATCGACCCCTCCGCCACGCCAAGATTGCGCGACTGATTCAGCAGCCTTCCCTCGGCGATGACGGCCTCATGCAGCGGCACGGGCCTGACCATTTTCACCGCAAGGTCAATAGTCGCAAACCCCACACCGGCCTCCAGCATGCTGTGCACCGCACAGCCGGTGACCGAATCGAGCACGGTGGCAGCAAACCCGCCGTGGACACCGCCCATTGGGTTGAGGTGGCGCTCATCCGCCATTGCGTGAAATTTGACATAACCGGCTTCGACGTGGCTAAACACCATGCCGATGGTCGCGGCCATGGTCGGCGGCGGATAACGCCCCTCCACAATACCCTGTAGGGCGTCCAATCCGCTGCCCTCGCCACGTTTAATATCAGTTGTCATGTCCCTGCTCCGCAGTTGCTTGCATGGCTGCTTTGCTCAGCCGGTGCTCGGTATAAACATTCAAAAAATTACCGCCCATAACCAACAACGCACCCAATAGCACCCAGCCATCCAGCCCCTCGTTATAAAACAGTAGGCCAATCAGCACCATCAGCGGCAGACGAATAAAATCTAGCGGTGACACCATAACCGCAGGCGCAAACTGTAGTGCAGTCGTAATACAAAAATGCGCAAATAAACCGGCAATGCCCACCACAATCACACCCGGTAAAGTTGTCCAACCCGGCAGCATCACATCACCATCCCAGCACACAAACACGACGCCGAGCACAGCCTGGATCAGCGTCAGCCAAAATAAAATGCAGGTCGTACTCTCGGTGCGCGCGAGTAGCTTAGTGCAGATATAAGCCCCGGCAAAACCAATGGCGCATAGCGCCGCCGCGAGGGTACCCGGTCCAAAGATGAGCGTACCGGGTTGTGCCACCAGCAAAATACCGGCAAAGCCAAGTAGTGCAGCGCCCAACCGGGTTTTACTCATGCGCTCACTTAACAAGAACGGCGCGAGTACCGCTACCCACAGCGGCGTGCTAAATTCAAACGCAGCCAGCTGCGCAAATGGCACCAGCGCCACCGCATAAAACCAGAGGTTCTGCCCGGTAAAGTGGCTCAAATTACGCAGAACATGCAGCTTCATATGGCGGCGATTAATTTCGCTCAATGTCCCGGCCCATTTTGCAACCGCAAGCACAATCACAATGCCCAGCAGCGAGCGATACAGCATGATCTCGAAGGTGTCCAGTTCATGCGCCATTTCACGCCCGGCGACCGCCATCGCAGCAAAGGATACAACCGCACCCAGCATCCAACAGGCCGCGCGCAGCGGTTGCGAGCGTGTCTTGTCCGTCATCGTGAACACTGCCGACCGCACCACTTGCAGTGACAGCAGATAATCTGCATCAGCGGAATTTCCCGCGACCCAACCAGCCAATCACCCCTAATAACATTACCCACACAAGCAGTGACGGCCAGTTCGCCCAGCGGATATAAGGGGTAAGCCCCTGCATTGGTTGGGCCTTGGCTTTAATCACAGCCTGCTGATATTGTGCAGCAGTGGCAATGACCTTGCCCTTCTCATTAATAATGGCACTCACGCCGTTATTGGTCGCCCGCAGCATATAACGCCCAGTTTCCAGGGCGCGCAAGCGTGCAATTTCAGCATGCTGCTGCGGCTCAATTGAACCGGTAAACCAGCCATCGTTACTCACATTCACCAGCATGGTCGCCTCTGGCAGGCCAGTCAGCATCTCAGCGCCATAAGCATCCTCGTAGCAGATGGAAATGCGCATGGGCTGTCCGGCCAACATGAGATTCGTCTTACCGCGCCACGGCGTAACATTGTCATAAGGCAGAATAATAAAGCGCTCCATCCAGCGCAGGTATTCCAACAGCGGTATATATTCACTAAAGGGCACGAGATGCCGCTTGGCATAAACATCACGGTTTTCACTGAGTGCAATCACCGCGTTATAGGTTTTATTGCCATCTGCTTCATAATAAAATCCACCAGCCAATAGGTGAGTACCCAAGGCTTTGAATAACTTTTGCAGCGGTAGGATGACATCGTCCATAGCGTGGTTAAACGTATCAGGGATCGCCGTTTCCGGCCAGATGATGAGATCGGAGTCCTCAAGGTGCGGCGTCATCAGATCAATATGCTGCTGAATATGCTGCGAACGCAGCTGGGGCTGCCATTTTTCCTGTTGCAGGATATTGCCTTGAATCATCGTGACTCTGATAGGCTGGTCGACAGCTTGTGTCCAGTGAATCGTCCCTAGCGCATAGCCACCGCCCCCCGTTAGCAGCAGCACCAATAAACCAACGAACCGTTCACCCCTAGAGCCAATGGCGAGTAGCACACAGGCCCCCGCACCCAGTGCCACAATCCAGCTGATGCCCAAAGAGCCAATCAGCGGGGCATACGCCGCCAGCCAAGTATCCGCCTGTGTATGGCCCAGCTGAAGCCATGGGAAACCGGTTAAAAACCAGCTGCGGAACCACTCGGTGAGTCCCCATGCTGCCGGAAACACTAGCAGGAGCTTGACCCAGCGGAGCTGATAAGGAAAGAAGTGCACCAGCCAGCCAAACAGCATCAGCGTCAGCGCCACCAAAATTACAAATATCAGCACCATGCCGCCCGCAATCAGGCTATTGGCCCCGCCAAAAAAGTGGATACTGACATAAATCCAGTGCGCGCCCCCGGCAAACGCACCAATGCCATAGACCCAGGCCAAACGCATACGCTGGCCCCGCAGCATAGGCTTCAAATTCAACCAAAACAGTATAGCTGGTGATAACCAAGCAATAGGCCGCCAGGCAAAAGGCGCAAAGGCCAGCACCAGTACTAGCCCCGCTAGAAAAGCGAAGAAATAGTCACGGCGAGAAATATTCGCACGAAAAGTCAGCATAAAATGTCCGAATCAGGAACAGCAAAACATAATTTAGCGCAGGTATACCTGCAAACTTAGCCCGTTTCACACATTATACAGAAACCAACCCGGCAGCGGGGAAGTCTAGCCCTAATGATTTTCTAAACCTAGCCTAGGTACAACGCTTAAACGCTCAGGTAAACAGCCCAATAAGCCAAGGGCAACCCTCAGCAGTAGTGGATAATGGTGCTTAAGCAACCGCAAGCTCAGCTGCGAGCGCTTCATTGCGTAAAACTTCGAGCATAAGAATGCGCCGATTATCACTGCGCAATACGCGAAACAGCAACCCATCGTGCAAAAGCTCTTCACCCTGGCGTGGAATTTTCCCCATGCGTTTAATCACTAATCCAGCAATGGTATCGTATTCAGTGCTGCTTAGCTGCGTGCCCAGCATGTCATCGATGTCTTCCAGCGGCGTGGTGGCTTGCATCACAAAGCGACCATTGCCGTAGCGGCGGATATTGCCCTCTTCCTCCTCATCGGCATCATGCTCATCATCGATATTGCCCACGATTTGTTCTAACACGTCTTCAAAAGTCACCAAACCGGCAACACCGGAGTATTCGTCAATGACAATAGCCATGTGACTACGGTTATTACGAAACTCACCTAGCAGGCGGTTCAGCCCCTGAATCTCCGGCACCACGAGTGCAGGCCGTACCACATCATCGATATCAAAAGCATCCTGATTACCGATATAACGCAGTAAATCTTTCGCTAACAGAATCCCGATGAGGTCATCACGGTCCTCATCAAAGACCGGATAACGGGAGTGCTCGGTTTCTGCGATGCACTTTAAAATTGAGTTAAAGTCCGCATCTTGCCGCAGGAAATCAATCTGTGCGCGCGGCAACATAATATCTCTAACCTGCAAGCTGCCAAATTCCATCACCCCCTGCATCATGTCGACCGCATCACCGTGCAAAATATTTTTATCATTAGCACGCTGTAGCTCATCGAGCAGTTCATTTTGGTTTTGTGAAGAAAGCTCAAAACGATCAATCAGCCACTGTTTCCACTTTGGCCGTGATCGGGGTACCGCCGTTCGTTTGTGTTTCATTATATCCTGTCAGTCCGCCTCATACGGATTAGGAAACCCTAATCCACGCAGAATTTCAATTTCTCTCGCTTCCATAATATCGGCTTCTATTTCCCTTACGTGATCGAAGCCCTGCAAATGCAGTAAACCATGAACTAACATGTGCGCCCAGTGCTGCCACTGCGTTTTGCCCTGTTCAGCCGCCTCCCGCAGAATCACCGGCTGGCACATCACCAGATCCCCCAGATAATCGATGTCTGCCTGATTATCCATCTCAGGCTCGGGCAGTAACATCGTATTGTCATACTGAAATGACAGCACGTTTGTAGCGTAATCTTTGCCACGAAACCCACCGTTTAACTCCCGGCTCTCTGCCTCATCCACCACGCGAATGACCACGCCCGCAGCGCCCTCATCTAGCCAACAGGCACTGGCCCAACGTTCAACTTCCGTCAACGCTGGCAGCTCGCTATAGGCCTGCGGATTCTGTATGTCAACCAATAGGGTCATGGCAGCAGCCCAATAATGGGTATAGGACGGCTACATTCTTCGCTAATGCAGCGTTTTATTTGTAAGCGGCTACACGGGCTGTTTATGTTCATAGGCTTCAACAATTTTCTGTACCAGCTGGTGCCGCACCACATCATGCCCATGGAACCAGCTGAAGCTGATGCCGTCTACGCCCTTCAGAATGTCCAACACCTGCTTTAGGCCAGATACCTGATGTTTGAGCAAATCAATCTGTGTGATGTCACCGGTGATAACAGCGGTAGAACCAAAACCCAAACGTGTCAGAAACATTTTCATTTGCTCCGCCGTGGTATTTTGCGCCTCATCCAGCAGAATGAATGAGTCGTTTAGCGTACGTCCCCGCATATAAGCCAGCGGCGCAACTTCAATCACGTTGCGCTCGATCAGCCGGTTTACTTTCTCAATCCCCATCATTTCAAACAGTGCGTCGTACATCGGGCGCAAATAGGGGTCAATTTTTTGTGATAAATCACCCGGCAGAAAGCCCAGGCGTTCCCCAGCTTCAACCGCTGGCCGAACCAAGATCAGCCGCTTAACCTCATCCCGCTCCAACGCTTCTACTGCACAAGCAACCGCCAGCCAGGTTTTACCGGTTCCCGCCGGGCCAACGCCAAAATTCACGTCGTGCGTACGAATATTCTCGATATAGCGCGCCTGGGTCAATCCTTTAGGTTTAATGTAGCCACGACGGGTGCGGATGCGAATATCACTGTGCGTGTGCTTATCGACCGTTTCTAGATTAGCCTGCTGCAGGAACAGATGAATCTGCGCCTGATTGAGCACGCTCTCACGGGTTTCCTGATAAAGATCGCGGATAAGGTTAACGGCGGTTTGCACAATGGCGGTTTTACCGCTGACTTGGAACTGGTGCGCCCGATTATTGATTTCAATGCCGAGGCGATTTTCCAATAGGCGTAGATGTTGATCAAACTGCCCGCACAGATTCATAAGACGTTCGGAGTCAACGGGATCAAGTTCAAAGCGAATACTGGCATTGTCTGCCGGGTCAAGCGAATGGGCTGCTGTGCTCAAGTACGGATTGTTCCTGTCATTATACTCAATTGTTGATTATAACTCAGAGCGTTACCCACGGCCAATTGTACTCACTCCGATCACCGTCCTATCTTTAACAACTGACCGAACTGGCGAAATGCCAGAGTCTCTAACACAATGCCATTAGTGTTCGCTGTCAGCGCTTTATTCGGCAGATCATCAGCCTCATAAACCCCGGCGTACCAACCTAGCTCCGGGTCATGGGCCTGCGCAATACGCGCCATCATTTTTTGGGTATAGGCCGTTTCATACAGCATATGCCAACCAAAAACAGCCTTAGTACTCAGCGTTTTATAAGCAGCGGCATCCTGGCCGTCCTCTGTAATCGCGTTCCAAACTTTACCATCAGTAAATACCGTGTTGTAGACAAAATAAGGTGCCTGATCGATATTATCTTCGCTCACCGCAGTCAAAATCCCCGTCGCCTCATAGCGCTTTTCCTGCGCCTGATACACGCGCCACGCTAGCTCGCGTGAAATTCGATCCCAGCCATATTCAATGCCATCCAGAATGTAAGGCTCACTCACAACATAATTGTGCGCCTGAAACCGTTCAGGATCGCGGCTATCGGTGACGACCTCGATGCCATAAATGTCGATAAAATTTACATAATCCAGATAATCCAACGCAACCGACACATCCGTTCCCATCAGGCTAAAGGATTTAGCCGCATACTCCTCGTAGCCTAAACGACCTTCCTGCACGTAGTTGGTGCCACCATCAGCATTTAAATGTGTGCCGTACAACGTGCCCGCACGAATCATATTCGTTAACTGCCAGCGCTTAAGTACCTGTTCTACGGCTGCCGTGTGCTGGTTGTAATGCCACACTAAAATATTAAACGGCACCAGTACCCGCCCGATGTCAATCGCCGACCAGCCAATACCGTTGGCTCGTGTCTTGTTTTTATAATCCACCATCGCCAGTGACTCGGTGTGGTAGACCTTATTCGGCAGCTGATTATCAAATAAAGCAATGGCAGCAAGCGAACGTAGTACCGCTGCGACCCGCTGGTCAAACTCATCCTGCTGAATGATGCCAAGTCGCTGCGCAGCAATCACCGCCATCAGATAAGATGAGGTATCCCATAAAGTGGAGGACTGATAACCTTCCACTGAATTTACTAGGCCTGTTATTTTATTGGTATTATTTTCAAAGTACTTCCATGCTATCCTCGCCCACTGAAGCTCCTGTGCAGTCAATGGGCGCGGCGTTGTGACCTCCGCCCTGTCGGCGGAAGCAGCCACCTTTAACAGCGATACCCGCTGCCCCGCATCAGCCTTTTGACTAAGCACACCGGACGGCGTCACATCGACACGCTCTAAAGCTAATACCAGCGTAAACGCACTGATCAATCCAAACAGAAAGATCAAATGACTGCGCGCCCGCACCAAGCCCTGTTTAACGCTCATAGTCACCCCAATGATAATAGTTCATCGATTTCAGGCCGCCTCTAGCGTTTCGGGTTGCCAAAATGCCGCCATTACAATACCGCTCAGCGCAAAAATATTATTCAGCCCCCAGAACACATTCACTAAGATGCCACCGGCAGAATAGTTTGTATTGCCAAGGAGCAAAAACTGCACCGCCGCATACAATAAGCCCAGAACTGTCAGCCCAATAATCGCGGCCTGCGGCCAGACCAAATGCAGAAAATTACCTTCCTGCCGATCTTTCGGTGTGACTGGAAACTTAATTTGCTCCCCTTTCAACACCGTCCATATGGCCTTTAAATTTGTCGGAAAGAATGATAAATAACTGGCCTTAGACCGGTAACCCGCGATGCCCCAGGTACCCATCATGAACGCTAGTTCCATCGCAATGAGAAACGGTAAAATATGAATGAAGAAATCGGTGGTATAAGCACTGACCGGCGCCACGGCGCTAAACAAATAAACCAAGGGTGCGATTAAGAACAAAGCATTCCAAATGCCCCCTAAGTACGACCAAACGGTGGTGGCATACATCAACCGCTGCCCAAAGCTTAAGCCTTTACGAAAGACCGGATTATCATTTTTAGCAATATCCAGCGTGCCACCCGCGTACTTAAAACGCTGTACCGACCAGCTTAGTAAATCCTGCGGTGAAAGCATTTTTGATTCCACCTCAGGATGCAGAACGGACTTCCAGTTACGGCCCTGATCGGCATGCAGCACCAGTGAGGTATAAATATCTTCCGACACATGGAAACGATACGGCGTAAACTCTTCTTCGTGCGCAATATTATGCCGCACCATCGACACCAGCTGATCGTCCAGCGCTTGCTCACCCGTCATTTTCTTCAGCGCAGCGGCCTTGGTGTTCACCTGGCACTCAATATTATCGGAATAGCTTTTTAAAGCGGCTTCCATCACCGCATCGCGCCGATGAATCGACCCCGCACCACAGCAAAAAGACGCATTAACCCAGTTTCTTCGCCGCTGAATAATGTCATAAAACATTTTAGGCTCGTTCACAAACGGATCATCGCCCAGCATCACCGGGCCAATCAGCCGTTCTATCCCCTTGCCCAACCAACGTCCTGGCGTAGACAGCCAGCATTCCAGTGCCTGTGGCAGGCGCCGCCCTTCCGGCAGGTCAAAAAACCATTGTGGCGTCTGCACCCAGGCCACGTCAGGGTCACGAAAATAGCCCATGGTGTGTTCCAGCAAAGTGGGAAAAGGCCGAGTATCCGCATCACAAATGACGATGAAATCCCCACAGCTCTGCTCCATCGCATTGCGCAGATTACCCGCCTTAAAACCTATATTGTTATCGCGGGTAATGTAGGCAACGCCCTCTTCTTCAGCCACCTGCTGCATCGCGGGCCGCCGCCCATCGTCGAGCACATAGATCTCAAGATCAAGGGCATGCGGATAGGTCATTTTCTTTGCGTCAATCAGACTCAGTCGCACCAACTCAGGGTCTTCATCATAAGAAGGAAAGAATACATCCACCGCTAGCAGCCGATCCTCACCGTACAGTGTTGCCGTCACCTCCGCCAGAGTGGCCGGTGCCGGGCGCTGTGGATAATCGTCCACCTTCCATAAATTGAATACAAACAGAACGAGACCGATATAAGCCGCCGTTTCTGCAAATGCTAGTGGAATGGCATACCACAGCGCTTCCATATTGAGTGATTCCGTCCAGCGCCACCACAAGTACCAGGCCCCCAGACTTAAAGCAACCACGGCAAGATACTGCCAGATAGCCTCAACCGTGGCCGAATAGGCTAGCGGTGGTTCTGGTTTGCGGTGTTCAAAACGATCGAAGTAGAAAGCCATTATTATTTTAATTCAGCGTTTGTCTTACACAATTAGGCAGGGCAGCAGATCAGCGCCCCATTTATTTTACGCCAGCTGCTTACACAGGTGTAAATGATTGCCATCCTGGTTACATTCATAGTGCAGGGAATCTGCCAACATGCGAATCAGCCCCAGGCCCCACCCCCCCTCTGGCAGGCTCTCAGGTTCTGGCAGCAGCGCATCGTCGCCTGCACTTCCCCGCTGGAGCTGCGCCGCTGGAATCGGATGGCCACGGTCAGAAATAATCACTTTCAGCTGGTCATCCGGGTTGCATTCAACCCGTACGTGCACGTCGTGACCGGTCTCATTATCGTAGGCATGCTCAATCACATTGTTCACCGCTTCAACCAACATCAGTTCAATTTGGCCGACTTGTTCCGTCGGCAAGTCCAGTTCCTGGCCAATGCCACGCACCGCACTGCCTAACAGCCGCACATGCGCTAATTGGCTGTCTATAAACAGACGAATATTATAGGTTGACATCGCTTTCTGTGCCCCGTTGTACCACGCACAGACTGCTGCTGTGGTGTTTGTGTGTGCCTTGCTGATCGGTATGGCTACTCCGTCGCTAACCGCTCAATTCATACGCAATAATGATCACCCGTGCCTCGGACAGATCCCTAGGTTCAGGCAGTTGCCATCATATCCAGCGCACTATCAGCATCAGCAGCCATTTGAAACACCCGATCCATTCGGGTCAGTTTAAATAACTCCGCCACAATGCCATGTGCACCAGCAATCACTAAATCACCGCTGCCGCCGACCATTTTAAGGATACTTACGACCGCCCCCAGACTACTACTATCCATAAATTCGACGGCGCTGACATCAAGAATAAGGCGCTGGGTGCCTGCCCCAATCATTTCACTCACCCTGAGGCGTAACTCCGGCGCATTGGCGGCATCAAGCCGAGGTTCTAATACCTTTAACACGGTCAGTTCTTCATGGGTATGGACTGATAGCTTCATTAGTAGCTCTCTTTGGCATTATAAATTATTTTTATAAATTGAATATTAAATCGTTATGCTAGCAAAGATCAACTATCAATAACGAAAGGTCATCAGGCGGGCTAACATCAACAGCATTTAACGTCCAAAGATTACAGAATTCATTAACGCTCTCATCCGCACTTAAATGCGCAGTATCTTTTAAAGTTTCACCTAAATCAGCAGGCGTGTACAGAGTATTGTCTGGTTTAGTCAATTCAAACAAACCATCCGAGAATAAGGCCAGACGTGTACCCACCGGAAAGTCACAGCTGACAGACTCGTACTCAGCTTGTGGAATGAGTCCTACCGGAAAGCCGGTACACTCCAATTCTTGCAATTGTTGTGTCTGCGTGTTTAACAGGAAGGGTTTGGGGTGTCCGGCCTGAACAAAATGCAGCCGCTGCTGCGTGGTATCTACCACACCAAGGATCATCGTAAAATAGTGCTCACTGAAATCAAGCACCTCCTGCAAATACGCATTGAAAGCCGTTACCATTTGACTCAGTTGGGGTGCCACCGCTGCGGTGGGCTGCAAACGGTCACGCAGACTAAGACCGGCAGAAGTCAACAAGTTACTCAGGTACATCGAGAGTAATGCAGACGATATACCGTGACCAGACACATCAACGGTATAAAATAAGCTACGCTGGCTATCTAACGGGAAATAATTAAACGTATCGCCGCCGATGAAACTAGCCGGACGATAAAACCACGCGAAGTCTAAAGCGCCCATGCGCTTCTGGGCGGGCAACAGTCCATTTTGTAAGGCTGCGGCATGGCGCAGATCCTGTTGAATTTCATCCTGCGTCTGCTGCAACGAAGCGTTCATCTGCCCGAGGTGGCGGTTTTGCAACGCCAGAGTGCGTTCTAGCTCAATCACCCGCTCAGCAGCGCGCAGCCTAACTGCAATTTCATCGGTTTCAATCGGCTTATTACTGAAATCATCTGCGCCGGCATCCATACCAGCGATTAAATTGAGTTTGCCGGACATGCCTGTTAACAGAATTATGTAAATATAGTGCGGTAAATCAGCCTGCCTGATACGCCGACACAAGCCAGGGCCATCCAAGCGCGGCATCAACCAGTCGGTAATGACAACCTGAAAGCGTTCATGTTGCAGGCAGTCCCACGCGATTTCACCATCTTCAGCCACCGTAACCTCATGACCTAGGAGCGTCAGCGTACGTTTCATGACCAAGCGCATATCGAGCGCATCATCAACCAGAAGTATTTTCATATTATTGTTATTAGTCATGTGCGCGATCAAATATCACTCACAATATACCGCTCCGTGGCCTGCGCTTCACTTTACTGAATGCTTGGCTTATAAAAGTTTTAGCATTGGTTCAGCTTATGATAGTTTATTGTCAATTAAAATAATTAATGACAATTGGTACTTCCGAGAATAATAAAAATGGTTCCTAACAAAAGCGCAGTCATTGACCAGGAAACCTATGAGCTCCTGCGGGATCTGATGGGCGAGGAAGGCTTTGAAGAAATCCTCAGTTTTTTCTGCTCAGATACCCAGCAAGCCATTCAAAATTTACAGCAGGCTGTCGCCGAACAACAAGCCGAATATGTTGGCGGCATTTGCCATAAGCTGAAATCCAGCAGCAAGTTAGTGGGTGCCAATAACATGGCAGAACTCAGCAGCACGCTAGAAGCTTATACCGAGCATAAAAACCAAGCAGAAGCGACCCATCTCGTCCAGCAACTCGAAGCCGAATTTATCCGGGTCAGGGTGCAAATTGAACACCTAACCGCTATCAGCTGAATTAAAAAAATAAGAGGTTAATCATGAAGGGCGTGGTATTTACAGAATTTCTTGAAATGGTAGAGGATAAATTCTCTGCGGAGATGGTCGATGACATTATTGAGGAGGCCGATCTTGCCTCAGAAGGCGTTTACACCGCCGTCGGCACCTATCCACATGAGGAAATTGTAAGCTTAGTGAGCTGCCTATCTCAACAAACTGGCATTGAAGTGCCGGATTTAGTCAAAATTTTTGGTGAGCACCTATTTGGCCGATTTGCGATTTTATACCCGGATTTTTTCACCGCAGAAACAGATGCCTTTGACTTTCTCGAATCAGTCGAAACCTATATTCACATTGAGGTAAAAAAACTGTATCCCGATGCGCAGCTGCCAACCTTTCATACTTGGCGGGAAGGTGAGCATACGCTCATTATGGATTATCGCTCGCCACATCCTTTTGCCACCCTGGCAGACGGCTTGCTCAAGGGCTGCCTAGCGCATTTCCAGGTTGATGCTGAAATTACTATGACCGACCGCTCGCAAGGTCAGGGCACCGCAGCGGAATTTCGGATTGTTAAGGCCGCTTAATGGACGACATCACGCGCTGGCAGCGTCGCCTAGAACGGGAAAAGAAAGCCCGTAAGCAGGCGGAAAAACTGCTGGAAGACAAAAGCAAAGCGCTGTTCACTGCCAATCAAGAACTGCAAACGCTGGCAGATTCGCTTGAACAGGAAGTGGTCAAGCGCGTTGCAGAATTAAGCATTGCGCGTGACCAAGCACTGGGGGCTAACCGCGCCAAAAGTGCCTTTTTAGCCGCCATGAGTCATGAAATCCGTACGCCGATGAATGGCATAATTGGCATGGCTACCTTGCTAAGCGACAGCACGCTACAAGACACCCAGAGTGGGCAGGTTGAAACCATTTTGAAATCTGCGCAGTCCCTATTAGTCATCATCAATGACATCTTGGATATTTCACGCTTGGATGCAGGTAAGCTAGAGCTTATCCAAGAACCTTTTCAGCTCAGTGAAACTCTCCCTTCTCTGATGGAAACGCTCGGCATTATTGCTGCAGAGAAACAGCTGGCGCTCTTTATCATTATCCAACCCGACGTGCCGGAGTGGATGATTGGCGATGCGCTGCGGATTCGGCAGGTGCTGATGAATCTGATTGGTAATGCGATTAAATTCACTCAGCAGGGTCAAATCACCCTGCGTATCTCTCGCTCCCTGCAACACACAAACGCCGTCTATTTCGCCGTCGAAGATTCAGGTAGTGGTATCCCTGCGGAGAAGATACCCACACTGTTTAATGCCTTTAGCCAGCTAAGCAAATACGATCAATACAATAACAGCGGCAGCGGCCTGGGGCTGGCTATTTCGCGTAAGCTGGTCAAGTTGATGCACGGTCAAATTGGGGTGCACAGTCGCGTCGGAATAGGGAGTACTTTTTGGTTTGACCTGCCCATCGGGCAGATCGCCCACAATCGCGCTATGCTGCCACACTACCCAACGCAGCGCAGCCTGCTGGTGATTGAAAATCAGTTACACCGCCAGCTCATCGGTGAACAATTACAAAGCTGTGGCGTGCAGTGTGTCATGCTTGACTCCGTGCCAGCGTTGCAGCAGGCCTTGGCAGGCGATTCACAGCAGGCGGACTGGCTATTTTTTGATGATAGCCCGCTGGATGACACGCAGGCACAGCAGCTTGTTCAGCTGCTGTCGGTACAGTATCCCGCCCGGATTAACCGAGTTTGCCAGTTGCATAACCCTTACCCGGCACCAGAAAATCGCTACCCCGCCAGTGCGCAGTGGCATAAAGTCTGCAAACCGCTGACCTATGAAAAATTGCTGACCTTATTCAATCCTGTCAACCAAAGCGCAGCCGATACGCTCCCCGTAAAACCAGACAGCAGCCCAATACATACACAAGCAGCGGCCAAGAATAGCGTGGGCGCGGGTAATCAGTCTAAGCAGTCACCGCCTCCCCCAGGCCCAAGTGAGGCAACAGCCAAGCGGATATTAGTGGTCGAAGATCACGCGATTAATCGCATGGTGGCCAAAGGATTATTAGGCAAACTGGGACATTCAACGCAGTTTGCCCATGATGGACAGGAGGCGGTCACCCTACTTGAAACCGATAAAACCTTTGACCTTATCCTAATGGATATCCAGATGCCGATTATGAATGGCATAGAAGCAACCCAGCAAATCAGACAGCGCTGGCCTACTTTTGAGGTGCCGATTCTGGCCCTAACGGCCAATGTGATGAAAGGCAACGAGCTAAGCTACCTCCAAGCAGGCATGAATGACTTTATTGCTAAACCCATACAAATCAAGCAACTCGAACAGATTATTGATAAATGGTGCGCGCCCGCCACAGCGGTCAGTGCATAAGCACCCCTTAAAACAAAAATAATAGAGCACAATAATGACAACGGCTATTGATGAAGCACCCCCACAGCTAAATGCAGGCACCGGGCGCATTGGTATCATGCTAGCTGCGGCACTCCTACCCCTTATGCTGGCACTGGCACTGAGCGGCCTCTTTCACCTAGCGGGCGACTATACGGTCAGCACGCACGTAGCTGCCAAAACCACCTTTGCCAGCATCACTTACCCCCGCCGTGATACGCCAGTGGGGCAGACGTTCACCGCCAAGGGGGAGCTAACGCAGCTGCCGGCTGACACCAGCGCCTATCTCATGGTTAAGCGCGATGAACGCTATTGGCCGAAGAAAGCGCTCGGCAATAAGATGGGCGCGTGGTCACAGAGCATCAAAGAAACGATTAGGAAACGCAGCAAGCTCTATTTGGTGGTGCTAGCGCTAACCGCGCAGGATAAGGCACTGATCGATCAATGGTATGCCGACAGTAAAGCCAGCGGGAAGTATCCGGGGATTACGCAGTTTACGGCCGCGCAGGAAATTGCGGCCATTGAGGTAAAACAACAATGAATAATTTGCGCATGAATTGGCTGGATGCTGCGCGTATTGCGGCAGCTTTTTGCATTATCGCCATCCATTCCACTACAGACCCACAGGGCAAGCCTTTTCCGTTTGCCCACGAAGGTGAACGTCTGTTTACCGTCTTATTCAGAACCACCGCCGAACTCGCCAGTACCGAATATTTCATTCTAGTATCATTGTTTTTATTGGCCTTCAAAATGGAGCGCAAACCCGCTAGCTTTGGTGCAACCATGCGGCTCCAGGCCAGGCGCTTATTAGTACCCTTTGTGTTCTGGACGCTATTCTATGCTTTTTTTAAACTCTTAAAGGCTAGCCAGTTTGGTTACATAGAAACCGCGACAGCCGCTTTGTTCAACCCGCTTAACTGGCTGGACTATTTCGTGCTCGGTACATCGCAATACCATATGCACTTCCTGCCCACGCTGTTTATCCTGATCCTGTTTTACCCGCTGTATAAACTGGCGGCAAAATACCCCGTGCTCGGCTTAGCGCTCATCCCACTGCTGTTTATGCGTGATTTCTTAGCGGGCTGGCTATGGGCTAATGTTGCTAACTATGACGTGTTGGAGTACCTGGCGCGGGCAGTGAAAATTCTGTGCTATGTTGGCTATGGCATGGCCGCTTATGCTCTGTTTGGCTGGTGGAAATCGCAGGTAGATCGTGAACTTTCCCTGCGTGTTTTTGCGTTCACCGGATTTGTGCTGAGCCTAATGTTTATGGTCAAACTAATTCAGGCCACCACAATTATTCAAAGCGGTGATTTCGGCCTGCGCAGCGGCGCTTTTTATTATGCGCACTACCTTATTCCAGTCTGCTCACTCCTGTTGTTCATGAGCTCACAGCATTTCCGCTGGCCGGATAAGCTGTCCCTGTGGTCGAAATACACGTTCGCCATGTATCTGGTACATCCCGCCGTGATTGATGTGTTTGACATTCTGACCCACAGCATCGAACTGCCGGTCTGGCAATATACGCTGGGTAAATATAGTTTCGCGGCCAGCGGCTCACTGGCGCTTGCATGGCTGCTGGGCCGGATTATGCCGCTAGCCTGGAGCGTAGGTCTTGGGCCATTACCTTTTTCAGCAGCTTATCGCCGGTTAGCACAGCGCACGCCGCTAAAAGCAGGCAGCGCGGCTTAGTTTAGCCCTATAAAAATAACACTTAGTCGATCACTGTACCGGTCAACTGAGCACTCAACTGACAGACCAACTTACGGGTCAATTTTATGATACTGCGCATACTACAAGTTGCGATGTTTATCTTACTGGTATGGCTGACCTTTCAGTTCAGCCTACTCAACAGTCAAGTCAATACGCTACAGCACTTAGGCCAGCAACAGCAGCTGCTGCTAGAGAGCACCCTCCAAGCGGCCGATAAGGACAACGGCAAACAGCGTCATGAATTCGCTGAATTAACCACTCAGCTCACCAAAATGACTCAGATCCAGCAAAAAAATACCGGCGCTGAACAACAACTGAAAACCCTCCAGGCCAAACAAAGCAAACTGAATGACTTACGCAAGGCCTATATTTTAGTGCTGGAAGCGGAAGCGGCCAGGGCCTTAAACGATGCCAAAACCGCCCAGGCGCGCTTAGCCGCCGCTAAAACCTTGATCTGGAAAGCTGGCAGTCATTACCCCGCACATAAAAAATCGCTCCAAGGCTTGATGAAAAGCATCGACCTGACGCTCGGTGCCTGGAAACGCAAGGATCTATCGAAGCACACGCAAGCCATCTACTCCGTTATCGCACAAGCCCTTAAGCAGCAGGAAAAATGATATGGATACCCCACAGCATACACCCAAGCCACCGTTGCGGCGCTTCCAAGCGCTGACCCTCGCGCTGTCAGTCGTCTTTGGCCTGTGCATTGCAGGCGGAATTATTTATCTGGCAAACCACAGTGAACAAGCCATGGCCGCCGCCAACGAGTATCCCCTGCGCTATTTGTTAAAGCAGCCCCACTCCGCCAGCACCACACTCACGGGTAATGGCTGCGCTACCGCCGCGGACGCTTTGGCCTCAGACGCACCGCACTGCCTGCAACGTAAAAAAGTTGATGCCTGTCTCGCCGGAGGCAAGGCGCTCTGTGAAGCGGACCGTGAAATTGCACGCATCGCTTGGATTTACTTTCAAAATAACTATAACCCGGAAACAGGCCTGTATAACTCAGCGAACCGCTATACCTCAACCACTATGTGGGACACCGGTTCCGCCATTGCGGCAACGCTGGCAGCCAAAGACTTTGGCTTCATCGACCAAAAAACCTTTGATGACCGCATTATGGCGATGTACAAAACCTTAAACACGATGCAACTCTTCAACAAAGAGGCTCCCAATAAGGCGTACAACACCAAAACAGCCAAAATGGTGGATTACCGCAACAAAGCCGCACCGGAGGGAATTGGGGTCTCCATTCTGGATCTTGGCCGCCTAGTCTCATGGCTTAATACCCTACAGTGTATGCATCCCAAATATAAAACGGCCACGCGAACCACTATCGAACGCTGGGATATGTCCCGCTTATTGAAGGACGGCCAGATGTATGGCCTAGCGCGGGATGAAGTCAGTAAAAAAATTAAAGTACTCCAAGAAGGCCGCCTGGGATATGAGCAGTATACCGGCAAAGTCTTTCGTAATCTGGGCTATGACATGCATATCGCAGCCAGTTATAACAATAAGCACCGGCGCAACGTCAATATAATGGGCGTACCCGTCGCGCATGACAGCCGCGACCCGCGTGAATTTGGTGCCAATAACTACGTGATTACTGAATCGTATACCATGGATGCGACAGAAAATGGCTTAGATGGTGAAAACCGCCCACTCCTGCGCAATATCTTTGCGGTACAGAAAGAACGTTGGCAGCGCACAGGCATTGTGACCGCCGTTTCAGAGGATAATATTGATCGTAAGCCCTGGTTTCTCTACAACAGTATTTTTAATGCGGGCATCCCCTGGAGCACCATCAACCCGCGCGGCACTCGCTTTAATCACTTAAAGACCGTATCGACTAAAGCCGCGCTATCACTCGCGGTCATGTACCCGGAGGATGAGTATAGCCAGGTATTAATGGAAACCATTGAAAGTGCCTACAGCCTTAAAAAGGGCTGGTACTCCGGTGTCTATGAAAACGGGCTTGGCTATAACACCACGGCGACCGCGAACACTAACGGCAATATTATGGCGAATATGCTGTATAAAAAGTATGGCAATTTCTATGCGTTATGTCATGGATGTCAACGCATGGTGCACTTGAAGAACATGCCGATCAAAGATAATAAAGTCTGCGATGTGTGTGAGATCAGCACGACCAACAGCACAGCAGACCCAACTCAGTATGCAGGGAATAAAAAAGAATAACGCCACTCAGTCGCTGAAGGCTTGTTTTAACACGCTGGCAGGTGTGTTAATGGTTGATCAACTCGCACTACAGGGTTCTGTTCATGCAGCAGAGCAGCCTGTTGTTGTGCCTGCTGTTTCTGCCGATAGCGCCTCCCCCAGCAGCTATCGAGTACGCCGTGGTGACACCCTGCTGCGCATTGCTAAACGCCTCAATCTTCCGACCCAGCACTATTACCAGACGGCACTGGCGCTGTTCCTTAAAAACCCGCAGGCCTTTATTGACTATAATCTGCACCAGCTGATTGCGGGTAAAACACTGCGGCTGCCGCAACCGGCAGAGATCAATGCGATCACCCTGCCGCAGGCCCAAAAAATTATCCATGCAAAAACCTTGAACAGGATAGGCCGCAGCCTCGCCGCTACGGCAACACCTGTCGCCCCGCCCAGTCCGTTAGCACAGACTTTACTCAGTGAGATAAAAAGCGCTAGCGCTCAGCAACATCAGCTCCAGCAGGCATTAGCGACGCCAGCAGAACAGATGCAGGCCCGCAGGCACTATCTGGTAAAGCTACAGGCGCAGCTACAGCAGCTAGATGACAATATTAGCCGTTTTGAGCAGCAGCAAGTGATTCACCAGCGCCAACTGCGTCAGCTGCGTACCCAACAACGCGCGCAGCAGGCCGCAAAGCGCCAGCTGCAGCAAGCACACCAGCAGCTCAGCGCCGCCGTCGCCAGAACGCGCTTCTTGCAGCCCAGAGCGCTGAGCTGGCCGCCAGCCTCGGCTCAAACTGGTTTTTTCCAACGCATCGCCAAACTAAAGCGCCAGCAGCAGCCGCTATCGCCGTTGTTAACACAAACTGAGGCGCTACACTGTGCCGCTGACCTACCCGCTGCGGCGCAGGTATTACAGCAGTTTTTCGCTATTTCTGCCCCAGGTACCCAATGGCCGGATGAACAACTCGGCCAGCAGCCGCAGCGTGCCATCTTACATGCTGGGTCTATGGATATCATACTGGCGACGCTGCATCGTACGATTCAACGTTTTCCGACACTCCGCCAAATTACGGAACGGGTTGCGCTACAGTGGGATTATTGTGAGCTGACGAATGCAGGCAGCGGTTTTTACGATTTAAGCCTGAACCAAGACGGACTACACACCCGTCAGGCGGCACTCCAAGTGCCTCTGAAGTGGCAGGGCTTCCATCACTGGGGCTTTGGTAAAAACCCCGCAAACAATGCGCACCGCTATATCCCCATGCTGTTAAAAGCGCGTGAACCCTACCATGCTTACGAGCTATTTTTACACCAGGTCTACCGTCGGCAGTGTTTTCCGCACCCTGCTGATGGCAAAATTTACACTGAAATTAGCACAGAACGCGCACTAGGCAGAACCTTATACCCCATTGCGGTAACGGCGCGTAGTAAGGCTTACCCTTATCACTGGCAGCCAATATGTGACCTACCACAAATCAACACTCAGCCCAAACGGCTCTGGCAGGCTCAGCGATTACAACATTCGCAGACCAAGCTGACCCAAGCACAGCAGCGCATCACCGCACTGAATACTCAAATTACACGACTCGAACAGCAGAACCAACAGCAGCAGCGGGCTTTTCAAGGACTCAATCAACAGATCGAACAGGAAATTGATGCCCTTAAAAAAGCCGAGCATCTCAGGAAAAACCGACTTAAAGCCCAATACGCAGTGCTAGCCAAATTAGCACAGTTACTTGCTGATAAAAAAAGACAGCTTTATCCTGCACTGCTGCACACACAAATGGCAATAGCGCAACAGCAGGCGCAGAAGGAACGCCTGCTCGTCGAGACAGCGCTACACAACGCGGCGCTGGCTATGCAGGTACACACCCTGGCTGAACACAAAGCACACTCACAAAATCAGTTGCAAAATCAAACGCAGCAGCAAGTACCCATACCGGCACAACAGACACCGCACAGCACCAGAAGGTATGCCCGCCCCCAGCAGAACAGCAAGCGTGCAATAACGCTCAGTCCCAATAACACTCGCTCAGAACCACCGCAGCCGCTGTTGGGTAACGTGCAGAAGAGTGCAATCAGCTTCAGCCCTGATAGCACTGCTGAAGCATTCCGCCACCCCAACACTCCCGCCAAGGTGAGCACAAAAACAGATGGCACGCCGCCTGTGGCGCTCGACCCGCTATTACGGCGACTCAGCAGCACGCCTCGGATTCATTTTTCCGCTATTCCAACGAACACAGACAGCCGTCAACAGCCAAAACCGCTTAATAAAAAGGCCAGCCCAAAGAAACGTAATATCACCGCCACTGCGCTGTATACCTTACCCCTTTCTGGCGACAAGCCTTTCGGCAAACTCAATCTGAGCTGGGCACCCAAAACCAACTGGTTTGTGCGTGGGTCGGCTAAATACGACAGCGAGCAAGGCTTTACCTATTCATGGGGCATGGGTTACAGCGATTGGCGACCAGGGACAACTTCAGCGCAACTGAATAATTGGGGGCCGATTAAACCCGGTGAGGGTTTAGACCTAAGCAATGCGGTGTTCAGCATCAGTCACAAAGTCGGCGCTGAATGGTTAAAAAAGAATAAACTATCGCTCGCACTGGGGTTGAGTAAGCCGCTTAGTGGTGATCTGAGCGTAAACGCTACGCTACAGTGGAACCCCATACCGAACTGGTATTTTCGTACCACTGCCATCCAAAAACTGGCGGGCGGCCCAACCAAATGGAGCTATGGTTTTGGCCATTTTAATTGGCGGCCCGGCACTTGGCGACTTGAATACGCGAATTATGCCGATAACCGCTACCCGTTTGATAATTTTCATGAAGGTGCAATCACCTTGAGCCGCGCCTGGGCGTTTTAGGCTGCTGTGATGTGTTAGCGCTTAGGCTTGCTATCGCGTGCGCCAGCATGAATAATGAAACGCTTACAGGAGGATAATCAAACCGTGGTGGAAGATCCCAGCCAGCTCGTGCACACATTTCATAATCAGCAGGAAATATATCGCCATGCCATTGCTGAAAATTATATGGCCCACCGCGAAATTCATACCGCGATTCGGCAGCACCTGAACGCATTATATGAGCAAGCATTCTCCCTGCTTGATCTTGGCTGTGGTGACGCCGCATTCACCAGCCGCAGCCTACAGGCCACACTGATCAAGCGTTATACCGGTATTGATCAATCCAGGACTTTATTACAAACCGCCCGTATAAACCTAGAGGCCGCTGGGGTTAATGCCGAGCTCATACAGGGCGATCATACTGATTTCGTGCCGTTGATTAATGCTCAAACTTACCGCGTGATGATTGTCGGTTTTTCGCTGTACCTTCTGCCGGAAGCTGAGAAAATCCGTTTCTTTCAGGCGTGTCGGAAGCACCTGCGCAAACGGGGTCGCGTACTGGTGTATGACGTTATGCGTCGCCATAATGAGACACGCGCGACCTATCTACAGCGCTACTACCAGCACGCCGCAGAAAACTGGCCGACGTTGGATACGCCCGCACTGCAACAACTGGCGCAGTATATTAATTTGCATGACCACCCGGAATCACTGGAAAGCCTGCTCGATATTGCGCGCCGCGCCGGATTTAAACATGCGGAGGTACTCTATGTGGATGCCACCGGTTTTCATCAGCTGATTGAGTTTGTACAGTGATTGAGCAAAATAGTTTTGTTAGTGGGGTATAGTGGTTCAGGTCTTGGCAACTAGAAGTATTATTCGCAGAAAAGCGTCGCAGACTACAGACAGAATTTGCAGATGTTCAGGCTTAAATATATGCTCTTGTCTCAAATACCGGCAGCAACCCACCCACGCACATAAAGAGACTTTCTGCCATGAAGACAGCGACACATCACCAACACGCCACCGCAACCGGCTATAAACGGTCTCCGTTGAGCCGCCTGCTTGGCTATAGTTTACTGCTGGGCCTGTTATACGCGCTCAGCAGCTGCGCCAACGTTGACCGTAATCTGATGAAGGTCAGTAATGCGATTAGCTCGCCCGACCCGGTCACCGGGGCACGCGAAATCAACATGATGTCAGAACAGGCCGAAGTCAATCAGGGCCTGCAGTCTTCCCGTAAGCTGTTGAAGGCGATGCAACAAAAAGGCTTACGCTATGATAAGCAACTAGCCGAATACCCACGGGTGCAAAACGTCTTTCAGCGCTTACGCCAGGTCACACATCGCCAAAATCTGCCGTGGGAAGTTCATTTAGTCGGTGATAAAACTTGGAATGCCTTCACGGTGGGCGGTGGTAAAATATTCCTATTTCAAGGACTGATGCAGGGTCCGGGGGCCATTCAGGGTGATGCTGAACTGGCCGTAGTGCTCGCTCATGAAATGGCACATAATACTGCCCGCCATATTGGAGAGCGTCAGGGTAAGACCCTACTCACGCAGCTCGCCGACAAAAAAACCCGCAACAGCCTATATAAGGCGAGCTGGTCAAGCAATCAGGAGCACGAAGCCGACAAATTCTCTGTTATTTACATGGCGCTGGCTGGTTATGACCCTATGGCTGCCGTCAGCGTTTGGGCACGCATGGCCCGACTCAAAGGAAATTTCTCAGCTAATATGCTGCATAGCCACCCGTTAAACAGTGAGCGGGCGCAGCGCTTACACACCTTTGCGACGCAGGCACGGCAGTACTACATCCCTGGACAAATTCACCCGCAGGCCGCCCAGCTCGCCGTTTGCAATAACATCTACTGTAATCGCAGCGGCCAACAACGCCCCACAACGGGCGGGGACGGCTCCGGCACTTTTGCTCTACTGGAAACCGTCGCTAACGCTTATGTAGAAACCCAGGCCGCGAAAGCCGAAGCAGCGCGCCGCGCGCAGATGAAAGCACAGCAAGTCCAGCTCGCCGCCCGCGTTATTCGCCTGAGCGAAGTCAAGATGACTCAACATCAGGGCAAACCCAGCGCGACGGGCTATATTCAAAACACCTCAAACCGCAACGTGCAAAACGGCGTGGTACGCATTCAATACCTGCTAAAAGGCAAAGTTGTGCATCAGCAGGCCAAACCCTTTCCGGCGCTACCGGCGGGTGTCCGCAAACCGTTTACCCTCCCATTGAAAACCGGGCAGTACGATGACATCAAACTCATACCGGAATACGTGCAATAACACCATGGGAGCCCATCATCTCGCCCACACCAACGGCACTCCTCGCCTTCCGCAGAGTAATCGCCCACAATGAATGCACTGGAATGGCGGGTCGCTGCCTCATTATCCGCAGTGTATGCCGTGCGTATGCTGGGCCTGTTTATGATTCTGCCGGTATTTTCGCTGTACGCTAACACGCTCAGCGGGACCACTGAATTTTTAACCGGACTGGCGATTGGCATTTACGGCCTGACCCAGGCGCTGCTTCAGATTCCAATGGGACTGGCTTCAGACCGCATTGGACGTAAACCGGTGATTATCGGCGGCCTGCTTATTTTTGCCCTGGGCAGCCTAGTGGCCGCCCTTGCGGATTCTATCTGGCTGATTATTCTAGGCCGCATGCTCCAGGGCATGGGCGCCATTGCCGCTGCGACTATGGCGCTGGCCGCTGACCTCACCCGCGACGAGTACCGGGCGCGCATGATGGCCTTTATCGGCATGAGCATTGGCCTGTCATTTATGATTGCGATGATTGCGGGACCGCTGCTGCATGATTGGGCCGGACTGGCGGGCATTTTCTGGGTCACGATGGGACTGGCCCTATTCAGTATCGCGCTGATTGCCTTCGCCGTGCCTCAGCCCGTGCAAATTAGAGCACACCGTGATGCCGGTATTTTACAGGATTATCTGCGTAAAGCGCTGCACAATCCTGCGTTACTGCGCATGAATGCGGGCGTCTTTATTCTGCATCTCATCATGACGGCAAATTTTCTGGTGGTGCCACGCCTGTTGACTGAACAGGTGAATTTGGCGGTGGTTGAGCACTGGAAAATTTACCTGCCAATCTTCCTACTGTCGTTTGTATTGGCCGTGCCCATGATTATTGTGGCCGAGAAATACCGGCAGGTAAAACGCCTGCTGCTCCTAGCGATTATGCTGCTGATCATCGCCGAGCTAGTCCTTGCCTGGGGCAACGACCTGTCATTCGCGCTGCTGGCAGGCTTTCTGGTGTTTTTTGTTGGCTTTAATTTTTTAGAGGCGATACAGCCCTCACTAGTCGCAAAATATGCGGCAGTCGACGCCAAGGGCACCGCCATGGGAATTTTTAGCAGCGCTCAATTCTTAGGTATTTTTATGGGTGGCAGCCTCGGCGGGCTAGTCGATCAGCAGTTCGGCAGCAGCGGCGTGTTTATACTCAGCGCCCTCATGGCGTTGGTTTGGCTTGGTTTGAGCTTCAACCTGCCGCAGCCTCAATTCTTCACCAGCCGCATTGTTAAACTCGATACCGCCGTAATAAATAGTGACAACTGGCATGACATCCACCAACGCCTGCTCGCGATACCCGGCGTACGCGAAGTCGCTATCGTCGCCCAAGAACAGCTGGCTTACGTCAAAGTCGATAAAAGTGAATTAGATGATCAGGCTCTCCGTGCATTTTCAGCTGCACCTGCGTAAAATCTCAAACAACTCACAGTAAGTTTAAGGAACAGACATGGCACGAGGAATCAATAAGGTTATTCTGGTCGGCACATTGGGCCGTGACCCGGAAACCAAGTACATGCCAAGCGGGGGCGCAGTGACTAATATCAGCCTCGCCACCAGCGAACAGTGGAAAGATAAAAACACCGGCGAACGCCAAGAACGCACCGAATGGCACCGCATCGTGTTCTTTAACCGCCTCGCCGAAATTGCCGGGCAGTACCTGCGCAAGGGCCAACAGACTTATGTCGAAGGCAGCCTACGCACGCGCAAATGGCAGGGTCAGGATGGCCAGGATCGTTATACCACTGAAATTGTCGCCTCAGAGATGCAGATGCTCGGTGGGCCGCGTGATGGCGGTGGCTCCTCTAATTTTGGCGGCGACCAACAGGGCGGCGGCCAGCAAGGCGGTTACGGTAGCAGTCAGCAGGGCGGCTATGGTGGCGGTCAACAGCAAAGCAGCGGTGCCCCAGCCCAGCAGCCACAGCAAGCACCGGCGCAGCAGGCTGATAAAGGTTTTGAAGACTTTGATGATGATATTCCATTTTAGGGCTTAACCGATGACGTTCCAGGCTTATCTCAATAAAGTCGTCGCAGGCGACACGCTCCAACACGACGAAATGACCGATGCCATGCACACCATTATGACCGGTGGCGCGACACCCGCACAGATCGGTGGCTTTCTAGTTGGCATGCGCATGCGGGGCGAAACAATCGCAGAACTCAGCGCAGCGGCTTCAGTCATGCGCGCACTTGCCACCCCAGTTAAGGTCAACAGTGAATACCTCGTAGATACCTGTGGCACCGGTGGCGATTCATCGGGCACCTTTAACATTTCCACCGCCAGTGCCTTCGTCTGCGCAGCGGCGGGGGCATCCGTTGCTAAACATGGCAATCGCTCGGTCTCTAGTCAGTCGGGTAGTGCTGATGTCCTGGAAGCAGCCGGAGTGAACCTTGAGGTCACGCCGGAGCAGGTGGCAGACTGCATCAACACGCTCGGTGTCGGCTTTCTGTTTGCCCAGAAGCATCACAGCGCCATGCGCCATGCGATTGGCCCGCGCAAAGAGCTGGGCATGCGCACCCTGTTTAATTTGCTTGGCCCCCTAACGAATCCGGCTGCTGCCCCCAATCAGGTGGTAGGCGTCTTTAGCCAAGCCTGGGTCAATCCCTTAGCGCACGTCTTACAACAGCTGGGCAGCCGCCATGTCATGGTCGTGAATGCCCAGGATGGCCTGGACGAAATCAGCATCGCAGCCCCCACTCAGGTGGCGGAATATAAAGACGGTGTCGTTCGTGACTATATCATCACACCGGAAGATTTTGGCCTGCATACCGCCCCACTGGACAGCCTACGGGTCGAGACCGCACAGGAATCGCTGGCGCTGATACGCAGCGCGCTGAGCCCTACACCTAGCCCGGCCCAAGCGATTGTGGCACTCAATGCCGGCGCGGCCATTTATGTTTCCGGCGTGGCAGATTCGCACCAAGAAGGCGTCGACAGGGCGCTGCGTGTGATAACCGATGGCAGCGCACTACAACGCATGGAGCAGCTCGCAGCGCTGACGCAGAGATAAAGCCATGAGCACAACAGACATTCTGGCAAAAATCCTGGCGACCAAGCAAGAAGAAATCGCCTATCGATCCCAGCACACGCCGCTGGCAGAGCTTAAGGCGCAGGCGACACAGGCCGATAGCCCGCGTGGCTTTCTGGCGGCGCTGCAACACAGCATTCGCCAGGGCAACGCGGCGGTCATAGCCGAGGTCAAGAAAGCCTCGCCCAGTAAAGGTGTCATCCGCGCTGATTTTGACCCAGCGGCGATTGCGGCCAGCTATGAACGCGGTGGCGCGGCCTGCCTGTCAGTTCTCACCGATGCGCACTATTTCCAAGGGCATGAAGATTACCTACGCGCCGCCCGAGCGGCCTGCGCCCTGCCGGTTATTCGGAAAGACTTTATTATTGATTCGTATCAGGTATATGAAGCGCGGGCGATGGACGCGGATTGTATTCTGCTGATTGTAGCGGCGCTAAATGATACGCAGCTGCGTGCTTTATACGATCTGGCGACGGCGCTGGACATGGATGTACTGATTGAAGCACATGACCGCGACGAGCTGGAGCGCGCGCTTAAGCTGGATGCACCGCTGATTGGGATTAATAACCGCAATCTACGCACCTTTGAGACTTCGCTGGCAACCAGTATTGATTTATTACCACAGGTACCAGAGACATCGCTCTTGGTGACGGAAAGCGGTATTCATACTGCGGCAGATGTCGCCTTAATGCGTCACCACCATATTCATGCGTTTCTGGTCGGTGAGGCCTTTATGCGCGCTGATGATCCTGGCAGCGAACTCAACACACTTTTTCATCGCTCGTAGAGCGAATCATCGCCACAACCATGGCAAAACCATAGCCAGCAGGGCTAACACCGCCAGCCCTACGGTGACAAATGAGCAAAGCACATGCTGACACACCCACAATTTGATCCGGTGGCGATTGCCATTGGCCCACTGTCCGTTCACTGGTATGGCCTGATGTATGTGATCGGCTTTCTTGCCTTTCTCTTCCTCGGTAAACGCCGCGCCGCTAAGCCAGGCAGCGTCTTTAAACCCGAACAGGTCGATGACATTATGTTTTGGGGTGCGCTGGGCGTGGTACTTGGTGGGCGCATTGGCTATATGTTCTTCTATAATTTCCGCCAGCTGCTCGGTGACCCACTCTCGTTTTTTCAGGTATGGGACGGCGGCATGAGCTTTCATGGCGGGCTGATTGGGGTCACGCTAGTGATGGTTATCCTAGCGCGCAAATGGCGACTTGGCTTTTTCCAGCTTGCTGACTTTGTCGCCCCGCTGGTTCCGATTGGACTCGGCGCGGGACGCATCGGCAACTTCATTAATGGTGAACTGTGGGGACGCCAGACTGACGTACCGTGGGGCATGGTCTTCCCTCAGGTCGACACACTGGTAAGGCACCCCTCACAGCTGTATCAGGCGGCATTGGAAGGATTCGTGCTATTTGTGTTGCTAGGGTGGTTCTCGCGGGTCTCGCGTCCGGTGGGAGCGATTACCGGCTTGTTTGTTGCGGCTTATGCCGTGTTTCGCATCATCGTTGAGTTTTTCCGCCAGCCGGATATCCACATGGGGTATGTTGCCTTTGGCTGGGTGACACAAGGACAACTCTTAAGCTTACCGATGCTCGTATTGGGTATAGCGGTGATGGTCTGGGCCTACAAAAAAGCGAGGTAAAACCAGCGCTTAGCCAGCGATTGGCTCCAATTCAGTCAACGGCCAGCGCGGCCTTGGCTGGATAGCTGCCTGATCCATCTGCCCGGCCTGTAGACGCATCGCCCCGGCGTAGGCAATCATTGCGCCGTTGTCCGTACAAAATTCCAGGCGAGGAAAACAGACTTCAGCCTCTAAATCCTGCAACCGCAGCCGCAGCCGCTTATTCGCCCCCACGCCACCGGCCACCACCAGCGTATTGCGCCCGCTCTGTTCTAGCGCACGGCGGCACTTAATAAATACCGTATCCACCACCGCATCCTCGAAGGCGCGGGCGATATTGGCTTTGTCCTGCTGCGTTTGTGCAGATTTCTGCCAGGTATTCAGACTAAAAGTTTTCAGACCGCTAAAGCTGAAATCACAGCCCGGACGATCCGTCATGGGTCGTGGAAAGCGATAGGCCGTCGGGTCACCCTGCTCCGCCAGCTGCGCCAATAGCGGCCCGCCGGGATAGGCTAAACCCAATAGCTTGGCAGTTTTATCAAAGGCTTCACCCGCCGCATCATCCACGCTTTCTCCCAACACGCGGTAGTCCCCAAGCTGTGGCACATCCACCAGCAGCGAATGGCCGCCTGAAACCAAGAGAGCTACAAACGGCAGTTTGGGTGCATTGTCTTCCAGCAGCGGAGCCATCAGATGCCCTTCCATGTGGTGCACACCCAGCGCAGGCACGCCTAAACCCAAGGCCAGCGAACGCGCCACGGCTGCGCCGGTCATCAATGCACCAATCAGGCCCGGCCCAGCGGTATAGGCTACTCCATCAATCTCTGCCAGCGTCATTTCAGCCGCTGCCAGCACCTCGCGAATCAGCGGCAACACGCGCCGAATATGATCACGCGACGCCAGCTCAGGCACAACCCCACCGTATTCAGCATGCATTTTGACCTGACTGAATAAACGATGGGCCAATAGACCGTGATGCGTGTCATACACTGCCACGCCAGTTTCATCACAGGAAGATTCTATGCCAAGCACACGCATTAGGGATTTGCCGCCCGTCAAAACCCCCATTATAAACGCAGCACGGACTGCGAGTACACGCACCTCACCGCCTAAGGCAAAATAAATTCCAGGAATTTTTGATCAGGCTAAATAAATACAGTTTGGACTAACCAAGACGGCGCGTTAGCGGTAAGATGTTGTGTGTATTTACTCACAATCCGCACAGTGCACTCATGACCAAAACCCTATTTAAATCCCTGTCCATCGCCGTCCTCACCATTTCCGACACCCGCACTGAGGCTGAAGATGTCTCTGGCAAGCTGTTAGTGAGCAAACTGACGGAGGCGGGCCACCACTGCGCTGAAAAAGCATTGGTGCGTGATGATAAATACGCCATTCGGGCCGTTATTTCGCGCTGGATTGCGGACGACGACGTGCAGGCCGTGCTAACCACTGGCGGCACCGGCATCACTGGTCGTGATGGCACACCTGAAGCCGTCCAACCCCTGCTGGACAAAGAAATCGAAGGTTTCGGCGAAATGTTTCGCGTACTGTCTTATGCAGAAATCAAAACCTCGACGCTACAGTCGCGCACTCTGTGTGGCGTGGCAAACAGTACCTACATCTTCTGTCTGCCAGGCTCTAGCGGAGCCTGTCGCTTGGGCTGGGATAAACTGATCGTGGAACAGCTGGATAACCGCACCCTGCCCTGTAATCTAGTGATGTTAATGCCTCGGCTTAACGAAAGTTAATGCCTCGGCTTAACGAAAGTTAACGCCTCGGCTCAACGAAAGTTAAGCCGAGGCATTAACGCTTAGTTCATCAGCACTCAATCACATTAACCGCCAGCCCGCCCCGCGCCGTTTCTTTGTACTTGGTTTTCATATCGGCCCCCGTTTCACGCATGGTCTTAATTACTTTATCCAGCGAAACAAAGTGCTTGCCGTCGCCACGCAGTGCCATGCGTGAGGCATTAATCGCTTTAACGGCCCCCATTGCATTACGCTCAATGCAGGGCACCTGCACTAAGCCTCCAATCGGATCACACGTTAGCCCAAGGTTATGCTCCATCGCAATTTCCGCCGCGTTTTCCACCTGTTCCGGCGTTCCACCCAGTATCTCTGCCAGCGCCCCCGCTGCCATCGAACAAGCTGAGCCAACTTCGCCTTGACAGCCAACCTCGGCACCAGAAATTGACGCATTTTCCTTATACAAAATAGCAATAGCACCCGCCGTTAATAAAAACCGCACGACGCCCTCGTCATTCGCACCGTGAATAAAGCGCTGGTAGTAGTGCAGCACCGCTGGAATAATACCCGCGGCCCCATTGGTTGGGGCCGTGACTACCCGGCCACCTGCCGCATTCTCTTCATTCACCGCCAGCGCAAATAAATTAACCCAGTCCATTGCCCCCATGGGATCAAGACGGTTCGCCTCTTCGTGTTGGAGCTTTGTATACAGCTGGGCAGCCCGCCGCTTTACTTTCAGACCACCCGGCAATATACCCTGCGTTTTACACCCACTGCGGACACAAGCCTGCATTACCTGCCAGATATGCAGCAGTTTTGCGCGCACTTCAGCCTCGGACAGCCAGACCTGTTCATTCTGCAACATCAGCTCGCTAATCGATAAGCCGTGTTCTTCACACAAGCTCAGCAAGCCCGCCGCCGTATTAAAGGCATAAGGCAACGCAGTAGCATCTTCGATAATGGGCGATGCCGCCGCATCACCCGCACTAATTTCCGGGTTCACCACAAAACCGCCACCCACTGAATAATAGGTGGTCTGCTGCAAACGTTTCCCGCCGGCGTCAAAAGCATGAAAAATCATACCATTGGGGTGACCCGGCAGCGTTTTGCGCCGGAAAAATACCAGATCCTGCTGTGGATCAAATTCCAGCAGCCGACAGCCTGCCAAATCCAGTGTTTTACTCTCGGCGATCTGCTGCATCCGCTGGGGAATACTTGAGGTGTCAACCGTTTCTGGGTCATCGCCTTCCAACCCCAGAAGAATTGCTTTATCAGAGCCATGCCCTTTACCGGTCGCCCCAAGTGAGCCGTATAAATCAATCTGCACTCTGGCAACCTGATCAAACAGATCCTGACGACGTAAACGACCGATAAACCGGTTGGCGGCGCGCATTGGGCCGACCGTGTGTGAACTTGATGGGCCAATACCAACTTTGAAAATATCGAAGACGCTGATTGCCATAGTGCTAATGCTGCCTGCCAAATAAAAGGATGCAGTTATCACATTCACTGACTGATCAGTCAATCATTTCTTGCTATGCCAAAAGAGGTACGCAGTGTGGGTATAGCGCCTGAGCTAATCGCTATTTAGGCGAGCTGCTTAGTGCGCGGCCAAGCATTTAATACAGCATGGATCAGGGTCGCCAATGGAATAGCAAAGAATACACCCCACACGCCCCAAACAGCGCCAAACACTAAGACCGCTGCGATAATAGCCGCAGGATGTAGATTCACAATGCCAGAAAACAGCAGTGGCACCAAGAGATTACCATCGAAGAATTGGATGACGGCATAAACCATCATCACCCAGATAAAATCAGAGTTATAGCCCCATTGAAAGTAGGCCACAATTGCAATGGGGAGCGTAACCAAGGCCGCCCCCACATACGGGATAAGCACGGAAATACCAACTAGAAAAGACAGCAGCACCGCATACTGTAAATCGAACCACAGAAAGGCGATAAATGTTGCAACCCAGATAATCAGGATTTCCAGAAACTTACCGCGAACATAGTTACCAATCTTGCCGTTGACCTCATGCCATACTTTGACTACCAAACCCTTATCGCGCGGTAAAAAGGTTCCAAACCACTCCATAATCATCTGCTTATCTTTCAAGAAGAAAAAGACTAACAGCGGCACCACAATCAGGTAAACCATGAAGGCAATGATGTCAAAAACGGAAGCAATGGAAAAACTGAGAATTTGCTGAGAAGCGCTCGTCACCTGCGTTTTAACAGAGGACAGAATTTCTAGCACCACCTGCTCTGAGACAAAGGCCGGGTACTTCTCTGGCAGCAGCATGACCACACTCTGTCCGGTCGCTAACATACCCGGAATCTCAAGCACAAACTGCGTAGCCTGTTTGAACAACAGCGGCGCTAGCACAAACAAGATCAACAACAGTAGCAAAATGAAGAAACTAAAGACCAACAGCACAGAAATAAAACGCGGCACTTTAAAGGCGCGCAACAGATCAACCCCACCGTCCAGCAAATACGCAATGATGACCGCTGCTAGCAATGGGGCCAGAATATCGCCCGCCAGGACGACAGTGACCAAACCAAACAGCAGCAGCAACGCCAGAATAGCCACCTGAGGGTTAGAGAAATGTTGGTTATACCAATCGTTGAGCAACTTGATCATGCTGGTTCAGACCCATCTGTGGTTGGACAGTTCTGTTCGAAGTCATTTCTTAACTGATGGTAATGTTCGGCAAACAACTGCTCCAACTCATCAATGACATCCGCTGCGGCTCGCCCCTGCGTCACATGTTCTGCCATCAAGTCGGAAGCTTTGTGTAATAGTTTTTCTTTGTTAATCATTGGGTAAGTAGCTGTCAAACGTTTGATTGCCATGATAACACTTTCTGCTTCAGGTCGTTGCAAATCTTCCGGCAGCGGAAAACGAATTTCATCCACTTCGAGCGGTAACTCCTCCGCAGACGCCACCAAAAACTCGGCAAAGCGCAGTAGGGTGGTCTGTTGCTCTGTATTTAAGGCGCGCAACAAATCATGCAAGCGCTGCTCAACGGCAGTAGCCTGCACGGAAGTGGGTGTGGCAATGGATTTGGCAAAGACAGGCAAGCTATGCCCCCTAGGGTAGAATTGTCGCTATTCTACTGATATTGTTCACAGAAAGAAAACTCCTGTGAACAAATGACAGAGAATCTAGCGCTCAAACACCCCAGACATCGAGGATAAGCAAGAAAGCACTCACGGAGACTATGCAAGACACAAAACGACCTGTCTATTAATTAGGCTGCAGATTGTGCCTGTTGCGCCTGTTTACAATAGTTTCGGGCAAACTCTAATAGCTCTTCCATCGCGGGCACTTTGAACTTTTGACGCTGCCGGACAAAAGAGAAATCCCGGGATAAGGGCGGCTGCATCGGCAGGCTCACCAATGTCCCCAGTTTTAACTCTTTAACGATGCTCGCGCTCGACACAATTGACAGCCCCATACCGGCTTCAACGGCACCTTTAACCGCTTCAGGGCTACCCAATTCCAAACAATTATTAACGGCATGTTTGTCCACACCTTGCTCTAGGAAATAGTCGATAGTCACTTCCCGCGTACCCGAGCCTTCTTCCCGGCAAATAAACGGATGCTGCATTAATTCCTGTACCGTCACCTGCTTCAGTCCAGCCATAGGGTGCTGTGGCGGTACAATGGCGACCAATTCGTCTGTACGACACACTTCAACCAGCAAATTTTTATTATTAACCGGCCCTTCAACCACCCCCAAGTCAATGACATTATTCTCAACCATCGACACAATACCTTCGGTATTAGAGACGCGCAGGCGTAGTTTAACGTCCATATTCTTAGCTTTAAAATCACCGAGTAACGCGGGTAACATATATTCTGAAATAGTGGTGCTCGCACCAATAGTCAATGAACCACTAATGTCGTCCGTCATTTCACGGATTGCATTTTCCATCTCATTGTAATGTTCAAAAATTTTCTCGGAATACTCGAAAACAATTGCCCCTGCTTCCGTTAACGAAACACGGTTGTGCGTGCGATCAAAAAGCCTGGTATCAAACTGATCTTCCAGCTGACGTATTTGAAACGTCACTGCAGGCTGTGTCATGTGTAACACTTCAGCGGCTTTGGTAAAGCTCAGCAAGCGCGCAACCGCATGAAAGACCTGTAATCTTCTGTCTGACATGAAAAACTATTCTCCTTATAGTGACACTGCAAATGTCGAATGCCGAGGCAGGGGTTATAGCCTCATAGCAAGCCATCCGACATATCTATCCAGTCATCCGTTCTGGTAGTATCTTGCAAAGATGCAACAGAAACTTCCGCAGACTGCGACATAAATTCTATCTATTAATTTCAAGAAATCCATAGTGTATAGAATAGGACAATTAGATACTTTCAGCTTTGATTAATCCATGATGTTTATCAACAAACCCTGAAAACCGATGAACTGCAGTTATTTCGGTCTGAGCCACCTCTAAATGCTTGTATATGCCAGGAGGACTGCTCAAGCAAACCGCGTTACTGCTAGCCGCAGACAGCTAATAGTCGAAAACACACACGACTGGCTACCCGCAAAAAAAACAATACTGATAAATTTATACCGAATCATAAAATATTATACACATTAAGAGTGAGCAATATCCTTAATTTTGTCATAGGCAATCAATACACTAGATTACGACAATCACGGTAGGGTCCATTTAAAAACATTCAATGAAGCAGCAACATCACTATCGCGATACTATAGAGCTTTTTGATGATACACGGTGGTAGATTTATTTATGAACATAGGGAGCGAACGCCCCCTAGTATTACGGCGGGCTATCAGTCCAGGTCCGCAGCCAGCGAACGCAGGCTTTCCGCAGCCAGCTCAACTTGATAATTATAGTGGGCATGCTCCGTTCCCATCGACACCCCTGCCGCCTGCTTGACCGCAGCGCACATTTCAGGACTGAGCTCAAAACGCATGAAGTGCACCGAGGAGGTTTTTTCATCCGTCTCACGCTCCAGGTCTTCATTGCAAATAGGGTAGACCTTGGCAAAGCCTGTAACTTGCACCCAGGTCTGGCGCTCAATCCCAATCAATTTAGCCAGCCACTGCTTGCGCTCGCTTTCCACTGGAAATTCCAGCATAAAAGTTGCTTTCCAGTTGCGGCCACTAGGTACCAACGCATTATAAGCATCCAACTCTTCCTGGATGCCTGCGGCATCAAAAATCTTCTCAATCCGCAGCATTTCTTGAACTTGATACTGCATGGTCAGTTGGTCTTCAAAATAAAGCGTCGCATTGGGGCCAAGCGCAATTTTACGCGCTGCCTTATGGGCGATAACCTTGGCTCGAAAATCGGAACGTTGCTCCGAATACGCTTCCAAGCTCATCAAATCAGCACGAGTTAACTCTGTCATTTTTATCTCCGGGGTCAGTCTAGCGTGTCCAGGGGGCGTTAAGCCAAACCATAAGCAATGCGCAGCATCGTCATTGGGTGAGTCGGCGGCATGGCCTCCGCGCCCAAACCATTCTCAATCTGGTGTCCAGCCATTGGGCAGTCACTGCCATAATAATCCGGCTGTGCCTGCTTCACTTTGTTAAATATGGGGCGACAGATCTTCATCGAAATATCATGAAATTCCTCTTTCACCGCATAAGTACCATCATGCCCAGAACAGCGTTCCAACAGCTCCAGCTCAGTGTCCGGTATCAGTGACAGCACTTCGCGCGTCTTGTAGCCGATATTCTGTACCCGCAGGTGACAGGAAGCGTGATAGCTGACTTTACCCAATGATTCAGGGAAATCTTTGTTCAACAGGCCCTGTTTCTCACGCAGCATCAGATACTCAAACGGATCAAAAATATGCTGCTTTACGCGCTGCACATCAGCATCATCTGGAAACATTAGCGGCAGTTCCTGTTTGAACATCAGCACACACGACGGTACTGGGCCAACAATATCCCAACCCTGGTCGATCATGGCGATCATTTCAGGAATATTGACTTCCTTGGCGGCAGCCACCGCCTCCAGATCGCCCAGCTCTAGCTTGGGCATACCGCAGCACTGCTCTTTATCCAGCAGGTTAACGGGAATGGCGTTGTGTTCGAATACCTTGACCAAATCTTCCAAAATATGCGGCTCGTTATAATTACCATAACAGGTCGCAAACAACGCCACCTTGCCCTGAGTACGCCCAGCAGGCTTGGCTTGCACCGCCGCACGAGTGAGGCGTGAATTACTACCTGATAAGCGTTTGCGCCCTGTGTTGGTATGATAATCCGGCACTTTAGCCGCGGGGTGTACGCCCATTGCTTGCTGCAAACCCTTACGGAACAGTCGGTTTTTATTCAGCGTATTCACCGTCTGCGCCACCACCGGAATGCCCGCCAACTTACCAACCGCATCCGTCGAACTTAATACCTTATCGCGGACTGTGGTCTCACCTTTTTTATGTTTAATCGCTTTAGCCCGCAGCATCAAATGCGGGAAATCAATATTCCATTCGTGGGGCGGCGTGTACGGACACTTCGTCATATAGCACAGGTCACACAAATAACAATGATCCACCACTTTCCAGTAGTCTGCTTTCGCGACACCGTCGACTTCAAAGGTGTCAGATTCATCAACTAAATCAAACAGCGTCGGAAAGGAATGACACAGGCTGACACAGCGGCGACAGCCGTGACATAGATCGAACACGCGCTCCATCTCATCCAGCACCGCCTCTTCGTTATAAAATTCCGGGTTTTTCCAGTCGAGCGCATGGCGTGTGGGAGCTGCTAAACTGCCTTCGCGTTGTGGGGTGGCCATGAGTATATTCTCCTGCAACTGTTTTTGATGAGTTAAGCGCTAGGACAGACATTAACGTCGGCCCAGTGAATGGGACACTATAAACGCAGAAAGCCAACGGATGGCCCGTCAGCTTTCTGCGAAACCGTTTAGAAATCGCTGTTAAGCGTCCAAGCTATCCAGTGCTTTCTGGAAACGGTTGGCATGGGAACGCTCTGCTTTAGCCAGCGTTTCAAACCAGTCAGCTACTTCATCAAAGCCCTCGTCACGCGCGTCTTTCGCCATACCCGGATACATATCGGTGTATTCGTGCGTTTCACCAGCAATCGCCGCTTTCAGGTTGTCCGCAGTGCCACCAATAGGCAGGCCAGTTGCCGGATCACCCGCCGCTTCCAGGTATTCCAAGTGACCGTGGGCGTGCCCAGTTTCACCTTCCGCTGTTGAACGGAACACAGTTGAAACATCGTTATAGCCTTCAACATCCGCTTTTGCCGCAAAATAAAGGTAACGACGGTTCGCCTGTGATTCGCCTGAAAAAGCATCCTTCAGGTTTTGCTCAGTCTTACTGCCTTTCAATTCCATGTACATGACTCCTGTGTCATCAGTTAACAAAATGGTATGCTTGCTACGCATGTTAACGCCATTATTAGCGCTGGCAAAAATAACCTGCATAATGTAGAAGATAGTGTTTTCAAGTTCCAATAGAATATTTTGAATATTTCAATTCAAAAAACCGGATATTCCACGCCCGGCAATGGCGTACTATCGCTTAAAAATTCGGGTTGCACAACATACACACCACAGCACGACAAGCGAACATCTAATATGCCCTGCCTTTATGACCCGCAGCGCATCAGTCACCAAGGAGGACGACATGAGTTTCCCGGCTTTAATCTACACTATAGCAGCGGTCGCTTTTTTCATTTTGATGATTAACCGACCCGCTGTCGAGCCACCCAATGCTAATATGCAGCCCCCAGCAAGCGCGGTTGAAACAGCCAGTGCTGGCACTACCCTTAATATAACGGCCATTGGGGCAACAGACTCAAGTGGCGCCGATGACAACATTACAGCCGGCGACACTACGACAGACAGCTCCAAAGGCGACACGTCATCTGGTGATGGCAGCACAGCCAGCACGCAGGCAGACGGCACTCAAAGTGCAAGCAGCGAAGTGGTCGCCAGCAATAGCGCCGCCGACGCAGCCAATCAGGCGGCCACCGATGATGCGGCTAATACCTCAGCACAGTCCAGTGCGGCGCAAACAGATTCAGCGACAAATACCCGCCAAACGGCTAGTAGCACCCAGCCAGATTATGCGCGCGAGCGCCGCATCAGTAATGAAATTCGGGATGCCGTGTTAGAGGGTGATATTTTTTACCTAAATGACGGCAGCCGCAGTTTCATGTCCATCCAAACCAACGCTAATGAGCGACGCGGCGGAGCGCTCATTCTACATGGTAGGGGCTTACACCCCGATTGGGAAGATACGGTCTACCCACTCCGCACCGGCCTAGCCGAACAGGGCTGGACAACCCTGTCACTCCAGCTACCCGTGCTGGAGAAAGGCGCTAAGTATTACGACTACGTTCCTTTATTTGCCGAAGCCGGCAAGCGTATTCAGGCGGGTATCCGTCATCTCAAACAGCAGGGTATTTCGCCAATCACACTCGTTGCGCATAGCTGCGGTGCGCATATGGCGATGCAATGGGTGCGCGATTATGGTGATGCAGACATTGCGGCCTACGTTGGCCTGGGCATGGGCGCAACTGACCTAGGACAAACCATGGCAGACCCCTTACCGCTCGATAAAATGCAAGTACCCGTCTTCGACGTTTATGGGGAAAATGACTTTCCTGCCGTGCTTAAAATGGCGCCGCTGCGCTGGAACCAGATCACTACAGCGGGCAACCCTGCCTCTGCTCAGCGCATGCTGCCAGACGCTGATCACGATTTTAAGGACAAAGACGATGCTTTGGTCGGCGCGGTCTCTACTTGGTTAAACGCGCTGCAACTGTAGCAGTGCACAGGCGCGAACAGCGATGGCACAAGCTACAAATTGGCGGGAAGACGACTAAGTTAGCCGCCCTCCCGCCAGATCAACGAGGCCATGCGCCCGGTGTGCGCCTCACGCCGATAAGAGAAGAAGCGCTCACTGTCAGTGAACGTACAGCAGTCGCCGCCATAAATCTGCATGACGCCCAGCGCGCGCAAACGCTGCCGCGCCAACTGATAAATATCAGCCAAGTACTTGCCTCGGTGCCGACTGGCTTTAAAGGCCAGCGCAGCCTGAGCATCCTCACGCATGAATGCTGCTCGCACCTCAGCGCCGACCTCAAAACACTCCGGCCCAATCGCTGGTCCCAGCCAAGCCATGAGCTGGATCGGCTGGCAAGCCAGTGCTGCCACCGTCCGCTCCAGCACGCCATCGCATAAACCGCGCCAACCCGCATGCGCCGCCGCTACTTGGGTTCCCGCAACATCACAAAATAATACGGGCAGGCAATCCGCCGTCATAACCACCGCCACCTGATTTTCAGCAGAAACGACCACCGCATCAGCCTGCGGTGTAGCCGCGGCGTCATTGATTGTTGGCGGAGCAGGATGGTATACCGTCGTGCCATGCACCTGCTCTAGCCACAGCGGCTCGCTGGGCAGCTGTAATAGATCGTGCAGACGCTGCCGGTTTTGGTGCACGTCGTGCGGTACGTCGCCAACATGCGCACCCAAATTTAAGTGATCATAGGGTGCCTGACTGACGCCGCCCACACGCGAGGTTGAGACGGCTTTAATCGTGGGCGGTACAGGCCAGTCCGGTAGTATCCAACCCAGCGCGTTAACCTCGTCCACTAGGCGTCCACTTCCTCAGCCTGTAGCTGCTGTAATAAATTCTGCATATCCACAGGCAGATCAACTGCCCACTGCATGGCCGCAGCGCTAGTCGGATGCAGCAAACCCAGCCGGGTAGCATGCAACGCCTGCCGTGGGAAGGCCAACAAGGCCGCGCGCAGAGTTGCACTAATCCCTGCTGGAATCCGAGGGCGACCACCATAAGTCGCATCACCCACAATCGGCATCTGCTTCCAGCTGAGGTGAACACGAATCTGATGGGTGCGCCCAGTTTCCAGCTTAACGCTGAGCAACGTATGGTGCGTAAAGCGCCGCTCGACTCGGTAGTGGGTAATGGCAGTTTTGCCCGCTACAGTGACCGCCATTTTCTTACGATCCACTGGATGACGCCCCATATTACTGGTAAGCGTATTACCCGCAATCACCGCCCTGGACACTAAGGCCAGATACTCTCGGCTAACCGTTCGTGCCTGTAGCTGCGCGACCAAAGACTGATGCGCTTCCAGCGTTTTTGCCACCACCATCAGGCCGCTGGTATCTTTATCCAACCGATGCACAATACCGGCACGCGGCAATTGATCCTGTGCCGCCCGGTAATACAACAAGCCATTCACCAGCGTCCCCGACCAATTGCCCACCGCCGGATGCACCACTTGGCCCACCGGCTTGTTCAGCACCAATATCGCCTCGTCTTCATAGATAATATCCAGCGCCATGGCTTCTGGCTCATAGTGGGTCTGCTTTTCTTGCGTCACCATGACAATAAGCTCTTCACCACCGGTTAAGCGTTCCTTGGGTTTCAGCACCTTATCATCCACCCTAACCTGTCCGGCCTTGATCCATTTTTGCAGTTGACTTCGTGAATATTGTGGATATAGGCTGGCCAGCACCTGATCCAGGCGCTGCTGTGCCATTTCAGAAGGCACAATACTGATAATCTGCTGACTTTGGGGCATGTTAAACTGATGAATACGCTATACTTGAAAACTTGTTCCATCATACGTGTTATTAATCAAATGTCGACCAACGCAATCATTCTAAAAAAACTCATCCAACTCAGCGCAACCGGCCTGCTTGCGATAACGTTAAGCGCCTGTTCTTCACTGTCTGGCGGCTCCGGCCCAAAGAAAGATGCGACTGAAGGCATGACTGCCGAGCAAATTTACACCAAAGCCAAGTCAGAGCTGCAGCAAAAAAATTACCAGCAGGCCATAAAACTTTATGAGTCGCTGGAAGCACGCCATCCACTGAGCAAGTATTCACAGGCCGCTCCGCTGGAAACTGCCTATGCTTATTACAAATCAGATGAACCGGGCAACGCGCTAGACACGATTGATCGCTTTGCACGCATGAATCCAAGCAGCAAGCAAATGGCCTATGGCTGGTACCTGCGCGGCTTGGTCAACTTTAACCGTGGCAGCAGCCTAGTCGATAAAATTTTCCCGCGCAGTATTACCGACCTCGATACCGTCCGGCAAAAAGAAGCCTTCCAGGATTTCTCCCGCGTTGTGACCCGCTATGCGGACAGTGAGTACGCCGAGGATGCACAAAATCGCCTCCAGTACCTGCGCAATACGCTGGCAGATTCTGAAGTGAACGTCGCCCGATACTATATGACTCGCTCCGCTTGGCTGGCCGCGTTTAACCGGGCTGAATACACAATCAAACACTACCAGGGCTCACCTGCAGTGATTGATGCGCTGGAAATCAAAATTCAAGCCGCCCGCAATCTGGGTAAAAACGATCTAGCCGCAGACAGTTTGCGCGTACTGGAATTGAATTTTCCACAGCGCGCCGCACAGCTGCGCTAGCCAGCTCGCCCTCCTGGCCGGATGATCGATGTATCCGGCCACGGGAGGGGGCAGCCGCACAGCCCAGTTCCCTACTCCCAACCGCAATCGCCACTGCACTTACGCTCATCTGATATTGTTGTTAGCCCATCTTATAACACTATAATTAAATATGGGGCATCAATGGGACAACAAGGTAACACCGCTCACACCTACCAAAATAACTAATAAGGGGCTGTATGAAATATTCGCATGCACCAATGCTTGCTACGCTGTTCTTACTGTCATTACAGACCGCACAGACAGTCGCTAATGCTGCGTCACAGGCGCAAAAAACGCCCGCTAACAATTACATCGGGGCGAGTATTAGCCAGGCCGACACCGAAGCAATCTGCGACTCGTTTACGCGCTGTGATAGCGGTGACAGGGGCTGGAAAATTTATTCTGGCGTTCGCCTAAGTAGCGACATCGTGGTGGAAGGTGGCTACATCGATTTTGGTGAGATGGCGACCTATGACAGCGATAATAAACGCACTACTTCGCGCCTGAGCGGCTACACCACAGCAGCACTGGCAACGTATCAATACGGCGACAAACTAGAGCTATTCGCCAAAGGCGGCATTATCTGGTGGGACAATGAGCGCTCCGCCGACAGCGGCGACTCAAGCAATGACGACGCCAGCCGCTATATCGGTGCTGGCGCCAGTTATGACCTGGGTGACAACCTCGGTATCAGGGCCGAATGGGAACGCTTTGAGGACATCGAACGCTTTGAGGGCAACACTGAAAAAATTGAATTGCTCTCTATTGGCGTAGCCATGTCTTCACTATAAAAAACATAGCAACACCTAGAAAAATAATGTAACGATATCAGGGGCTATCGACATGAAAACAAGTATAAAGTTGTGTATTCTGCTCTCAGGATACCTGCTAGCGTCAGCGGCACAGGCTGGCGGTGCAACCGAAGCCTGGGGCTTTGCACCCGAAACCCGCCTGTACATGGGCGGTAGTTTAGGGGCTGCTGACCTCAATGAATTTAAAGATGGCCATACCCACACTGCTAAACTATTCACGGGTATTCGCTACCGTGCAGTGGGGGCAGAAATTGCCTACTTGAGAACAGGCGAAGCACACAGCTCAGGTAATATGCCGCGTGACCCTGTCCTCAAAAGTGACATGAATGCCTTATCGGCTGTGGCCATGGGTTATCTCCCACTGAGCGCGCGCATCGAACTCTTAGGCAAACTGGGCGCAACCTACTGGCAGCAGGCCAACAGCAGTGAAGTCCAATTAACCAACACCAGAGACGAATCAGACGACCAGGGCTTCAGCCCCTTGCTCGGCATCGGTGCGCAATACCGGCTTTATAGAAATATAGAATTGCGCAGCGAATGGGAGCGTATCTTTGCCACAGGCGAAGGTATGTATGAATCCAATGTTGACCTGCTCTCGCTCGGCGTTAGCCTATCAACGTTGTAGAATACAAATTTATAAAATAAACAACCCTCTCATAAATAATAACGATAACGTGAATTTTATTATGCAGCAATCCATAACTCTGGCAGTCATATCAGTCCTACTCGCCTCTACTCAGGCCGCAGCGACAGATATTAGTGCTAATGTTGCCCTGAAAAGTGGCATGAAGGTCTATGCCGGTGGCGGTGTGGGCTATACCGGACAGGCTAATGTCTGTCACTCTCCCTTTTTTGAAGGCTCCTGTGATGACAGCGCGGTAAGCTACAAAGTATTTGCTGGCGCACGCTTCAACCCGCTACTGGGCGCTGAAGTGACCTATGTGGATCATGGCGAAGCCGCCATGAGTGGCAGCGTGGGTACACAACAAGTCGCCAGTAAAAACCACATCACCGGCTTTCAAATAACCGCCGTCGGCTATCTACCTCTGGCGACGTCCGCAGCCCCCAACCTGGAAGTAATAGGCAAAGCAGGCGTGTTATTCTGGCAGAGTGATTCAGAAGTCGAAATAGGTACGGCTAAGCGCTCATCCGGCGACGGTGCATCCACCCTGATCGGCTTTGGTGCCCAATACCGCTTCCACCAAAACATGTCGCTGCGCGGTGAGTGGGAACACACCTTCGGCAGCGGCGCAGACTCGGGCTTTGAGACGGATATTGATAATTACTCAATGAGTTTGCTGTACTCCACGCTATAGGTACAGCGACCCCGTCAGAATTAAAATATCGGGCTATAATTCCTGCGAACCATGCGTTAAAGTACGTTGCTCGTATCGTAGGAACTGAGCACATGACCCGGCAAACTGACTGTATCGCGCCTTCCATTTTGTCCGCTGACTTCGCCCGCCTCGGCGAAGAAGTGAATCATGTCCTCGCCTCGGGCGCGGATATGGTGCATTTTGATGTGATGGATAATCACTACGTTCCAAATTTAACCATTGGCCCATTGGTCTGTGCCGCGCTGCGTAAGCACGGGATTACCGCACCTATTGATGTTCACCTCATGGTTAAACCCGTGGATCGGATTATTCCTGATTTTGCAGCAGCGGGGGCAAGCTATATTACCTTTCATCCCGAAGCCTCAGAACATGTGGATCGCACCTTACAGCTCATTCGCGCTGAGGGCTGCAAAGCGGGACTCGTCTTCAATCCCGCCACCCCGCTGTCGGTACTGGAATATGTCATGGATAAGGTGGATATGATCCTACTGATGTCAGTAAATCCAGGCTTTGGCGGTCAGCGCTTTA
>CALAMO010000002.1 GCA_937925855.1 uncultured Thiotrichaceae bacterium
CGAGTCAGGGCAGCAAATTCTTCTTCGGTTTTTACGCCTTTCACGGCTTCCCGCGCAAGGGCGGATAATTGCTTCTTGTTCATCGTATCTACCTTAACAAGTAAAGTTAGGCAGATACACAGTTCAAGTTACAGTCTCAAATTGGCTGAGGTTCCGACTGATCCATTGAAAAAACAGATTTGGGAGCAGCTGCGTGCCAAACCAAAACTCAACAACCTGCTTTTTTCAACACCCGCTCAGTAGACGCCGGATACTTCCCCAATAAAGCCGCTGGCCGCACCGGCCTTAGTGAAAAATTACCGCCGCAGTTCGGGCAAACACCCCGCAGCACATCCGCTACGCAATCCGCACAAAACGTACATTCAAACGTGCAGATCATCGCCGCCGTTGATTCCGGCGGCAGGTCTTTATCGCAGCATTCGCAGTTTGGTCTGAGTTCCAACATAATACGGCAACCTCGCGTTAATTCTGTTTATTCAACCCATCAATAACACCCGGTAAATCCCATAACTGCGCAATAACCGCATCTTCAGGTTCAGGCCAATACTCATCCTGCATCCAGACAGCCTTCATGCCAACAGCTTTAGCCCCATGCACATCTGCTTCGGGATGATCACCCACAAAAACGGTTTGCCCGGCCCGCACATTCAGCGCACGCAAAGCACATTGGAATATCTCAGGTTCCGGCATCCCTAATGCCTTATCTCACGCCCCCAACGCACACCCCTCCACCGTCACCCGATGCATATAACGCCGGAAGCCATCATAATCATTAATCGCCTTATGCCAACACGCCCGATTATCCCAAAACGTAATATCTCCGGCCCGCCAGCTGATCCGACAGTGGAAATCCGGCTGCTTACAATGTTCATACAACATATTCAGCAAACCGTCTGACTCGGTCTTGGTTAACCCTTCAATACTCACCGTAAAATCCGGGTTCACATAAATGCACTGACGCCCGGACAGCGGATGCCTAATCACCACCGGATGACGCGCATCCTGCGTCGCCTGATCCATATTGGCAAAACGCCCGCTCTGCACGCCTTCTGAATCCTGCGTGCTATAGCCAAAGGCATGGCGCGAGGAATGCACCGCATACAAGCCCTCCAGCATGCTTTTAAACCGTGCAGACAGCGCATCATAAGCCGCCGCCATCGAACTAAACACCGTATCACCGCCCACCTCCGGCACCTCAATCGCATGCAGAATCGACCCCATCGCCGGAATCTGGTCGTAAGAATGATCGGTATGCCACTCCTCACCAATGGCGTATTTCTGCTCCGGTTCTTTTAACACGGTCGCAATGGATGGATGTGTATCCAGCGCCTTAAAGAAGCGATTCACATTGATCTCGCCAAACTGCTGCGCAAAAGCAAGGTGCTCATCCGGGGTAATGCTCTGCTGGCGGATAACGATGACACCGTAATCACTAAACGCCTGTTTGATCGCCGGAATGTCTTCCGCACGCCGCACATCAGCGCCAATAATCTCTGCGCCTAAGGCACGGGTCAGTGGTTTGATTTGCATATAAAAAGCCTTTGACTGAATCAGTTGCTATTAAAGCTGTACTCCCCCTCGCCCTATCAGGGAGAGGGGCCGGGGGGTGAAGGTAGAAGCCAGCACAATATTACAGGTCAAGGCTCAAACGGATACAAATGCGGACGGTAATCCTGAATCAATATCTTCGCTTCGTTGATCTGTTCCGGCGTCATTTTCTTCACGATCTCCTCCTGCGATACCGCCGCGTCGGGATCACCGCCAATCGCCGACAGCACGTACCACATATAACCCCGCACCAAATCCGGTGCGGTCATACCGCGCCCCACCTCGTAATACCAACCCACGCCGGACTGCGCACCGGGATGCGCTTTCATCGCCGAGCGCAAATACCACTCAAACGCCCGGCGGTCATCACGCTCAACCCCAAGCCCCATGGCATACATGACACCGATTAATTCTTCCGCATCTGCATTCCCTGCCTGCGCCGCCGGAAGCATCAAATCATAGGCCTCTTTAAAGCGACTGGCCTCCATTAAATCTTTGGCATATTCAATATCTGCGCTCGCCCCTATTGGCAACAGACTGAATATCAGTAAACTTAAGCCTACATATCTATTCAGGAACCTGTTTTTCATGCAACGTTCTCCCCTGATCACTATTGGACTGCTGCTGTTAATCGGTCTACAGCCCGTACCGGTACGGGCGGAAACGCTTAAAACCCCGCTAAATCTACCCAAACCGCTAACCACACAGGATTTTCGCCCCTTCGATGAAGCACGGGCCAAAATCGGTCAGCAGTTATTTTACGATAAAATCCTCAGCGGGAACCGGAATATTGCCTGCGCCACCTGCCATCACCATGAGTTAGCCAGCGGAGACGGTTTATCTTTAGGCATCGGCGAAGGCGGTCGTGGCCTCGGCCCGGAGCGTAAACCTGGGGCAGGGCAGTCCGCGGCCACCCGCCGTATTCAACGCAACGCACCCGCGCTGTTCAATCTTGGCGCAAAAGAGTTTACCGTTCTGTTTCATGACGGGCGGCTTAGCCTAGATGAAAATGACCATAAGGGCTTTAACTCACCGGCCATTGAATTCATCCCAGATGGTCTGCAAAGCCTGCTGGCAGCACAAGCGGTATTTCCGCTGGTATCCGAAGTGGAAATGGCCGGACACGCCGATGAAAACGAAGTGGCCGGAGCACGTAACCGCCGAATTGATTATGCCTGGCGCATTATTGAGGAACGCATCCGCAATATCTCCAGCTACGCCGACGAATTCACCGCCGCATTTCCTGACATCAAGCATCGCACCGATATAAAAATTCACCACATCGCCAACGCACTGGACGATTTCATGAATAGCGAATGGCGCACTCCACAGAGCGCGTTTGATCGCTACCTACGCGGCGAAAAGACAGCTCTCAATCAACAGCAGCTTGCAGGCATGCAATTATTCTACGGTAAGGCCAGCTGTTTCCAATGCCACAGTGGCACCCTGCAAACCGACCACAAGTTTTACAGCCTTGGCCTACCGCAGTTTGGGCCAGGCCGCACCCGCCAGTTTGATTTTAAAGCCCGGGATATGGGGCGTATCAACGAATCCGACCGACGCGAGGATGCCTATCGCTTCCGTACACCCTCACTGCGCAACGTCAGCGCTACCGCGCCCTACGGGCATAACGGGGCTTATAAAAACCTGCGCAAGATGATTGAGCATCATTTAAACCCACAAAAAGCACTGCGCCAGTGGACACCGGAGCAGCTGATTCTGCCGTTATTTACTAAAGTCAGCAGCGGCGATTTTCTGATTCAACAAGATAAACAGGAACAGCAACGCCTGTTGCGTTCGATTGACATCACTCCTGTCGCCCTCCAATCCTATGAAATTGACGCGCTGGAAGCCTTTCTAGAAACGCTCACCGACCCATATAGTCTACAAGGCAGACTGGGTGTTCCGCCCCGCGTTGGCAGTGGTTTAGTCGAACAAAGCAAGCTGCAACAGGCCCATGTGATCGAGAAGTAAGTTATTGATAAAATAATATAAAAAAGAATAATCGAGTGTATTTTAAGCGTTTAATAACTCAGCGAAGAACAGGGGTAGCAGCGTTAGGGCAAGGTGTGGATAAAATGTGTGTATAAAGTTATCCACATAAAAGCCACAGTGATTTTAACACTAGGCACACGGCTTAGTCGAACACCATCAGCAAAGAAATAGCTTTGAAAACAGAGACTAATCAGCTTATCCACACTCGGTGGCCTAGCTTATTATGATTACTATTTAAAGAATCTTATATAAAACTATTAAGACAAGATAAGATAACAACGTGTGGAAGCTCAAACACAAGGGCCGAAAATCACGCTTAAATCAGCGCCTAAGATTTAATTGATAACTTACCCTTACCCCCACCTCAAATATGCTTTACAATGCGCACCGCTTTGATTTGCATAAAAAGACTTCCAAATCAAGTGACAGACGATTAGTATTGCCGCTTTCGCCGGGTTCACCGTTGCCATGGCGGCTAAAGCTGGTGATGCCACAGGCATTCAAGGCTGATGGCCCCGTTTGCAGGCGTAATCAGCATTTACATGAGACTTTAAACAATGACGGACTTAAGCAAATACCGGAATATCGGTATCTTCGCACACGTTGATGCGGGGAAAACCACAACAACAGAGCGCATCCTCAAGCTAACCGGTAAGATTCATAAGATCGGTGAGGTGCACGACGGCGCGGCGACCACTGACTTCATGGAACAGGAAGCGGAGCGTGGTATTACTATTCAGTCCGCTGCTACCACCGCCTTCTGGAATGAGCATCGCCTCAACATTATCGACACCCCCGGCCACGTTGACTTCACAATCGAAGTTTATCGCTCGCTCAAAGTACTCGACGGTGGCGTCGGTGTATTCTGTGCTTCCGGTGGGGTAGAACCTCAGTCAGAAACTAACTGGCGCTATGCCAATGAATCTGAAGTAGCGCGAATCATCTTTGTTAATAAGCTGGATCGCATGGGCGGTGACTTCTATCGCGTCGTCGATCAGGTGAGAAATGTACTCGCGGCTAACCCGCTGGTGATGGTGCTCCCCATCGGTATTGAAGATGACTTCACGGGTGTGGTTGACCTATTAACCCGTAAGGCATGGGTATGGGACGGTTCAGGTGATCCCACTAATTACACCATCGAAGACGTACCGGCGGATATGGTCGATCAGGTCGAGGAATACCGCGAACAACTGATTGAAACCGCGCTGGAACAAGATGATGACCTGATGGAAACTTACCTGGAAGAAGGTGAGGAACCAGCTTTAGAAGACATTAAACGCTGTATCCGCAAGGGTACGATCGCACTCGACTTTTTCCCAACGTACTGTGGCTCGGCGTTCAAAAATAAAGGCATTCAGCTGGTACTGGATGCCGTGGTAGATTACCTGCCTAATCCAACCGAAGTTGATCCTCAGCCTGAAGTCGACATGGAAGGTAATGAGACCGGTGAATTTGCCATCGTTGACCCGGCTAAGCCAGTGCGGGCTTTGGCATTCAAAATCATGGATGACCGCTTTGGCGCACTGACCTTTACCCGTATCTACTCCGGTACGCTGAAAAAGGGCGACACCCTGGTCAATACCTTTACCGGCAAAACTGAACGCATCGGCCGTATGGTCGAGATGCACGCAAATGAGCGCAATGAAATTGATTTCGCTCAGGCTGGCGACATTATCGCGCTGGTGGGTCTGAAGAACGTACAAACCGGCCACACCCTGGCAGACGTGAACAAGCCCGCAACATTGGAACCGATGGTATTCCCTGACCCGGTTATCTCGATTGCCATTGCACCTAGTAACAAGGCTGCTGCCGAAAAACTCGGTATCGCGTTGAATAAAATGATGCAGGAAGATCCGTCATTCCGGGTGGAAACTGACGAGGATTCTGGCGAAACCATCATCAAGGGCATGGGCGAACTGCACCTCGACATTAAAGTCGATATTCTGCGCCGCACCCATGGCATTGACGTTGAAGTCGGTAAGCCACAGGTCGCCTATCGCGAGTCGATCACTCAGGTGATTGAAGACAGCTACACTCACAAGAAGCAGTCTGGTGGTTCGGGTCAGTTCGGTAAGATTGATTACATCATGGAGCCGAATGAAATTGGCGAAGGCTTTACCTTCGAGTCAAAGGTCACCGGGGGTAATGTACCGCGGGAGTTTTGGCCTGCGGTTGAGAAAGGCTTCAGAACCAGTATGGACGCAGGCGTACTAGCAGGTTTCCCAGTGGTTGATGTGAAAGTAACCCTGATCGACGGTGGTTTCCACGCCGTTGACTCCTCGGCCATTGCGTTTGAAATCGCAGCGAAAGGGGGCTACCGGCAGACGATGACCAAGGCTGGCCCACAGATGCTGGAGCCGATCATGAAAGTTGACGTATTCACGCCGGAAGATCACGTTGGTGATGTGATCGGTGACTTGAACCGTCGCCGTTCAATGATTAAATCACAGGAAGCTGGACCCACCGGGGTACGCATTAAAGCGGATGCACCGCTGTCTGAGATGTTTGGTTACATCGGTGATCTGCGAACCATGACCTCAGGTCGCGGTCAGTTCTCGATGGAGTTTGACCACTACTCAGCCTGCCCACGCAATGTGGCGGATGAAGTTATTAAAGAAACCTTGGCGCGTAAAAAAGAACAGGGTTAATTTCCGGTTCTAGCCTTGGTTGCAAGACATAAAAAACCCGCTCTGTATAGCGGGTTTTTTATGTCTATCACTAAACAGTGAAGCACGCTGCATAAACTAAAGATACCTGATGCTTTGCAGGCCGTCAGCGCCCTGCCACTTGATAGTCGCTGCCTACTAACAAAACCCCAGCATTTTAACGAGGTTTTTTTTTATGCCTATGGTAGTATTCCGCCCGGAATAACGCTTCTACCTTTGCAACCTGTTTATCAATGATTGTCGACATCTCAGCTCAGTCGCGAGGAAATTTGCACTATGAACGAACGAATTAACGTTGGCACCCTGGAAGTGTCAACACTTCTGCACAATTTTGTTGAAAATGAAGCCTTACCGGGCACCGGTATTAACGCAGCGGATTTTTGGACAAAGCTGGAAGCCTTAGTCACTGAGCTAGCACCAGAGAATAAAGCGCTGCTGGCGAAGCGCGAAACGATTCAGCAGCAGATCGACGAGTGGCATCGGGCTCATCCAGGTAAATTCAGTTTTTCTGCCTATAAGGCTTTCCTACAAGACATTGGCTATCTGGTACCGGAAGGTGCGGATTTTAAAGTCAGCACGGCTAATGTTGATACTGAAATCACTGCCACCGCTGGGCCACAGCTAGTCGTACCCATAATGAACGCCCGTTTTGCGCTAAATGCAGTCAATGCGCGCTGGGGCAGTTTATATGATGCGCTTTACGGCACAGATGCCATTCCAGAAAGCGACGGTGCCGAAAAGGGTGGGGCGTTCAATCCGGTGCGTGGGCAGCAGGTGATTGCCTTCGCGCGACAATTTTTAGATCAGGCCGCACCGCTGGTTACCGGGTCGCATAGCGATGTGACCGCCTACCGCATTGTTGAAGGTCAGCTCCAGCTCAGCTTAGAAGAGGGGCAAACAAACCTGCAACAGCCGACCCAACTGGCAGGTTATCGCGGCGCAGCGGAACAGCCCGATGCGGTACTGCTAGTGAATAATGGCCTGCACTTTGAGATTCAAATTGATCCGACTGCACCCATCGGCAAGGGTGATAAAGCCGGTATTAATGATATTCTGATGGAAGCGGCCCTGACCACAATTATGGACTGTGAAGATTCGGTCGCAGCGGTTGATGCCGCTGATAAAACATTGATTTATCGAAACTTACTCGGTTTGATGAAAGGTGATCTGACTGAGGAGGTGACGAAGGGGGGGAAGACGTTTACGCGCCGTATGCACCCCAATCGCGACTATAAAACAGCGGACGGCGAGGCACTGACGTTACCAGGACGCAGCTTGATTTTTGTGCGCAATGTCGGCCACCTCATGACCAATGATGCTATTCTGGATGCTAACGGCAATGAAATCCCAGAAGGCATTATGGATGGCATGATGACCGGCATGATTGCAATGCATAATCTGAGTGGGCAGACCACAGCACAAAATTCGCGTACCGGTTCGGTCTACATCGTGAAACCTAAAATGCACGGCCCAGAAGAAGTCGCTTTCACCCATAAGCTGTTTGGGCGCATTGAAGATGCCCTCGGCTTAGCACGCAATACGCTGAAAGTCGGCATTATGGATGAAGAACGCCGTACCACGGTGAATCTGAAGGAATGTATTCGGATTGCACAGGAGCGGGTGGTGTTTATTAATACGGGTTTCCTCGACCGTACCGGTGATGAAATCCATACCTCAATGGAAGCGGGTCCATTCCTGCGTAAAGGCGATATTAAAACGCAGCCATGGATTGCCGCTTATGAAGATTGGAATGTAGATATTGGCTTGGAATGTGGTCTACAGGGACACGCCCAAATTGGTAAGGGTATGTGGGCCATGCCGGATATGATGGCAGAAATGCTGAAACAGAAAATCGGCCATCCAATGTCGGGTGCAAATACGGCTTGGGTGCCTTCACCTACCGCCGCCGTGTTGCACGCCATGCATTACCACCAGGTTAACGTTATGGCGCGGCAGCAGGAGCTGACAGCTCGCGAGCGCGCTAGTCTTGATGATATTCTGACAGTTCCATTAGCGGCAGAGACGGACTGGTCGGAAGCAGAGATTCAGTGGGAACTGGAGAATAATGCGCAGGGTATATTGGGCTATGTCGTACGCTGGGTAAATCAGGGCGTAGGCTGCTCTAAAGTGCCCGACATCAATAATGTCGGTTTAATGGAAGACCGGGCGACACTGCGTATCTCCAGTCAGCATATGGCGAACTGGATTCGGCACGGGGTTTGTACTGAGGCGCAGGCCATGGCTGCGCTCCAGAAAATGGCCGCGATTGTTGATCAGCAAAATGCAGGCGACCCTGATTACATCAATATGCTGCCCGATACGAACAAGAGCGTAGCGTTCCAGGCGGCCTGTGATTTAGTCTTTAAGGGCTGTGCCCAGCCCAGCGGGTACACGGAACCGGTTTTGCATCAGCGTCGTGCTGAAGCTAAGGTATCACCGTTTACTGCCTAAAATCACTATGCGCCTCTGGCTTTGAGTGATGAGGTCGCCATGGATAGAAAGTGGCGGCCTTAAGTCCTAAGGAATATTTAGATGTCACAGAATTTAACGCCGCAGGACGTGCTGGAATTTTGGTATACGCCACCAATGTCAGCCCATTGGTTTAGCTCAACCCCAGCCATTGATCAGTCCATTCATAATCGTTTTGCGCCAGCGTGGGAGCAGGCGAGGCAAGGGGAACTTGATGCCTGGAAACAGCAGGCCGAAGGCTGCTTGGCCTTATGTATTATTCTCGATCAGTTTCCCCTGAATATGTTTCGAGGTGAAGCTCGTAGCTTCAGCACGGAACAGCAGGCCGTTGCGATTTGTAAACATGCGGTGAGCCAAGGTTTTGACCAACAGTTAGTGCCAGAACGCTTGATGTTTCTGTATATGCCGTTGATGCACAGTGAGTTTATGACCGATCAGGATGAGTCGGTGCGTCTGTTTACGGCTGCTGGGCTGGCAGATAATGTGCGTTTTGCAGAACACCATCGCAGCATTGTCGCCCGCTTTGGCCGTTTTCCACACCGTAATGTGATTCTTGGACGCACAAGCAGTGCGCAGGAACAAGAGTATTTGGCTTCTGATGAAGCGTTCACTGGGTAGTGGTGGGGCTTGTTTTCTAGGCTAGGTGTTGCCAATCAGCGTTAAGCTCAACAGCCTGTACAGGTGAGGTGGGTGAACATTAACTGTCAAATTTATAGCCGACCCCGTAAATCGATTTAATCGCCTCACATTCCGGTGCAACAGCCTCCATCTTACGCCGCAAGTTTTTTATGTGGCTATCGACCGCTCGATCAGTGACTACGCGGTGATCGTCATACACACAGTCTAGCAGCTGTGCACGGGAATAGACTTTACCGGGATGACGCGTCAGCTGGTGGAGTAAGCGAAATTCGACCGGCGTGAGATTTAAGTTAATCCCACCCAGCAATGCCTCCATCTGCTCGGGGAAAGTTTCGATCTCACCGTTTTCTTTTGTTTCTTGCGGGTTGAGCTGAGCGCGTCGCAAAATATTTTTTATCCGCGCCAGCAGCTCACGCGGGCTATAGGGTTTACACACATAATCATCTGCCCCCAATTCCAGCCCTAATAAGCGATCAATCTCATCGACTTTTGCCGTCGCCATAATAATAGGGGTCTCGGCAAACTGACGAATCGCCTGAAAAACATCGATCCCGTTTTTACCCGGCAACATTAGATCCAGCACGATTAAATCCGGGGTATGCTCCCTTACCCAATCCTCGACCTCAGCACCATTGTCAATCCAGTGCGCTGCGAAGCCAGCCTGTATCAGATACTCTAGCAGGACCTCTGCTAGCTTGGGTTCATCTTCAACCACCAGAATTTTATCCATGCTGCATCCTTTTGACTGCGCCAGTTACTTTATACTTTGAGTGGGAACGTCAGCGTGATAATAAGCCCACCTAGGGGAGAATGACCGGCGCTAATCTGTCCGCTATGAATTTTCACAATATTTTTACAAATCGACAAGCCCAAACCTGAGCCACCCAGCATCCGACTACGCGATTGGTCCACACGAAATAAACGATCAAATAGGCGGGGCAGTGCACTGTCGGGGACGCCGGGGCTGCTGTCCGCAACGGTGATTTGACAGTCCTGGTCAATGCGTCGTGCCCGCACAATGACCGTGCCGTTTTGCTCGGTATAACGGTAGCTGTTTTCTAATAAATTGCTGAAGAGTTGGTGTAAGCGCGTGTGATCACCCCGGATGATGAGTGCTTCAGGTGAATCGAGTTGTTGGACGAGGCGGATATTTTTTTCCTGTAGGCGGGTGGCGAATGCCCCCAATAAATCATGCAGTAAACTTAGCAAATCAACGGCTGCGTCTGGCTTTTCTACATTACCTGCGTCAGATAGCGACAGTTGGTATAAGTCATCTACCAGCTGACCCAGCGACAGGATATCGGCATGCAGAGAACGAATCCGCTCTAAATCAGGCTGACGAATGCCATCCAGCATGGCTTCAATTTCACTGCGTAGTATTGCGATGGGGGTGCGTAACTCATGTGAGATGTCAGCAATCCACTGGCCGCGCAATTCCTCCGTGCGCTGTAAAAAATCAGCGAGCTGATTAAAACGTTCGGCCAGTTCGCCCAGCTCATCATTAGAACTCACTGTAATACGGGTCGCAAAATGGCCTTCCGCCAGTGACTGCGCACCACCAATAAGCTTGCGCAGTGGCCCAATAAATTGACGTACCGCAATCAGGCTAATGCATAAGGACAGCAGCGTCGCAAACAGGGCAATTAAATAGATATTAATGACCTGCTGCTCCATAAAACTATTGGCAATTTCATCGGTGACAATCGGCTGGCGATCAAGCTCAAGCCAACCCACCACCGTACCGGACACGGTGATACTCACTCGTTCACTGATGATGCCCTGCGGCACGGTTGCTGAGCCACTGACTAGGCCACCACCACGGTCGCGCAGGCGAATCCGCTTACTGAGCGTTCTAACGGCGGCGGCTTCTCCTAGCTTAAGCAGTGTGCTTTGCCATCCCCGTGGATTATTACGTAGAAAATTCCAGTCTTGGCCCTGACGCTGATATTCCTGCGCGAGGCGTTCACCTAAGACGGTGACCTGCGCTAACTCGGCCTGATGTTGGTAATCTGTGAATCCCTGCCGGAAACTCCAGTTCATGAAAGTCACCATAAACACGATGACCAGCACCGTGGCGAGCAGCACGACTAAAAACAGTTTGGCAAGAATATTGAGCTTCATGGTCTAATTATGCCATGGAAAGCGGCATGGGACTGTTAGCTTTCCCGTTAGGAAAGCTATTCAGAGCCTGTATTCCTCAGTGGTGATCAAGTGGTTCGGCGCTTATTTGCCGATGCAAAACGAGCTGAATATTTCACCTAATAAATCGTCTGGGGTGTACTGACCGGTGATACTGGCTAACGCATCCTGCGCTAAGCGCAGTTCTTCTGCCATTAATTCCCCAGCGTTATAGGTCATGAGTTGGTATTCTGCCTGCTCGACCGCGGTGGCGCTGGTCTGTAGTGCATCAAGGTGTCGGCGGCGGGCAATGAAAACATTTTCAGGGTTGCCCTGGTAGTTCATGTGGCGCTTAAGCTCGTCGCGCAGAGCAGCAATCCCCTCGCCGTTTTTAACCGAAAGGTAGAGCGCGTCATGCTGTTTGCCCGGTGTGGCACCGCTGAGATCAATCTTGTTATGCACTAATAGGCGCGGCGGCTTGTCCGGTAGCTGGGCCAATAAGTCGTGTTGTTCGGCGCTGGGTGCGTTGTCATCGATAATGACCAGCAGTAAGTCAGCCTGATCAATTTCCTGCCAGGCACGGGCAATACCCATTTTTTCTACGGGATCAGCGCTGTCATGCAAGCCTGCTGTATCAACAATACGCAGCGGCATACCATCCAGATTAATGTGTTCGCGCAGTACGTCCCGCGTCGTCCCAGCAATATCAGTCACTATTGCGACATCATGCTTAGCGAGCGCGTTCAGCAGACTGGATTTGCCGGCATTAGGTCGACCGACAATGACAAGATGCATGCCCTCACGCAGTACGCTGCCCTGCTGTGCCTGGGCGAAGATGGTTTTGGTTTGCCGTTGGATATGGCTTAAACGCTGGCGTACGGAGGCATCTGCTAGAAAGTCAATCTCTTCATCTGGAAAATCTAGCGCGGCCTCAACATAAACTCGCAGCTCGATAATGCTAGCTACCAACTGATTGATGGCTGCTGAAAAACTGCCTTGTAAAGAACGCAGTGCCGAGCGCGCAGCCTGTTCTGAACCAGAGTCAATCAGGTCAGCAATCGCCTCAGCCTGCGTCAGATCAAGTTTATCGTTTAGAAAGGCACGTTCTGAATATTCACCGGGACGCGCCAGCCGGGCACCCAGTTCCAAACAGCGCTGTAGCACCATGTCCAGCACCACCTGACCCCCATGGCCCTGTAGTTCGAGCACATCTTCGCCCGTGAATGAATGTGGCGCTTTGAAGTACAGGGCAATGCCATCGTCTAATGGCTGCTGTTCGGCGGAGAGGAAGGCGCGGTGAACAGCCCGATTAGGCGGTGGGCACGCGCCCAGCATTTGATCAGCGATAGCAACTACGGCTGGCCCAGAGAGACGGATAATACCGACACCGCCGCGTCCCGGCGGTGTCGCCACAGCAGCTATGGTGTCGGTACGGTTCCACATGAAACACTCTCCTGAAGGAGGTTAGGCGTGACCAATAATCTTTTTATTGATGTACCACTGCTGTGCAATCGAGAGCAAATTATTAACCACCCAGTACAATACTAGTCCCGCTGGGAACCACAGGAACATAAAGGTGAATACCACCGGCAGGAATTGGAAGATGCGCTGCTGCATGGGATCGACCTGTGGCGGATTCAGCTTTTGCTGGAGGTACATACTCGCACCCATCACCAGCGGTAAGATGAAGTATGGGTCTCTGATTGAAAGATCTTTATACCATAATAACCAAGGGGCCTGACGCAGTTCAACGCCTTCTAATAGCACCCAGTACAAGCCCATGAAGACCGGAATCTGAATCAGAATCGGTAAACAGCCACCGAGCGGGTTTAGTTTTTCTTTGCGGTAAATTTCCATCATGGCTTTTTGTTTGCCTTGTGGATCATTAGCGTAGCGTTCGCCGATTTCTTTCAGGCGTGGTGCCATGGCTTTCATCTTCGCCATTGATTTATAGCTGGCTGCTGACGGCCAGAAGAAGATGAGTTTAATCAGTAAAGTTAGGAAAATAATCGTCCAGCCCCAGTTTTGTACGATGCCGTGGATTTTCTTCATCACCCAGAAGATGGGCTGAGAGATAAAAGCGAAAATACCATAGTCCACCGTGAGGTCGAGTCCCTGCGCGATTTCTGCTAAGTCTTCTTGAAGTTTAGGCCCCACCCAAAACTCACTGTTAAAGCTAGCGGTCGCACCAGCAGCAATTTCCTTTACTGGACCACGGGCACCGAGAATATAGCCGGGCACACCAAAGGCCATGACTTTATTGGTATAATAATTAGTCTCTTCACTCTGATTCGGAATCCACGCGCTGATAAAATAGTGTTCTAGCATGCTGATCCAGCCGCCAGTCGTCTTATCCGCAATCTTGTTTTCCATATCTTCGAAGGCAATTTTATCATACTGCTCATCGAAGTAATAAGCACCGCCTACAAAGGCTTGTACGCCCATAAGAAAACCACTAGTGGTGTTATCTGGTCCGTGCTTTAACTGGCGATATTCTGTTCCACTCCAGGTTTCGGCAGAATTATTTTGCACCTCATGCTCGACTTTAACCAGGAAGCTACCGCGCTTAAGATGGTATTTTTTAGTGACGACTAAACCGTTGTCACCCTCCCAAACTAAAGGCACAACCAGCGTATCGCTGCCCTCTGGCATTTGGTAGTCGGTTTGTGCGGCCTGATACGAGGCGAGATGATTCGGGGCCATTTTTGCCAGTTGTTCCGCAGGTACACCGGTCACTGCGAGATGTTGTAAGCCGGACTGAGCGACATAATTTTTAGCGGCGCGATCCAAAATCCGCACCGGATTATCAAGCTCTTCCAAACTCACCGGATAGCTCGGCAGATCGGCCACAACAATATCTCCGCCCTGTGTACTGATCTGTAGCGCTAATACATCAGTGCGGATGTTGATAATGTTGGCTTTATTACCATCAGCGGCGCGATTATCAGTAACTGCCTGCTGTTGGGGCTGGGCGGGAATAGCCTGCGCCGTTTGTGTCGGGACATCATCACCACTCGTGCTTTGTGGCACACCATTGGCTTGTGCACTGCTTTGAGCTTGGTTCTGCTGTGCGTTAACGATTTCGGGCTGCGGCGCATGATCCCGCTGCCAGGTTGTCCATAATAAGAAGCCAATAAAAATCAGGGTCAAATACAGGAATGGGCGTTGAGAATCCATAGTCCCTCAATCCGGTTTGTGGTTAGGTGAAACGTGCCTGGCTGAGTCGTCTACCAACGAATAAAAACTACGTAAACGCTCCCACAGCATGTTGAGTTGCTGCAGTATAGCAGCGTTGTGCATCGAGACCAGCTTTGTCTCACTCATGATGACAATATCGACAGCGGGTAAATGGGGGAACTCGCTGCGGAAACTTTCACGCACCAGCCGCTTAATCCGGTTGCGGGCAACTGCATGCTTTAAGGAACGTTTGGAAATCGCTAGGCCCAGACGAGCATGCGGGCAAGTGCTTTCTCTAACTCGACAGAATAGACCGTCTACGTGGATACGCCGGTGATGGCCACGCTGAAATACTCGCTTGAAATCTTGTGGGCGAGTAAGTCGATGTGTTCGCGGATACGATGCCACACTGTTGGTACCGACAGGACGGCTTTGTACTATACTAAATGGTGCTTATGGGATGAGGCGCTTACGCCCCTTAGCACGACGGGCATTTAATATTTTACGACCATCAGCCGTTTGCATACGGGCACGAAAACCGTGGGTGCGGGCACGACGTAAATTACTCGGTTGGAACGTTCTTTTCATGACTTAAAAATACCAGCTGGGTCAAAGTTCTTTAATATTGACAGGCAATACGGCGAATAGCCAATAATGCATCTATCAGTGCGAAAACGGCTCAGAAAAGTACTTGATAAGCGCGGGCATGTCAAGCGAATAACTGGCGAGTTCACAAGTAAATTGCTTGTGGATAACTCTAGCTACACAGTATAATGAGTGGTTACACCGGGAACACTCAATGACCTGTTCAGCAACGAATCAACAATGAATACGGGGCGTTTTCTATGCTTTGGCAGCAGTGCTTAAATCAACTGGAACATGAACTACCGCACAGTGAGATAAACACTTGGCTGCGTAGTTTGCATGCGCTAGAGCAAAGTGATTCTATGTGTCTGCTTGCGCCCAATCCTATTGTGTTACAACAGATCCACGCTGAATATTTACCACGTATTCTATTTCATGCCCGTACTTTGTCAGGCATTAAAGAATATGATGTCATCCTGCAAATAGGTTCACGCCCGGTTGCACCGCCTAAGTCTCAGACTAAGCCCACTAATAACGGTTACCCCAACAATCCTGATCCCACTCACGGTTCAGTTGAATTAGCGTCACTGGCCCAGGCCACACCTCATTTCAATCCAGCTCAATCTCGGCCAGCGGCAGGCAATCATTCTGGCATAACCTTGCCACCGCCCGCATTACCGCCAGGGCAAACGGAAAGCACGTTTAGTGGTCATTTTGTTAACGCCCTGAGTTCACGCATGACCTTCGCTAATTTTGTCGAAGGCAAGTCGAACCAGCTGGCCCGTGCAGCTTCGCTTAAAGTCGGTGAGACTCCAGGGGAGTCTTACAACCCCCTCTTCATTTATGGCGGCGTGGGTTTGGGTAAAACGCATTTGATGCATGCCATTGGTAACCGCATTCTAGAGTATAATCCGCGCGCGCATGTGCTTTATGTTTATGCTGAACGCTTTGTGAACGACATGATCACTGCGCTGCGTAATTCCCGTATCGAAGAGTTTAAACAGCATTACCGCAGCGTTGATGCCCTGCTGATTGATGATATTCAGTTTTTTGCGGGTAAAGAGCGTTCGATGGAAGAGTTTTTCCACACCTTTAATGCACTGTTGGAAGGTCAGAAACAGATTATCCTTGCTAGTGATCGTTTTCCGCGCGATGTGGAAGGGATTGATGACCGGCTGCGTTCACGTTTTAACTGGGGTTTAACCGTGCACGTTGAGCCCCCCGATCTGGAGACAAGAGTCGCAATTTTGCGCAAAAAAGCAGAGGATGCTCATCTGGATCTGCCGCAGGATGTGGCCTTTTTTATTGGTAAGCGTTTTCGTTCTAATATCCGTGACTTGGAAGGTGCTCTACAGCGGGTTATTGCGAACATGCGTCTGCGTTGTATCTCTGAGCTGAACATGGATTTTGTGCATGACGCCCTGCGTGACCAGCTCGCCAGCCAAGATAAAATGGTCTCGATCAACAATATAAAGAAGGTGGTCGCGCAGTATTACAATATTCGCGTCAATGAGATGGATTCCAAACGTCGTACCCGCTCTGTTGCGCGGCCCAGACAAATTGCGATGGCCCTGTCGAAGGAATTGACCAGCCACAGCCTGCCTGAAATTGGCAATGATTTTGGTAACCGGGATCATACCACGGTGCTACACGCCTGCCGTAAGGTGCAGGAATTGCGGGATTCAGATAATCGGATTGAGGAGGATTATCGTATCCTAATCCGCACGCTGACCAACTAAATAAAGCTGCTGGTTAGCAGAACTAACTTGCGCTGTTTTTTTTAATGATTGTGACTGAATAAAGATTTTATACATGAAACTAACACAGACCCGGGAAACATTACTGGAGTCCCTACAGGCAACACTAGGGGCTATCGAAAAACGCCATACATCGCCTATTCTGGAAAATGTGTTGGTTAGGATCGAAAACAGCCAGGTATTCTGGCGTGGCACTGATCTTGAGCTGGAGATTGCGACCTCTTCACAGCTGATTGACTGCGTGGACGGCGAAGTCACGTTGCCGGCTAGAAAGCTGGCTGATATTTGTAAGGCCTTACCGGCGGAGAGCCTAGTTGCCATTGATATCGACGCTAATAATCGTGCCTTAGTCACCTGTGGCCGCAGCCGCTTTGAACTGGCGACGCTGCCCGCCGCTGAATTTCCTGAATTAGATGATTTAGGTGCTACCTACCAGTTTGAACTGCCCGAAAATCGACTAAAGAATCTATTAGACAGTACGGCGTTTGCCATGGCTAATCAGGATGTCCGTTATTACCTAAATGGTATGTTGCTGGAGCTGACGGCGGAACACATCCGCACGGTGTCTACCGATGGTCACCGTCTGTCGCTGTCGACACATTGTGATACCGGCTTAGAAGTGGCGGAGTCGCAGCAGGTTATTATTCCACGCAAAGGCGTATTGGAATTATCAAAGCTGCTGCGGGCGGACTGCCAAGTGCCGGTTGCCGTGCAAATCAGTCAAAATCACCTGCGAGTGCAAATTGATCAGCTGCGCTTTACCACCAAGCTGGTCGATGGACGCTATCCAGATTATCAAGCCGCTGTTCCCGCTCAAGGCCATATTCAGCTGGATGTCGATCGTAAAGACTTTCGCAATATGCTACAGCGGGTAGCCATCTTGTCGAATGAGAAATTCAGAGGTGTGCGTTTAAGCCTGAGTGAGAATACGCTGCGTGTGCAGTCTACTAACCCCGAACAGGAAACCGCCACCGACGAGCTGGATGTTAATTATCAGGGCGATGAATTTAGCATCGGCTTCAATATTAATTATGTGTTGGATGCAGTTAGCCACCTCAGCAATGACAATATGGTGTTACAACTGAATTCGCCGGAAAGCAGCGCGCTAATTACCGATCCACAGGATGATACGGTGTGTAATGTTATTATGCCGATCAGGCTTTAAGTTTAATGCTGGTTGCTGTTCGTGTGGCTGAAACAACTGACCGTTGAAAATTGCCGGGTTATTGAGCGAGCCGTATTAGCGCTTTCCCCTCGGACTAATTTACTGATTGGTGATAATGCGGCGGGCAAGTCCAGCCTGCTGGAAGCCTTAGCGATACTGTCGCGGGGCCGTTCCTTCCGCAGCCCGCGAATTCAAGAAGTGATTAGGTACGGTGCAGAGACCTTGACGGTCGCAGGTAAGGTTGACAGTAGCGTCGTTAGCGCCGAATACCCTATAGGTATTAGTAAGACGGCGCAGCTAACCCGAATTCGGATTAATCATGCGGATATAAGTCAACAGGCTGAACTAAGCAGTCACTTACCGCTGACAGTTGTCCATCCCGATACCCTGGATATATTAAGCGGCAGTCCAGCACAGCGGCGCGCTTTACTTGATTGGGTGGCCTTTTACCGGTCAGCTGATTTTCATCAGGACTGGCGTAGTTACCAGCGGGTGCTTAAACAACGCAACGTTTGTTTGCGTGATGAACAGCAGCGTTTTGCCCTCCAGCACTGGACCGATAAACTTGCAGCGTTACAACCCACTATTCATCGTGCTCGCTGCGACGCTTTGGACGCCTTAAACCGAGTGCTGGATACCTTGGCCTCGTTGTTTACCCACACCGGAATGCCTGAGCTGAAATTACAGTCTGGTTTTCCAGCGACGGTAAAGCCTGATGACTATGAGTCAATACGCCGTTTTTTACAGGCGCGTCAGGCGCATGAAATTCAGCACGGTTTGAGTTTATATGGCTGTCATCGTGGTGACCTACAGGTGACTTTAAACGGCATTCTGGCAGCACGCTATGCGTCACGCGGCCAACTAAAAATGCTGGGGGTGGCGCTGTTGCTGGCACAGAGTCAGGCAATCACCACGGAAACTTCAAAACGCGGTATTATAGCCATTGATGATTTGATCTCAGAGTTAGATATGGAAAATCAAACCTTGTTATACCGGGTGCTGGAACAGACCGAACAGCAGCTGATTGTGACGGGCACACAGGCTCCGGGTGGTAAGCATTTAATGGGTGCTGGGAAAATGTTTCATGTGAAACATGGCATATTTAACGAAGTATCATAATGGGCATGAAAAAAATTTCACCTTCAAGCAGGCAAGCTTGCGACTTGCAGCACGCAACAGCTGCATATTAATTCAAAGCGGAATCACCCTGCTTTCATGATTTAGGAACACCTATGACTGACCAACAATACGATTCTTCAAACATTAAGGTATTAAAAGGCCTGGAAGCCGTCCGTAAGCGTCCGGGCATGTATATTGGTGATACGGATGATGGTACCGGCCTACACCATATGGTGTTCGAGGTAGTGGATAATTCCATTGATGAAGCGCTGGCGGGTCACTGTAAAGAAATAAAGGTTGAGCTGTTTAGCGACGGTGCAGTGCGCGTCACGGACGATGGTCGGGGTATTCCTGTCGATATGCACCCGGAAGAAGGTAAACCGGCGGCTGAAGTTATTATGACGGTCTTGCATGCTGGCGGTAAGTTTGATGATAACTCCTATAAGGTATCTGGTGGTTTGCACGGTGTGGGTGTATCAGTAGTGAATGCCCTGTCAGAAGAGCTAGAGCTAACCATTAGGCGTAATGGCAAGGTGCATCGGCAGATTTATAATCTGGGCGACCCGGTCACTGGCCTGGAAGTTATCGACGATACTGAAGGCACTGGCACCACTGTTAAATTTATGCCGAGCAAAGAGATTTTTGCGATTACTGAGTTTCATTATGAAATTCTGGCTAAGCGTTTGCGCGAGCTATCTTTCCTCAATTCAGGGGTGAGGATTCGCTTGCTCGATCGGCGTGGAGAGGGTCGCGAGGATGTGTTTGAGTATGAAGGTGGCATCAGGGCTTTTGTCGAACACTTGAACCGTAAGAAGACACCTATTCACCCTAATGTGATTTATTTCTCTGGTGAGAAGGATGATATTGGGGTTGAGGTCAGTCTACAGTGGAACGATTCCTACCAGGAAAACATTTTTTGTTTCACCAATAATATCCCGCAACGTGATGGGGGTACCCACCTGTCTGGCTTTCGTTCTGCGCTGACCCGTACCCTGAATCAATACATTGAACGTGAGGGCTTGGCTAAGAAAGAAAAAATCACCCCAACTGGGGATGACGCGCGGGAGGGCTTAACCGCTGTGCTGTCAGTTAAAGTGCCTGATCCCAAGTTTTCATCGCAGACAAAAGATAAGCTGGTCTCCTCTGAAGTGAAGAGTGCGGTCGAATCCGCGATGAGCGAAAGCCTGAATGATTTTCTGTTGGAGAATCCAGCAGAGGCGAAAGGTATTGCCGGTAAGATGGTGGAAGCCGCGTTGGCGCGCGAGGCCGCTCGCAAGGCGCGGGAAATGACTCGGCGTAAAGGCGCACTGGATATAGCCGGTTTGCCGGGCAAGTTAGCGGACTGCCAGGAAAAAGATCCTGCCCTGTCCGAACTGTTTCTGGTGGAGGGTGATTCAGCGGGTGGTTCGGCCAAACAGGGGCGTGATCGACGCACTCAGGCGATTTTGCCGTTGAAAGGTAAAATACTGAATGTTGAGAAAGCCCGCTTTGACAAGATGTTGGCTTCTGCTGAAGTAGGCACGCTGATTACTGCGTTAGGCTGTGGTATTGGGCGTGATGACTATAATCCAGATAAGCTGCGTTATCACCGGATTATTATCATGACCGATGCTGATGTCGACGGCTCACACATTCGCACCCTCTTGCTGACCTTTTTCTACCGCCAGATGAATGAACTGGTTGAGCGTGGTCATATCTATATTGCCCAGCCGCCGCTGTACAAAGTGAAGCGCGGTAAGCAGGAACAATACGTTAAAGATCAAGCGGAATTAGATAAGCATTTAATCCAGCTTGCGCTTGATGGCGCACAGTTACACCTGGACGGTGCTGCTCCTGCGATTAGCTCACAGGCACTGGAAACACTGTTGAATCAATACAATTCAGCGCGCCAAATCATTGCACGCCTGGCGCGGCGCTATGACTATGACATTATGGATAGTCTGCTGTTTGAATCTTTGCAGCACGGGGGCACTGATATTGAGGCAGAAGTCTATTACCAGTGGGTCGCTAATGCGGTGGACAAACTGAATGCGCGCATGAATGGCGAACGGAGTTACGGTGCTTCATTCAACAAAATTGATAATGAGCAGTGGCAAGTCGAAGTCAAGCGCCGCCAGCATGGCTTAGATCATACGCTTGTGCTGGATCAGGACTTATTTGCTACACCGGAGATGCAGTTTATTATTAGGGCTAATCAGGAGCTGGATGGCCTATTGAATACTGGGGCTTATATTCAGCGAGGTGAACGTAAATTGGAAACGCAGCGCTTTGATCAGGTTGCTGAGTGGCTAATGAAAGAAGCTAATCGTGGTTTGAATATCAGTCGCTATAAGGGTCTGGGCGAAATGAACCCGGATCAGCTTTGGGAGACAACGATGGATCCGGCGGCGCGGCGCTTGATGCAGGTGAGGATCGAAGATGCGGTCTCTGCGGATGAGATTTTCACTACGTTGATGGGGGATCAGGTTGAGCCGAGGCGTGATTTTATTGAGAGCAATGCCCTTTCCGTAGAAAACCTGGACGTTTAATCATAGGCCTTAAGTGCCTTAAATACGGCACCTGTGTTTCACATGAAACGTAAGGTGCCGTTTTGTTAAATGTTTCACATGAAACAATGAGCACAGTAAACCATGAAGAAATCCCATTCTGGTGCAAATGAATCTGCGACCCAGGCTGCGGCAGTCAGCACCAATCCTTTATTGCAACAAGATGACCTGCCCTTATTCGCCCAAATCAAACCAGAGCACGTTGTCCCTGCCTTAGAACAGGTGTTAGTAGAAAATCGAAGCTGGCTGGCTGAGCGCTTACAACAAACCGATCTAACGCCTAGCTGGGATAATTTGCTCTACCCGTTGGATGAGAAGAACAACTGGATGGAGCGCATGTGGTCGCCGGTTAGCCATATGAATGCGGTGGTAAACACTGGGGCAATGCGGGATGCTTATAACGGCTGTTTACCTAAACTCAGTGAGTATCAAACAGAAATCGGTCAAAACAGTCAGCTCTATCAAGCCGTCAAACACATCAGCCAGCAGTCAGAAAACCTCAATGCCGGGCAGCGTAAGGCGCTAGAAAACAGCCTACTATCGTTTCAGCTGAGTGGAATTGGTCTATCTGCGGTGGATAAGACCCGCTTTCGTGAAATTAGCCAGGAGCTGGCACAGTTAAGTGCCCGCTTCTCCGATAACGTATTGGATGCTAACAATGGCTGGTTCAAGCAGATTAGTGCTAAAGAGCATCTCAGTGGCTTGCCAGATTCTGCGTTAGGAATGGCACAGCAGGCCGCCGAGCAGCGCGAACTAGACGGTTGGGTTATTACGTTGGATTTCCCGAGTTACCTGAGCGTGATGCAGTACGCCGATAACCGGGAACTGCGGGCGGAGGTTTATCGGGCTTATACGACCCGTGCCTCAGATTTAGGCGCTGATCCTGCACAGGACAATAGCCAAGTGATGCGTGATATTTTGCGTCTGCGCCAGGAAAAAGCTGAGCTATTGGGCTACGCCAATTACGCGGAGGTGTCTCTGGCACGCAAGATGGCTGAGGATACGACTCAGGTCATTAGCTTTTTGCGTGATCTAGCCGTAAAGAGTAAGCCTGTGGCGGAGCGTGAGTTTGCAGAGGTCTCTGCATTTGCGGCGGAGCACTTAGCGATAGATGATACCCAGCCCTGGGATGTCACTTATGTCAGCGAGAAGATGCGCCAGTCGCTATTTGACTTCAGTGCTGAAGACCTGAAACCCTACTTTCCTGTGGATCAGGTAATTGAGGGCTTATTCCAGCTAGTGAGCCGTCTGTATAAAGTCACTATTGAGCCTTCAGATAAGACCGTGGAGTTATGGCATCCTGACGTGAAGTTTTTTCGCATATTGGATCGCACAGGCACGCTTTGTGCGGAGTTTTATCTGGATCTGTATGCGCGCCAGCATAAGCGTGGTGGTGCCTGGATGAGCGATTACTGCGGGCGTTTTCAGCAGCGTCATCAGCTACAGACGCCAGTGGCTTTTATGACCTGTAACGGCAGTCCGCCGGTCGGTGATCAGCCCGCCTTATTCACGCATGATGAAGTCGTTACCCTCTTCCATGAGTTTGGACATGGTTTGCATCACATGTTAACCCGCGTTGATTACCCTGATATTGCCGGTATCAGCGGTGTTGAATGGGACGCGGTCGAGTTGCCTAGCCAATTTATGGAAAACTGGTGTTGGGAGCGCGAAGTATTAGATCTGATTGGTGGTCATTGGCAAACTGGCGAGCCCTTACCCCAGGCATTGTTTGAGAAAATGCAGGCCGCGCGTCATTTCCAAAGTGCGATGGGCATGGTGCGCCAGCTAGAGTTTGCGCTGTTTGATATGCACCTGCATATTGATCCACAGGCGGCTTCGATCGGTCGTCTTGAGCACATTATGCAGGCCGTGCGTGATGAAGTTGCGGTGATAAAAGCACCGGACTTCAATCGAATGATGCATAGTTTTTCTCATATTTTTGCTGGGGGGTATGCGGCGGGCTATTACAGCTATAAGTGGGCGGAGGTGCTTTCAGCTGATGTTTATGCGCGTTTCGAGGAAGAAGGCTTGTTTAATGAGCAGGTCGGCGAGTCATTTTTGACTGAGGTCTTGCAGGTCGGTAGCTCGCGTCCAGCCATGGATTCCTTTGTTGCTTTTCGCGGTCGAAAGCCAAAAATCGATGCTTTACTGCGCCACAGCGGGTTGGCAGAAGCGGAGATAACTTAACCAATGCTGAGTTTAATCTTAACCTTAGCTGAGTGAAAAGTCGCGTAACTTCATGTTTTATAACAAATAAATTCCGCTTGGCGTAAAAAAAACTATTTTTATCGGCTGAATGTTCACACGCTAACCGGGTTTGGGGTTTACTGGTTTTATTCCAACGAACCCCAAGTTGTGTGAATGAGAACAAAACTAATTATTATGGCGCAGCTCATTTTGAGCGCGCTACTCATCTCTGCTGCGACCACAGCAGCCCTGACCGACAATAGTGCCACCCAATTAAAGCCAAGCGTAAGCGCTCCGTCAGTGCTAACGAGTCTGGCGGCTGTGCGACCTAGCCGCATGAATAGCACGCAGCTTACGATGCTCAATGGTAAAAACCTACAGTTACAGACGGGTATTGCGAATGAGCTAGCGATTGCTGATCAGCGTATCCATTGGACGATAAGCCAACATGGCGAGTCAGTTAAAACGCTACGCGGCAATCTGCAAGCGGTGGATTTACCAGAGGGTTTATACACCGTCCAACTAGCAGTGGGGCATTATCGTAGCGTAAAGCAGGTAAATATCCGACACGACCAGCAGATACAGCTCTACTTCAGTGCGGCGCTCGCCGAACTGCGTCTTAGCTCGAATCAGGCTATTGATTGGCTGATTACAGACAGCAGTAAGCGTAGCTACCGCATAAACGCTAAATCACAATTCAATGAGTTATTGCCAGCGGGCAGTTATACGGTGCGTGCCCTGTGGGGCGGCCTAGCGTTAGACAAAAAGCTGCATATTCAGGCGGGGCAGCAGCTAGAAGCTAGTTTGAATATGCCTATCGCAAAGGTCAGACTTATGGCGACTAAAGACAGTCAGCCACTGTTTAAAGCGGTTGCCTGGGATGTGTATCGGTTAACGGATGGGGCGCGCAAGCTAGTGGGACAGTATTATTTGCATAACCGTGCGATCAGTATCCCCCCCGGTCATTATGAAGCGGTCGCTAGGTATCAAGGGAACAGTGGTAAGCGCCAGTTCCGCGTACGAGAAAACAGCACCAATAATGTCATTTTGGCCTTAAATTAAAGCGCTCGTTTTATGCGCTTTAGCGCTGCCCCATAGGTTTATGTGAGGGACTTGCTTTACTGTCTTGGGATGTGGGTTGGCGTGAGACGTTATACCTGTGCCTTCGTCGCTTGCGCTAGCTTGACGTATTGATTGGCTGAATAAGTCAGGCTGGCGCTTTCTTCGGGCGTTAGCGCGCGAATTTTTTTCACTGGGCTGCCCATCCACAAAAAGCCGCTGTCTAGTTTCTTCCCTGGCGGCACCACGCTGGCGGCCGCAATGATGGTATTGTCTGCAATGACAGCCCCATCGAGTAGGGTTGCATTCATGCCGATCAGACAGCGATTACCTATAGTGCAGGCATGGAGTACCGCTTTATGCCCAACGGTTACCTCATCCCCTATAATTAATGGCCGTCCACCTGGTGTATAAGGCCCATCATGCGTGACATGGAGTACGGCACCGTCTTGAATATTACTGCGCTCGCCGATACTGATCATATTAACATCGCCTCGAATCACCGCCATTGGCCAAACTGACGAGTCGGCCCCGATGGTGGTTTGTCCACTGACATAAGCCGTTGTATCGACATAGGCTGAGGGATGTATCGAGGGCGTGTAGGGGCCAAAGATCTTAATGGTCATATTAATACGCGGTGTGAGTGGGATTTAGGGTCAGTGTGTGCTGGTGTATTTATCATCGCCGGGTGGGAGCTGTAGGAAATAACCGTTCTCTGTGATGTTACGCATCACTTCCCCCGCGTCTGCCAACGTGAGTTTGCGTTCGGGGTAGAGCTTGAAGTCAAACGAAAATTCGGCCTCTCCGAACAGTTTGAGCAGTGAGGCGGGTACATCTGCAAAGTTATCCTGCTTGGGCAGGAATAGGTAAGTGTTTGATTTTTTTTTGCTGCGATAAACAAAACATTGCATCGATGGTGTGTCCTAACGGGCTTTTTTCATGATTTCTGATTGTTTGATGTCATTAAAATTAATTCTTTGTTCGAGGATGTTGCCGTCGACCCGTCGCTCGATAATGACACCTTTATCATCTACAGCAAGCACCTTGCCCTCAAAACGCTTGCGGTCAATGCGGGTCAGACGCACATAGTGGCCGATATATTGGCCAAGACCAGTAGACGCAATCTCTTGATAAGACATGCTGTAGAGCGCACTTTTGGGCAGTGCTTTGCCGACTGCAACCGGTGTTACTGAGTTGTTGTCGCTGCCGTTTGCATTGACTGTTAGATTATCCCGGTTTAAATCCAATCCCGTTACCCCTATCCCGCCTTGCGTCGTTGGTGCAGCAGGATCTGTATTATGGGTGTATCGGTACACATGTTGATCGGCACCGGCATACCAGCAGCCAATAGCGACTAACAGACCGATAGCACCTGTTAATACCCAGCGATAAACGCGGTGCCATAGGCTAGGTAAGACCAGTAAATTTAGCACCAGAACAATTGAAAATAGACCGGTAATAAAATGATGATTAAAACCGGCAAAAATCACCCGCAGCCAGCTCAGTACAAACAAGAGCAGTCCGATGACGAAGGCGCCGAGTAGTAAATATTCCAACGTGAATCTTCCTTATACCCTGAACGCATGAGGATTGCTGTTCAGTCTGTCGGTCATAGTATAACCGTATAGCCGAGAAACGTATGACTTTTGTCTCTAGCATTTTTTATCATGTGTCACTGTTACAGGCGTAGTGCAGTTTAACAGATAGTTTTTGTGTGTATAATGATCAGTTGCTTTGTGTGTTCGTTTTCTATCAGTAAAACTACCGTTCAGCTCAGCCAATCTTGGCTTGGTTGCGTACGACTTTTGATCAACCCTATTTCGGCGCGGTAAAACCCTTATGCTGTACTACACTAGTGAGCATTAATAAGCGTTTTGCATTTGTGTTTTGGCAATATCCGATATAACTAACCCCGTTAGGAGTGTGTGATGAATATTCAGCTTGGAGGCATGAAGAGCCGTATCGCTGCGTCTCTGTTTTTCACTTTTCTGATTTCTGGTGCTGGTCCTGTGAGTGCATCAACACAAATTAAGAAGCCATTGGAGGCTGGGCCGATTGCGAATGATGCGGAAGCACAGCAAAAATGCCCTCGGCTGGCTAAGCAGAATCGCGCCCGCTGGACTGGGCAATGGTGGTCTATCGCTTCTGGAGATATGGCGGTGTGTGAGTTGGAGACCTTATACCGCGATATTGCCGCCGGTCAGCTGCGTAACAAGCAGGAAGCGACAGGCCGTTGTCCGACGCTGGCGCAAAAATACCGGGCGCGCTGGACGGGAAAGTGGCGTACTGATGCGCGTACCCGCCAGTCTTTTTGTGAGCTGGACTACAGTATCCGTGAGTTGGAAGCCGGTTTTATCAGCAATCAACAGCAGGCGCAGCAGCGCTGCCAACAGATGGCGCAGAGTAATAAGGCGCGCTGGACGGGTCGCTGGCGCACGACGGTGCCGGGTAAAATGTCGATGTGCCAACTGAATTTCATCTGATAGGTCGTTGGCGCAGCCAGCGGTGAGACCTATAACTCGGCTGACTGATTCAGTGGTTTCAGTGGCCTCCGCGGCGTTAGCTGATCAGTTCAGCCCAGTATTGCCGGATGCGGTCGCACTCTTTCTGAAACTGTGCATGAGGTACGACAGCCGCTTGTTCCTGTAGAGCCAAGGCATGTATCTGGTTCCTCAGCGTGCGGTAGGTGGTTGCTAGCTCGTCTGCTTGCGGTTCACTGAGCAGGTGTTTTTGCTGCAAGGACGCGAGCTGGCGAATATTATCGCTCCAACGGATGAGTTCAGGGTACTGATGTGCATGCGCCAAGATCAGGTATTGCACAATAAATTCGAGGTCAGTAATTCCGCCTTGGTCTTTCTTTAGATTAAAGACGGGTGGATCTGTTTCATTCTGCGCCTGTGTGCGCCACATTTTTTCACGCATGGCAACCACCTCCTCACGCAGCGTCTTTTGCTGGCGCGGCTGGCATAATACACGCTGTCGCACGGCAGCATAGCGTTGTTGCAGTGCGGCTGTGCCAGTGATCATGCGGGCGCGCAGCAGCGCCTGATGTTCCCAGGTCCAGGCCTTTTCCAGCTGGTACTGTTGTAAGGCGTCAATGCTACTGACTAATAGACCGGATTGCCCGCTGGGGCGCAGCCGAGTGTCAATCTCATACAGGCGGCCATCGTGGGTGTAGGTCGATAGGATGTGAATAATTTTTTGGGCCAGCCGCACAAAGAATACGGAATTATCTAGGGGACGCGGTCCATTAGTGCGCTGCTGTTGACCGCTGCTATTATGGATAAAGATAATATCCAAATCGGAATCATAGCCCAGTTCAAGCCCGCCTAGTTTACCGTAGGCGACAATACCAAAATCAGCTTCATAAGGCTGCCCTGCGATTTGATAACTGGGAACGCCGTTTTGTGCGCTGAGCGCTCGCCAGACATGCTGCGTAGTGTATGTCAGAATAACTTCTGCAATCCAGGACAGTTGATCTGAGACCACCATCAGCGGCAACACACCGCTGATGTCGGCGGCGGCCACTCGCAGGGTTTGTGCCAGCTTAAACTGGCGCAGGCGTGCCATCACACTTTCGGTATCATTAGGATCAATATTACGCATATCCTGCACAAGCGCTGCGTGCAGTTCACTGCGGTTGAGCGGCTGGTACAACTGGCGGGTGTCCAGCAGGCTGTCTAATAAAATTGGATGCTGGGTAAGCTGGCTGCTAATCCAACTGCTGGCATGGACCAGTTTGACAAATTGTTCGGCAGCACTGACCTGATCGCCTAACATCGCAATATAACCAGAGCGGCTGGCGATAGCCTGTACGACCTGTAGACTACGTTCTAGCGCTAACAGCGGATGAGTTTGCATTGCGCAAATACGGATGAGCGTGGGGATAAAACGATCTAGCCGTGCGCATGCGAGTTCGGTGAGTGATTGATAGCGGCGGCTGTCCCGCAGCTGCGTCAGCTGGTGCAGCGCTGCATCGGCTGGGGTAAACCCCTGATCTGTGAGTAAATCAAGCGCCTGCTCGGTATCAGAGGGCGGTGGCCAGAGCGCGCTCAGTGCTTGCTGCGTTTTGTCGGCTGCGTCATCCACCGCAAATATACGCTGAAAGACCGCACTCACCTGGGCTCTGTGTTGGTCTAATTGCGCTTTGAAATTGGCCCAGTCTGGCGTTTGCATTGATAAAGCCAGCTGCTGGCGCTGAAGTGGATCTTGCGGCAGCGCATGCACTTGCTCATCGTTCCACATCTGTAGGCGGTTTTCTGTACGCCTTAGGAAGCAATAGGCCGCTTGTAACGGCTGATAATCATCAGCACGCAGCAGCTGCAGCTGTTCCAATACTTGCAGGGTGGCTAATAGATTAGTGTGCTGGAGCGCGCTTAAGCGCCCGCCGCGCATGAGCTGGAATACCTGGACAGTGAACTCAATCTCACGGATGCCACCGCTACCGAGCTTAATATCCTGCTGCTTGCCGCTGCGCTGCGCCTCATGGTTGATTTTGTGTTTTAATTCGCGCAGCTGAGCGACCGCACCATAATCAAGGTAGCGGCGATAGATAAAGGGCTGTAAGCGCTGCTGTAGTTCAGCTCCCGCTGCGTTACCGTCCGTTATTAGGCGGGCTTTTATTAAGGCGTAGCGCTCCCATTCTCGGCCATGGGTTTGGTAATAATGCTCCATCGCATCGAAAGAAAGCGCGAGTGCTCCGGCGTCTCCAAACGGACGCAGCCGCATATCGACCCGATAGGCAAAGCCCGCAGCGGTCACCTGCGCTAAGCTGTTAATCACCTTCTGCCCGAGGCGGGTAAAAAAGGTTTGATTGTCCAACGCGCGGCGGCCATCGGTCTCCCCTGCTTCGGGAAAGGTAAAGATCAGATCAATGTCCGATGAAAAATTAAGCTCATTGCCACCGAGCTTACCGAGGCCAAGAATCAGCAGCTGCTGCGGTGCACCAGTACGGTTATACGGCGTGCCATACTTTAGGCACAGTTGCGGATACCACCAGTCCAATACGCCTGTGATCAGCGCGTCGGCTAGCGCTGAAGTATCGTGCATCGTTTCAGCGAGCGCGCTTAAGCCTGCGAGGTCACGCCAAGCAATACGCACGGTGTGCTGATGGCGAATTTGGCGAACATGATGCAGCAATTCATCTTCTGTGTTCACTGCGCGGAGTACGTTCTGGACGTGCTGTTTGAGCTGCCCCGCTGTGTAGGGCGGGCTATGCAAGATGGCTTCCCATTCTGGGTGAGCTGCCAGCTGGCCGCGCAGATAAGGACTAGCGTTCAACACTGCAGCCAGCTGCTGTTGAAACTTAGCGGGTGGTGCGGCCTGTAGGTGAGTCGTTGAATTTACAGCAGTCATCCTGCCCCCGTGATCATCATGAAAGTACGTGCGCGGTGAAGATTATACCTGATCTCTCGTTGGGCCCCAGCAGGCTAGCCTCATGGGCGTATGATTAGCCCTATTAATAGCCTCTTTCATGAATGCAGCTATCAGGCGAGGTAAAGCCCGTAATTTTTGTTAAATTTTGCTTATCGTAGCGCTGCTGAATTAGAGTGTACCTATGCATATTGAAATCGTTTCCAGTCTTGATCAAGTTTCGCCGACGCAGTGGAATGCGTTAGTGCATGATAATAATCCGTTTGTGCGCCATGAATTTCTGGCCGCTTTAGAGCACCATGGCTGTGTTGGGGAGAAATTTGGCTGGCTGCCGCGCCATGTTCTGATCTATGAGGGTGAGGCATTGATCGGGGCGATGCCGTTGTATGAAAAATATAACTCCTACGGCGAGTTTGTGTTTGATCATGCCTGGGCGAACGCTTATAAACACCACGGGCTGGACTATTATCCCAAGCTGGTTGCGGCCATCCCCTACACACCGGCCAGCGGCCAGCGCCTGCTCGCTCAGGCGGGTCAGGAAGCAGAAATCTATCCGGCCCTGCTCGCCACCGCGCAGCACCTGGCGAATGAACTGGTTGCCAGCGGCGTGCATTACCTGTTTGCTAACGCTGATGAACAGGGCTGGCTGGAAGACCAAACCGACATTGCCACGCGCCACGACTGTCAGTTTCACTGGCGTAATTTCGACTATAAACACTTCGATGATTTTTTAGCGACGCTGAGTTCCAAAAAGCGTAAAAATATCCGGCAGGAACGCCGCAAAGTCACTGATAGCGGCGTGCAACTCCGCATTCTTGATGGGCATACCGCCAGCGCAGAAGACTGGCAACGCTTTGCTTTTTTCTACACGCATACCTTTGAGAGTAAATGGGGTATGCCCACCCTAAATGCGGGTTTTTTTACGGAGGTAGCGGAGAAATTACCGGACCAGGTGGTGCTGGTGCTGGCCGATTTAGACGGGCAGTGCATTGCCGGTTCACTGATGTATCGCAGTGCGACCCGGCTGTTTGGGCGGCACTGGGGCTGCGTTGAATATGTGGATCATTTGCATTTTGAAGCCTGCTACTATCAGGGTATCGAATACGCGATTAAGCACGGTCTGAGCGTGTTTGAGCCGGGCGCGCAGGGTGAACATAAAGTGCCGCGTGGTTTCATCCCTACTTTGACCCGTTCCAGCCACTGGCTCAGCAGTGACATGTTCCGTCAGCCAGTGCTGCAGCACTGTGCGCACGAGCGTGAGGGGGTGGCACATTATATCGAATCGGTGCGAGAGCATATGCCGTATCGGGCTGAATTTGTGGCTGAGCACCTGAGCTGAGTAGCGTGCAGATGAGCGCTTATAATCGGCGATTGAACGCTGTGTAGTGATACGGGCAGACGGCTAAACATGGCATATTTTTCGCTGTTTCTATCTGCTCTGCTGGCGGCAACGCTGCTGCCTGCGCAGTCCGAAGGCTTGCTGGCGGCGCTTATTCTTGAAGGGTCTTACTTTTTCTGGGGGTTGATCTTGGTGGCCAGCGTCGGCAATACGCTGGGGTCGGTGGTGAATTGGTGGTTAGGCTATCACTTGCAGCGCTTCCAGGATCGGCGTTGGTTTCCGTTTAGTAGAGGGAGTATTGAAAAAGCTGGAGAGCGTTTGCGGCGCTATGGTTTGTGGTCGCTTTTATTGAGTTGGGTGCCGGTGATTGGTGACCCGATTACCTTAGTGGCAGGTTTTTTGCGGGTGCGGTTCTGGGTGTTTTTGGGATTAGTGGCGTTGGCTAAGACAGCGCGCTACTTAGTCATTGGGCTGCCAATTTATAGCTGGGGTTAAGGCATTGGCCATAAAGCGGCGAATAAAGAACCCGACCTAGGCCGGGTTCGCTGGAGGTAGATTAGTGAGACCGACTTATCCGACTTGCACCTCGATCTTACGCGGTTTGGCATGTTCCGCTTTTGGGATATGCAGGCTGAGCACGCCGTCGGCCTGTGAGGCTTCAATCTTTGTGCTGTCCAGTTCCCGGCTCAGGGTAAAGGCGCGCTGATAGCGTGCAGTCTTAACCTCGGCATAGGTGCTCTTCATGCCCGTGACCTGCGGCAGCTTAATATCTCCGGCCAGCGTCAGCAGACCATCTTCGACTTTCACTTCGACCGCGTCTTTGGGTACACCCGGCATTTCTGCCGTGAGGGTGAAGCCGTCTTCCGCTTCGGTAATATTTACCAACGGGCGAAGGCTCACGCGGTGTTGGGTAGCATTCTCAGTGGCGATATCCGCAGTGTAAGTGCGATTGGTCGCGTTATCGGTAGTTGTCATTTCATGCTTACTCATCATGTGTCTCCTGTTTACTTCGACTCCGCAGGCGAGTATGCCTGCGGGTGCAATCTGTTTTTGTACTTTAGGCAGCCTGTCGCGGCCATTAGTGAATCGCAATACGCTTGGGTAAAGCCTCTGCGTGCCGCTGGATACTGATTTTAAGCACGCCATCCTGACAGCTGGCGCTGACGTTGTTAACGTCTACGTCTTCTGGCAGCGTGATCACTCGTTTGAATTTGCCGGAGAAGCGTTCCTGTGCATACAGCGTGGTCTTTTTGTCATCAGCGTTGTGCTTAAGCTGACGCTCCCCCTCGATGGTTAGTCGATTTTTGTCGATTTGTAACTGAATGCTGTCGGCGGCAACACCGGGAACAAAAACCAACACCTCGACCGAGCTATCTGTTGTGCCAAGATTAATCGCTGGAAAAGTACCGCGTGCTATTGGGCGAATATTAGATACAATACTGCGTCCGCCGAACTGTTGCTGCAGCTGTTCCAACTCGTTAAACAGTTTGTTGGGAAAAGCCGAGTGGTTGAACAGGCCGTCAGTCAAATTGAATAATGAACCGTACATTGAAAATCTCCGTTAATGACATCGTCTATGGTTCAGTAAGTAGGGGCGCGGCAATAAATCTTCAAGTGTTAGCGAAAAAAAACTTGACAAAACGTGATTTTAATAAAAATGACACTTTGTCAGTCTTGAGTTTTAAGAAACTGCCCCCACATAGGGCGTAGGAATTGGCCTGATGCTGTGGTTTACCGTGTAGTAATAGCAGTGTGAGAACAGGCTTTTAGGAGTTTTACGTGGAATATAAAGACTACTACAAAATACTTGGGGTAGCGCGCAATGCCACTGCAGATGACATTAGAACAGCCTACCGCAGGCTAGCGAAAAAATATCATCCCGATGTTAGTAAAGAGGCAGATGCCGAAGTGCGCTTTAAGGAAGTGGGCGAGGCATATGAAGTTTTAAAAGACCCTGAAAAGCGGGCGGCTTATGACCGTTTGGGTTCCAATTGGAAACAGGGTGAGCAATTTCGACCACCGCCGGATTGGGGTAACCAGTTTGACTTTGGCGGAGCGCAGGGTGGTGGTAGTGCTGATTTCAGTGACTTCTTCTCTTCTATTTTCGGCGGTGGGTTTAATGCGGGTTCCAGCGGCGGGCGCAGACAACAGCGCCGAGCGGGACGGGGGACTGATCAGCAGGCGACGATTCGGATTGACCTGGAAGATGCCTTACAGGGCGCGAAACGTAATTTTACCCTGAATAATAATCTTGGCGGACAGCGCACCCTCACGGTGAATATCCCCAAAGGCATTAAAGCCGGGCAAAAAATTCGGTTAAGTGGCCAAGGCAGTCCCGGTGCGGCGGGAGCGGGTGATCTATTATTAGAGATTGCGTTTAATCCCCATCCGTTTTACACCATCGAAGGGCGTGATTTATACCTGACTGTGCCGATTGCGCCGTGGGAAGCGATGTTGGGTGCCAGCATAAAAGTCCCGGTGCCGGGCGGCGGCAGCGCCGGTATTAAAATTCCTGCGGATTCACGCTCAGGGCGCAAGATGCGGCTTAAGGCCAAAGGTATTCCCGGCACGCCAGCGGGCGATCTGTATTTGGTGTTAGAGGTGGTGCTACCGCCAGCGGATACGGATAGAGCTAAGGCGCTGTATGAAAAAATGGCGGAGGAAATGCCGTTTAACCCTCGGAGTGGGTTGGGCGTTTGACGATGTGGGCGACCTACTCCCTGCTATTGCCCTGGCTGTATGATTGGCAGCTATAGCCTGTTGCCCATTGTGCTTATGGGGGGGGTGCCGCGCTCGCAAGCTGCGCTACTGCTTCCGGTACAGTAAATCCCAAACGCCGTGTCCGAGCTTGATACCACGGGTTTCAAATTTGGTGATTGGCCGGTAATCTGGGCGCGGCGCATAGGGAAAATGCGTGTCTGTCGCCGCAACGGTATTACTGAACTCAGGACTGGCCTGCATTACCTCTACCATATGCAGCGCATAATCCTCCCAGTCGGTTGCGAGGTGGAAGCTGCCTCCCGGTTTTAGTAAGGTGGCGACCAAGTTCACAAAAGGGGGTTGTACGATACGGCGCTTATTGTGACGCTTTTTATGCCAAGGATCAGGAAAGTAAAGCTGTAGCCGGTGCAGCGAGGCCGCTGGAATACGGGTTTTTAAAATGTCTACGGCATCGCTATTCATCACCCGCACGTTGCTGAGCTGATATTCATTGATTAAGTGTAAGAGATGACCAACGCCGGGGCCGTGCACCTCAATACCGATAAAATTCTCATCTCGGTTAGCGCGTGCCATCTGCGCCAGCGAATCACCGTTGCCAAAGCCAATTTCCAGATTGACGGGCGCTTCATTGCCAAACAGTGTGCGGTAGTCGAGCAGCTGTGCCGAATCGGGAGTGGCTGGCGCTTCAATGCCAAACAGCGGCCAGAAGTTTTCCAGCGCATACTGCTGGCCCTTAGTCAGGCGACCCTGACGCAGGACGAAGCTTTTAATGGGGCGGTGGGCGTTAGCGGAATGATCTGAAGTGCTCATGGTGGTTCTGTTGCGGGCTAGATTAACAATAATTGGAATCGGAACGTGGCTGCTCTAAGCTGATGAGCTATCCGTCGTGGGGATATAACTCGCCCAATCCGGTGGATTTTTACCACAGACCAGAAACGGTGGATTAAGCAGCGAGTCCTTGGTGTTATAGCGCAAGGGAGAGCCATCGGTTTGGGTGATGTCGCCGCCCGCTTCTTGCACAATAATGTGTGCAGCGGCGGTATCCCACTCGGACGTTGGCCCCAGACGTGGATACACATCAGCCTGACCATCAGCGACCAGACAGGCTTTTAAGATACTGCCCATGGAGACCAACTCGGTTTCGCCCAGCTCGGTGCTTACCTTTCGCAGGAAACGCTTCAAAGAATCACCCGCATGTGAACGACTGCCAACGACGGTAACCGGCTTAGCTAACTCACGCGCATTCAGCGCAACCACGGTCTCCCCACTTTGCTTAAAGGCGCCGTTGCCCAAGCTGGCATACCAAGTCGTGTCGATCACGGGGGCATGAACCACACCTAATACTGGCTCATGCTGATGAATCAGCGCAATCAGCACGCTAAATTCGCCATTCTGCTTAATAAATTCACGGGTACCGTCCAGTGGGTCAACCAGCCAGTAAGTCGACCATGTTTGACGCTCCTCAAAAGGAATCTTGACCGATTCTTCTGATAACACCGGATAGTCCGGCGTGAGCGCTGTCAACGCTGCCAAGATGTGCTGGTGAGAAGCAATATCAGCCGCAGTGAGCGGCGAATCGTCGGCCTTATGCTCGATGGAAAAATCAGCCGTTTCATAGACGGCCATGATTTTTGCGCCCGCTTCAAGCGCCAAAGCATGCACAGCTTCAGTCAGTGTTTCAAGGTTCATGGCGACGGTGTAGACCTGTCCGCGAAAAAAAACGTAACCATAGCACTCAGCGTCCTTGTGGGGTAGCCCTCATTCAGTGCTTAAGGTTCCGCGCTACCTTTTTACAGGCTAATCTACGCGGTCTAGCTTACGCAGCGCACTAGGCAGTAAGCGCAGGTCTGCTAGCCCAGCGACCAGTGCCTTACCCAGCGTCGCCTCGTCCTCATAAACCATCTTATACAGCTGCACTTTCATTGTGAGCGCGCTGCTGAGTATGATGCTAAACAAGGTGATAAATGATCCCAGCGCCAGCGTTGAGATGCCGGTGATACCCTGTCCGATGGTACAGCCCAGCGCCAGTACGCCACCAACGCCCATTAATACTGCCCCTATCAAGTGCGTACTGAAGTCTTTAGCGTTAGCAAACCACTCGAAGCGAAAGCTGCGTGTCACCAGTGACCAAATAAATGAACCCGCGACTACGCCTAAAAACGCCATAATGCCAAAGGTTAACAGGGCGGGATTAAAGCCGCTCATGCCATAGCCCAGCGTTTGACCCATAGGGTTGATGAAGGTAAAGGACTGTGGATTAAGGCCGCTGCCCGCCGCGGGTCGACCTGTATCAGAATCTGCCAGCATATCCCATTCGCTGTAATAGCCGAACAGGCTCATGGTCTCACCATCCGCATCAACCCGGATAGTGCTAGTCACATACCACGCGGCCAGGACGCACAGGCCAATAATCACCCCGCCCCAGAGGTGGTCGCTATTCCGGCGAAACTCACTGGATTTAAAGATCAGTGCCAGCAGCGCGACACCTAAGGCTAGACCCACCAGTAAGCGGGTATGCAGTGCGCCTGTTTCACCGGAAATCATTGAGCCGAGGTCTTGCCCTGTGTTCAGTGAAACGCTGAAAGGCTGCAGCCAGGGGTAAAATAAAGCGGAGTATAAGGTGATGTCAGTGCCGGGAAAGGGGGTCACCATAAAGTAGGCGATGAGGGCGATGACCAGAATGACGAACACGGATTTCAGGTTGCCACCGCCGAGACGCACCATGCACTTGTTGCCACAGCCGCTGGCCAGTGTCATACCGATACCAAAGAGCAAGCCCCCCAATAGGTTTTCCAGCCAAATAAAGCTGCTACTGCGATAAGGAGGAAAGGAGCGGTCGGCCTGCACGGCATCCACTGATTCTAGGACGACGACGCCAATCAGCGCGACCGCAATGGCCAGGAGCCAGGAGCGGAAGCGCCCCATATCACCGATGTTCACCCAGTCAGACACGGCCCCCATTGTACAAAAATTGGTTTTGCTGGCGGTGGCGCCCATAATGAAGGCCAGCACAAAGCCGGTACATAATAAAAACCATTGAGCTGATTCAAAATTTTCAAATGTCATGACACGCTATCCTTTCAAACGGCTTATTCACTCAGCGCTAGTATATAAGCTAGCGCGGAGGATAAATAATCGTACTGAAGAGATAGAGATCATATCGGCTATGGGCACTAAAGCCCTAAGCCTCCCACATGGAGGACAGGTGTCTCCTGTTGGCAATGTATCGTAAATGCCGCATTGAGGTCGGGTGGAATATCCTGCACGGTCACCCAAATTTGACTTAAATTTCCCGAGGTGGCCGAAGTGAGGCTGTTGATGGTGGCCGTCGTGCGTTCGGGGTCAAAAAATGCGAAGGGCTCGTCCAGAAAAATAAATTGGCCATCGGTATCGGTGCTGGCGGCTAAAGTGCCGGCGAGTGACATGCGCATAGCGAGTGCAATCTGACGTTGGGTACCCGCTGAAATTTCCTCAAAGTCGAGGTAGTCACCTTTGGCTTCTGACAGCACCCGGGGCATAAAGTTATTGTCTATTTCCAGTTTGTTGTAACCGGATTGTGTGAACTCAGAGAGCAGACTGCTACAGCGGCTATGCACAATTCGATTAAAACTTTTGATAGCGTGACGTGACGCACGTTGGAGTAAGGTTATCCCCTTTGCCTTGAGCTGGATGTGATGCTGCTGCTGTTCCAACGCGGACTGGTAGTGGCTCATTTCGGTATTAAGTGCCATGTACTGGTCAACGCGCTGCTGTTCTGCAGTCGCCTTCCTATCGACAGCGTCGAAGCTGCCGCTTAGCCATTCGCCCTGATTTTCCAGTGCCATGCTTACGCCGTCTGCGGCAGCGATGGTATCTAGTGGAGCAGCCCTGAAGTCACGGACTTGTTCAGACAGGTCTCGTAGGTGATCGGGGTCGCTCTGCCAGGGTTTCAGGTCGTTGACATTGGCGTCTAACAGCTCATGCTTGAGGTGTTTTGCAGCGTCTGCATCGAGTAATCCAGTCAGGTCGCGGTTAAGCTGGTCTGCTCCATCCTGTAAAGTGCTAGCCAGTGCGAGTGATTTATTGCGCAGTGGATCCAGGCAATTGCGCCCGAGGTGCCAGTCGTAAATCATGAGTAAACTGGTCAGGATGGCGACAATGACGCCACCCCATAGCAAAGTGCGTCCCCAGGTATTCTGCTCATTTTCTGTTACTGGTCGAATCGAATCCAGCAGCTCTGGCATGAAGGTGAGCAGCGCCCAGGACAGGATCGCCAACAGCAGAAAAATAATACCGAGGGCTGTTATCCAACCAGTCAGCTGACTCCGGCGCTTAAAACGGTGGAATAGGCCGTGCTGTTGTGTGTAGGATTCACGAACATCGTTGATGTCATGGGTGAGTTTCAGGTTACCTTGATGTTGGGTAGCCAGCGTTTCACGCAAGTCAACTAAGGCGGGTAGGTAGTCCTGGTCGATAGCTAGGGTATCGAGTTTGGCATTGATTGTGGCTGATTGTTGTTCTAAGTCAGTGAGATTTGTGGCGTCGGCTTCCTGCTCTTGACGCAGTTCATTGTTGAGCTTGATATAGGTTTTTATCCCCGCCATAGCCTGTAGGCTTTCTGCGTCAGCTTGACCGTCTTCGTTAACCTTCTGGCCCCAGTAGAACGTACGAATAAAGGCTGGATAGCCATAGCCCAGAATTTTTTTAATGGCAATGGTGACGGCATCACTACTGTCAGCCAGCGTGCGGCCTTCCTCAATACTCCAGAGCGAAGCGGTTTGAGTGCCTGAGGTGTCGGCCATGCGGGTGAGGCGGTACTGTTTGTCTTTGTGGCTAAAAGACAGGGTGATTTTTACGGCTTGTTGACCCCAGCGCACCAGTTTACCGATTTGTTCACCGCTGAGTTTATCAGTGCGGCCAAAGAGGGCGAAACACAGCGCATCGCCGATGCTGCTTTTACCAGCTTCATTATTACCATTGACAGCAATTAAACCACTTTCCGGTAAATTTTCGAGGTGTAGATTTTCGTATTTGCGGAAGTCCTCCGCCTGGAGATCTGTAATAATCACTTGTGCTCTCCATGGATGGCGCGCTCTAGGCGCTGGAGCACTAGCTTAGCGGCCTCGCGGTAGAGGTCATTGTCTGGATCGTCGGGGTCATCATTGTTAAGGATATCCTGTTTACAAAATTCTGCAAATCTGCGCGCTGCTACGCTTTTGAGACTGTTTTTATCCAACCAGTCCATGTCCATGGAATCGGATGACACGCTTCACCTCCATACGAATAACGCTAACCGCACCTCTGATAATGGGAATAATTATGCTATTCAGAGGCCATCTTAAGATTAAACTCTATTTGGGTACTGACTACTGCTAACTCTATCGAATGATACATTATTTAATATTGAATGGTACATCAACAATACGCGCGTAAACTAACCCGCGTGAATTGCTTCATGCGGGTTGAGAATGGCTACCTGTTTTCGGTTTGCATACGTTCCAGTCGATTAGCCGCTAAGCGGGCAGCGTTGGTCTCGGGGAAGAAACGTACGGTATCTTCGAGCGTGCGCCGGGCAAAATCCCACTGGCGCAGCTCATAAAATGAGTAGCCCAGTTTTAAGGCAGCGCCTGGAGCCTTTGGGCTGCTTTTATGGTTCTTTAAAACCTGCATAAATTCTTCGGTCGCGCCGGCAAAATCCTGCTGTGCATACAGCGCTTCACCGAGCCAGTATTGCGCATTGGCGACGAACTCATGTTCAGGATAGTCGTTAATGAAAGCACGAAAGGCAGGGATGGCGCTTGCGGTATCATTAACCAGCAGTTTGTAAGCCTCGTTGTAAGCGGCCTTGGCTTGATGGGTTGTTGGTAGCGCAGCGGAAGCTGTTGGCGCGACCTGCTGTAGGCTGGGAGTTACTTGTTGTGTGGTTGGCGTGACCTGTACGCTTTGTTGGCTGTCTCCATTTACACGGGCGCTGGTCGGGCGGGTGTTCGTTGCGCGAGACGCTGCATTCCTGTCCTGCGTGCCATAAAAGTAATAGCTGTCCGGGCTGTTTGGATCGATTTTCTCCGCTGTGGCTTGCGCTTCTGTGTCGTCAACAGCCACCGTGGCCCGACGCTGCTCTTCGCCGCTTAGCTGCGCGCGTGCTGGGTCACCGCTGGAGTCACTGTCTACTTCGGTGCTGGTCTCACCTGCTGCTTCCGCTCCTGTTTGTGTTGCTGTGACTGCTGCCGCCCCTTGTGCTGTCGACTCAGCACTCAGCGCAGCCTCAGCGTTAGACGTGAGCGTAATTGCTGAGGGTCTGGCGACAATCGTTCCTGGCGTGGGTAGCGGCTCTGCTGCGGTGTTGCCTAATGCAGGTGTGGCGTTCGCGGTGTTACTGCTTGGTGCCGCTGGCTCGGGGGCGGTGCGGGCAGTGTTCGTAGCCGTTTGGCCCGCCAGGCCTTGCTGTTCCAGATTACTGATGCGCTTATCAATGTTGAGGAAGCCGGTACGCTGTGCCGCTCGCAGCGCCGTTAGGTCTTTGCGCAGTACTTCATTCTCACCGCGCAGATTGCTGATTTCCAGCTCCAACTCACTGAGACGCTCTAGTAATTGTACGGCGACTTCATCAGAAACTGCGTTTGCGGTTGACAGTGGGAGGACACCCACCCAAAAAACAAATGATACGGCTAATAGACGTTGATTAAGCTTAAGCATGTCTCGCACTATTCCCCTGCATAAATAATTTCAACCCTGCGGTTTTTGCTCCATGAGCTTTCACCGTGACCAAAAGTGGCCGGTACTTCCTCGCCATAGCCCACAATATCGATTTGGTCAGACCTTACGCCTTTTATATTAAGGTAATCGCGCACTGAGTACGCACGGCGTTCTGATAAAGCGACATTGTACTCGCGTGAACCGCGTTCGTCTGCATGTCCCTCTAATCTTATTCTCAGTTCAGGGAAATTCACCAGTAAAGCGCTGTGTGCATCCAGCACCTCACGAAATTCTGGTCTGAAACCTGCTTGGTTATAGTCAAAATAGATAATGCGCTGTGCCAATAGGCTGTTTGGGTTACGCAGATCCGATGGAGTGTAAACTCCCTCAGTCTGACCGCCAAAGGCAGAGCCATTACTGAAACCTCCTTGATTTTGCTGCTGGCCCGCGTTGTTTTGTCCGGTATTATTAGCGTTAGAAGCATTAGTTCCTCTGCTGCTACCGGCAGCGTTTGTTCGGTCTGAACCATTGGCATTATTGCCTGCCGCCTGTCCGGTGCCGCTCCCATTCACTAACTTGCCGGAACCATCGCGCACGTATGGACTGCCGCCGTCGTTACCTGCGCTAACCGGGCCGGTCGTGCCGTTGCCCACCGGTGGCTTGTTGGTTTGCAGGGTACAGCCACTGACCCACAGTGCAGATCCTGCCAAACAGCTGATGATGAGTTTAGTGTTCATAGCGCTTGCCTCTATAATGCTTTGGTTGGGTTAATTCAGGTAAGGTGACCACGCAGCGTCGCGGACATGGCCTTCCTGAGCGGACAGGAACTGTCTGGCCTTACCGTTACTGCTGGAGACGGCGAGCACGCCGCGTCCATTTTCTTCTGTTGAATAGATAACCATGCTGCCATTGGGAGCCAGGGACGGTGATTCATCGTAGCGCCCGCCTTGTGAAACCATCACGGTAGCCTTAGTCGCAGCATTCATCACCGCGATACGTGAAAAATTACCGTTCATACGCACCATGGCGACTGAATTGCCGACGACGCTGGGGGCGGAGTTCTCGCTGCCATTAAAGGTTAGGCGTGAGCCATTACCCCCCGCTATGGAAGTCCGATAGAGCTGGGGTCTGCCGCCCTGATCCGAGGTGTAAATCAGGGTATTCACATTCGCCCAGCTGGGTTCGGTATCAATCGCTCTTGTCGTGGTTATGCGCCGGGGTTCGCCGCCGTTGGTGCTGATCACGTAGATATCGGCATTACCGTCTTGCGATAAGCTCATGGCAATTTTACTGCCATCGGGCGACCAAGCCGGGGCACCATTCATCCCGCCCTGATTTGAAAGCGGATAGGCATTCCCGGTGTTTAGGTCCTGAATATAGATTGCGGAACGGTTGCTTTCGAACGAGACATAAGCCAGCCTACGTCCATCCGGCGACCAAGTCGGTGACATAATCGGCTTGTCAGAGGTCAATACTGTGCGAGGATTATAGCCATCCGCTTCCGCCACGATCATACGGTAAGTTTGATTACCTGCTGGGCCAGACGCCGAGATATAAGCGATCTGGGTGTCAAAAGCACCCTTTACGCCGGTCAGGCGCTCAAAAATGAGGTCGGCTGCCTGATGGGCCCTGCGACGTGGGTTAACGCCCGGTGGTACATTGTAAGTGGCGATACGCTCACCGCTGGCAACGTTAATAATCTCAAATTCCAGTCCGTTGCCCGGTCGACCCACCACAACATAATCAGCGCCACTGCTGCGCAGCAGTCTGTTTTCAAACGGGCGACCAAACAATAGCGGTTGGTTGGCTCGCGCTGGATCAATCAGGGTAAAGCGCCCGCTGCGCTGGAGGTCGTCCTCAATAATGGTCGCAGTACGGCTGCCTGGAAAGGGAATGATCATAATGGGGATGCCATCTTTCACACCGTCGGTAATACGGATGACCAGTTCAGCTCGCACAGCAGCACTCAATAATAAGCCGCTGATTAATAGGATCAGGAGAAAAAGGCGGGATTTAGTTTTATTCATCATAGCTTATGGCTCGAAGATTAACTTCAGGTTCTGGTTATAAAGCGCCGGATCCGCAGGCTGTGGAAAGGGTTCTGATTTACGGAGTGCGACTTGCAGTGATTCACAGAACTGTGGGGTGCCGTTACAGCTAATGAGCTGCTGCTGGGCGATATAGCCGGGCGGGCGAATATTTAGTGAGACCACGGCTTGCATGCCGAAGGTATCCACCGGCTCAATCCAATTTGAGCTGACGCGGTTTTGGATTTCGCGGCCCCAGGCCTGACCAGCGCGCTGCAGACTGGCTGAGTTGGCGGCATTAGCTTGAGCTAAGGCCTGCTGTGCTGCTTGGCTTTGTGCACTAGCCTGTGCCAGCGCTTGCTGTTCAGCCTGTCTTTGTGCATCAGCCAACGCCAGTGCTTGCTGTTCGGCTTGCCGCTGTGCATTCAACTGTTCTTGTTGTGCACGTTGCGCAGCGGCGGTGGCACGCGCTCTGGTGGCTTCAGCGTCTTGTTGTTTGCGGGCTTGTTCGGCCAGCCATTTAGCGTGGTATTCGGCTTTTTTGCGCGCTAGCGCTTCCTCTTCTGCCCGTTTTTTCGCGGCTTCTGCCTCTCGCTTAGCGGCGAGAATACGCTGCTTTTCCTCGGCTTCAGCTCGCTGCTTTTCGGCCGCTTCTTGTTTCTTGCGTTCCTGCTCTGCCTGCCATTTAGCATGGTATTCAGCCTTTTTAAGAGCTAATGCTTCCTCTGTGGCGCGCTTTTCTGCTTCGGCTTTGCGTTTAGCATCGGCGATACGTTTTTGTTCGGCTGCTTCTGCCTTGCGTTTTTCTTCAGCAGCCCGTTGTTTTGCGGCTTCCACCTTCTTGCGCTCGGCCTGCTCCGCTTCCCAGCGGCGACGAAATTCTGCTTCCGCATTGCGCTTTTTCTCGGCCTCTGCCTGCTTGACGGCTGCTGCCCGCAGGCGTTCCTCGCGCTTAGCTTGTTCGGCGAGCTCTTCCGCACGTTGGATACGCTGCTGTAGCCGTGCCGCGCGTGCGGCTTGCGCCTGTTGCGCTCGCAGTGCCTTTTCCTCCGCTGCTTGGCGCAGCTCTTCTTCTTCTGCTTTGCGTGCCAGCCGTTCTTGCTCGGCCTGTCGGAGCGCTTCTTCGGCCTTGAGTGTTGCTGCTTCGCGTTCTTTTCTGGCCTGTTCGGCCTGCTGGCGGGCTTCTTCTGCTTTGCGGCGTTCTTCTGCTAACAGGCGCTCCGCTTCTTGCTGGCGGGTACGTTCGGCTTCTAACTCAAGGCGGCGCTGTTCGGCCTGCTGTTTTTGTGCTTCCAGTTCCAGCTGGCGGGCTTCTTCTTGTGCTTTTAGACGCTCGTTTTCTAGCCGCTGTTTTTCCAGCGCGAGTTTAAGCCGCTCAGCTTCCAGTTCAGCTTTCTGCTGCGCTTCCTGCTGGGCCAGTTTCAGCCGCTCCGTTTCTAGTGCAGCCTGTTGCTGTGCTTCCTGCCGGATACGTTGCTCGGCGGCGGCCTGCTGTTGTGCGGCTTCTAGCTGTGCCTGTTGTTGGAGGACAGCAGCGACGGCTTCCTCTTTTCGCGCGGCCTCGGCGCGTTTCTGCTGTGCCTTTTCTTCGGCCTGCTGCTGTTTTATTTTTGCCTGTGCTTGCTGCGCTGTGGCTTGTTGTTGCGCTGTTGTGGCAATAAGCTGCACGCCTTGTACCGCTGCGGGGGTGTCTGGCTGTTTGCTGGCGTTTAGGCCAAACAGCAGCAGGCCTGCAATAGCAATGTGCAATACAATGGCCCAAAACAGGGCAACCGGGCTTTTTAGAATCTCTTTTAACATGCGTCGTTGTCTACACTTTAGCGTTCTGTATCAATAGGTTAATCAGTCGGTTGGGCTCTATGTAGCTTGCTATTGCTCCACGATAACCCTTGGGTCAGCCATTAAACCAATTTTTTGTGCCCCGGCCTGTTGAGCGGCTGCGATCACATCCATTAAGTAGCGGTATTCCACGCCTGAGTCAGCTTTTACATAAAACGGGCGCTGTGTTGACTGTCCGCTCATCTGCTCTTGTACGTAATCTGCGATGCGGCTAACAGCGATTTCAGAGCCGTCAGCTAGAAAGTACTTACCGGTTTGATCGACTGAAATAATCAAAGGTTCCTGCTGATTATCAGCGGTCAGTGGCTGAGTTGGTGCCTCTGGCATATCAATCTCGATTCCAGCCTGCATCATCGGTGCGGTCACCATGAAAATCACCAATAGCACCAGCATAACGTCGATATACGGCACGACGTTCATTTCGGCCATCGATTTACGTGGGCGGCGGCTACTTCTCATGCTGATTCCGGGGCTGCGGCACCTGCCGGGTGAGATCTAGATCTATCATGGCTTTGCCTGTCTGGCGGCATCATGCCGTTCGAGTAAGGCGGTAAATTCCTCACGGAAATTATCATAATTCACCACCAGCCGATCAATATGATCATTAAAACGGTTATAGGCGATGACCGCTGGAATAGCCGCAAACAAACCAATGGCAGTGGCGATTAGCGCTTCGGCGATACCCGGTGCAACTACGGCCAGCGTGGCTTGCTGCATTTTGCCGAGTGAAATAAAGGAGTTCATAATACCCCACACGGTACCAAACAGCCCGACGTAAGGGCTGGTCGAACCCACCGTAGCTAAGAAGGCCAAATTCTGTTCCAGGCCATCAACTTCTTTGGAGCTGGTAATGCGCATGGCGCGCTGCACGCCATCAATCCGGTTTAATTGGAAATTACTGGAAGTGCTGGCCTGCTTGAGGTCACGTTTGTATTCACGGAAGCCATCGTAAAAGATACGCTCCAGTCCATGATGATTGGGTTTCTCGCTTAATTCTGCATGGAGCGCAGACAGTGAAATACCGCTCCAGAAGCGGGTTTCAAAATGCTCTGCCTCGCGGCGTGATTTTTTTAATTTACCGGTTTTAACGATGATAAGCGCCCAGGACATTAATGAAGCCAGCACCAGCAGCCCCATCACAATTTGCACCACGAGGGAGGCATCACTAATCAATTCGAAAATGGAAAGGTCAGTTTTCACGATTTAACGCGCCTTTTATAACTAAAGGAATGGCTTTGGGCTTAAAACTTTGGGCATCGACACAGGCAACTTTGACCGTTGCAGTCGTTAAATGCTCACCCTCAACGTGTTGCTGTGGATCGTAGGATGAGTTGGAACGGCTATTGCAAAGGAGTCGATGAATGTCTTGCTGAAAAATAACGCTGGCCCCGGCTACTTTAACGGCTGAGGTAATGACCTGGAGCCGATCATTAAAACGGGCCGCTTTGCGGTAGTCCAACTGTATACTGCGTACGACAAATAAAATACCCAGCTGCTTTTGTAACACATCTTGATCATAGCCCAGCTCACGCAGTAATTCTGTACGCGCCCGCTCCATAAAGTTTAGGTAGTTGCTGTGATAGACTACACCGCCCGCATCAGTATCCTCATAATACACGCGCAGCGGGAAGGTAAACGCATGAAACTCGTTATTTTTCATGGATGAAAGGATAGCAGAAGCCAAAGTCAGCCGCATAGCCCCTGCCCATAAGATTAAGGATTATTAATTTCGGCGGGAGTGTGTGTCAAAGTCCAGTGGCAGCTGTTCTGGCAAGCCGGGTTGGGAAAATTGCACGCCCATGCCCAGTAGTCTAACGGGGCGTTTACCCCTGGCCCAGGCCTGTTCAATCAGCGGCGGATAGCGTTCTTCCTTAACCACCGTGGAGGCGGTTTGTACCGTTGTGGTGACGAAATCGTGGAAGCGTAGTTTGATATAGAGTGTCTTCGGCAGCTGGTAGTGGCGCGCCTGTGCTTGATCAAGCCGTTTTTTCAGACTGAGGTAAAGTGCCGGTACCCGTTCCAGGCAGGCAGCCAAACTAGGCAAATCAGCGCTAAAAGTATCTTCTACGCTGATTGATTTACGGGTGTCGGAGGTGCTAACTGGGCGCGTGTCATAGCCACGGGCGAGCTGGTACAGGCGTCCCCCAAACTTACCAAATTCCAGCTTCAAATCATTTTCAGGTAAACGCTGTAAATCGGCGCAAGTTTTTATGCCCAGCCGATCCATATGGGCTTCCGTCACTTTACCCACACCTGGAATCCGTTTAACCGGTAGCTCAGCAACAAAGGTCTCCACGTCCTGTGGTCGGATAACAAACAGGCCATTGGGTTTGCGCCAGTCGCTGGCAACTTTTGCTAAAAATTTATTGGGTGCGACGCCTGCGGAGGCTGTTAGCCGATGATTTTTCTGAATACGTGTTCGGATTTCTTCGGCGATTAGCGTTGCACTCCCCTGTCGATGATGGGTGGTGCTAACGTCGAGAAAGGCCTCATCCAGCGATAAGGGTTCAACCAAGTCGGTATATTCAGTGAACATGGCTTGGATGTCGCTGGAGACTTCTTTATAAGCATCCATACGGCCGGGTACAACAATGAGGTGAGGACACTTGCGCAGCGCAATACCCATCGGCATGGCGGAGTGTACGCCGAACTGGCGCGCCTCATAGGAGCAGGTCGCCACTACTCCCCGGCCATCAGGAGAGCCACCGACAGCAATCGGTTTACCCTGTAACTCAGGGTTATCGCGTGCTTCGACGGCGGCATAAAAGCAGTCCATGTCGATGTGGATAATTTTGCGGGCGTGCTTGTTCATCTGGGCTAATCATATATGAACTCTCTGCTAATGCTAATGGCAGGCAAAAAAATACCCCCATCAAGGGGGGTATTCAATGTTGGACAACCCAAGAGGGTTGGTTGAGGATTCAGTATTTTTTGGAAATTAGCGTTTTACGCTTAAATTGCTTAGTGTGTGGGTACATTATAAGTGGTCCTAAAAAATAGTTCTGTGAACTACGTCACACCAATCAAAACTTACGGTTAGGATCTACTGGTCACCGGGTAAAAAAAATGCCACCGCAAAGGGTGGCAAATTTAGCTGTCGTTGGACAACTTGAGAGAGATTTACAACAATTGTTAGAAATTAGCATTCATGCTTAACTTGCTTAGTGTGCACCGTCGACTATCCAGCATTTGAGTCTGGAATAGAGGTGTTTTTGTCACAGAAGCTATGTGAGATAATTACGTGTTGGCTAAAAAACAATCGATTTTGGTTTTGAGCAAGTCTCCGCGTTAACTTTAATATACTATTTCAACCCCTCATACCGTGCAGGTCGTCGCCTCGCATGCTTGTGAGACAATTTGTTATGCCTGTTACCGTTTTGTCGAGGATATGGTGTATGCGGTTTACTAAACCTAAGGGCTTTACTGGCAGTGGCTTGCTCTTTCTGGGGTTACTGATGTCACTGCAGCCACTACTAGCGGACGATAAACTCAGCGTTTTTGTCAGTGTCCTGCCACAGCAGCTGTTTGTGGAACGCATCGGTGGTGAGGCCGTGGCGGTTGAGGTGATGGTAAAGCCAGGTTTTAGTCCGGCGACGTATGAACCTTCGCCCCGTCAGATTGCTGCATTAGCTAAGACACAGCTCTATATTCGTATTGGCGTGCCGTTTGAAGCCGCATGGCTACCCCGTATTCGCAGTGTGAACCCAGACATGCTGCTGTTGGATGCGCGTGATAGCATTGAATTACTGAAACTCGATGACCGTCATCATGGGCATGAAGCACAGTATAATGATGAGCACTCGGCAGTGCAGCACGCTGACATTGAGCATACTGAACATACCGGTGCTAAAAAGGTCGCTCATGTCGGGCAGAGGAGTGCGTTTGACCCCCACCTGTGGACAGACCCGCAGCGGGTTATCACGATGGCTCAGCAAATTAAGCGGCAGTTGACCGCGTTAGTGCCCGCACAGGCCGAGGTGTTCCAGGCAAACTATGTCGCTTTTGCGGCTGAGCTACAGGCGCTTGATGACGAGCTGCGCGCGTTGTTTGCGCGGGATGACGCAGCGGATAATAAGAAATTCTTAGTGTTCCATCCTTCCTGGGGATATTTTGCGGCGACTTATGGTTTGACGCAGTTAGCGATTGAAGCAGAGGGTAAAGAACCCGGTGCAAAGGCGCTCCAAGCCTTAATTAGGCAGGCTAAAGCCGCAAGGGTGAAAACGATTTTTGTTCAACCGCAGTTTGATCAGCGTGCGGCCCGTCAGGTCGCCAAGGCGATTAAGGGTGAGGTGGTGGCGATCGATCCTTTGGCCGCTGATTATTTTGCTAATATGCGCCGCGCCGCCCGTCTAATCGCAGGAGTGGGCGATGAGTAGCCATGCTGGTGATGCTGTTATCAGCCTGCACAATGTGAGTTTTTCCTATGACCGCTTGCCGGTGCTGGATGATGTGTCGTTACAGGTCGGCCATAAAGAGTTTCTGGGGATAGTTGGGCCGAATGCGGGGGGTAAAAGCACGCTGTTAAAGCTGATCCTGGGTTTGTTAAAGCCGCAGCGTGGTGCAGTGAAAGTGCTTGGTAAAAAGCCGCGTCAACAGCGTAAGGCGATTGGCTATGTGCCCCAATATCCGGCGTTTTCTCGTGATTTTCCGATTACTGTTGAACAGGTTGTTCTGTTGGGCCGCTTGGGCGCAGGCCGCTGGTTTGGGCGTTATTCTAAGGCAGATTATCAGGCCGCAAGGATGGCGCTGGAAGAGGTGGAAGCTGATGACCTCGCGCAGCGTCTGGTAGGTGGTTTGTCCGGTGGGCAGCTGCAGCGTGTGTTGCTGGCTCGGGCGCTGGTGAGTGCGCCACAAATTCTGATTTTAGATGAGCCAACTGCTAATATTGATATGCGGCTGGAAAGTGATATTTTTGACCAGTTGAAACGCCTGAACGAGCAGATGACGATACTGGTAGTGTCACATGATATTGCGTTTATTTCAGATTATGTCCAGCGCGTTGCCTGTCTAAATCGTACTTTGGTTTGTCATCGTACCGACCATATTGATGGTCAGCTGGTGCAGCATTTATATGGTGACAACGTACGCATGGTAGCGCATCATCATTGAATGATTAAATCCGTGTTCAAGCCCGCTCCTCCTACCTTTGATCTATACGCAGGCAGGCCGCGTTATGAGTGAGTTTTTCAGTGCACTCAGCGAAGAATCTTTTTTGCAGATGGCCGTGCTCGCTGGCTTTCTGGCGAGCTTGGGCTGCGGGCTAATTGGTACGTTTGTGGTGGTGAAACGCATTACCTTTATTGCCGGCGGGATCGCACATTCGGTGTTGGCGGGTATGGGGGCTGCCGTGTATTTTGGCTTTGACCCGCTGTTGGGTGCCTTGATTGCAGCGGTGATTTCCGCGCTACTGATCGGCTGGATTCGACTTTACTGGGAAGCGCAGGAAGATACGCTGATTGGGGCGCTGTGGGCGATTGGGATGGCGATTGGCTTGATTTTTATTTACCAGACGCCGGGTTATAGCAGCGATTTAATGAGCTATTTGTTTGGCAATATTCTGTTGGTGCCCACCGAAGACTTGGGGTTTATGCTGCTGCTGGATAGCGTGTTATTGTTGGCTGTCGTCTTGTTTTATCGCCAATTCTTAGCGGTCATTTTTGACGAGGAGTTTGCCCGTTTGCGCGGCGTACCCGTCAACTTCTTTTATCTGTTATTACTGTGCCTGATTGCGGTGACAGTGGTGCTGCTGATTCATGTGGTTGGGTTGATTTTAGTGATTGCACTGTTGACCCTACCGGCGGCAATTGCTGGACACTATGTGCGCTCGCTCAGTCATATGATGGTTATTGCGACCCTGCTGGGCTGTGTGTTTACCAGCGGTGGATTGGCTTTATCTTATGCACCTGATTTACCGGTTGGGCCTGTCATTATTCTATTGGCTGGGCTGGCTTATGTGTTGTCTGCACTGGGTTCGGGTTTGTATGTGAAAGTCAGGGCGCGCTATGCTGTGCGTCACTCTGGCGTATAATGCGGTGGGAAATTGATTGACCCGTATGGATGAGAAGGAATTATAGAATGTCTAGTCCGTTTGAAGCGATGATTAAGCAGTTCACTGAGGCTATGCCAGAGCCGTTAAAGAACGTACAGCAGGATATGGAAAGTAACGTCAGAGGGATTCTGGAAAGCGGCTTGCAGAAGATGAATTTGGTGACGCGGGAAGAGTTTGAAATCCAGACGGCGGTTTTGCAGCGGACGCGGGAGAAACTGGAGGCGTTGGAAAAGCGAGTGGCTGAATTGGAAGGCGAAGTATTGCCAGCAGCCCCTGATGTTTTAGCTGATACTGAGTGAGATTTGATTAGGCCGGAGTGAGCAGTAGTTCAGGCATATTTCTTTCTTTTCTTTCAGGAAAATCAGCAAATCTGATTTGTTTACGCCCTGCCTTTTTAGCTTCATACATCAGTGCATCTGCTTTCTCCAGCAGCTTTTCCAGGTCCTCGCCATGGTGTGGATAGCAGCATACACCGATACTGGCACTTACATGGTACGTTTGATTTCCGTGCACTATAGGTTGTTCAATCGTGCTGAGTACTTTGCGTGCTAGATTACAGACATAATCAGTGTCATATTTGTTCCTGAGGTTAGATAGGGCAACGATTTCATCGCCCCCAATGCGAATAACATCACCTCTTTCGTTTAGAAGGTTAATCAGTCGCCTAGCAATAGTTTGCAGCAGAAAATCGCCCGCTTTGTGCCCGTAGGTATCATTTACCGCCTTAAAACCATCAAGATCCAGATAGAACATGGTAAAGGAGTGTTGGTTGTCCTCTGCTTCTTTTGCATACAGGTTAAACAATTTATCCAGGTGGCTGCGGTTGTACAAGCCCGTTAAGGTGTCATGTGTGGCGGCGTAAATGGCCTTTTGCTCGGATGCTTTGGCTCTTTGTTCGGACTCTTTGGTTTGTTTTTCGAATTGTAGGAGGGCGAGAACAGCTAAGGAGAGACCCAGAAACACCCCTAGGATCATTCCGACCAAAAAACCTATCGGGGCAAACCACTCTACAGCACCTAGCAGCGGGTAGTTTAACCAGTGTACCCCCATTAATGCATATAGTGCTATAACGCACTTAATGCTCTGATTTTTAATGGGTAATTTCAACAAGCGAAAAGCTACATATAACATGCTACCGGAGAGAAACGTTACAAATGATAAGTCTGCTAATAATTTTAGTCCGTTGTTATGTAGCAAACATACAGTTACTGCTGTGATAGCGAAAATTAAAAAATAGAAATTTTCATTAAATTTTAGTCTGAAAAATAGCATGGTTCCTACTGTCAGCCCGACGTGAGCGCCCAGCTGGAGTACAGCAAAGACTACTTCACCTGTTACTGTTTTTTCTTGTCCATAAAAAACATAGGCCAGCAAGTATGAGCATGCTGTGATAAGCATGGATGACATCCACCATGCGACCCCAGGCCTGGAAGGCATTTTTCGTACAACTAGCAACATGGAACTGACTAGTACAAAGGAAGTGATGCCGATAATCATGGTGATCTGAAGTGGATGCATGGTTATAAATTTATTATTTTAATAGTTTGATTCTAAACCTTACCACCTGATAGCAAAAATTCACTTCAAGCAGATGGAAGGTTGTAATGAACTAAAATAAAGTAAGGTTTTATCAACGTTTGGTATGTGGAAATTTAGATTTGAATATTGTTATTAAGTTATTGATATTTAAAGTTAAAGTGGTGGCATGTTGCTAGGATTTCATGCCACTTTTAACAATTAACCTTTAAGGTTACTTTCTTCTTAAGCTAAAGAGACTGGGTCTTGTTGCATAACTTAAGTTCAATGTTAATGCTGGGAAGGTATTAGCTCCCATTTTTAACAGTGCGGTAAATTTTTCTTTAAGTGCAGTAACTTCGTCAACATAGCTCTCTTGCATCAACTCACAGATCTCCTCATGTTTGTTTGCATAAAGAAATATGGGGGAAACAGGCTGCACGGCAAGCCCTTCCTGTTCTGCCAACAACCATAAATGTTGGACAGCTCGCCCACCATTAAGGTAGTCAGTGTCTGTCTGTCCAGTTGTGCCTACTACAACTGTAGCAGCAGCATTTCTAATCCTATCGCGGTTGTAATCCCCTAGTGCATAGCCTGCATCCCATTCTGCCAACTGTTCCATGACATCTTCGCGTTGAATGACAGACATTACATTGAGGTCTTTGTTGTCCAGTCCTAACGTCCTGATGTCTATGCCTTCTTCAAGTGAGTCTTTGCCCGGCCAGCTTAATTCTGCCATCATTTCCTTGTGCAAATGACTGCAGAGGTAGCGTAAGCGCGCAGACTCAGCCAAAACTTCACCATATTCTTCTAGTTCATTTTCCTCTGTTAGCAGGTGTAAAGATACAGGGTGTTGAAATGCTAAAGCGTCCAACTTGGTTATAAATTCAGTAGATAAAGGCTTTCTGTTGCCTATTGCACGATTAGTTATACGGGACATTAAGAATTCAAACAAACCAGCTATTGCTTGTTTTTTTGATGAGGTGTTTTGCTTTCTCTTTGTCCATATTGCTACCAGATCACTTTTTTTGGTATCAGTAGGAAAGAATGTCATGTTGCCTGATAGCTCGTAGTGAGCAGCTACTATTTCTGCATTAAAGCAAGCTGCCCCAATCGCTACCATTGAAGCACGCCAGTTTACATCCAGCGCCGAGGTGCGCTCTCTGTCAATTTCAAAGTGTAATTTATTATTTTCCCAGTAAATATTCCAAGGCTGAACGTTACCACCTGAGGGAGCAAACTTTGCTGCTAAAAGCATATCTGATTTTGCTTCACTACAAAAATCAGGCTTTTCTGGTAGAGGATCAATTGGTTTGGTCTTATGTGGAACCGTAGCTTCCTGTAAAATACTATCCATATCGATTCTGGCACGACATGAAGGTGTGGGTTTGCCGATTCCAATTCTTCTTACTGCCGTTGCGATGATTGCTGCCCCCTGCGTCACATCAGAAGCAAGTTGCGGCCAAGTTTTTAGGGTGTTACCGATCTCTGTCATTGATGCAGCTAGACGAGTTGAAATTTTATCGCCTTCCACAATCCCGAGGCCATACCCAGCCTTGTCCTGATTAGATAGATCTTTCATTTCCTCAGCAGTTGCATCAACTAAACCATGAAATGGTTGCTGTTTATGATTTTGATCATAACGTTCAATATCAATCATTCCGAGATCACTAGTTGACATGAGAACGGGGATGCCATGTTTAGCTGCTGCTTCTCTGAGCTGCAATTTAATATCCAGCGAATCACATTCATCAATAATTATATCAAGGCCATTAACAAAGTTTTCAATGTTATTTTTCTTAATGCCTTCTTCAAAAACATCAATTGTTATGTATGGATTGAGCTCTGCTACACGACGTGCCGTGATCACAGCTTTGTTTAGGCCAATATCTAATAATGATGCAGGAACCCGGTTTAGGTTCGAGGTTTCGAGAACATCAAAGTCAGCTAGCTTTAAATGCCCACACAAACCTTCCATAGCGAGAGTATGGGCAATAGCGTGACCTGTACTTAATCCAGCAATGCCTATTCTGAGATTTAACAACTTTTCTTGTTCGTCAGCCGTAATTTTATTTTTATTTCGATTAGTGTGCAATTCTCTAAATTCAGAAGGCGCAAGAATTTTTAGTGCTGTTTTTCGCCATGGATAAAGTATCCAGCGGCTATTGTCTTTGTGATCGTAAGATTCATCTTTTTGATGCGTACTTTTCAGTTCTTTACACATGTCTTTTATATGTGAGATTTTTTTGTAATCGCTATCCATTTGCATGGATTCAATTGGAATCATATGAAACGAATTCTTCTCGTCTAATATTATTGGTAAATATATACTCTGATTGTTATTAATTTCTATTATCCGATTTTGATGGATAATTGGCCACTCTCTTCCAAGTAAGGTAAGATTCCTATCATGAGCGCGATCAGTAATTGTCTGCATGTCAAAAAATCCACAGCTTGTCTTAAATGAATCATTGGGATAGGGCACACAACCAATATTATCTAATTCATGCATACCTAATTCAGCATAGGTTTTTTTCATATTTTGTGGAAACGAATAAATTAAATAACGAGCCTCCATAATTAAAGCTCCATAGACTGCGGCTCTTGCCATAAGTCCAAGTGCTACCTTCCGAGTTGAGTGCGTGGACTGAACCCATACTCCTTTAGGTTCAATGACTTTTTCGGGTATCCACGACTTAATGTACTTTTTCAAAAGCGTGCTGTTTCCCGCTTCCATTTCATGAATGATGAAGGAATCATCTGGTTTTGCTATGGGCTGATGGAGTCTAACACCAGCAACAACATCGCCATCAGCAATCGCTAACATAGCTAAGGGTACACAACCTGGTGACTCTAGTGCCTTTAGATCAAGTACCGAGCTGGCTCCAATTCGAGTGTATTCTCTGGTTAAGCCTTCTACATACTTCAGCCACATATATGGATAATCAGACGGATTGAATATGAATAGCTTTATTTCTTGATGTGTTGGCAACTTAACTTCGATATAATCGTGCTTAAATGATTGATATTGATGAGAGTTGGATAAAAACAAAACATTACTAGTCAATAAATTTTTGTTTGAACTGAGACCCATAGTTAACTCCAGCATTATTAACAAGCTATTACCTGTGTATGCTTGTTAGGGTTAAGAAGAGTCTCTCTTAGAAATTTTATTTAGTAGCTTTATAAGTAACACTTAACAATATTTATGGGTTGGAAAGAAAATTCACTAAGGATAAGGGGAGTTTTTTTGCAGATGAGTGGTTTTTGAACTCATTGGTGGGAGGTATAAATATGGTGACTATGCATAAAAATTGCTTCCCAAGCCACTGACAATGGCTTGGGAAATTGTGATGTTTGTATCAACTCAATAGAAGGGGCGTGGTCTTCTCTACTGCGCCGAAAAGAATATATCCCCATAAGCCGCAGTCGCCTGACCTTTACCATTATCAGTATCTGTCATAATGGCAACGCCATCGATCTCAGTGATGTCTTTACCAAAGATGCGCTTAAAATCGGCGCGTACATTACGTTTTTCCCGCACCCAGCCACCGACCTTATCCTCTGAACCACGGACGGCGGTCATCTTAGCATTTTTGGGTAAATAAGCATTGTCCCAGGTTGTACCGCGTGGCTGGTTGCTTGACCAGACATAGTTCATCGCTTTGGTATTCCAAGGGATAATACCGCCATCAACAATAACGTAAATCCGCGCAGCGTAATCATCACCCTGCTTGCTTTGTTCGTCGAGGGTGCCTAATTTATTATCGATACGCCAACTCCAGTTCATCACAGGGGTTTTGGTGAGGTCAATATTAACTTTTTTCCCTAGGCCCGAAGCAGCGCTGTTGCTGGTTGCTGTCAACACTTTGGTATTGCCCTCGGCGCTGATTTGGTATTGTGTTGTGCCGCTGAACGCCTTGGTTTCCCAACCGGCCAACTGGCCCTTAGAAAACTCGCCGACCACAACGTTTTCACTAGCCATGATAGGGCTAGTGAGCGCGATACCAGCTAACAGAGCATAGAATTTTTTCATGATTAAAGCCTCTTTGTGCGTTAACGTTAAGATAGATAGTTTTTAGCTATACGCATCAGAACCGTTTTCGGATCAAAGATTCCCAGTGGGCAGGGTTAAATATTAAATTATTCGTGCGCTTACCCAATGGGTTTTTTCATTGTGACCAGCTCTTCCGCACTTACCGGGTGAATGGCCACGGTATCATCAAAGTCCTGCTTAGTAGCCCCCATTTTAATGGCTACAGCAAAGCCCTGGAGCATCTCATCCACGTCCTTACCCAAGAGGTGACAGCCGACGACTTTTTCTTCTTCTCCCACCACAATGAGTTTCATCAGCGTTTTCACCTTGTGCTGGGTGAAGGCGTAATACATTGGGTTAAATTCAGTTGAGTACACCTTGACCGTTTCGCCATACTGCGCGCGCGCCTCTGCTTCGGTCAGGCCAATCGTGCCGATCGGCGGGTGAGTAAACATTACAGTAGGAATCAGCTGATAATCCAGCTTACGCCCTGCCATGCCGCCATATAAACGATCTGCTAGCCGTCGTCCTGCCGCAATGGCGACCGGCGTTAGCTGAACGCCTCGTTTGTTGATGATATCCCCAAGCGCATAGAGTCCGGCAACATGAGTTTCCTGATAATCATCAACGTCAATCAATCCGCCCCGTGCCAACGTGATACCCGTATTTTCTATGCCAATATCATCGGTATTGGGCACACGCCCCACAGCCCATAACACCTGATCCAGGTCGGTTATGACCGTACCGTCGGCGAGGTGTATACTTAAGCGCCCATCCGCTTGTTGCTCGACAGCGGTGATTTTGTCTTGAGTATTGGACTGAATGCCTTCTTTATCCATCTGCTTACGCAGCGCTGCTCGAATATCAGCATCAAAACCACGCAGTACTGAATGTCCCTGATGCAACAGATGAGTTTCAGTGCCCAGCGCATTCAGCACACCCGCCAGTTCCAGTGCGATATAGCCACCGCCGACCACCGCAACCTTCGCGGGCTGCGCTTCGTCTAGCTCAAAGAAACCATCTGAACTGATCACTAAGTCAGCGCCAGGTAGATCGGCAGGTGGGTCAGCTGGGCGTCCACCGGTCGAAATCACAATGCGGTCAGCAGTATACTGTGCGCCATCGACGGCAATGGTCTTCGCGTTCACGAAGCGCGCCTTACCTTCGATGAGTTCGACGCCTGCCTCAGCTAGAAATTCGTAATACCAGTCGTTAATTCCACCGATCATGTTTTCACGCTTGGCGACCAGTTTTTTCCAATCCAGTTTGCCCGCCTTAACATCGAAGCCATAGTCGGCCGCATGGTGCATTGCATGTGCCAAATTAGCGGAGTACCACATCACCTTTTTGGGTACGCAGCCTCGGTTGACACAGGTGCCTCCCATCACATCAGACTCAATGATCAAACACTTCGCACCATAGCTGGCGGCGCGTTCCACCACAGACAGACCGCCGCTCCCGGCACCAATCGTAATCAGATCAAAATCATTAGGCTGCGCGTCAGAAGCTGCTGCTGTCTGTGACGAAAGATCTGTTTGACGGTTACTCATGTTTCACCCCTTGGATAGTTATGTGTGGTGCAGGCGATCAGCGGATGATGATTGATAGAAAATAACAGCAGCGCTAATCGGCGTGCGAAATTAAATAATTATACTTGTGAAACGTTGTGACGGATGCACATGAAAATGATGTTTCTAGGCCAGAGTATATGGCAAATAGAGGCTACAGCGCACGCGCTAGGGCAATAGACGTAACAGGGTGGCGATGTGTTGGTTATTCGTTCGTGCTAGGCGTAGGGTTGGGGGTGGGCTTTATGGTGCACATCTGTCCCTTACTGATCTCAATCAGTGGGGTGATCCTTAACTTCACCACAGGTTTACCCGACTTGTATGCCACGATTAAACAGGACTGGTGGCAGCTTGGAAAAGATCCGGCTCGACTGTCACTGGGTTTTGTTGCCTGAGTATGATCCACTTCTTATACTAACGATCGTTTGCTGTGTGTACTCTTGGATAATAGCGTTTAACGGGCTGGGAACAGATGGATAAATTGCATAAGGATGTGCGGGTTTTTACAGAGTGCTGGCGCGGCGGCCTCTGTGCAATGCTATGGATGGTTACCCCTGGCCTATTGCTAGCCGAAGCGTTTGAATACAAACCACAAAAATTCTTTGAGTCCGGTGATACAGCGCACTTTGCGGTGGATGATCGTCAGCCGCTACAGCGAATTTTCTCAGGCAATGAGTCGCTTTATATGACGCAGGACGGCGATATCTATAATGAAGATGTCGCCACGCTCGACCCGCCCATTAAGCAGGCGCGCAGTACGGACTATTCTTTTCGTAAATCCAAATACATTCTAGCCACGCAGGTATACACGCATTCAAATTATCGGATAGCGTTTTACAGTGGCTGTCGTTTCCGTCAGTATGAAAAGAAATTGGTGCCGGTACACCGCTCTTGTGGCTACCAACCGCGCAAAAATGTGAGTCGCAGCAAGCGCATTGAGTGGGAGCATGTGGTACCTGCTTGGGTATTCGGCCATCAGCTTAAATGTTGGCAGGAAGGTGGCCGCTCACACTGCCGAAACACACACCAGCGTTTTCGTCAGATGGAAGCGGATATGCATAATCTGGTGCCTGCCATTGGTGAAATTAACGGTGATCGCAGCAATTACCGTTTCCAGATGATTACTGGCGAAAACCGCTTATATGGCCAGCCAGTGAATATGGAAATTGATTTTGGGCAGCGCTGGGCCGAGCCGCCAGAGCAGGTGTTTGGCGATATTGGCCGAATTTATTTGTATATGAAGGAGCGCTACGGTTTTCGGCTGAGTGCCAGCCAGCTTAAGCTGTTCCGCAGCTGGAATAATCTTGATCCGGTGGACGAGTGGGAGCTTAAGCGCAATCAGTTGCTCACAACATTACAGGGCAACCATAATCCCTTCGTCACACACTACAAAAAGATGGCACTAGAAACAGCAGAGGGCACTCCGCAGCCTAGTGAACGGCCAGATGCTTTGGGGTATCCTGAGGATGGCACGCTGATAGACCAGCTGTATCGCATGATTTATCAGCACCGTGACCAAATGCCCTACTTCGTGCTGAGCATTGCGACCATGCTGTATTGGGTTTATCTGCGCCATCGACGTAAGCAAAATCCGGTGGTGCCTAAAAAGAAAAAATAATAGAGGCCTTAGAAAAATAATATGAGCACGGGAATGATTACTTTTTTTGCGATGTTGGGTGGGCTGATCGTCTGGATAATCGTGCTGTATAATCATTTGGTTATGCTGAAAAACAACTCTGACAAGGCGTGGAGCAATATTGATGTCCTGTTGAAGCAGCGTAATGAGGAGCTGCCCAAGTTGATTGCGGTGTGTAAAGAGCACATGCAGTATGAGCAGGAAACCTTACAAAGAGTGATTGCAGCCCGTAGTCGGGTGGAAACCGCGCTGAAGGCGGGTGATATGGGTTCGATTGGGATGGCAGAAGATCAGCTCCGGCTAGGACTGGGCCAGCTATTTGCCGTGGCGGAGGATTATCCTGAACTGAAGGCCAGCGATGCCTTCCTGCAACTTCAGATGCGTATTACGACCCTGGAAGACAATATTGCGGATCGGCGCGAGTTTTATAATGACTCCGCGAATCTGAATAATACCCGGATTGAACAGTTTCCTGATGTACTGATTGCCCGCATGTTTTCCTTCCGGCGCTACCGCTTAATGAGTTTTACCACGCTAGAAAAGCATGATGTGGATATTGCGGCTAATTTTAAGCACTGAGTGGCTAGGTCGCCGCATGCGCTATCGCACCACCTGTCACTCCAGCTAAGTCCCGATGTTCTCAAAGCAGCAGTCCCCGTTCTTAGGTTGGTCCTATTTTTTACGGCATCAATACCGTGTGCTGTGGCGTAAGGGTGGCTTGGTGAATGCCATGGCGCGTCCGAGCCTTCTATTGACTTGGGCGTTATGCGGTTATGGACTGATTTACAGTACCGGTACGGTCTGGTTGTGGCTATTTGCGCTCTTGAGTCTGTCTTTTGCGCTGGCTTTGTATCAGCGTTATCGCTTGTTAGTCGATACCGCAACGTCGGCGGTGAGTAGTAGTGCACAGGGCTATGTTGCGCTACAGGGGACAGCGCGGCTGCCCGATGGGGAATATACACGCGGTTTGCCGCAGCTGCCGGTCACACTTTGGCTGCCGGGTTATATTGAAGACCAGCCATTTTACTTGCTCGATGACGCTGGGCGTTGCTTGCTGTACCCGGAGGCAGCCGATATTGTCATCCAACCCTCAAACCACCATTACCACTGGCTACAGGCGATTTACCCGGGCCAGACGCTGTATGTGCTCGGTGATATGCGTACCTATACTGGGGATAATACGCGCCATGGCTATCACTATCGGGTCAGTGAGTTACTGGCGCGGTGGAAGAGCAATTCTTTTAATTTGCTCGGTGCGTTTGATAAGAATGGTGACGGTCGGCTGTGTGCTGAGGAGTGGGCCGTCGCGGTAAAGTCTGCACAACAGCTGGCGCGTGAGGCTCAGGCAGAAAATCGCTATAAAACGGGCACCCACATTATTGACCGCTCAAGCGGCGGCAGATTATTCATGATCAGCAATATTCCACCGGATCGACTGGCGACCCGCTATCGGATTGCCAGCGGTTTATACAGCGCAGCATGGTTAGGCGTGCTGGTGATATACTATTCCGCTTAATCGCGTGCCTGATGATCTGCGATGGGGGCGTCGGGCCTGTTGTAGAAGAAGCTGCTGAGCGTGAACAGTGTCATTAGCAGTACTAATAGTCCAGCCAGTAGCACCAGCACCTCCGCCATTGACATAAACTGTGGAATAACCCACGGCGTGAGGCCACAAGATTCCAGCGGTTCAAACACGGCGGGCAGCCATTTGTCCAGCGCAAACCACGCCGGTAAACCCGTGACTAAATCACCGCAGCTACCATCGACCCAGCCACGTTCCGTGCCCAATACGATATAAGAGCGTTCCAGCATACCGAACGCAGCGGTTAAGGTGAGTAAATTAGCGATAATCAGGCCAGGGCGGCTATTGCGCAGGAAAAAGCCAACAATCGCCGCCAGCATAATCGCAAATACCCAGATGCGGATGTGAACACAGAGTACACAGGGCAGGTAATCCAGCTGGTACTGGTAGTAGAGTGCGCCCAGTTCTAGCGCAATACAGACAAAGATCAGCCCGCCCCAAAACAGGGCAGAGCGGTTGAGTGAGGCGAATTTAGCGAGCATGATGTTATTCCGTGTGTGCTGCGGTTAGTAGGATTATGGCGCAAGGGGCCGACAGGTCAATATCAAAGGCATTGGCTGCGGTAAATTTTGCACGGTAGGTGGCGTCAAGCGCTACACGGTGACGCGCAACCCAGTGCGCAGCCATCAGGTCCGAATCTGCGCACGGAAAAATGCAGCGGTTTCGGCACCGTATAAATCATCGGCTACCGTATACTGGGCCAGCGATTGGCGCGAGTCAGCCGCTTCCTGCTTCGTCATGAGATTACCATCAAATAGTTCGGTCGCCTCAGCGATAAAGTGGTGCGGATACTCCGGGTGAAACTGGACTGAGCGTGCCGGAAAATCATACTGTAAAGCGGCCACCGGGCAGTAGGACGCAGAGGCCGTCACTTTAGCTGAGGGGGGTACCTGCGTGATTTGATCTTGGTGCATGACGCGGGCCGCATACTGCCCTGTGTCTGTATTAAATTCACGCGGCCCGACCACAAAGCCGTGCGTAGATTTTTCTGCCTTACCGCCATAGGTATCGGCCATGAGCTGGTGACCAAAACAAATACCAAACACCGGAATATTAGCCGCTCTCAGCTGTAAGAGCAGCGTCCGCAGCGGCTGCATCCAGTCTGCCTCATCATAGACACCTTTTTCTGACCCGGACAAAATATAACCGTCGTAGTCATTCACTTTTGGCAGCGCTGCACCGGTAGCAATATTAAGCTCGGACAGCTTGGCTTCCGGTAGATGCGGAGTGAGCCAGCGGGTAATCAGACTGCCCAAGTTGCCATAATGTGCTAGGCGAGCGTCAGGTTTGCAAAGATCGAGGACTGCAATATGCATAGACCTTTCCTATGAGAGAATCAAAGTGTAGCCATCAACCAATGCCCACGCCGTGTTCGCGGGTGGAATGAAAGGTCACCTCCGGCCACTTTTCCTGTGCCATCTGTAAATTTACCCGCGTTGGCGCGATATAAACCAGTTCACCTGCATGGTCATAAGCCAGATTCTGTGCCGCTTTGGTTTTAAATTGCTCGAAGCGCTTGTCATCATCTGACGTGACCCAGCGGGCAGTTTGTACATTGACGGCTTCAAAAACCGCATCAACCTTGTACTCATCTTTTAAGCGTTGTGCGACAACATCAAACTGTAGCACGCCGACCGCGCCTAGAATAAGGTCGTTATTATTCAGTGGCTTAAACAGTTGGGTCGCCCCTTCTTCACACAGTTCGCCCAGCCCCTTCTGGAGCTGCTTCATCTTCAGCGGGTCTTTTAACTGCGCGCGGCGAAACAGTTCGGGGGCAAAATTGGGAATGCCGGTGAACTGCAGATTCTCGCCCTGAGTAAAAGTGTCGCCAATCCGAATACTGCCGTGGTTATGAATCCCAATAATATCGCCCGCGAAGGCTTCCAGCGCATGCTCACGGTCTGAGGCCATAAACGTGAGCGCATCGGGAATTTTGATATCCTTCCCGATGCGCACTTGTTTTGCTTTCATGCCTTTTTGGAATTTACCGGAGCAGATGCGCACAAACGCCATGCGATCCCGGTGCTGTGGGTCCATGTTGGCCTGAATTTTAAACACAAAGCCGGTGAATTTTTCTTCATCAGCTCCGACTTCGCGCGTGATGGCCGGGCGCGCCTGTGGCGGTGGTGCATGCGCTACAAAATCATCCAGCAGCTCTCGAATCCCGAAGCTATTCAGGGCAGTACCAAAATAAACCGGCGTCATTGCACCGCGCAGATAGGCCTCGTGGTCGAAGGCATGGCTGGCGCCTTGCACGAGCTCAATTTCTTCGCGCAGGGCGGCGGCCTCGGCACCCAATAATTCATCCAGCTTGGGGTTGCCCAGCCCCTGAATTTCCTCATACGCTTCGCGCCGTTCCGTATTGGCTTTATACAGAATGACTTTATCCTGATAGAGGTGATAAATCCCTTGCAGCCGCTTACCCATGCCAATTGGCCAAGTGACTGGCGCGCATTGAATTTTTAAGACGGCCTCCACTTCATCCAATAGCTCAATCGGATCTTTGCCCTCACGATCCAGCTTATTGATAAAAGTCATAATGGGGGTATCCCGCAGGCGGCAGACTTCCATGAGTTTAATTGTGCGTTCTTCCACCCCTTTCGCCACGTCGATAACCATGAGCGCAGAATCCACCGCTGTGAGCACGCGATAGGTGTCTTCTGAGAAATCTTCGTGCCCCGGCGTATCCAGCAAGTTGACAATGCAGTCACTGTAGGGAAACTGCATTACGGATGAAGTGACGGAAATACCGCGCTCTTTCTCCATCGCCATCCAGTCTGAAGTGGCATGTCGTGCGGCTTTGCGACCTTTAACGGTGCCCGCTAGCTGTATCGCACCACCAAACAGCAGGACTTTTTCTGTCATGGTGGTTTTACCCGCATCGGGGTGCGAGATAATCGCGAAAGTTCGCCTTCTTTGTATTTCCTGTAGTTCAGCGCTGTTTGCCATTAGATAATGTCTGCCGTTTGATCTGATATAAGCTGAAATAGCCTGTGCAGCAGAAGTCCCCTGCGCAGGCAGCACCAGAGTATAGCACTGTCGAAAACGGGCCGGGTGGAAAAGCCAAGCACTTAAGTAGCGGCAGCACCATAAGCTTTAAAATGATGATTATTAAGCGAGTGCGCGCGGCCCTATTGGAGGGTGATACGCTTTTCCAGCACGATCCGCTGCGCGTTAACGTCTGTGTTTGGCTGCGCCGCACGCGAAAATACCACATCCACGCGCTGACCGCGTCGGGTGGCGGCCAGCACGAGCAGTAGGTCAGCGGTCGATTGAACGGCTCGCCCATTGACGCGGATGAAGCGATCACCGGCCTGCATGCCTGCCGCTGCGGCAGCGCTGGTCTCAGCCAGTTCGCGGATTGCTACATAGGCTGTAGCCGTGCCGGCGCTGTGATCTTCCAGCCAGACCCCGAGCTTACCGACAGGCGGCAGACTCAGCTTGTCACTGAGGATAAAATAATCGAAGGTCGTTGCTTCTGCTTCTGCTTCTGCTTCTGCTTCTGCTTCTGCTTCTGCTTGCTCGCGAGTGACGCTTTGCACCGTTGCCATTTTCACGGTGGGTAGGGCGCGTGCCACATCATTAGGCATAGCCTGTCGGCCCAAATGCCCGGAGCCCGCGAAGATAAGCATGCGTCGTTGGGGCTGGGATGTGAGTTGCTGTACGATCCGTGCGGCCATGGTTTCATCCCAAATGCGCTGGATTAGTATGAAACGTTCTAGATCCCCCTGACCGGCCATGTGTTCATTAAAAACACCTTCCAGGTAGTCGCGATAATTACCCATGGGGGGGTGGATAATGGCAGGTAGCTGTTGACGCGCTGCGGCTGTCAATGCCTCCAGGCCGCTCGCTGAAACTTCGCGCGTAATTTCGCTGGCGGCATTCAGGGCGATCACTGGTAGTTTGTGTTCCCGCGCATACGCTAGTATTGGACGCAGCAGGCGAAAGTCATAGCGCCAGCGCGCGTAATATTCGCTCCGTTTTAATAGGTCTGTTTCACTTAGCTGACCCGCCAAATAGCCATCCAGCACTGACTGAAACGGCTGCTGGAACCATTCCACGCCAATTGCCAGCGCTGAATCTTGCTGGTGCATAAGGCGCAGCAGTGCGAGTTGATTGAGGTGATGATCATAACGGTCATGCTGTTCGGCCACAAAGATCACTTGCTTGTCCGCCAGCGCAGCAGCGAGTGCCGGCCAATCCATTTCTACTAGTGAATGGGGTTGGGTCTCTGTCACGTTGGTGCCTCTGCCTGATGCAACAATGCTTGGCTGATACGCTTGCAGAAAGTTCAGTGCGTCCTGGGTTGTCTGATGGTGCAGCAGCTGTGCTTGCGCAGGACTGCTTAACTGGAATAGCAGAGACAGGCAAAATAATATCGTGTGTGTTTTCATGCTTGGAATTGAATTTTTTTCATGTGTGTGGCTATCGATAAGGAAAAACTCACTATTGAAACTGAGGTTTTGTGGTGCTGAGCAGGAGCAATAGTATGCTCAAAAAAGTTCCGTTATGGTATAGGTATTGTTTTGGGTCTCAACACGATATTAACAAAATAAAGATAGTTTTGGTCGCGATAATGGAAATAATGGACAGCATCTTTTTTTACAAACCTTGTTCGAATCTTTTACAATAGCCACTAACCGCTGATTTTGTACAACGCGAGGACATTTAATCAGATGAAACGGATCCGCATGACAAAATAACTGATGTCCATCAGCACAAATTTAGCATGTTCTCTCAACCAACACTAATAACCCAAACTATTCCAAAGAGGAAAGGAATACTATGAATAGCAAAATTAAGGGTAGCTGCTTATGCGGCAGGGTAAAGTTCACCTTAGTAAAAGATTTCAAGGCGTTTCACCTTTGCCACTGCAAGCAATGTCGGAAAATTACCGGTTCCGCCCACGCTTCGAACTTGTTTACCGCTCCCGAAAATATCGAGTGGAGCGCTGGCAAAGCGCTATTGCAGACCTTTGATCATCCCGATAATAATTTCCGTAAAGTATTCTGCCGTGAATGTGGTTCAGGCTTGCCCTATGAGTCGCGCCGCATCCCTATGCTAATTGTGCCTGCGGGCTCGCTTGATGATGAGCCAGAAACAGAACCTATGGATCATATCTTTTGGCATGAGAAAGCCAAATGGTATGAGTCTGTCAGCGATAAAGTTACTTTTGACGGCTTTCCTGCCTAGTGCACGGTCTCCTTTGTGACCTGCCGCGACACATTCAGTGTCAATATTTAACCTCAGAGGTTGCATAACCTACATATTAATGAATTTGATATAAAAAATAAGGGCGTTTTGTAATGAAAAAATTTAGTAGTAAAATGAATGGGTTAAGGCTGAATTCTGGTCTTCTTTCGGCCATGATTGTGCTGATGATACCCTTCAATAGTACAGTAGCCAGTGAAATTAACACAACGCGGGCTGTACCGGACTATGGGAATAACGACTGTGTATCATTTAAATACAGTGCGGATACTAATCCGCTGAATTTCACCTTTGGTTATGCCTGCGTGTCTGAAAATTTCTGTGAGGTTTCTGAGCATGGCTGCGTCGATGAAGACTGTCAACACAGCGATTACAGCAGAGGCGTCCGCACTACGCTGACCCATATCTCAATGACGGCGCGGGTTGATCAGATCAGCCTGGGGGCGATGGGTGAAGATTTAGCTAGCCATGCGCAGTGGTGCTTGGTGCAAGATGGTGTGGGTAACTATTGGGCGCTGGACAAGCAGCGTGGCACCTCGGAGCTGTTCAGTCTTGATAATCAAAAGGAAACAGTGATTGCTTGTAAAGACACTGATTATTTCCATAGCGAACTTGGCTGTATGACTGGGGCTGCAGCGCAATAATTTTTGTGCAAAAAGGTATGTGTCTAATGAATTAAAAATAGACACGAACATAGAGAATTTAACCTCTATTTCTGGTGATTCATTTAATCAGGGGTAAGCTAAAATTGGTCATAATTTGTTATTGATCGCTGAAAAATTGGGAAAAGAGTTTGAGTCACTTGCAAATAAGCAAAATGGTTTCTTCGCATTTGAATAAAATTTTCTTATATTTTAATCTCAATAATTAAAATGCTCTTATTTATCAGGCAAATGGATTTCGCCTGATTTATGGCGCAATCATTACGTTGGGTTGACTGATGATTGGCTCAAACATGCCCTGATGGCAACGGTTCAGGGCCATGGGACACATCACCAACATAATTAATACTCTGAAAACACCGGATAGAACGGAAACAGATTGAGTCACATATTTTTTAAAATTTTTTTGTGTTAAGTTCAACGTCTCCCTTTATTTGCGTTGACTCATGATCCGACTGCTGCATACATGCTTTGGAATACTACTGTTTTGCCTGCTTTTACCAACGACCAGCACAGCAGATAACGGCACCGTTAGTCCCTCACAATCGGCCCCAGGCCTTGACGATTACGCCCTTCAGGTCGAACAGGCGATTAAACGCTTTGAAAGCAATCGCGCTGATCCTGACATCCTGAAAACAATCAGCCGTGAAACCCTGGCCGCCGCCAATTACGCACAAGGCTGTATTGCTGAACAGGAAAGCAAAATAGCGAAAGTCACGGAATCGCTGGATAGTCTGGGGACAGTTCACCCCAATGAATCACTCTCAGCTCCCCACAAAGCGCTAGCCAAACAGAAACAAGAGGTCGAAAAAGTACTCTCACAGTGCCGTTTACTTAATGTTCGTACCAAAGACTTACTGGAGCAGACCCAGACCGCTGAGCAGGACTTGCTGAAAGAGCGGATGTTTGCACGTAACCCCTCAGTATCTGATTTCATTTCAGGAGTGCTGGCCCAGCCACGCTCGCTACAACAGGAAGTGGAACAAATTCTGCGGACACTGGGCAATCTGCCACTTAATAAAGATAATTTTTATATGGCTTTGGTATACGGTGGACTGGGACTGATAATTGGTTTTTTCTGGAGTTTATATAAACGGCGCACACCCGAAAACCAAACATCCGGCACGTTCCTAACCAGCCCAACGTTGGCTACTGTTTGGAATAGCATTATTCGGGTTTCCCCCGGCCTTTTAATGTTTGGCATGATCAATCTGAGCTTTCTGTTTGCTCCGGTTGGTATGCCTGCCGTGCATAATCTGGCGCTGAGCTTATTGATGTTTACCATCAGCTACACGATTCTGCGCGCTATATTAAGGCCACAAAGCAGTCTGCATGGTTTCCAACCCTTACTCCCGAACACGTCGCGCAAATTATTTTACTGGGGACGTTTGTTATTGCTCGCGACCTTAGCCAGTGCATTTTTTCAGTCCGTCCTGTTTGATACTGATCCGCTGAGTAATTTGGTTGGGTTAATTCGTCTTGGTCTCGGCACGCTGGCGGGGCTCGCCTTAATGTGTGTCTTATGGTTCCTGCGTAAGCCCATCCCCACGGTCAAACAAGCTTATCTGCATTTCCTGTCCATTATTGTGATTTCAGTCGCGATTATTGCGCTCTGGCTGGGCTATACCAATTTTGCTATTTTTCTGTTTCAGGGGGTCGCGGGTACGCTGTTTATTCTCTTACTGGGCTGGTTACTGGTACGCATCCCCGCTGAAATGTTTGATGGCATGGATGCCGGCAATACGGTCTGGCAGCAAAGAATACGCCAAAAAATGGCCTTACAGGACGCGCAAATCGTTCCCGGCCTGATCTGGCTGCGACTCGTGCATATTCTGATTATTGGCAGTGTAGTCATTATCGCTTTGCTGATGTTATGGGGCATGTCAGAACAGCAGCTCAACCTCATGGCCTCCCGTATCGCCAGCGGCTATGAGATCGGCGGTTTTACGCTGGAACCACTCAGCATTCTCAGCGGTTTATCACTCCTGGCCTTTTTGATCTTGCTGACCCAGTTCGTTAAGCGCAGTCTGGCGCAACACTGGTTGACTAAAACCAATCTGAGCCGGGGCGCAAGAGAGGCTACCGTCACCATTACCGGCTATGTTGGGGTAGCGACAGCGGTGTTTATGGGGCTGTCGATGGCGGGGATTAATTTTGGCAGTCTGGCGCTGATCGCCGGTGCGCTGTCGGTGGGTATTGGCTTTGGCCTACAGAATATCGTTAACAACTTTATCTCCGGCCTGATTTTATTGTTTGAGCGTCCGATCCGGCGCGGTGACTGGATTCGGGTCGGCGCATCTGAGGGTTATGTCAAAGACATCAGCATTCGTTCCACTATTATCAATACCTTTGACCGCGCTGACATTATTGTGCCGAATTCCGAACTAATCTCGAATCAGGTCACTAATATGATGCTGAACGATCCGGTGGGGCGCGTCATTATTCCGGTCAGAGTGGCGTATGGCGCTGATACGCAACAGGTGATGGATACCCTGCGCAGCGTAGCTGAAATTCATCCGGCGGTATTACGTGAACAGGGGAAATTACAGATTTGGGTATTGTTCCGCCGCTTTGGAGAAGATGCTATGCACTTTGAGCTGCGGTGTTATATTCGGGATGTGGAAGAAATTCTTAATATCACCAGTGAGCTGAATTTGGCGATAGATGGCGCTTTTCGTAAAGCGGGCATTAACATGCCTTACCCACGGCAAGTGGTGGAATTGGAAAGTAGTGATAACGCTCAGGATACAATTCCTAATCACAACCAATGATTGCGCTTAAACAGCCATAACATAACAGCGATTAACGCCAAAATGATTCCACGGGGCGCGACATAATTTTTTACTCAGAACAGATGAGTTTCACCATCGGGATCAATTTCATGGTGAAATTGTTTGAGCGTGCCGTCGATATCATCCTTAGCGCCAATTCTTGCGATATGAAACAGTGCTTCTCCCTCATGCACCAAAGGCAGGGTAGAATGACCAATCAGGATCCCACTCAATGGTGAGTAAACAATTTCTTCTGTCAAACCGGTGGGATCAGCGACGTAGCCCATAATGTCGCCGCTGTTTATCTGTTCACCCATGGACTTGGCCAGTCGCAAAATACCGCTTTGTGGCGCGCGTACCCAACGACTGCCCTGACTGAATAGCGAAGCAGCCGGTGGTTTACCTGCCTTACGCGGCGGTAACATGCCGAGATGACGCATTGTAGAGAGAATGCCGCGCACACCTGCCCGGATAGATATTTCATCAAAACGTAAGGCTTCTCCGGCTTCGTATAGCATCACCTGCGTATCATATTCGGATGCTACACTGCGCAATGAGCCATCACGGGTTGGCGCATCTAATATTACTGGGCTATGAAAGGCCTGCGCCATAGCGAGCATATCGGGACTGTCGGCAAGATCCGTGCGGATTTGCGGTAGGTTACTGCGCCCAATAGCAGCCGTATGTAAGTCAATACCGTGGGTACAACAGGTCACAATGTTGTCGATAAAAAGTTTTGCTATTTGTCCGGCTAGGGAGCCACGCTCACTGCCGGGGAAGCAGCGATTTAAATCACGCCGATCAGGCAAATAGCGCGACTTATTATTAAACCCAAACACATTGACCACCGGCACTGCGATTAATGTGCCCCTCAAACGCTCCAGCGCTTTAGTACGCAACAGTCGCCGAATGATTTCTACGCCATTAATTTCATCGCCATGAATGGCCGCACAAACAAACAGACAGGGCCCGTCCCGACGTCCATGGATAATATGAACAGGCATATTCACTTCTGAGTGCGAATACAAATGTGGGAGGCGAAGATTTATGCCTCTACGCTCTCCAGCCCGCACGGAGAAACCACCTACTGTTATTGCTTTGCGCTGTATTGCCATGTGTAAGCTAGCCTTTACCTTTAGTGGCGGTTTTACCGGGTTTTGCCTTGCTCTCAATGAATTTGATGATTAGCTCAGCAACATTTTTACCACTAGCGGCCTCAATACCTTCCAGCCCCGGCGATGAGTTAACTTCCATCACTACGGGGCCATGGTTCGCGCGCAGCAAATCAACCCCGGCCACGTTTAATCCCATGGCTTGGGCCGAACGCACCGCTGTTGAGCGCTCTTCCGGCGTTAACCGGATCAGCGAAGCGGCGCCACCACGATGCAAATTAGAACGAAACTCACCGGGCGCACCCTGGCGCTTCATCGCCGCAACCACCTTACCGCCCACCACAAAACAACGGATGTCCGCGCCACCGGCTTCTTTGATAAATTCCTGTACCAAAATGTTAGCTTTCAAGCCCATAAAGCCTTCGATTACACTTTCAGCCGCCTTCTGCGTTTCCGCCAGCACCACACCAATACCTTGGGTACCCTCCAGCAGCTTGACCACTAATGGTGCACCGCCCACCAGCTTAATAACTTCTTGCACATCATCAGGTTTATTAGCAAAGCCCGTCACCGGCAAACCAATACCTTTACGCGATAACAATTGCAGAGAGCGTAGTTTGTCTCTGGAGCGTGTCAGCGCCACTGATTCATTAACGGGATAAACGCCCATCATCTCAAACTGACGCAACACCGCCGCACCATAAAACGTAACCGAGGCACCAATACGCGGAATAACCGCATCGAAGTCATCCAGTGCCTGCCCCCGGAAGTAAATCATGGGTTTATGTGAAGCAATATTCATATAGCAGCGCAACACATCGATCACTTGGACGGTATGGCCGCGTTTTTCTGCGGCCTCGATCAATCGGCGCGTTGAGTAGAGTTTCGCGTTTCTGGAAAGAATAGCGATTTTCATAAGTTTGCTTCCTTGGTCACAGGTAGTGTCTTATCGTAATAATAGCGTGTTATCGACTTTCCTTTACGTTTACCTTGCAGATATGAGCGTGCGGGGTTTACCAAAAAGGTGTTTTTTATCGCCTGGCGGCCCACCAGCATCCTGAAACGCATGCTGTCACGATTGGTCAGGGTCAACTCAATTGGCCAGGAAGCTTGACCAATCTGTAACGTAGTCTCGATGACATAGCGCATTTCGATATGTCCCCCAGAATCTTTCACCAAACGCTCATCTTTTAGCAATGCGCTGCCGACAACGACTGTTTCGAAGTCTCGCTGTATCGGGTGTATCTGAAAGCGCACTCTGTCCCGACCAGATTGGCGGTAACGTTCTACCCCAAAAGCATGTAAAGCAGAGGTACGCGCACCCGTGTCGATTTTTGCCTTGATGACAGGCAAGCCCAGCTCAGGCAGTGAAACCCACTCACGCCATCCTAATGTTGCCGGTGGGTCAGGTCTTTTGGTCATGATCGGTATCTGATTTAGTGCATTAGTTCATGCAAACAAGGCTTCATTAAAGTGCGAGGTATCTGAAATTCTTTCAAAACCGTGTGGCAATATGCGAGATGACTGCTTTATCTTGCCTATTTTCATAGGCTATTGCCACACGGAAACATGATTAAAGGGCAGTAAGGCGGAGGAACCACCCCTTAGTGTTTTTTAAACATCCATAAAGTCCATATTAACGCAAACGGTAACGTACACCCATCAACACGGCTCGGTCAGTACCATCTGGGTTATTCACATCACTGCTGCCACTTACATTAGCAATACGCGCTGTAGTGGTGAAATCCAGCGAATTACTGAGTTCATAGATAAAGCTCGAACTCAGGGTATTCGTCGTCACATCATCATCGTTCTGCGAGTTTTTCGCATAGTCCAGTGCCCAGGTGTTTTCCCAGTCAATCCGGTCATCAATTTCATGCGTCAACGATAGATTGTTACTCAAATTATAAGCATTATCACCGTCATTAATAATGGTACGCAGCGTCGCTTCATTCGACAACTGGGTCTGATTACTTAGCGGCATGTGGTATTCCGCACCCGCTTCTAAAGCAGGCTTATTCTTCAGTCCATCGAAGTTAGTCCCAACGTAGCCTAAGCCCGCACGTACCTTCCAGCCATAACGACGCACCGAAATATTTTCGTTCAACAGTACATCACGCGCCTTCAGAACACCGGCAACGTTCAAGCCATTAGCCGCCACACCGCTGTTCCTTAATGCGGCTTCAATGTCCGCAATCCACACCAGCGCATAATCTTTAGCACCGTGTTTGCTTAAATACTGAGCTTCGCGTGAAATAATGCGGGCAATTTTTTGATAAGTCACTTTATCGGGTTTCGCCGTAATTGCACTGCGCTGATGCAGTTCGTCCATAATACGGATCGCTTTTGCCATCGGCGTGACATTAACCACACGACCATAACCTACACCGACACCCGCAGTCGTTTCTAGGTCGTCAAATGCATCATTTGCACGTACTGAGGCACTGCCATACCAGAATGCACCATTGCTACCTGGCTGGAAGTAATTGTCAGCCGTCACACTAGCGCCAGCAGTGTAGCTGCTTTCGCTGTTCGCATCGGCAGTACCCGCACGGTTTACTTGACCATCTGCATCGGCTTTGATGTTGAGGTCTCTGTCTGGTGTGCTGAGTGTACGGTCAAAGTTCGCATTAACGTTGAAGGTGTACTGCGCTTGATCATCACCACGGTTCTTACCAAAAAAGGCGCTACCGTTGATGTAGGCTTCTTCATAAGCGCTGCTGGCTTCCTGATAGTCAAACAGGGTGACCGGCGAGATGCTCATGCCTAAGTCGCTGGCCTGTGCGCTACTGGCTATACCGGTAATAATGACTGCTAAAATTTGCTTTTTCATGGGTTGACTCCAATAGAATTAATCTTTAATTGCTCAAAATTCGGTTGTTACCCAACGCTTTTATGCGCTGTCGTAGAAGTGAGAGGGCGTTGCTTCCAGGAAAGTCACAAATTTTGAGTTTTTTTTAACTTTTGCTGGAATGCCCATCAAATGGGTGTGCAATGACCTGGATAAAAAATAGTTTGCGTTATGATGTGACTTTCTCTCACTTCAACCCCTCAGAAAAAATATGAGCACTACAGAAATCGCTTTGCAGGATATGGATGACAGCGCACTGATTGCGCGTTGCTGTACTGAGTTGCCCTATGTTATGCATGCCTTCGGTGAGCTGGTAAAGCGCCACGAGCGTTATGTCTTTAATGTCTGTCGCCGCTATCTCGGCTCAGAAGATGATGCTGAAGACGGTACGCAGGAAGTATTCATGCGTGTGTTTCATGCTCTGCCGCAGTTTGAAGGACGCGCGCAGTTTCGTACCTGGCTGTACCGCATCGCGATGAATCACTGCCATGAAGTGTCTCAAAAAAACAAGCGCTACATGTCATATGACTATGAAGAAGCGCTGGACGATCCGGCAATGCACCTCGCAGAGGAGGACTTGCCGGATGCGATGCTGGATGCGGCGGACGAACGCGACTGTGTACAACGCAGCCTGACGCAAATGCGCACCCAGGATATGGAAATACTAAACCTGCGTTTTATGGGCGAACTGTCGTTAGAAGACATCGCTAGTACGCTGGGCAGCAAACTCAGCGCCACTAAAATGCGTTTTTACCGGGCAATGGAAAGCTTCCGGGGCATTTACGAAAAATTATGTATGTGAGAAAGCTATGAACAAACCATCAGACTCCTGGGAATCACAGGATACGGCGCAATTGGAGAACGAATTGCGCCGTATCTGGCAGAGCGCCGCCAATACCCGCAAAGCCACCGCCCCCCGACGAGTCACAGCGATTCTGGAACAATCGCAGGCCGAACTGTCGCTGCGTGATTCATTCAATTTTTTTATTTATTTAGGGGAGGCTTGTGCTGTGTTAGCCGCCACAATCGTGCATTTACCCTTCACCAGTGAACACCCAAGCCAAGCTCAGGATGCCAAGAAATGACTCAGGCCAAAGAAGAACTCAGCAAAAACATCGAAACAGCAAAAGAAGCGCTCAAGCTAGAAAATATTCAGAACACCGCGATTGACCCACTTGTGCAAATGTGGGCCAGCTTTATTGGCTTTTTACCTAAGCTCATCACTGCCGGTTTTACGCTGCTGGTGGGGCTAATTATTGGTTATTTGCTGAGTAAAGCGGCCGCTTCATTGCTGCGTCGCTTAGGTATTGATCGTCTGGGACGTAATGCCGGTGTTAGTGACATGATGACAGAGCGAGGCTTAAGCAGCAGGCCATCCAAATTGATCGGTAAAGTGGTATTCTGGCTGGTAGCGTTTACCGCTTTTATACCGTCTATTAAGCTATTAGGCATTAAAGAACTGACAGAGATTACGCAGACCTTTGTGCTCTTTCTGCCTAAGTTGATTATTGCCATCCTGATTATGGTGCTAGGCCTAGTCATTGCTAATTCCCTACGCAAAAGCCTACAAAACAGTAAAAACCGCCTTGGCCTGAAATCAACTAAGGCGGTAGGTAATTTGGTCTATGGCTTAACCGCTGCCATTACCGTCGTGGTAGCATTGAACCAGCTGGAGCTGGATACTCGTTTATTGCACACCGTATTAATCACCTTCATTGCGTCCATCTGTGCAGCTATCGCACTGGCTGTGGGCCTGGGGGGGCGCGATCTGGCACAAAATTTGGTCGCCAGTTCTTATGCGCGTGAATCGTTCAAGCCGGGCCAGCACATCACATTCGGCGAATATAGCGGTATCTTGATAGAAGTACGTGCGCAAAATACAATTTTAGCGCTTGAGAACGGTGGACAACTCTCTATCCCTAACAGTCTTTTATTTGAGCAAACGGTGCAAAGCTACAGTGCGGTAGAGTGAGGTTGAATTAGAATGTAGCTTGTTTCCCACTCAAACCCAAGCAACCGGTGACGCCACCCGTTTCCGGGGTTAGAATGCTCCTAACTATCGCTCAATCTATCGCTTAATCAGCAACAACTACAGCTAACAAGAGACATCAGGAGATTGTCATGCCCGAATACCGCTCAAAAACCTCAACCGCTGGCCGCAATATGGCCGGTGCACGCGCCCTGTGGCGTGCGACCGGGATGAAAGACGATGATTTCAGCAAACCGATCATCGCGATTTCCAATTCCTTCACCCAGTTCGTGCCGGGTCATGTTCACCTGAAAGACCTCGGTCAGATGGTAGCGCGGGAAATTGAAGCGCACGGCGGTGTGGCCAAGGAATTTAATACGATTGCGGTAGACGACGGTATCGCAATGGGCCACGGCGGTATGCTGTACTCACTGCCCTCACGCGAAATCATCGCCGATGCGGTCGAGTATATGGTGAACGCCCACTGCGCCGACGCGCTGGTGTGTATCTCCAACTGCGACAAAATCACCCCCGGCATGCTGAACGCAGCGATGCGCCTCAATATCCCCACGGTTTTTGTTTCCGGTGGCCCGATGGAATCAGGTAAGGCAGTGATTAAGGGCAAGGTGATTAAGCTTGATCTGGTTGACGCGATGGTGTCGGCGGCAAATCCGAATGAGTCAGATGAAGATGTGAATCAAATCGAGCGCTCCGCCTGTCCGACCTGCGGCTCCTGTTCCGGTATGTTTACCGCGAACTCAATGAACTGCCTGACGGAAGCGCTGGGCCTGAGCTTACCGGGTAATGGCTCGCTGTTAGCAACGCACGCGGATCGTAAGGAATTATTTTTGCAGGCTGGCCGTACGGCGGTTGAACTGGCGAAGCGTTATTACGAAGAAGACGATGAATCCGTGTTACCACGCTCGATTGCCAACAAACAGGCCTTCAGCAATGCGATGTGCCTTGATGTCGCCATGGGTGGTTCGACCAATACGGTATTACACCTGTTGGCTGCCGCGCAGGAAGGTGAAGTCGATTTTGATGTCTCTGATATTGATGCCCTGAGCCGTCGCGTGCCCAATCTGAGCAAAGTTGCCCCCGCAACCCAGCTGTATCACATGGAAGACGTGCATCGTGCCGGTGGGGTCATGGGTATTCTGGGTGAGCTGGATCGTGCCGGACTGATTGACCGTGAATGTGGCACCGTACACAGCGAAAACATGGGCGCAGCGCTGGATCAATGGGACATTATGCGTGATCCTGATGAGGCGGTGCGCGAATTCTACAGTGCCGCACCGGGCAATGTGCCAACGCAGCAAGCCTTCTCCCAGGCGAAACGTTGGGAGCTGGATACCGACCGCGCTAATGGCTGTTTGCGCTCGAAGGAAAATGCCTACTCACAGGATGGTGGTTTAGCCGTACTTTTTGGCAATATTGCACTGGAAGGCTGCGTGGTGAAAACCGCTGGTGTGGATGAGAGTATTCTCAAATTCTCCGGCCCGGCGCGTATCTTTGAATCACAGGATGCGGCGGTAGAAGGTATTCTCGGTGATACCGTAAAAGAAGGCGATGTGGTTGTTATCCGCTACGAAGGCCCACGCGGTGGGCCGGGCATGCAGGAAATGCTGTACCCGACCTCCTACCTGAAATCCAAAGGATTGGGTAAAGCCTGTGCGCTGGTGACTGACGGGCGTTTCTCCGGGGGTACTTCTGGCCTGTCGATTGGGCATGCTTCGCCGGAAGCGGCTGAGGGCGGTGCGATTGGCCTGATCGAAGAAGGCGATACTATTGATATTGATATTCCGAACCGGACGATTGATGTGCGTTTGTCGGCTGAGGATTTGGCGGCGCGGCGTGAGGCGATGGATGCTAAGGGCGCTGATGCCTGGAAGCCGATTGGACGCGAGCGGGTGGTGACGACGGCGTTGAAGGCTTATGCTTTGTTGACGACTTCGGCGTCTAAGGGGGCGGTTAGGGATGTTACGCTGTTGGGGTGAATAAAGAAAAATCCCCCTCGTCTCCCCTTTTGCAAAGGGGAGTGCCCTCCAGCAAAAACAAGGGTGTTTATCGAAGGGTCTCCCCCTTTGTTTCAAACGTTTTGCTTTGTAAATGTTGCTTTGGGGAAACGAGGGGGATTTAATCTTTAATCAAGCACAAAACGGACTATCAGCCGTCCAGCGGTGCTGTGGAACATGAGGCTTCTTAGCCACCTTAAGTCGGGTGTCCTCCCAGCGTTTTCTCCACGTCCGCCAGTCCCGCAGCTCACGCTCCGGCTCAATTTTTGAACGCGCTACAAAATCTGGAAAATGCGAGCGCCCCGTCGGCTGGCCGGTGACGTTATAGCGCAAATCGAATGACCAGCGATAGCTATCTTCCGAAACATTCGGCAACGAAGAATGCGGCGTTAACGGATGAAACAATACCACGCCCCCCGCTTTCACTGGCAGCGGCACTGCTTTAGATTCATCCAAATAGTCATCCGCAATCGCGGTCTGTTGTTTCGGGCAGTGCGGCAGCATTTCGTCATGTGCCCCCGGAATCACCTGCAGGCATCCATTCTCAACGGTGACATCAGTAATCGCCACCCAAACCGTCACCATGTCGGTATTGTCCGCTTCCGCATGCCCCACGCCGCGATCCTGATGCCAGTCGGTGACATTGATATGTGGGCGGATTTCGCCTGCCGCCATTTGCTGTGGTGGTGGTTTGATGCGAACATGCTGAATCGGGTTAGAGGTAATCTCCGGCCCGATCAGGCTCTCCACAATGTCCAGCACACGCGGGCTGGTCACAATATCAAAAATCGCCGGGCCAAAATGCATGGGCGTATCGGTACGGATATTATCGAACGGCAGGCTAATATCCAGCGGTTGAAACCAGTCGAGTCCGGCGGCGCTGCATTGGGCTAGCTGTTGCCAAAACGTTGTGCTAACCGGCACATTGTCCAGCAAGCCCTGCGTGCGCCATTGCCGATATTGTGTGTCCAGCAGTTCAGCATATTCCGTGCGTAGGGCAGCTAAACGCGCCGCTTCGATCACGTTTTCAACGACCAGGTAGCCTTGTTGGTGAAATTGATTAACTTGTGTGGCGTTTAGCATGAGGCAGTCACTTCCAGTTTCCAGTTTGTTGCTGCAGCCAGCGACCTATATGCATTTGATGGTGTAAGCGCTACACGCACATGATTAGTGCTGTCTTTGTTGAATAAACTCAGAGCTGCTGAGTTTCGGCAGTGCTTCTGAGTAGAATTTTTTATCGTTCGTGAGAATGCATTCGCATCGGCTATGCATCGCCAGGACGTACTGTATCGTGTCTTCAAGATCGCTATATCTCGCGTTCTTATTCATTAGATGAATGGCTTGTTCAAGCAGCGCGTTGCCAAAGGGAACAATTTCAAAAATATTGCTCACTTTTTCCAAAGCGGTTAACGCATCGCTTTTACCTTTGGCTTTAGCGGTAATGTAATAAACCGTAGTGACTAAGTCGCAGCTGGTTACCAGTCGTATGTTATTTTGCAGGCAATATTCGACGCATTGATGGCTTTCCTGATGGAAACGACGGCTGTCATCGTAAATATCATTGATGATGTTGGCATCAACAAACAAACGTTGCGTCATAGCTGGCGCTCACTCTTCATGCTTTGGATTGACTGTTCGTCACCAATCATGCCGCTAAAAACCCCCTTAATGTCCTGTAAGTCTTGTAGGCGTTGCTGATTGCGTAGCGCTTCAGACTCTTTATGGATAAGCTCTTGAATAATTTGGCTTTGTTTCTTGTTGAGGATGCCTGCAAGAAAAGCTAACTCGCGCGCAGTCTCTTCCTTCATGGTGAAGTTTTTTCTGAGTGAGCCGCTGGTTTCATGTTGCTGAGTATTATTCATGACGTGCTTTTTATGTGTATGCAAGATACACACTATATCATACGCACCAGAGATCCTAAAATGGCTGTTTGTCTGGCAAGGGGTGTAGTTAAGCGTTAATTTGTTCGCAGACAAAATTACCGATAGACGGTACTATTCAGTCATACCCGATGAGATTGAACAATGGCCGATACTTCACCAATCGCTACAGATACCTTACCCGCTTTTCTTGATTTCATTGAAGTGTGGCTGGATGGTCTCAGTAATGGTGAGGCCACCGTTTTAGGTATGGTACTAACTGCGCTGGCCGGGTTCGTAGTTTGGCTATTCAATCGCAAAAAAATAGAGCCAGTAAATTCACCCCCTCTCACAAATACAGTTAGCCCCATTATTGAAGTTAAACCTGATATAAAAGTCGAACTTCCTGTCCAAGCAACATCAGAGCCAGCCGCCGTTACTGCTCCCAATGGCCCGCCCCGATTTGATCACCTGCCAACGGTTAAAGGTGAGTTTTTTGGGCGTGGTCTCGAATTGCGCATGCTGAATAAAGCCTGGAAAGGCAACGATACCAATATCATCCAGTTCATTGCTCCCGGTGGCACTGGCAAAACCAAACTACTGCGGCACTGGTTGGATAAAGTACGTTCTGAATCATTCTTTATCTGGTCGTTTTATTCTCAGGGCGCGAGTGAAGACAAGCAGACCTCCGCCACATTGTTTTTCAATCGGGCATTGGCTTTATTAGATCCCTCGAAGACGGTAGCTGACTTTGCCCATGAACCTGAAAAGTTGGGCACACATCTGGCGGATTTATTACGAGCACAGAACTGCTTGTTGGTGCTGGATGGACTAGAGCCTATGCAGCATGCCAGCAGTGCGATGCGTGGCGAACTCAAGGATCGTGCATTACGGACACTGCTGAAATCATTAGCTTCACACCACAGCAGTTTGTGCATCATCACTACGCGGATTAAGGTGTATGAACTGAGTGGTCATTCAGCACCGGCTGTGATTTCCCGTGGTCTGCAAAATCTTGCGGAGGACGATGGAGTTAGATTGCTGAAGTCGCTGGGTGTGCAAGGCAGTCCGACAGAGTTAGCAAAAGCCGTACAGGAATACGGCTGCCACGCACTAGCACTGAGTTTATTAGGCAATGTATTACGCCTGCGCTATCAGGGTGATGTGCTGAAACGCGACACGCTGAAGGAATTACCGGTTAAAGCCAAAGGCAATCAGACCAGCCGCCATGCCTTTAAAGTGATGCAGGCTTATGAGGAATGGTTCACGGCTGAGTCGGAGCATAGCCCAGAATTAGCGCTGTTAAAGTTACTGGGTTTGTTTGACCATCCGATTGAGTTGGAGGTGTTACAGGTGTTGTGGGAAGCACAGGTTCCGCAGCTGACCACCGGTATTGATGAAGACGAATGGCTGGAAGCGGTGGATGCCCTGCGTGAGGAGCATCATTTGCTGGCGCAGCATGAGGGCAGCAACGACCTCGACTGCCATCCGCTGATTCGTGAATACTTTGGGCAGCAACTGCGTGATACACAGCCTGAAGCCTGGCAGCAGGCGCATGAGGTGCTGTACGAATATTATAAAGCGCTGCCGGAGAAGAAACTGCCTGACACGTTGGAGGAAATGCAGCCTTTGTTTAGTGCGGTGGCGCATGGCTGTGCGGCGGGGTTGCATCAGCAGTCATTGTACAAGATTTATTGGCCTCGTATTATGCGCGGCGAAGAGAGGTTTTCGACTAGCAAACTTGGCGCTTTTAGTGATGATCTCGCTACCATTGCGAATTTTTTCACAACACCATGGCGTATTCCCATAGCAAACTTGAAAGAAAATGAGCAAGCTGTTGTGCTCAACTGGGCAGGCTTCCGCTTACGCGCTCTAGGGCGGCTAAGTGAGGCACTGGAGCCGATGCAGGCAAATGTTGAAATGTCTGTGAAACAGAACAACTGGATCGAAGCAGCTAAAGGAGCCAGCAACCTCAGCGAACTACAACTCACCCTCGGCGAGGTGGCGCAAGCTAAAGCCAGCGGCCAACGCAGTGTGGAATATGCCGATCAATCTGAGGATATGTTCCAACGCATGGGTCTACGCACAGGACAAGCAGAAGTATTACATCAGGCAGGCGAAACAGCCGCTGCGCTTACGCTGTTCCAGAAGGCAGAACAACTCCAGCAGGAACGCCAGCCAGAGGATCCGCAGCTGTATGCATTGCAGGGCTTTCGATACTGCGAACTGCTGCTGGCTCAAGGGAGTACGGTGGAAGTACTGGAGCGGGCGGAATATGCACTAGAAATTGCAACAGAACAATTTGGATTGCTGTCCATTGCACTGGATCAACTCACCCTCGGACGAGCACATTTACAACAAGAAGATTTCCCACAAGCCGCCCACTGGCTAAATCAGGCCGTAGCCGGTTTACGCGCAGCAGGACAACAGGATGATTTACCTCGCAGCCTACTCGCCCGCGCCGCCCTACACCGCCAAACCCAAAACTACCCCAACGCCCACCAAGACCTACAAGAAGTATTCGACATAGCCGAACCCAGCGGAATGCGCCTACACCTAACCGATTACCACTTAGAAATGACACGCCTACTATTAGCGGAATCAAAAGCCAAAGAAGCAAACCACCACATCCAACAAGCAGCCGACCTAATCACCCAAACCGGCTACCACCGCCGCGACGCAGAACTCCTCGAACTCCAACAAACCATCACCCCCCAAAATTAGGCACCGCCCAACAACGCCGCGTTGAAATAATTTATTAATCCCCGTCCAACAGGTAATATCAGCGGCTGGCATTTAGCTAGCGAAGATCGACTGAGTGAGGAGAGTGAATGAAGATAGCCGCCATCAACACGCAATTATTCAATGTGCCGTTAGCGGAAGTACTCACCGACGCCAAACACGGCGACCACACTCACTTTGAACTGATCACCGCCACCGTAATGCTGGAAGATGGTTCAGCAGGCACTGGCTACACCTACACCGGCGGACGCGGCGGGCACGCGATCAAAGCCATGCTCGAACACGACCTGACACCCTTCCTGCTAGGCAAAGACGCCACCAACATTGAAGCCCTCTACGATGCAATGCAGTGGCACGTACATTACGTAGCACGCGGTGGTATTGCCTCTTTCGCCATCTCAGCATTAGACATCGCGCTCTGGGATATTCGCGGTAAACGCAGCGGACAGTCATTATGGCAAATGGCAGGTGGCGCATCCGACCGCTGCAAAGCCTACTGCGGTGGTATCGACCTTAACTTCCCGTTGCCTAAGTTACTGGATAGCATCCAGTCCTATCTGGATCGTGGTTTCAACGGCGTTAAAATCAAAATTGGTCAGCCCACGCTGGAAGAAGATGTAGCACGGGTTAAAGCAGTACGTGAGCTGATTGGTGATGATATCGCCTTTATGGTCGATGCTAATTACTCCATGAGTGTCGATCAGGCGATTGCAGCGGCTAATGCGTTTAAGCCCTATAATCTGCTATGGTTTGAAGAGCCAACGCTGCCCGATGATTACCACGGCTTTAAACGCATTGCTGAGGCGACTGGCATGCCGCTGGCGATGGGTGAAAACCTGCATACCATCCATGAATTCGGCTATGCGTTTGCTGATGCTGGCCTGTCATTTATTCAGCCTGATGCCTCCAACTGTGGCGGTATTACCGGCTGGTTACAGGCTGCTGAGTTGTCGCTGCAGCATGATATTCCGGTCTGCAGCCACGGTATGCAGGAATTACATGTCAGCCTGGTATCCGGGCGGGAAAATGCAGGCTGGATTGAAGTGCATAGTTTCCCGATTGATGAATACACGAAGCGCCCTCTGGTAGTGGAGAATTACCTGGCGGTTGCGCCATCCACGCCGGGAATTGGGGTGGAGTTTGACTGGGATAAGCTGCAGGCATTTGAAGCTTAAACACCTAAAAACACCCTCACCCCAACCCCTCTCCCTCACAGGGCGAGGGGCTTAAAAGCAGGCACTCCCCCCTCTACCTATGAGGGAGAGGGGGTCGGGGGGTAAGGGTGTTTTAAGAAACTAAACAATACGAGAACGGAACAAACTCATGAGCACAACTGAAATCACCGCCGCCTACTACACCGGCAATAAGCAATTCCAAATCGAAAAAATCATGTCTAAGCCGCCCGAGGCAGACGAAGTCCAGATCGAAATCGCCTACGTTGGTATTTGCGGTACCGACCTGCACGCTTTCCACGGCAGCATGGACGCCCGTATCGGCCACCACCGTATTATCGGGCACGAAATGTCCGGTATTATTTCTGCCGTGGGCGACGATGTTTCTGATCTGAAAGAAGGTCAGCATGTGGTGGTGCGTCCGCTGGATCATTGCGGTGAATGCCCCGCCTGTGATGCCGGGCATATTCATGTCTGCCATAACCTGAAATTCCTTGGCCTGGATACCGATGGCGCGTTTCAGCAGCGCTGGAATGTTCCGGCTCATACGGTGCATGTATTGCCCGATGATCTGTCACTGGCGCATGCCGCGTTGGTGGAGCCGGTGTCTGTCGCCTGTCACGATGTGCGCCGAGGTGCGGTGAAGCCGGGCGAAGATGTCTTGGTGATTGGCGGTGGCCCGATTGGTATGTTGGTCGGCATGGTCGCGAAAGAAGCCGGGGCGAACGTGGTGATCTCTGAAGTTAGCGCAGCGCGGTTGGCGATTGCTGAGAAACTGGGTTTTACCGCGCTGAATCCACGTGAGGTTAATGTCGCCGAGAAAGTGACTGAGCTGACCGGCAGTAAAGGTGCTGATGTGGTGTTTGAGGTTTCGGGCACGCAGGCGGGTGTCGATACCATGACCGAAGCTGCGGCCTGTCGCGGGCGTATTGTCATGGTGGCGATTCATCCGAAGAAGCCGGAAATCGACATGTTTAAGTTTTTCTGGCGTGAGCTGGAATTACTGGGTGCGCGGGTGTATGCGCCGGAAGATTATGAGCATGCGATTAAGCTGGTGACTTCCGGTGGGATTGATGCTGATACCATGATTACCGATGTGGGGAGTCTGGAAACCATTCAGGCCTCGTTTGAAGCGCTGGAAGGTAATCCCTCTTCGATGAAGAGTCTTATCAAATGTATGGCGGACTGAGTGCCAGCAAACGAGGATATTTGAAATATGAAGCATGCATTTGATCTTAGTGGCAAAACCGCGCTGGTGACGGGTTGTAAGCGCGGTATCGGTAAAGGTATGGCGCTTGCGCTGGCGGAAGCGGGCGCGGATATTATTGGCGTTAGCGCCACGCTGGAAAGCAGTGGCAGCGCGGTCGAACAAGCGGTCACCGGCTTGGGCCGCAAGTTCTCAGCTTATACCTGTGATTTCAGCGACCGCGCCGCACTCATGGGTTTTATCGGCCAGCTTAACAGCGATGGTCATCAGCCGGATATTCTGGTCAATAATGCCGGAACGATTAAACGCGCCCCGGCGGCAGAGCATGAAGATGCGCTGTGGGACGAAGTGATGGAAGTCAATCTTTCTTCACAGTTTATCCTAAGCCGCGAAATTGGGCGCGGCATGGTGGAGCGTGGCAGCGGTAAGATTATCTTCACCGCATCATTACTCACTTTTCAGGGTGGTATCACCGTACCGGGTTATGCTGCTTCTAAAGGCGGCATCGGCCAGCTCACGAAAGCACTAGCGAATGAGTGGGCATCGAAAGGCGTCAACGTTAATGCCATCGCACCGGGTTATATCGCTACCGATAACACACAGGCGCTGCGCGATGATCCCGTGCGCTATCAGGCGATTTTGGAGCGTATTCCCGCCGGGCGCTGGGGTGAGGTGGAAGACTTCGCCGGGCCAGTGGTGTTTCTGGCTTCTGCGGCATCGGACTATGTGCATGGCACTGTGATGACCGTCGATGGCGGCTGGATGGGGCGCTAGAATACGATGGCACATAACGCTCAACAAGCTCCACAGATTGGCATTATTGGCGAGTGCATGGTCGAACTGTTTGATCAAGGCGACGGCCAGTGCAAACGCGGTTTTGGTGGCGATACGCTGAATACTGCGGTGTATCTGCGCCGCTGTGCTCTGGATGCCGTTGGCGTGCATTACGTCACAGCGCTGGGGGATGATCCGCTGAGTGCGGCCATGCTGGCGCAGTGGCAGGCTGAAGGTTTGCACACCGATACGGTAGAGCAAATACCCGGCAGCGTGCCCGGCCTGTATATGATTCAAACCGACGCCGATGGCGAGCGCAGCTTTTTATACTGGCGTGATCAGGCTCCGGTGAAACAGCTGCTGCAAACCGATAATACGGATCGCCTGACGGAACAGCTGCTGAGTTTTGGCTGGATTTATTACAGTGGAATCACATTAGCTGTGCTCGAACAGGAAGGGCGCAATAAATTACTCGAACTCTTAGCGCGCTTCCGGTCGCGGGGCGGTAAAGTCGTATTTGATGGCAATTATCGTCCGCGCTTATGGGCGGGTGATGATGCGCAGCATTGGTTTAGCGAGGCTTACCGGCGCTGTGATCTGGCGCTGCCCTCGGCGGATGATGAAAAAGATTTGTGGGGCGATGCTGGCGCGCAGGCAATTTTACAGCGGCTGGAGGCTTTTGGCTGTCATGAAGTTGTGCTGAAGCGCGGCATGGAAACTTGTCTGGTGAGCTGTGGCGGTGAACTGACAGAATATGCGGTGACGCCTGCGGATAAGGTGGTTGATACGACTGCTGCCGGGGATAGCTTTAACGGGGCTTACCTGGCGAGTCGGATACAGGGTGCGGGTATTGCGGTGGCGGTTGCTGCCGGGCAGCAGGTTGCCGGGCAGGTGATTGGGCAGCAGGGTGCGGTGGTGCCGATCGTTGTGTGACTGCTGGCGTGCCAAAAGATAAAGACGCCGTGCGGGTTGTCACCAGTAATCAAACTGGCCCGCATGAAAACCTGCCGGGTATTGTGTGGCGGCATCAACAGCATGTTTTCCGTAAGCCAATTGCCGAGCATACCCGTGCGGCATTTGATCAGGTGGCGGCTATCGTTGTTGAACGTCAGCAGCCGATTATTCTGGATTCAGGCTGTGGTACGGCGTTGAGTACGCGCTGTATTGCGCATCAATACCCTGCTGCGCTGGTGATTGGGGTGGATCGTTCGGAGGTGCGTTTGGGCAAGCGTTATGAGGATCGTTTGCCGGATAATGCGTTGACGGTGCGTGCTGATCTGATTGATTTCTGGTTGCTGGCGGCTGAGGCGGGTTGGCGTTTACAGCGGCACTTTATTCTTTATCCCAATCCTTATCCGAAGAGTGTGCATCTTAAACGGCGCTGGCAGGCGCATGCGGTGTTTCCTACGCTGTTGAAGCTGGGAGGGCAGTTGGAGCTGCGGACTAACTGGCAGATTTATGCGGGGGAGTTTGCGCTGGCGTTGCGGCTGAATGGGTATGAGGAAGCGGCGGCGGAGCGGTTTTTGCCGGATGATGGTGATTACTGGACGTTGTTTGAGAAGAAGTATCATGCGGCTGGGCAGGCGCTTTATCGTTGTATTGTAGATTTGGATATGGCGTGATCATGAAAAGACACCCCTAAAATCATAGTCAAATTATGAAAAGACACCCCTAAAATAATACTCTGGCTATTATTTTGCTATACTGTGGGCTTAGCATACACACAGGCCAGCGCAAATTATGCACCGCCACCAGCTTCAATTCCTACAGCAATGGCTGCAGCAAAAACAACGCAAGCCACTCATTATCAGAGGCGCACGTCAGGTCGGCAAGTCAACGCTGGTCGAGCTATTTGCGCAGCAGCATGAGCAAACCCTGCTAAATGTTAATCTGGAGCGTTACCCGGAATTAGCGGCTTCATTTGGTACCAATGACCCGGCGCAAACCCTGCGTGATATTGAGATGTTGCCGCGTATGCCGGAACACAGCGCTGATTCGCTATTATTTCTGGATGAGATTCAGGCGGTACCACAGGCTATCCCGGCCTTGCGTTATTTCTATGAAGATACGCCCGCTTTGCCGGTGATTAGTGCTGGTTCGTTGTTGGAGTTTACGCTGGCGGAGCATGCCTTCTCGATGCCGGTTGGTAGAGTGCAGTACCTGCATATGGGGCCGATGACATTCTCTGAATTTCTGCTGGCGCTGGGGGAGGATAAGTTATACGAGTTGATTAGTACTTATGTGCCGGGCGATACCATCACTGCGGTGGCGCATAAACGTTTGCTACAGTTATTGCGGCAATACTACTTTGTTGGCGGCATGCCGGAGGCGGTGGGAGTTTATGCGGACACCGGCAGCCTGCAGGCTGTTAGCAATGTGCATAATTCGATTATTGAAACCTACCGCGAAGATTTTCCCAAATACGGCAATAACCGTAATCTGAATCGTATGCTCAATGTGTTTAACTTTGCCGCCCGTAACGCCGGAGTGAAGGTTAAGTACAGTAATATTACCCGTGAGGAACAAAGCGCCACGCTGAAAAAAGACCTGGAATTGCTTTGCATGGCGCGGGTGATTAGTAAGGTGGTGCATAGTCATTGCTCCGGCTTACCGCTACAGGCCGGGTTGGACGAAAAAACGTATAAGCTGCTGTTTCTCGATGTCGGGTTGATGAATGCAATTTGCGGACTGAACTGGCAGACACTGGCACGCTTAGACGATACGCGCCTGATTAATGAAGGAACAATTGCTGAGCAGTTTATTGGGCAGCACTTACAGGCTCTGCTGGCGGATTCACCGAATCGTGAACTGACTTACTGGCTGCGTGAAGGGCGTTCGGCGAATGCTGAGGTGGATTACGTGGTGGCGCTGGGCGGGCAAATTGTGCCGGTTGAGATTAAGGCCGGGGCGAGTGGCAGTATGAAATCGCTGCATCAGTTTATGGGGGAGAAGGATGTGCCGCTGGCGGTGCGGTTTGATGCGGCGTTGCCTTCGGTAAGTGCGGTGCGGGCTACGATTAAGGTTGGTAAGCAGTCGAAGGCGGTGGAGTATCCGCTTTATTCGTTGCCGCTTTATTTGGTGGAGCGGTTGGAGGCTATTGTGGGGGCGGTGCGCTGACAAGCAGCGGGTTGTGTTCAGGCCGGTGACTTTAGTGTTTCCTCATGAAGTACATAGATGATATCATTGATATCAATTAGGTAATGAGAGAAACAACAATGCCCGATCTAATCGTCAGAAAACTCGAACCCGAGCTGGTAGCGGCACTCAAGCAGAGAGCATTAAGAAATGGCCGCAGCGCCGAAATGGAACACCGCACTATCCTGCGTGAGGTGCTGATGTCTGTGAAAAAACGCAGTTTTGCGGAAGTGCTGAGCGGTATGCCTAATGTAGGCATGGATGCTGACTTTGAGCGGGTTCAAAATACGCGGCGGCCTGACGATGTATTTACTTGATACCAACGTCATCAGCGAAATTCGTAAACAGGAACGGGCAAATCCCGGCGTTAGAAATTTCTTTCAGGCTCGCACAGAGGATCAGGCCAGATTATTCCTGTCTGCGCTGACTATCGGCGAACTACGACGTGGGATCGAGTTGCTGCGACAGCGCAATGACAAACCGCAGGCTGAACAATTGGAGGTCTGGCTGGAGCGCGTGTTGAGTGAATATGAGGACAATATTCTGCCGCTCGATATAGATACCTGCCAGCTGTGGGGGCGCTTAAGGGTGCCGCATCCCGAAAATGAGTTGGATAAATTGATTGCTGCCAGCGCGTTGATTTATGATTTAACGGTGGTAACCCGCAATATCGACCATTTTTCCAGTACTGGCGTGAAAGTACTAAATCCCTTTGCCTGACCCGTCAAAGCCCCTATAGTCTCACTCCATGAATACCTACACCAATACAAACTTCGCCCGTGCCTACCCGGCCCCGTTAACCGGTAAATTCCGGGTTAAACCAGAAGACTTCAGCGTCGATGAGCAGATGGACATCGACCTCTCCGGCAGCGGTGAGCATCTCTGGCTCAAAGTACGCAAAACCGGTGCAAATACTGATTGGGTGGCTAAACAGCTGGCACAGGCCGCAGGCATCCCCGCCAAAGACGCCGGTTATGCCGGATTAAAAGACCGACACGCCGTCACTACCCAGTGGTTTAGCCTACAGCTGCCGGGTAAAGCCGACCCGGATTTCAATGGCCTGCCGGATGAAATCGAAGTTCTGGACAGTCAGCGCCATGATAAAAAACTTAAGCGTGGCGCCTTAAGCGGCAATCGTTTTACCCTAACCCTGCGCAATGTCAGCGGCGATCTACAGCAGGCCGCCGAAGTCTGTCAGCAAATCAGCGCACAGGGTATCCCGAACTATTTTGGTGCGCAGCGTTTTGGCCATAACCACGGCAACCTCAATAAAGCTGAAAACTGGTTTAGCGGTGCATTTAAACCTAAACAGCGTAACCAGCGCAGTCTGTACCTTTCGGCGGCGCGTTCCTGGCTGTTTAACCATGTGCTGTCAGCGCGGGTTGAGCGCGGTGACTGGAACCAGTATGTGGCGGGTGATGTGTTTATGTTTGAAGGCGGCAATGGCTGGTTTGCTGATGATGGTAGTGCCGATTTAGTGCAGCGTCTTGCTGAGATGGCTATTCATCCGACCGGGATGCTGTGGGGGCGGGGTGAGCTGGCGACGGATGGGCTGTGTGCTGAGCTTGAGCGGGAGCAAGCGGCTTTGTTTCCCGTTTTTTGTCAGGGGTTGGAAAAACAGGGTTTGAAACAGGAGCGGCGGGCGCTGCGGATTAATACTGGCTCCGTGGGGTTTGAGGTATTAGCGCAGGACTCGCCCAAAAACGCAACGCTGCGCTTGGTGTTTGAGCTACCGCCGGGGGCTTATGCTACGGTGCTGCTTGAGCAACTCGGGCACTTCCAGCATTAGTGTGACTTGAGTGTGCCAAAGCCTCCAGCAGCCGCGCCACATCCTCTGTCGAATGTCCCGCAGACAGGGTAATGCGTAAGCGGGCCGTGCCTTTTGGTACCGTCGGTGGGCGAATCGCAGTCACTAGCATACCTGCTTCGGCTAAGCGCTGACTCAGCGCTAGCGCGGCCCCGCTATCACCGACCGGTAGGGGCTGGATGGGTGTCTGTGACGGCATGAGTTCCAGTCCCAGCTGGGCGGCACCGCTGCGAAACTGCTGGATAAGATGCTTCAGATGCGCGCGTCGCCAACCCTCCTGTTTTACCAGACGCAGGCTGGTAAGGGCGGCGGCGGCTACAGCTGGCGGTTGAGCGGTGGTGTAGATGTAGGTGCGTGCCGTTTGGATGAGGTAGTCAATGAGCTCATGTGAACCGGCGACAAACGCCCCCGCTGTACCCAAGGCTTTACCCAGCGTGCCCATCAGTATGGGTACCTCGTCCTGCGTCAACGCCTCCTGTTCCAGTAAGCCCGCGCCATTGTCCCCCAGCACGCCGAAGCCATGTGCATCATCAATCATGAGCCACGCATCGCGTTCGCGTGCAAGTGTCGCCAGTGTGCGTACCGGTGCGGTGTCACCGTCCATGCTGAACACGCCATCGGCCAGAATCATCGCCTGTCCTGTCGTTTGTCTCTGCATGCGCTGTACTAGATGCTGCGGGTTATTATGCTGAAAGCGTATCTGGCGGGCACCGCACAGTTTGGCCGCATCCAGGAGCGAGGCATGATTCAGTCGATCCTGGTATACCCGATCACCGTCCTGCATCAGGGCGCTAACGACGCCGAGGTTCGCCATGTAGCCAGTGGAGAATAATAAGGCGCGCTCACGTCCCGTGAACTCAGCCAGTGCTTCTTCCAGCTGCTGATGCGGCTGGCTGTGGCCGTTGATGAGGTGAGCGGATCCGCTGCCAACGCCCCACTGATTAGCGGCTTGCTGGAAGGCGCTAATAACGGCGGAGTGGTTGGCTAGGCCCAAATAATCATTGCTACAGAAGCTGAGATAGGCTTTGCCGTCAATTTGCATGTGGGCCTGTTGTGCGCAACCGGCGATACGTGGCTGGCGATAGAGCTGCTGTTGGCGGCGCTGCGCGAGTAAGGTTTTAATGCGGGTGGTTGGCGGCATTGCGCGGCGTGGATCTAGTTCTTTTTGATGTAGAAGGTAAATTCACCGCCATCATCTTGGCTCTCAATCAGGTCATGCCCCGTTTGTTTGGCATAGGCTTCCATATCTTTAACAGAGCCGGGGTCGGTCGCAATTACTTTCAGTACATCGCCCGCCGCCATACCGTTCATGGATTTTTTGGTGCGTAAAATAGGCAGCGGACAGTTCAGGCCGCGTGCATCCAACTCATCATTGAAAGCGGTCATTGGTTTCTCCTGATTTCAGTTTAATCGACACATCTCTATATTAGCTAATGCTAAACAACGGCTACCTTAGCATCAAATTTAATGCCTCGCTATACCGATATTTGTATACTAAGTGGCATGACTATATTGAAATTTAGCAAAATGCACGGCCTGGGCAATGACTTTGTCATGTTGAACGGTGTTGAGCAGCAGATTGAGCTACAGCCTGCCCAAATCAGGAGGTTAGCGGATCGACAGCGTGGCATTGGCTGCGACCAACTTCTGCTAGTGGAAGCCTATACCGGCGCGGAAGATGCAGATTTTAGCTATCGGATTTTTAATGCCGATGGGGGTGAGGTGGAGCAGTGTGGAAATGGTGCCCGTTGCTTCGCGCGTTTTGTGCATGAGCAGGGGCTGAGTACTAAAACCCAGATTCCAGTCATGACGCAGGGTGGGCGGATCGTCCTGAATATTGAAGACGATCACCAAGTGACGGTGGATATGGGTATACCAGAATTTGAACCAGTAAAAATTCCATTCGTTTCCAGGCAGCTACAAACACTATATAATGTGGAACTTGAACAACAGACCGTTGAGCTGGGTGCGGTTTCCATGGGCAATCCACATGCTGTGTTACAGGTGGACGATGTTGATTGCGCGCCGGTGGCAACGCTGGGGCCACAGCTGGAAGTGCATCCGGCTTTTCCGCAACGGGCTAATATTGGTTTTATGCAGGTGGTCTCGCCCCAACAGATCCGGCTGCGGGTATTTGAGCGCGGCGGTGTAGAGACATTGGCCTGCGGTTCGGGTGCCTGTGCGGCCGTTGCGGTTGGCCGCCAGTGGGGTCTGCTGTCTGCAAGCGTCCGGGTTGATTTACCCGGTGGAAGCCTAATGATTCGCTGGCCCGGTGAACAGCAGCCTGTCATGATGACTGGCCCAACAGAACACGTATTTTCGGGAACGATTACACTATGAGCGCAGCCTCAGTGAACAGCGGCGAACAGATTACGTCTGAACACATCGCGGCCTATCTTCAGCGGCATAAAGATTTTTTTCAGGAGCATGAGGAATTGCTGGATGAGCTGTCGATTCCGCATCCGAATACCGGTGAGGCCATTTCCTTACTAGAAAGACTGGTGGCTCGGCAGCGCAAGAACCAGCTGCAAATGAGTCATCAGTTGGAAAGCCTGTTAGCGGCGGCGCGAGACAGCGAGCGAGTGGTCGGCAGTCTGCATCACCTGGCGCTGGAGCTGATGCGCTGCGATAATCTGGATGATGTGGTCGCGATGTGCCGTGATGCGATGTGCTCGGAGTTTGATGCGGATAATGTGGTGATGCGGCTCATTGGGCGCGGCAAGGCAGACGGAACTAGCCTGCATTTTATTGATCCCGATGATAATTCTCTGCGCATGATGTCTGGCCTTTTCCAAAAGCGTCAGCCGGTGTGTGGTCGTTTGCGTCCGAAGCAGCAGGCTTTTCTGTTTGGAGACAATAGCGTCATGGTGAAATCTGCGGTGCTGATTCCGCTGTATGAAGCGCGCCCCATCGGGGTACTCGCACTGGGTAGCCACAATCCAGACCGCTTTCATCCCGGTATGGGTACGATGTTTCTGACTCAGCTGGGCGAACTGGTGTCGCGTGCTTTGTCGTTGCACCTAGAGCAAGCCGTGCTAACGGCAGAGTCGAACGGCGGCAGCAGCTGAGTGTGCAACCCTCTTTGCTGCAACAGTACGCACAGTACCTGAGCGCAGAAAACCGTTACGCTGAACTGACAGCAGCGGCTTATAGGCGTGATCTGTCTGGCTTTATGCGCTGGTTACAGCACGGCGCAAAGCCGTCTGAGGCCGGGCAAGATTGCACCATCCCACCTAATACCGCGATTGAACCGGCTACCGAGGCACGCGCGCTGCGTGCTACCGGGACTGAAATCCGCAGCTGGATTGGCCAGCTACATCGCCAAGGCCGGGCGGGCAAAACCTTGCAACGCAAGCTATCTGCGCTGCGCCATTTCTATCATTGGTTGTTGCATAATGGGCAGGTCGAGGCTAATCCAGTGGTCGGTATACGTGCGCCGCGCCAGCCGCGCCGCCTACCGGATACACTGAGCGCTGAGCAGCTTGATTTCCTGTTGGCGCGCCAGCCCGACCACCCGCTGGCGCTGCGTGATTATGCTATGTTGGAACTGTTTTATTCGTCTGGGCTGCGTCTGGCTGAACTGGTTGGGCTGGATTTAGCTGATCTTGATGTGCAGCAGGCGATGGTGCGGGTCACCGGTAAAGGCGATAAGCAGCGCGACGTGCCGGTTGGCAGAATGGCGCTTAAAGCCCTATTGGCGTGGCTGGACGTGCGCGGGGACTGGTGCGAGTTGGATACGAGCGCCCTGTTTGTTAGCCGCCAGCGGAAACGTATTTCAATGCGCAATGTACAGGCGCGTTTGGTTTATTGGCAGCAACAGCAGGGCATGACGCAGAAACTACACCCCCACAAGCTGCGTCACTCTTTTGCCAGCCACTTGTTGGAGTCGTCCGGGGATTTGCGGGCGGTACAGGAGATGCTGGGCCATACGGATATTAGTACGACCCAGATATATACTCACCTTGACTTCCAGCACCTAGCCAAGGTGTATGACAAGGCTCACCCAAGAGCGCGTAAAAAACCTAAGGGAGCTTGAGGCGTTAGCCTAGTTCGGCGATTCGTAAAAAATATACGAAGTCGAGTAGTCGCTGAACTCAAAGTAGACGCTTTTTTCACCTTTATCGACGACGCCGTTCAGATTGGCATCTAACACGCCATTACCATAGCGGTAAGGGCGGTCAACGCCATTGCTGGTGCCCATTGCAGTGCTCAGTTTGTCGATTTCTAGAAAGCGTTTTGCCAGTTTCTCACCGGCATAAACTTCCAGAATACCATCAGTACCCGTCCAATTATTAATGGAGCGCCCAATCTGATTTTGGGTTTCCTGGGTACAGGCCGACAGTGCGAGCGCTGTCAGCCCGACAGCGAGCAGAGTTTTTACGTGCATGCCTTACATCCTCATTGAAACATGAATGTTGGCCAGTTTAGCAGGGGGCAGGAAATAGCCCAAGGCTTCCATGCATCGCGACAGGGTTATTATTACCAACCCATGATTCTGGCAGTACGCAGGTCGCCTTTATCCACCGCCATGTCGATCGCTGTTTTTCTGTCATCGGTGGGCACCCAAGGGCTGGCTCCAGATTGAACTAGAAAGTTAGCGACACTCGCATGCCCAAAACGCGCAGCATGGTGCAGCGGTGTCCAGCCGTTGCTGGTTCTGGCGTGGATGCTCACGCCTTTCTTTAACAGAAAATGCACGATATTGAGATGGCCGCGCGCTGCTGCCGCGTGCATAGCGGTCTCACCATAGCGCGTGGCGATAAAGGGGTTTGCGCCTTGTTCCACTAGATCAACAATCGCGCCAACATTACCGGTTAAGGCCGTTAACCAGAGACGTTCATCCAGATCGGTCTGGCTCATGGTCGGCACCGGGGCGCTGTCAACGATAATCGTGGGGGCTGAGTTGTTTGTATTAGCCTGGGCGGTTCCCAGACTTAAAGTAGCCAGCAACAGGGCTACTGAAACATTTCTTATTAAAGGGTTCATGGTTTTACTTCACAAATAAATTTGATAATGATTCAAAAAGTGGCGGGCAGTACGTCCACTCGGCCCGTCACGCTGCATAGCAAAGTGCATTGCCTCTTGATGCAACTGATCCCTGTCGACTTTGACACGCTTAAATAACTGGTCAATAACGTTAAAATAGGCAGTTTCCGTCATTGGTTGGAATGACAGAAACAATCCAAAATAATCTGCAAAAAACCAGCACTTCTCAGTTTTTGCAGGGCTGTCTGTGTGCGTTAGCGGCTGTGTGGGCAGATCGTTAGCATTTAGCTCAGACCGAAGCTGTGAGCTGCTGGCTGTGGCATAAATTAATACGTTGCTGGGTGGGGACTCCAGCGTGCCCTCGGTGATCGCTTTCAACGCTTGGTATTCGTGCCGTTCTGCACCGGGCACTAAGTTGTCACAGTAAATAATAAAATGATGATTATGGTCATGAATATCATCGATAATATCTGGCAAAATGTGTAGCTCATCTCTGGAAACCTGGATAAGACGCAGACCATAGCTCTGGTAGCGAGGCAGGAGGGTTTTTACCAGCGATGATTTTCCAGTACCGGGCGCACCCCAAAGCAATGCATGGCAGCACGTTCGGGCGCGCAGAAAATTTTCGGTGTTTTTGTATAGCAGCGCCTTTTGATCATCAATCCCCATTAACGTATCAGCATCGATGCTGGCAATCCGCTCTATTGGCTTTAGAAGGTGGCGGTTAGAGCGCCAGACGGCGGCCATTGTAGAGCGCCAGTCTATGCCTGTTTTACCAAATGCCATACCCACTCCTGTCTGGCTTTATCTACATTTCCCAAAAGTTTAGTTGTAAAAATGATAATTTGCTGCTGGATGTTGCTTTTTTGTCTTCCGTTTCAGCCCAGACAACAGTGGGCTTCACAACCCAGCGGTTGAAAAATTGCAAGATGCCCAGCAGATTACTTTAAGCCTTTTATATCAAAGGCTTTCAGATGAACAGTATGATTTCTAAGGGTCTGTGGTGACGCAGAAAACTTAACTTTAAATGAATATTTTGCTTATTGCTAGCTTTATTGGCCGTTTTTATCCCGCTTTGGCCTGCGCTGATGGCGCGTGGATTGGCGTGAAATTCAGTGATATTTATGGGGTTTTTCAGTCATTTTTAGCCATCTGCTGCCGCAAGCGGTACCACAGCATGCCCAGCCATTCGTGTAAGGCCAGCATACTTCGGCTGAGTGCTGCCGGTTGTGGTATCCATTTCATGTATAAGTCTCGCCAGGGTATAGACGCACCAAATGAAACGGCAGCGGCATGGTATTCGACCTGTCCCCGCTGAAAAACCGATAGACTGCGTGGCATGTGCCAGGACTGCGTCACCAGCCAGGCCGACTGAATACCGGCGGCCTGTAAGCGCTGGTCGGTGAACTGTGCGTTTTGCCAGGTGGTATGGCTGTCCTGCTCTAGCCAGCGCACGGGTACCTTGAACTCCTCCACCAGCACGTCGCGCATCAGTTCGGCCTCACTGCGGGTGTCCGGTAGCGGCTGACCGCCGCTGACCAGAATAGGCAAGCCAGTTTTGCGCTGAAGCAGTGCCGCATAACGCAGCCGCTCGATGCCTATGAGGCCGGTGCTTTCGCCGCCATATTCAGTGGCGTAGCGGTTGCGTCCACCCCCAAGTACGACGATGGCTTGCGGTAGAGGTTTATGTAACCAGAGTTCAGCCTGGGGTGGGTAGGATCGTTCCAGCGTGCTCATTAGCCAAATGGCTGTGGCGGGCAGACTGAAAACCCATACTTGTACCAGTCCAAGGCCTAACATAAAGCAGAGTGCCCCCCGCCTGCGCCAGAGTAACCCAAGCAGTATGATTAAGAGCAGGTTGCCGGGGGGTAAGAGCAAAAATTCGAGCGTGCGATTTAATAGGGCGTTGTCCATGGCGTTATCTGTCTGTGTAGGAAATTAGGATGGTGTTTTTGTCAGGGCAGCTACCGGGCGGTTAGGCAGTTTTAGGCTGCGGGGTTTATACTATGAGCGGGCCGGTAATCCCCTGGAGTAAAAATTTATGGACCTTTATCTATTTGTATCCGTCTGTCTGATTGTGCTGATGCTGTTGGCGCTCGCGATGTTCGCCGCTTTTTATCGGCGTGCGTCAAAAGATATGGCCTACGTGCGTACAGGTTTAGGCGGTGAGCGCATCATTGTCAATAGCGGTGCTTTTGTGTTTCCAATATTACATGACACGGTGCCGGTCAATATGAAAACGCTGCGGGTTGAGATTTCGCGCTCTAATAATGTTGCGCTGATTACCCAAGACCCGCTGCGTGTTGATGTGGTGGCAGAATTTTTTCTGCGCGTTTCCCAAGAAGAGGATGCGATCTCGGTGGCGGCGCGTACCTTGGGGCGCCGAACGTTGGATCAGGAAGAGATTAAAGACTTTGTGGAGGCTCAGTGTGTGGCCGCGCTGCGTTCGGTGGCTTCCACGATGACGCTGGATGAGCTGCATGTGAAACGCACTGATTTTGAGCACAACGTGGAGCACACTTTAAACTCTGAGTTCCAAAAAAATGGTATGGAGCTAGTGTCGGTCTCACTGATGCGTTTGGATCAGACGGCGCGGGAATATTTCGATGAAAATAACTCGTTTGATGCCAGAGGTTTGGTGCGTTTGGATGAGGTGACCGAGCTGAGTCGTAAGCGACGTAACGACATCGAACAGGAAAATAAAATCAAGATTCAGGAAAAAAATAAAGAAACGGAGCAGCAGCGTTTAGCGATCGAGCAGCAGGAAGTGGAGGCGCAGAAGAAGCAGGAAAAATACTTGGCTGAGCTTGAGGCGACTACCGCTAAGGACATTGAGGAAATTCGCTTGCAGCGCGAACGTGAGATCGAAGAGATTAAGATTGCCAAAACGGTTGCGGTTGAAATGGCAACGCAAGACATGGAAGTGGCGCGGGCGCAGTTCGAGAAAAGTTCGGCGGAAGCCTGGATGTCCACTGACAAAGTTAAGGCAGATGCCGCTCGCCTAACGGAAGAAATCAGTACGGCGCGTGAGAAAGCCGAAGCAGAGCGCTTTAAATTGGTTGAAATTATCGGCGCGCAAAAAGAGGCTAATCGCCAAACGATTATCGCTGAAGCGAATGCCGAGGTGGAAAGACTAGCGGCGAAAGCAGCACAGATTCGCTATGAGGTCGAAGCCGCCGGTAAGAAGGCGCTTAATGAGGCGGCTAATCTGCTGGAAAATAAACAGATTGATATGCAGGTCAAGATGGAGATTGTGCGTCAGTTGCCGCAAATTATTAAAGAAACCGTTAAGCCAATCGAAAATATTGATGGCATTAAGATTATGCACCTCGACGGTTTAGGTGCGGCCACCGGCGGCGGAGTTGCGGCCAGTAGCAGCAGCTCCAGCGGTAATGCCGGTAGTGGCGGCGGCCAAGGTAGCCTGTCCGATCAGATCGTCAACAGTGCGTTGCGCTATAGGGCGCAGGTGCCGCTGATTGATTCCTTGCTGAAGGAGGTGGATTTGAAAGGCGACAGCAGTGAAGGGCTGACGGATTTTATCCGTGAACAAATGCAATCAACCGGTATTGTGGAAAAACGGCAGGCGGCAGCACCGCTTGAGCCTGAAGCGTCCAAACTAGCACCCAGTGGTGATCAGTCGTCCACCGCGCTGAAGGATACCATCCCCCCAGAAACACCGGCGGAAATGGCGGATGGCAAGGATGAGCCGGTTGAGGCGGAGGTTATTATTGACGCGGGTAAAGGGTAGGCTGGGACCGTTATGGCCACTCCCTATCTAAGTGCTGTGTCACTTGCCGCATGCGGTCTAGGCGCTCAGCACTCGACACCTCAGCGACGACGCTACAGTCCGCTGCGAGCCGTGGGTGTAGTGCAAAGCTCATGTGGCCCCCTGCTGTGCCAGCGCTTGCAGCGTATCGGTCGCAAACTCAAACGCATCTGAGAACATCTGTTCATCTGCGACGCCTGCGGCCGCAAAAGCTGTTTTTGCCGCATCGATCATCGGGGGAGGCCCACTCATATAAATATCGTGTCCCGCCAGATTATCGTGATCTGACAACACGGCCTCATGCACCCAACCCGTGCGACCTGCCCAGTGGTCGTCGGCGTTGGGTTCGGATAAAACTGGGGTATAGCTGAGCCAGTCATAGCGCGCTGTCCAATCTTTAATCAGCGTGTCCATGTACAAATCTTGTTTGGCGCGCACCCCCCAATACAGTGCGACCGGACGGTCAACAGGCTGTTCCTTCATCTGTTCTAGCATGCTTTTCAGCGGAGCAAAACCGGTGCCGCCGCCGATTAAAATAATCGGGCGTGCTGAATCACGGATATAGAAGTTGCCCAGCGGCCCCTCCAAACGGAGCAGCGCTTTTGGCTTCATATGCTCAAACACATGGCTGGTGAAGTAGCCGTCGGGTACGTGGCGGACATGCAGCTCCAGATACTGATCGTCATAGGGTGCGTTCGCCAGCGAAAAACCACGGCGTTTACCCCCGCGCAGCAGCAGGTCAATATACTGCCCGGCCTGGAAGCGCAGCCGCTCTGATGCGGGCAGTTTAAGCGTCATTTCCATGACATCATGGTTGAGTTTACGCAGTTTTTCGACCCGCACTGGCAGGACTTTCACCTCAATATCGTCCTCGGCATCCAGTGGCGGACAGTCTACTTCGAGGTCGCTTAGGGCGACCGCCTGACACAGAAAGGCGCGGCCCTGTTCTTTATCGTAGGGTGCGAGTCCCATGGGTTCGCCAGCAGGGTAATCCAGCTCGCCATTGAGCACGGTGACTGCACACGAGCTACAGGAACCGCCGCGACAGCCGTAGGGCAGCCTTAAGCCCTGGCGTAATCCAGCATCTAGAATTAATTCTTGTTCTTCAACAGTAAATTGCTGGCCGCTGGGTTGGAGAGTGACGGTGTGCATGTAGGTATCCAATCGGAGAAAGTCGGACGATTTTAGCGGTATTGTGCCGTCGGCGACAAGGGGGCGGATGAAGCGTCGCCCAGCCTTGCATCAGTGTGCTTGGCCTGATCAGTATGGCTTTTAACGCTACAGTAGTGTGCTATTCTTTAGCTGCTATGAACACATTTTTTCGCATTCTATGCATCAGCGTCTTCAGCACGGCTGGGGCCTATGCTGATTACAGCGCACCGTTTACGCCATTAGATCAAAAGGCCCGCGCTGCCACCGATGATTTTATCCCGTCGGGCTGGCGCGCTATTGCGCTGGCACAGGGTGATTTAAACCAGGACGAGCGCACCGATTATGCGCTGGTGATTCAGCAAATAGACCCGGAAAATATCCATAGTGTAGGTGGCTTAGTGGCGGTGGAAATCGATGCCAACCCACGGCATCTGCTGCTAGTGTTCACGGATACCTCAGAGGCTGATCATGCCGGTGTGGGCGAAAGGCTGCGCCGTAAACGTATCTATCGCCGCTTTATTCCCAGCTTAAACCCAGAGCACCCTGATAGAGCGGAGCCGCTGTCTTATATCGGTATTAACACGGGTCTGCTGGAGGTTAAGTTTGAGTCATGGGGCGAGGCGTACTCCTGGGAACGCGATGACCTGACGTTTAAATTTCGCTATGACGCATCGTCCGAAACCTTCCCGCTGATTAGTTTTGAGCAGCGCAACGTCCATAAAGCGACGGGCATGTTTAAGGACGTGAGCGTTGATTTGTTGCAGTATGAAATACAGCGGGCGGCGGGCAGTATGTCTAGCCCCAAGCATCGCAAATCGCAGGCTGACTTTATACCCACACAGGACTGGACGCTCTGTGATATTAAACAGCCGCTGAGCTTCTTTCCGTGATATAAAGCGCGCTATGAATAACCGCAACGGTATACTGTTGATGCTGTGCGCGATGGCGGGTTTTACGCTGGAAGATGTTTTCTTCAAGCAGCTATCGGCTACGTTTTCGACTGCCCAGCTGCTGCTGACTTCTGGGGTATTTGGCACCTTGTTTTTTGCCACGATGAGCCTGAGAAAAGGCCACTCATTGTTCAGTGCGCATAACTGGACACGTATAAGCCTGCTTCGCATGTTGGGCGAAGCGGTTGCGGCGGTGGCCTTTATTAAAGCGCTGTCGCTCATCCCGCTGCCGACCGTTGCGGCGGTGTTTCAGGTGACGCCGCTGGGCTTAACTATGGGAGCGGCGCTGTTCTTAGGAGAGCAGGTTGGCTGGCGGCGCTGGCTCGCCATTTTGATTGGGTTTGTGGGCGTTATGCTAATCATTAAGCCAGGTTTCAGTACCTTTGATCCTGCGGTGCTATGGGTGATTGTGGCGGTTTTTGGCACGGTTACCAGAGACCTAGTGACGCGCGTTATTTCCGGCCAAGTTGCTTCTTCCGTCATCTCATTCCAGGCGTTTCTGGCGGTTATCCTAGTATCGATACTGCTGTTATGGCTGACACCTGATGAACTGCGAGCGGTGTCTGCGCAGCACAGTGTATTATTTGCGGGGGCGATTGTGTTTGGTATCGCGGGCTATTATGCCATTGTCACAGCAATGCGGGTGGGCGACGCGGCGGCGGTTGCGCCGTTTCGGTATTCGCGGCTGCTATTTTCGCTGATAACGGGGGCGCTGATTTTTGGGGAGCATCTGGATGGTTTGAGTTTGTTAGGGGCGGTGATTATTATTGCTACCGGCCTGTATACCTTTATTCGAGAGCGGCGTTTGGCGGCGGAGGTTTTGGCTAGGTCGGTTGAGGTGGCAGATAATGATTAGCCCCGCGCCCAGTTAGGCTGGCGCTTCTCAATAAAGGCATCTACCCCTTCCAGCGTATCATCCATCAGCATATTACAGGTGATCGCTTCGCTCGCCAGCGTATAAGCCTCATCCAGCGGTTTGCCCAGCTGCTGATAAAACAATTCCTTGCCCAGTTGAATCGCACTCGGTGGCTTAGCCGCGATTTTCTCCGCCATGGCGAGTACCGCTGCATCCAGCTCGTCCGCCGTCACGACTTGATTCACCAGTCCCTGCTCTTTTGCGGTCGGCGCATCGATAAATTCACCGGTCAGCAGCATTTCCATTGCGGCTTTGCGTCCAATATTACGACTCAGTGCCACCGCTGGCGTGGAACAGAATAGGCCAAGCGTAATGCCAGATACGGCAAAACGCGCCTTATCGCTAGCGACGGCTAGGTCACAAGCGGCAGCCAGCTGACAGCCCGCTGCGGTAGCGGTGGCGTGCACGCTAGCAATCACCGGCTGTGGCAGGGCTTCAATGCGTTGCATCATCGCACCACAGCGGCCGAATAAGTCTTTAATAAATTCACGGTTACTGTTAGCCCGCATTTCCTTGAGGTCATGCCCGACACAAAAAGCACGCCCACTGGCTTTCAGGATCACAACGCGCACGGCAGCATCCGCCTTAATCGCATCCAGTGCCTGCGTCATCGCCGCCAGCAGTTCGCCGGATAGCGCATTGAATTGAGCGGGGCGATTCAATGTCAGCGTGGTGATTCCGTTATTATCTTCGCGTAATAGCAGGGCGGCATCTTGTGGCATGAGCGTTTTCCTCCGGTGGCATTGTTCAGCAATATACGACTTTGTGCATGCACTGACAAATATTAGCCGTCTATGGGGCTACGGTAATTCCAGCGTGTAGCCTGGGTGTGGTGAGTTTCCCGCTGTCTCCATTGGCCTTGGTTGCTAGTTCGGTTTTTAGCTACTAATATAAGTCAAAGCGAGGAAATAAAATGAAAACAAAATCAGAAATTGTTTCTAACTGGCTGCCGCGCTATACCGGTCTAACGCTGGACGCGATTGGGCGTCATATTCTGCTGGTAAATTTTAATCATTATGTCGAGTTATTTGCCGAATGGCACGATGTGCCAGTGATGGGTAAAGATCATTCTATGCCTAGTGCCACGGCTGATGGCATCACGATCATAAACTTTGGCATGGGGAGTGCGAATGCGGCGACCATTATGGATCTACTTACCGCGATTCATCCCAAAGCCTGTCTGTTTTTGGGGAAGTGTGGCGGACTGAAGAAGAAAAACCGGCTGGGTGATCTCATCTTACCGATTGCGGCGGTTCGCGGCGAAGGCACCTCAAACGATTATTTTCCACCTGAGGTGCCCGCGCTACCCGCATTTAGCCTGCAAAAAGCGGTGTCTACCACTATGTCGCGCCAGCTCCAATTGGAATATTGGACAGGCACGGTATACACCACAAACCGCCGGGTGTGGGAACATGATGCACGCTTTAAGAAGCGGCTGCGTAAAATGCGTTGTATGGCGATTGACATGGAAACGGCGACGATTTTCACGACGGGCTTTTACAATGAAATCCCCAGCGGGGCGCTGTTGATGGTATCTGACCAGCCGATGGTGCCGGATGGGGTGAAGACGGAACAAAGTGACCACATCGTCACCCAAAATTTTGCCCACCAGCATTTACGGGTGGGGATTGAGTCGCTGCATGAGCTAAAGAATAACGGCCTATCGGTTAAGCATCTGCGGTTTTAGTGGGTGCATCGTAAGCGCATTGCTTTTAAGCCGCTACAAAGCTGAAACCGTCATCCGTCATCCGCATCGCGCATCCTTGCTCGATAGACGCCTGTGCCGCCATGCCCAGTGCGACGGCGCGCAGCCCATCGTTCATGCTGACTTCCACTGGGCTACCCTCCAAAATTGCGTGCCGAAAACCGACATGCTGGTAATAGGTTGAGCCATTATGGTCACCTGCGGCCAGCAGGGTTTCGTCCACTGGAATTTCCTGTAGCTGCGGGCCTTGTGGGTGGCGTGGGCTTAGGGTTATTTGCGGTATGGGTGCTGGGCCGAGTGTTGCTGTCGGCCAAAAGCGTCCTGGGCCTGGAATCTGACACTCAACTTTGGCGGCGCTGCCAACGACGCTGATTTCTTCCTGATAGCGTGAGCCTTCTGCGAACATGCACAGTTCCAACATGGCCCGCTTGCCGCTGGCAAAATCGACGATGACATAGGCGTTGTCCAGAATATCGGGCGTCTCGCCGTCGTAGCGCTCGTCCAGGTGGTTGACATCTATGCCGCCGGAGGCATAAACCCGCACGGCCTCATCATGAAGCAATAGCCGCATTAGATCGAAGAAGTGGCAGCACTTTTCTACCAGCGTGCCGCCAGAATTGCGATTAAAGCGGTTCCAGTCGTTCACCTTCTCTAGAAAAGGAAAGCGGTGCTCGCGGATAGTGAGCATGGTGACTGCGCCTAAGGCATGGCCTGCAACCTGTGCACGCAGGGCAGCGATCGGAGGCATGTAGCGGTATTCCATCGCGACCCATACTGGACTAGGGTGCTTGGCGGCAAGTGTGTGTAAGGCCAATATATCTGCCGGATCGGTGCAGGCCGGTTTCTCAACTAGAATAGGGCGCTGCGATTGGGCGAAGAGCTGTTTGAGCTGGTCGGCATGTTGATAGTTGGGGGTGGTGATGACCCAGGCATCGATGTCGCTGCGGGCCAGCATAGCGTCGAGATCGGTGGCGAAGTGAGCCTTGGGAGCCAGCTTGGCCGCACTGGCACGCATAGCGGCGTCCGGTTCTAGAATGGCGGTGATGTTCGAGCCTTCGATTAGGGCCAGATTACGCAGGTGTTCGTGGCCCATCATGCCACAGCCGATAAAGGCGTAGTTGAGGCTTTGGCTCATGTGCTATGACTCGTGCGTAAAGGTGGTCTGTGTTGCCATCATTTAATTATCCTTAGGGTTGGCCAGTAACTCGCCCTTGTCTTTAAACCGGATACTGCCGTCATTTTGTGGCGCACCGATTAATTCCAACGCCGCGCCAATCGAGGCATCCGCTGTGCCCGACGGTTTAACGAACACCTCATATTCAAAGCGTCCCGCCGGTTCAATCGTAGCACCGCCATCGAGCACCACCATTGTATCTTGGGATTCTAGTTCAACGGTGAGTGCATTGCCGTCTTTATCGCCTGCAATATTTGCCTGATAACGTCCCCCCAGATTGAGTTGAATCGGGTTATTGATCTGGCCTTCATCCCAGAGCAAGCGGCCATTGGCCATTGGGATTTGCTGGCGATCCCAGCTAATATCATCGAGGTTAGCAATCAGCGTGCCTGCTAATTGCACTGGAATGCTACGTCCTGGTGGCATCAGCTGTTGCAGGTTAGCCGCATCCATTTCGGCACGCAGCGGAGCGCAGTGTAAATCTTGACTCAGCGCGGAGAGACCACACTGGCCGCGTACCTGTACGGTTTTAACCTCTGCCTCCAAATCAGCGGCGATGTGGCCACTAAGGATTTTTTTGGGGGCGAACGTCCAGCTGAGGTCGTTGATGGTTGCCTGTGGTGTGGTGAGGCGTTGTATCTGCCCCTGCCACAGCGAACCACTGACCCCGGCAATTTGCAGATCTGGGCGCAGCTTGATAATTTGTTGTATGACCAGCGGCAGCGGTGCCAGCACGATCAGCGACACAGCGAAACTAAGCATACCGGCGAATAGCCAAAACAGTACTTTTTTCATCGTTCCAGGGTTAAATCCACGCCGGTTAGGCCGGTTGTTGGTGTTGGGATCAGCATCATATTGCTGGCTTTGATATTGTATTCTTGTTCCATATCGCCAATGAATTGCATCAGCGCATCAAAATTCGCATTTTCCAGTTTCAGGCTCACCGCATTACGGCTTTTAGCTTCCGAACGTACCAGTACGCCCTGCTGATTGAGCTGATAGCGTTGTAACAGGGGATTGGCGAGTATCTGTACGCTGGTGGTGGTATCGATAACTCGCTTCGACTGTTTCGCCTGTTGGAGTGCGGTGACCTGCTGCTGTGCTTCGCGGATGAAACTGCGATCTTCTAACGTGGCGTTGATGTCGCGTGCGAGATCGGCTTTGTAGCGCTGTAGCGGCTTCCAGCCGTAGAAATACAGCAGCAGCACCAGTAAAGCAAAACTGCCGATTAGCACCAAATTGCGCTCCCGTTCGGAGAGCGCCATAAACCATGCTTTCATGTGCGGGCCTCCAGCGTGAGTTCAGCGCGTACCACGCCGCCACTTTGAGTGGATTTAATTTGTGGTTCAAAGCCCAATTCTTTGCTGAGGCTCTGCCCCAGTTTTTCCAGCAGTTCGACATTGGGCGCTTTGAAACGCACGATTAGGTTTCCTCTGCGGCTGTTTATTTCGGTGATCTGCAGGCTGTTTTCCTGCTTAAAGGTTTTGGCGACTTTCGCCATATAGCGCATTGGACTGGGCTTGTTAATCACCCCATTTTGCCCGGCTTCTTGCTGCAGTAGGCTGATTTCTGAACGTACCCGTGAACGCATACTGCGCACATCAATGTTCTTAATAGCGGGGAATGCCTGTTTGAATAAGGTCAGATTTTCCTGCTCTTCGGTAGCGAGCTGGGCTTGCAGGCGACGGGTATCCACAGCTTCAATACCGGCCAGAATACTGAGGGTAATGAGCGCGAATAGCGCCGCTACCCGCCAGCGTTTCCAGCTGCGGCTAAAGCCGGACATGCTTGCATCCTGATAACCCGTCAGCAGGTTGAGTGCCATCCCAGCGTTAATGCTATTGCGTAGCAGCACTTCCGGCTGCGGCTGGCGTAATACCTGTAAATCCGCATGCCAGTCTTCTGGCTGATTGGCGTATAACCAGACCGCGCGCTGCTCAGTTTCTTCATCGAACAAGCCGTTGATCAGCAGGGGCGCAACACTGGCAGTGCCACTAAAACCACTGAGTGGCCCGGAGCGTACTAGGAGCTGTTCACCGTGTTGCATCAGGGTGGGCACCGCGTTGTCATCGCTCAGCGGGAGGGCGAAGACATCGGGCAGGATGGCGCGGGCTTTAACTTTGTGTTTGCGCAAGAGCGCCATCCAGCCTTTTAGCGTTTCCCGTTCAATGACGCCAACGTCCAGACCATCGTTGTCATCGGCCAGTTTCTGCCAGACAAAGTGCTGTTCCGTCGGGTCGCCGACCAGATTCTCTTCGATGGCGTAGGGTAGAGCCTGTTTGAGCTGGCGCTGGTTGCGAGTAACCAGCTTAGTTTGCATCAGCAAAACATCCCGCGTCGGGATTAATAGCACGACATCATTGCGGCGGGCTAAACCGCTGACTGCGCCCCAATTGCCTAATTGCCAGTTGGCAGAGGCTGCATTTCCGCTGAAAAGGGCATAGGAAAATTCATGTTGCTCAGCATGCTGTAAATGGATAATTAACATAATATGGTTGCTTTCAGATCACTACGTTATCCGGCAGAAGTTGACGCTGTCGTGTTGGATTTGGGTTTAGGCACTCGCGAGGATTGCCGCATTATGACACGAACCTCACCCGCAGGTGAGCGAAATAATAAACTGTTTAAAAACAAGCGGCTTTTGCCTAATCTGACCTCACCTGCAAGGCGAAAATAATTGGACTCAAACCCCAAAAGCTCCGCTATTTGTGCATCCAATCCCAGGGTGTTTCCAGTGAGTTGGTTTAGCGAATTTAAATCTGGGATCGGCTGGCTTTGACGCAAACTGATGATCATATCAGCCTGTCGTGGCTGCATGCCGCTGGCTAATAACACTGCCTTGCTGGCGGTGTTGACATTAATGGTGGTGGGCGTGGGTAAGGTGGCGACATAGGATAACAGTGGCTCTAGCTGCTTGGCCTGTTGTTTGCTGTCTTTCACACCCTCCATTTTGATCTTGTGTAATTCGCCGGGGTCAACCATAAAAGCATTACTTGCCTCATAGGGCGGATCTAGTGATAAGTAGTATTCGCTTTCGGCACCACTCTCGAGGGTTTGGTCATCAGCATCAATCCAATCAACAACGGCGTTCGAGAAATCAGTCGGCAGGTCGTTTTGCCGGAGCAATGCCTGAAAAGCACGGACAACGGTTTCACGCGGCTGGTCTGCCTCTCGGTTTTGTGGGTTGTTCTGGTAGCCGTTCTGGTCGGTTGCTTGATTTTCAGCAGGCGGTGGCTTTTTTACTAGGTTATTGAGGTTGAAACGGCCCTGCATATCTTCGATTTCAATGCGCATGATGCCGATCTGTTCACCGTCATCATTATCAATTTCAAACGGCCTGAGGTTTTTGCGGTCCCAGTTATCAAAGGCCGAGTCGTGCTCATTAAGTTGTGCATCGCGTTTGAGTAAGACACCCGCCCAATCCTCCGCAGCATAGGCATACTGATAAGTCTGTTCCAGATCCTGAAAATTGCGAGTGAGTCGAATGCTATAGCGTTGCTGTACGAAGATAGACGCCACCACGGTCACTGCGATGGCTACAATCATCAGCGCAGTGATCATGGCAATGCCGCGTTCCTGTCGCAGCGAGCGCGGCAGTCTGCGTGCTGCAAAACGGAGAGGTGAGCGCTGCAACATCGCGTTAAATCACTAAATAAGCCGCAAACATTGCCTGATAGGAAAAACTTTGCATCGGTATTACTCCGGTTTAATCGGTGCCAGCCGCATGGACAGCCGTCCTGCTCTGGTATTATTTAACTTGTGGTCATAAATCGTGGTGTAAGCCATCACTGCCCGCGCATAGCGACGGGTTTCGGTAAACGGGATGCTTTCGATCCATTGATCAGCTGCGATGGTTTGTGTCGGTGCCCATTTGGGAATACGATGTGGCCCGGCGTTGTAGGCTGCGGTGGCTTGAGCATAGTTGCCGCTGAACTTGCTTAACATAGCACGCAGATAGGCGCTGCCGAGCTGAACATTATTGGCAGGTTGTAAAATATCATCGCGCCTAACGCTATTTAGCCCCAGTTTTTTACCCACGCTGCGGGCGGTTGCGGGCATAAGCTGCATAAGGCCCAATGCTTTAGCGTGCGATTCTACACCGGCATCAAACGCGCTTTCCCGTCGCATTACCCCGAGAATCCATTCGGGTTTAATGCCCTGCGCCTGTGCCTGTTCCATCACTAAATCGGAATACAGGATGGGAAAACGCAGATCGACAATATTCCAGTCACGGGTGCGTGAGACCGTCCAAATAGCCAGGTTGGCATCGCCAACTTGGGTCGCTAATTCCGCTGCCGCTAGCATGCCGTCTTTATCCATCGCTTTCAGGGCGCGAAACCATTCGCGGCGCGCCTGGCTGCGATTGTTTAGCGCCATCCATTCGCGCCAGCGTTGCAGCGTTGCCGTTTTTAATAGGCCTGCGATGCGCTGACTGCGATCAGGGATGGGTGCATGCAAACGGGCATAGGATTGTCCGAGACGGTCGGCGGCCATGAAGCCATAGAAGGTTGTATCCTGCGCAAGGTCGGTGTAAAGCGTATTGGCCTGAGTCGGTTGCTGTTTTTGTTCCAGGGCGCGTGCTTTCCAATAGCGCCAGATGTCGCGCTGTGCCTCTTCGGTCCGCATTGAGCCAATAGCAGTCAGCAAACTGTCCCAGTCAGCCGTGCGCAATGCCATCCGTGCCATCCAGACATTACCGGTATTAGTCCGGTATTCATCAGGAATAATGGCCAGTCGATCCAGCCCAGCCTGATCATGCCGCCAGGCTTCCCACATGCCGATGACGCTTTCCACCCGGCCTCTCTCCGCTACGGTAAATTCAAATGCCTGTTCTGCGTCTTTCCACAGTGGTTTAGCCATTGATAATTTTTTATCAGCTGCGCGTTGAATGCCGTACACGATAATCTCACGCAGCTTGGCGGAGTTTGCGTATTTAAACGCTCGGGGCAGGTGTTTTTTGGGGTTGGTGCGGACATTGGCCCACAAATTAACCAGTGTTTGTTCTTCCGCCCCCAACCGTAGTGCTAGCTTTTTAGCGGCTGATAGCTTGTTTTTGGGGATTAATTCACCGATGCGTTGCCAGTAGTCGGCTGCTTGCAATAAACCGGCGCCTTGCAGTATGTCTAACAGCCCGGTACAGGCATCAGGCAGAGCGGTCGCGGCGGCGGCGTCCCAGATGATACGGCCCTGTTTAAGGCTGGTTTGTTCAGCACCCATGATGTACTGCGCTTCTGCCCGTAGGCAGCGTAGGGTGTTGCTTTCTGTGCCGTCGGGTATATAGCGCAGCAGTGCTGACCAGTCACGGGTTGCGGCTAGGCGTAATGCCCAACCGCGATACAGCTGGTCGCTCATCACCGTATGCGGATAGCGTGTTACGAATTTTTGCAGACTTTCATCCGAGGTATCCTGGAGCTGCCCGGCGAGAAATTCATATTCCAGCCACGGGTAAAGTGGATAGGTCTTCAGCTCGGCTAATGCGGGGCGTACTTTGTGAAACTCACCGTCCTGTGCCGCCTGATAAGCCTGTGCGAACAGTTCGCGCTGCTGCTGTAGGGTGGTGGCGTATGCTGTATTCAGCAATCCGAAGCTAAGTAATAAGCAGAAGCCAACCCAGAGTTTGAGATATCGCCGTTTTATTTTGTATTGATTATTCATAAGTAAAGCCCGGTAAAATTTTGGTTTTAATGCTTATTGGTTTGGTTTTTGCGCGTATACCTTATATGTGCGTCATTGTTTGGCTGGCGAGCTGTGTGAGATAACGTTGGTAGCGCTGTGGTGGTAAGGTCTCTTCAGCAATGGCGGCTTTTACACCGCAGCTCGGTTCGTGCTGATGGGTGCAGTTATTAAATTTACAGCCTGTGGCGACCCGTGCAAACTCAGGATAACCGCTATGTAATTGGGCCAGATTGAGTGGGGGTAGTGCAAAGTCACGTACCCCCGGTGAGTCAATTAATGCACCCTCGGCAATAGGATAAAGCGTGGCGACGGTGGTGGTGTGTCTGCCCTCGCCAGTACCCCCAATGGCCCCGACCCGAATGGTTTGTTCCGGTAACAGCTGTGCGACCAGCGATGATTTACCGACGCCTGACTGTCCGGCGAGCACGGCGGTTGCATCACCAATAGCGCCGCGAATTTCAGCGATACCGGCACCGCTGCCCGCATCCGCATGTAAGACCGAGTAGCCGATGGCGCTGTATTCTGCCAGCGCTGCTTCCTGTGTGGGCGTGGCGTATTGGGCGCGCAGATCGGCTTTGTTCATAATGATTAAGACATCCGCCGGTAGCTGCTGCGCTGCGACTAAATAACGATCCAGCATTTCCCAGTTAGGCGCAGGCCGCCAGCTCGATACCAACAGTAAGAGATCGACATTCGCTGCAACGGCCCGGATTTTCCCCCGAAAGTCGGGGCGGGACAGGCTATTTTTGCGAGGCATAATTTCCAGTACGCTGGCGTTACCCTGTGCTTCTTTCTGCCAGCGCACGAAATCACCGCAGGCCACATGCTCTAGCTTGCGGCGGGTGGTGCAGCGGATATTGCCGTCCTGTTGGGTTTCGAGTATCAGTTCCGCCCCAAAGCGGCTGATCACTCGTCCAATAGCGTTATCGATCATAGCTTCATATTCTACTGAGAAAATGTGAAGCAAAAACGAATAAAGTGAGATAAGTGCTTATCAGCATAAAAAATTTCACTCCCAGCATTTATAGAAGATTGCGACTTCTACTGTAATTAGCGATACGGTTAGGTTTTCCGTTATGATCCACGCCATGAAATACCATGACTTACGTGATTTTATCCAACAGCTGGAGCAGCGGGGCGAGCTGAAGCGTATCAGCTTTGAAGTTGACCCTTATCTTGAAATGACGGAGATTGCTGATCGCGTGCTACGTGCTGGCGGGCCGGCCCTCTTATTCGAGAACCCAAAAGGGCATTCTGTGCCGGTGCTGGCAAATTTATTTGGTACGCCGCGCCGAGTCGCCCTGGGTATGGGGGAAGAGTCAACGGAGGCCCTGCGTGAAGTAGGGAAGCTGCTGGCGCTGCTGAAACAGCCAGATCCGCCCAAGGGATTTAAAAGCGCGCTGGAAACCTTACCCGTGTTTCGCAAAATCTTTGATATGGCCCCAAAGAAGGTGCGCAAAGCTGCCTGTCAGGATGTGGTGCTTGAAGGAGATGCGGTTGATTTGAGTAACATACCGGTGCAGCACTGTTGGCCCGGTGATGCCGCACCTTTGATCACCTGGGGCTTGGTTGTGACTAAAGGCCCGGAAAAGAAACGCCAAAATCTAGGCATTTACCGCCAACAGGTGATTGCTAAAAATAAGGTCATTATGCGCTGGCTTTCACACCGGGGTGGGGCGCTGGATTTTCGTGACTGGCAGCAGGCGCATCCCAATGAGCCGTTTCCGATTGTGGTTGCCTTGGGGGCTGATCCTGCGACAATTCTGGGGGCGGTGACGCCGGTGCCGGACACGCTGTCGGAATATGCCTTTGCTGGGCTGTTGCGCGGGTCGCGCACGGAACTGATTAAGGCGATCGGCTGTGATTTACAGGTGCCCGCTTCGGCAGAATACGTGCTGGAAGGCTATCTCTATCCCAATGACACCGCACCAGAAGGTCCGTTTGGTGATCACACCGGTTATTACAACGAAGTCGATGATTTTCCGGTGTTTACTATCGAACGCATCACCCACCGCAAAGACCCGATTTATCACAGTACTTATACCGGACGCCCGCCGGATGAGCCCGCTATTTTAGGAGTGGCATTGAACGAAGTGTTTGTGCCGATCTTACAGAAGCAGTTCCCTGAAATTGTGGATTTCTACCTGCCGCCAGAAGGCTGTTCCTATCGGATGGCGGTCGTCAGCATTAAGAAACAGTATCCCGGCCATGCCAAGCGGGTGATGATGGGAGTGTGGTCATTTTTGCGCCAATTCATGTATACCAAATTCATTATTGTGGTGGATGATGATGTCAATACGCGCAGCTGGGAGGATGTGATCTGGGCGATGACAACGCGCATGGATCCGGCGCGTGATACCACGCTGGTTGAGCATACGCCGATTGATTACCTGGATTTTGCCTCACCAGTTTCAGGATTAGGTTCTAAGATGGGCATGGATGCGACCAATAAATGGGAAGGTGAAACGACGCGCGAGTGGGGTACGCCAATTGTAATGGACGAGGCAGTTAAGGCGCGGGTAGATGACCTGTGGGATGAGCTGGGCTTGTAGCGACAGCACAGTAGAATTTCCGCCGCCTGTACCAAATTCTGTTATCCTCGCTCGGCACGAATAAAATAATGCACATGAAAAAATTCACTCCAAAGCACAGAACGCCTTAATTTATGTACACTTTACTCATTGTCTTCTTTTTGGTCGCCATCCTCTTTTCCTTCCTGTGTTCGCTGTGGGAGGCGGTGCTATTGAGCATTACGCCTTCCTATGCACGTATTAAACTGAAGGAGGGGGCCACGATTGGTCGCCATTTAAAAGATTTTAAAGATAATATTGATAAGCCACTGGCGGCGATTTTGACGTTAAACACGATTGCGCACACTGTGGGTGCGTTGGGTGTCGGCGCTCAGGCCACTGCCCTCTGGGCGGAAACCAATCCGATTATTACCTCTGTGGTGATTCCGGTCTTAATGACCCTCGCTATTTTGATTCTGTCTGAAATTATTCCGAAGACTATCGGCGCTAACTACTGGGAAGAAATGGCCCCATTTACGGTGAAGTCTTTGCTGTTTGTGATGATGTTGTTGGCGCCGTTGATCTGGCTGACCCAGCTGATTACTAAGACATTAAAGAAGGATAAGTCGAGAAGCGTGCTGTCGCGCTCTGATTTTCTGCTGATGACTGAGATTGGGGAGCAGGAGGGCATGCTGGAACAGAACGAGTCGCAGATTATTAAAAACTTACTGCGTTTTAATTCCATTGAGGCCAAAGACATCATGACGCCACGCACGGTGGTTAAGGCCGCCCCGGAAGAAATGACCCTACAGGCATTTCATGCTGCTAATACTGAATTGCAGTTTTCGCGCATTCCAACTTATCGCGAAGATTCTAAAGATCATGTGACGGGTTATTTTATTAAGAATGATCTGTTTAGTGGGCTGTTGCGCGCTGAGGGCGATAGGGAGCTGGGCAGCCTGCGGCGCGACATTATGGTGGTGAAAGAGCAGCTTTCCATCACTGACTTACACAGCGGCCTGTTGGAAAAGCATGAGCATATTGCCTTGGTAGTCGATGAGTTTGGCGGAATGGCCGGCATTGTCACCATGGAGGATGTGATCGAAACGCTGCTCGGGCTGGAGATTATGGATGAGTCTGATGGTAGTGAAGATATGCAGGTGTTGGCGCGCAAGCAGTGGCAGCAGCGTGCCAAAGCCTTGGGACTGACGGAAGAGATTTTGGATGACTGAGCGTGGCTGACACGATCCGCCGCCATAAAAAAAGGACAGTGTGAACTGTCCTTTTTTGCGTCAGCAGAAGCTGTTTTAACTTAACCTTCGTCAGCTACAACGTTTGCAGCTTGTAAGCCCTTTTGACTCTGTTCAGTGTCAAAAGTTACCTTCTGTCCTTCGTTTAGCGTTTTATAACCGTCGCCGACGATAGAACGGAAGTGAACGAATACGTCAGCACCGCCGTTGTCTTGATTAATGAAGCCGAAACCTTTTTCAGCGTTGAACCATTTAACGGTACCAGTAGCTCTTTCAGACATTGAGATGTCTCCTGAATATATATAAAAAAACCACACGCCACAGCGTGTCTACAGCCGGAGTGAGATTACTTGTGTTTTGAAAAACGGGGAACATCTTCAGGACAACATGACTTACAGGTGAAGCGATGTAGCAAAGTTTTCATCATTTTTTTGCACTAAGTAGCTCTGTTACACAGGCTGAAATTGATCCTAACACAGTCATTTTTAAACTTATAGCCATATTTTCACTCTGCGGGAGAAATTACTGAAGATGCCGCGATCAGTGATGTGCTTAATGAGGCGCTGCTGGAAGAGTTGGTTGTTGGCTCCTAACGTAATTTGATGGGTAGGTAGGTTCAGGCATGGATTCAATAACGAGTTCAATTATGCGTCTTCATAAATAAAATTTTCCCCTGCGCTTGATGTTGTTATGTTTGTGAGCAGAGCAATGCCATCTGTCACCTTTAATAATCCTCTCATCGAAAAAAACGAACAAAAGCCGAATATACCAAAAGTATTTTTGATTGGTAAAGTTCGTATTTAGTTCGTATATTATGTTCGTGTTTAGTTCGGTCTAAAGAGAAGGAAAGCAGATGTTGACAAGAAGACAGCAGGAAATCTGGGAGGTTATTCTCCGCTGGTATCGTACGCATGGTTATACCCCAACGCTGGATGAGATTGGTCGGGCCGTTGGCCTCAACTCACGTAGCACGGTGCATCAGCATGTAAAAACGCTGATTCAGGAAGAATACCTACAGGCCGCAGATGGTAAGCGGGCCTACGATATTCTGCCGGGCGATGTCGAGCGTGATGCCCAGATGCCTCTGAGTTTGCCATTGCAGGGGCAGATTGCTGCGGGTCATCCGATTGAAGCGATTCCCGATCGGAATGATATTAGCCCCAATGAAATGTTTACCGGCCCCGGGCGCTATGCCTTAAAAGTAAAGGGTGAGTCGATGATCGACATTGGAGTAATGGATGGTGATTACGTAGTGATTCAGCGTATTGAAGATGCTAAGAACGGTGACATTGTGGTGGCATTGGTGGAGCGGGAAGAAGCCACGCTGAAACGTATTTTCTACCATGAGACCGGCTTTGTTGAGCTTCGCCCAGAAAATACCGATATGCAAGCCATGTTTTACCCCTCAGATAGCGTACAGGTACAGGGGCGCATGGTGGGTCTATTTCGTAACTACCACTAGCTAATTGCATGAGCTATCTGTGCTCAGTGCTTAAACGTTCAACCGGTTTCAGGTTGCTGTCCTGAAATTCACTTAAACCAGTTATTTAATTATAACTATTCTTAACATGCCCTCGATCCCTCTTGTTGTTTAAAGGGATCATCTGTGCGGCGGTGTTGCGCCCTCGACGCCGCCGTTTTTTTTAGCGATAGGAGTAGATAACATGAATATCAACACACCCATAAAACAGGTCACTGCGGTGCCTTCTCCCGTCAATGCGGAAGAATCAGTGTCCCAAGAGCCATTGATACAAGAAGCAGGGATTGAGTACGCCGAACTGTGGCGCGTGATACGCGGTGTATTAGTGGTTTGGGCGGTGGCCGTTTGGCTGCTGCTGGTGATGATGCCAGGTATGCAACAGATTATTGACATCGGCAGCGCCATGCTGCATCTGCCGCATATGTTTATCGGGCTCGGCTTAGTGGGGGCAATTTTTGCCTCTTACAGCCTGCGTTCAGACGCACATCTGCTGTGGTTTTTAGGCGTATTGCTGTTAATCGCAGGCTGGATGTAGCGCAGAGTAAGAAGCCCGCTGCGAATCGCGCGATGATGTGGCGTTAAAGTGATACGAAGAAGGCGGCCACCTTCTCCATATCGGATTCCCGCAGCGTTCAAGTGTATGAAGCAACATGTGAAAGATGTCTTTTACATGCGTGACAACAGGAAAGTAATATTATGACGGATTTAGAGCAAAATACCAACCCGGAGCGACCGGCTTTTCTGGTGAGAACCAAGTCGTTACGGGAGATACTGAGTGATTTACGTAAAGCTGAGCTATGGTTAATGGTTGCTGCGTTTGCGGCGTTTCTTGCCTCAGCGTTCTTTGTGGTGAAATATTTTGTCGGCGGTGAAATGCAGCCAGACCTGTGGACCGGTGAACAGTGGATGAACGCCTTTCTCGGCCTAGGTATCACGGCGGTGATAACCGCTGCCCAGGCCTTTCTATATGCCTCCGGTTATAAAGGGCATGCCGCACTGATTGCCACATTTATCGTCGTGTTCTTTGGCGTGTTCTCAGAAGTTTCGCAATCGATGGAACGTGAAGATGCCACGGTGCGTCATCGCTCTGAGAATAGCGCGGTGTTCAAAGCGACGCTGGGCAGTATTTCCAGTCTGGCGACTACCCCGGCATTATCCAGTGCGGCCGCGTCTGAATTGGCGCGCGCCCGCCAAAAAGCCACGCGCCTACAAACGAGAATCGACAATAAAAATCGCTGTGCGTCGTGTGAAACCACGACCTTTCGCGAGCTGCGTACTAGGCTAGCGGATGCCAAGGGCCGGGTCGCCGCCGCGCAGGCTCGGGCGGAGATGGAAATGCAAGCGCTGACCTCCTCAAATGCGGCGGCGCTACAGTCGGCGATTACCTCGGCTAAACAGCTGGAATATGATGAGGATAAGCACTATGCCATGATTCGCCTCTTAAAGTCGCTGTTTGGTGTGACCGGTATTTGGGCCTCGTTTCTGTTTTCCATCATTATCATCGGCACCTTTGAATATGCCTTTCACTTCGTTGGTGCTTATGTCGCGGACCACAAGCGCGCTTTACTCATGTTGGGGCGCGACAGCCAGGGGCGACGTGTTGATAACGGTAATCCGGTGCCAATGGAAGCGCAGATGCAATCTGGTAAGGGCGCCATTCCACAGGATCACGGCAATCAGTTTCGAGAGGACTATCTCGGCGAGATGTCGCCGGATAAGCAGACTACTTATAATAATGAATTAGCAAAACATGGCATCGACTCGCCCTATGATGGGGCAATGAATCGCAGCGCAGCAGAGGCCGAGGTGCAGGCGGTAATCCATAAAGGAACGGGTCAGGATAGCCCCGCCGACACATCCAAGGCTAAAAACACCGGTCGAACCCTGGCGCGCACCCGTTTTTATAAGCTGATTTATAGCGAGGTACGCAACCTAATTCTAAATGGCGATATTAAACCTACGGTGCGCCCAGTCACTGAAGCGGTCACGACCATTATTAAGCATAAGGGGCATATTCTCGGCGTAAAACCAGCACTGATAGGCAAACCTCAGCGTCAGCAGATTGCACAGTTGATATTAGAACACCTCGCGCAGGAGACGATTGTGGTGCGTAATCAGGAAGGAGGCGTGGGTAAACCCAAATATGTGCTTGCGCCGCAGTATATGAGTGCAATTAAATTGAAACGCCAACAAGAGCAGGTTCCCGAACAGGCGCAGTATGTTTGAACGCTAGCCAGCGGTGATGTTTAGCTGGAGTATTAAAGCACAGAAAAGCCACCGGTAGCGGTGGCTTTTTCAATCGCCTAAACGTTCTGTTTAGTGCTGATTTATGCAATATTTGTTGTTAACGCTCTAATTTAATAGGAGGTAAAAATCCTGGACTTAAGCAGTTATTCAAGATATTTTAATATAGGTAAGTATTAATATGAAATTACGGGCAGCAATTAATAAAAATCTGTAGTTCAAGCAAGTATTTAGCGCACTTGGATTATGCAGAGACTATATTGAAGCCAATATGGATTTAGGGTATGGCACGTTAATAGAAGGAAGAAAACCTTGTTAAAACGAATGACTTTCCTCAGCGTTTTTTGCACCGTTTTTTTCATTGCCGCATGCACGCAGAACAATTCAATACTGAGTGAACATGTATTGTCTAACAACCTGAGAGTCATCGTAGATCAAAGTCAGGCTGATCAGGTAGAAGTTAGACTACTTATCAAAACGGGCAGTTTACAGGAGCATGACAATCAACAAGGGTTCGCTCATTTTGTCGAACATTTAGCCTTCAATCATACCGAGAAGTTCCCGAAAGAAACCTTGTTTCGCCAGTTGGAAAGCTTAGGAATATCGCCCGGTATCCACAGCAACGCATTCACGAATTTCAACAGCACCCTTTATAATATCAGCCTGAAAGCCCCCACTGATGAGAAACTAGCAACTGCTTTAGAGATTCTTGCGCAGTGGGCTATGCACATCCAATTCGATCAAAAAATCATCGATGCCGAAAAACCTATCGTTAAAGAAGAATGGCGCTTGCGCCACCCTCAGGAGCAAGGCTGGCAGGCTCAGTATCTCAAAGCCATCCATAAAGACAGTCGTTATGCCAACCGCCTACCCATAGGTGATATGAGCATCATCGAACAAGCGACGGCGACAGACCTCGAAGCCTTTTACAAAAAATGGTACCAGCCCCATAACGCTGCCCTTATTATCACCGGAGCGGTTAATACAGATAAGGTCAAAAAGCGGATAGAACAATACTTTGGCGATTGGAAATCAACTCATGCGATTACCCCCAAGGTTTACAACCTTAGTATAGACTCGATTCCTGAAAAATTGATACTAGCCGATGCTAAAGTCGATCAAAATATCGTTCAGTTAGATTATTATTTGCCTTACAGCCGTCCACGCAGTACAGAAGCTTTATTAGAACGTCAAATTTGGGGCAGCGGTCTTGATATATTACGCCAGCGATTGAAAAATCGTTTGCAGGAAACAAAGGGTAAAGTCAGCGACGTTGGCGTGTTTTGGGAGTATCCGTCTCCCGATATATTGCATGTTGGTGTTTTCTCTACAGTATCTGGCGAAGACCTGGAAACCGCAACGCGCCTAATCAACGAAGAAACGCAAAAACTAATTCAACACGGCGTGACAGAAACAGAACTCAAAACATGGACTGAAAGTAAATTAGCTAAAAGTCGAACGATGAAGGACACGCCAGAGGGTGCAGCGAATCTGGCAGTGCGCCATTTCCTCTATGACAACCCATTATCCACCTGGGACGAATGGTTGGAACAGTTAGAGGGTTTCTTGCCCACGCTAACCGCAGCACAGCTCAATAAGCTCATGGGTGATTTGTTATCTGTAAAGCCGAACATGCTGCTTGTGCACAATCCTGATATTCAGCCGCCCAGTCAGGCACAAATAAGCATATGGCTGGCTAGCAGCGCCAAAACAGCGTTGGCCAGTGTTCAACAGCCGACTCCAGAGAATAAAGAACGTGGTTTATGGCAAATTGCACCCGAGACGACCGGTGAAATCGTTGCAAGTCGCGTTATTAACGCCGACTTAAAAGAATGGACTCTAAGCAATGGCATAAAAGTCTACTATCGCTACAGTAAAGAGCAACCCGGTAAAGTTTGGTATCACTTATCGGGTATCGGTGGCACCGATCAGTTGACTCAAGAACAAACAGTACACGCGCGACTGGCATTAGAGACGATTGGCAGCAGCGGCCTGCGTGAGATGAATGGCCCACAGCTTGCCCAATGGATAAGCGATAACAACCTATCGTTACGGCCTTTCTACAATTTTTGGGAGCGGGGCGCGTATGGCAGTAGCTTGAAGCAGGATTTTGCCATCGCGCTGCGTCTGCTGCATGTTTCGCTTACGGAAGGCCGGGTAAGTCCGCAGGCCTGGGAACATAATCTCGGAAACAATAGACAGCAGCTGATCCAACTCAGCAAAAGCCGGATTAAGCCATGGCGCGAAGCAATAGACACGACGCTTTTCCAAAACGACAGCGCTTTTAGATCTGTTACGCTGGCTGAGTTGAGTGCGGTTACCCCGGATCATCTTAGCGCCATTTACAAAGACTATTACAGCGGCGCACAGAATTATCGTTTAGCCATTGTCGGTGATATTGATGAGGCCAGCGCTCGTCAAGCAGTTCTTGAGAGTATGGCCACTTTACCGGCCGTTCAATCCACAGCCACTCTGACCGCGCGTCCGTTCCCCAGAATCACTAAGCCGAGTGACTTAACCATCAGCGCTAGCGGCGAGCGGGCGGCAAGTCTGATGTATAAGCTTACTCTGGATAAAACGAAATTACCCTCTCTGACATTCTCAGAACTATCATACCTGCAGCCGTGGCTTCGTTCGACTTTCATGCGAGAACTTAGAGAGAAAGACGGTTTGGTTTATTCGGTTAATGTTGCGGTAGAAGGCGGCGTGAAAGCGTTAAAAGATTTTACCCTCACTATTGAACTGGCCTGTGATCCCGATAAAGTTGCCGTAGTACGCGAACGCATCGCACAGATTCTAACGAATGCAGCGCAGAACTCAGAAGTCACTGAAGAGCGCTTAGCGGCTTGGCAGGCAGAAAAACAGGCGGAGCTGCAAGATGTATTAAATAAACCCGCTGAACTTTCGGTAGCACTACTGTTCGCTTCACTACTGGGCATACCGCTGGAAAAGGCTGAAGATATAGATTATCGCACCCAGCGTCCCATGCCTGAATCTTTGCAGGCAGCGCTCAAAATGCTGATCGGGCCAGAGGCGATTCCAGTGTGGATGGTCTGGATGCCTTAATGCATCAATATATTAGGATAGACTAAAATACTACACATAAACCAATAGATGACATCATAACAAACCGGGGCACGTTCGCCCCGTGATTTTGAGCAGGATGAGGGTTACAATACCTGCTATTATACGTGTGGCCGTTGTTTGATAACAGTCAGCGGGTAAAGGCTTGTGCCGACACTTCGTACCTGTACTGATGCCTATATTTAAGATTATAAAAATTTCGGATGCTCCCCGTTATGTGTAAACGACTCTTGCTGCTGGTGTTTCTGAGCACTGTATTTTGCCTACCGTTACAGGCGACCGGTGATATTTATGGGCCGGTAGATCGCCGGGATACCTTGTGGAATATCGCTGAAAAACTAAGCCCTGCAAAAAATCTCACCGTGCAACAGGTGATGATGGCGCTGTACCAGAAAAATCCCCACGCCTTTACCGTCAACAATATTAGCTCACTGCGGAAAGGCGCTCATCTGTTGGCGCCAACAGCGGCAGAGGTGCAGCGTATTAAGCGTGAAACGGCGGTGGCAATGGTGCAGCGCCACAATACCCGCTGGAAAAAACGCCGTTTCGTTAAAACAAATGCCCCTATGCCCACTGAACTCAAACAGAAACTAGCAGCGCAGGCCGCTGTCGGTGCCGCCGCTGAGCGCCAGGAAAATACAGTGCTTATGGGCCCACTACCGTTAGTAAGCAAGGAAGCTGTGCCAGCTCAAACAGCGGCTGCATCGGTGCAGACAGCGCAGAATCAACCCCAGACGACAGATGCCCCACGTTCAACAGTGGCAGCGCCGACTTCACAGCCGGACACGACACAATACACAGCGCAATTATCGGCCCAGCTGAATGAAGTACAGCGTGAACTGGCGCAAACCCGTGTTGAAAACCAGCGGCTGAAGGATGAGATGCGCGCGCTGAAAAATTCGCAGACCCAAACGTTAGGCGTATCAGAAGACAATCAGAACATCCAGATTCAGCTTGACGCGCTCAAGCACGAACTGGCTGAGTTACGTTCTATTTTGTCAGAAAAAAATAATCACATTAAGGTCCTACAGGCTTCGCTCAAGGAGGCGAGCGTGGCGATTAAATCGCAGCATGCCGACAATATGCGTCTCTATAATAAATTGAGGGAGCTTAGCCCCGAAAGTGTGGCGGTGATGGAAGCTAATCAAGTCAAAGAGACGGCACAACCGACGCCTCTACTGGAACTAGCGGAGGTTAGCACACAAGCTGAGATGCCTCTCGCGGGTAACGCTAACGCAGCGCAGACCGATAACGCTGGGATTACGCAGGTCTGGGCTGATGAATCGCCAGACCGTGCAGCAGGCGCATTAAAAGCAGGCAGCAGCGTTACCTTAGGTGATATATTGAGTAATCAATCAACCCCGCCAGCTGCTGAGCAAGCAGAAGCCCAGTCGCTTGGGTTTAGTTTTTCGAACACACGGTCTGCTAAAGTTTCACCCATTGCCTGGGCTGCCGTGTTAATCTCATTCGTCTTTATACTCTTCATGATTGTGCGCGCATTGCTCATGCAAAATGAGCTGCGTCGCTTTGAAATCGATGATACTGCTTCCTGAGCTGTCAGACTAATAGGTAAACCGGTGTGCACTAGTAGCTGTGTTTACTTTTTAGAGAAAGACGCCTTTGGCTTATAGCCGGAGACTTTAGGGCGACTTTGTTTCTTAATTCAGAATATTATTAGAGTATCAATCGTAAATGTGGATAAGTTGCTCAGCTTCCATTAAGGGAACCACTGATGGCTGCAATTTATGCAGCAGCAGTGACACCTGAAAAGCTGAGTTTTTAGTCCTAATACGAAATTTTTAGTTGACTTTGCACCAAAAAAGAGCACCTAGCTAGCATTCATATCCTTTTAAAGGATTATTTGTCTGCTTTTTAGCTAGACACCTATTAAAGTGGTTATTCAGGCTCTGTGGATGTTCCTGTGGATAACTCTGTCAATAACTCTTAGTAAGCCCAATCTATCAGACACTTTTTCAAGATGCGTCAGACATTAACTGGAAAAAAAAATTTCTATGAGGTAAAAGACCGGTCAACTTATTTAATCGAAAACGAAGAGAAAATCATGAAGTATGATGTTTATGGAATGGGCAACGCGCTGGTGGATAAAGAATTTGAAGTCAACGATGCATTTCTGGATGAGCAGGCCATCGAAAAAGGTCTAATGACGCTGATTGATGAAGATAAACGTCATGCATTATTGGCGAGTTTACAGCAGGCTTATGGCCTCAAGAAACGGACTGGCGGTGGTTCAGCGGCCAATACTATTGTCTCCATCAGCCAGTTTGGCGCTAAAACGTTTTATGCATGCAAAGTCGCTAATGATGAACTCGGCCAGTTTTATCAGCAGGATTTAGTCGCAGCTGGGGTTGATAACGGCCTGGGACGGCTGAATGCTGAAGGCGTTACCGGCCAGTGTCTAGTGATGGTGACGCCCGATACTGAGCGCACGATGAATAGCTTTTTAGGTATTACCTCTGATTTCTCTGCGGCTGAAGTGCATATGGACGAGCTACGTGAAGCGCAATACCTTTATGTAGAAGGCTACCTGGTGACCTCTGATGTGTCGCGCAATGCGGTATTAGAAGCCCGTAAGGTCGCTCGTGAAGCTGGGGTCAAAATGGCCTATACCTTCTCGGATCCATCCATGGTGACCTACTTCAAGGACGGCGTGGACGAAGTGCTGAGTGAAGGGGTGGACGTGCTGTTCTGCAATGAAGAAGAGGCGATGATATATTCAGGGGCAGATTCCATCGATGCGGCGGTTGAGGTGCTGCTCCAAAAAACAGAAAAATTGGTGGTGACGCTGGGTCGCGCCGGTGCCCTCGTGGCGAATGCCAACGGCAGCCGGATACAGGTGCCCACTCAGGTCGTTGAAGCCGTTGATACTAACGGTGCTGGTGATATGTTTGCCGGGGCGTTTATGTACGGTCTGGTGAAGGGCATGAGTGATGAGCAGGCTGCGTTGCTGGCGAATCGGGCGGCGGGTGAAATCGTCCAGGTGTTTGGCGCGCGTTTGGAGCGCGAGGTACAGCAACGCATACTGACTGAGGTCTTAGCGGCCTGATGAGTCCGATGCCAATACTGATTCCTTTTGATAACAGCTACGTTAAATTGCCTGACTACTTTTATCAACGCCAGCCACCGCAAGCAGTCAAGCAGCCCGAACTGATTCAGTTTAATACGGAATTGGCTGCCACATTGGGCTTTAATCCTGAGCAATTAGCCCAGTTAGGCAGTCAAACCGGCGTCGAAATATTTGCTGGCAATCAGGTTCCCGCCGGGGCTGAGCCTATTGCCATGGCCTACTCTGGCCATCAGTTTGGCCATTTTTCACCGTCATTAGGCGACGGAAGGGCTGTCCAACTTGGGGAGATGCTGAGCACAACCGGAGAACGGTTTGATATTCAGCTCAAAGGCGCGGGGCGTACGCCCTGGTCACGCGGCGGTGACGGGCGCGCAGCGCTAGGGCCGGTATTACGTGAGTATATTTTATGTGAATTTATGCACCGCATAGGCATTCCGACGACGCGGGCGCTGGCTGCGGTAACGACGGGCGAGAGCGTGTTGCGTGAGCGACCACTGCCGGGAGCGGTGCTGACTCGTCTAGCGACCAGCTATGTGCGCGTGGGGACTTTCCAGTTTTTTGCGGCTCGTGGTCAGCAGCAGGCCGTGCAGGAGCTTGCGGACTATACGCTGCGGCGTAATTACCCTGAACTCAGTACACATGAACAACCCTATCTGGCCTTACTGGCTGCCGTTAGCGCACGTCAGGCGAAGCTGGTCGCACAGTGGATGCAGATCGGTTTTATCCACGGCGTGATGAACACCGATAATATGTCGATTGCGGGTGAGACCATTGACTATGGCCCCTGCGCATTCATGGATGGTTTCCGTGCTGATCGGGTATACAGCTCGATTGACCGTCAGGGGCGTTATGCCTACCAGAATCAACCCTCGATAGCACAATGGAATCTATGCCGTTTTGCTGAGACGCTGCTGCCACTGCTCGGTGACGATGAGGACGCGAGTGTGGCCCAGGTGCAAGCGGTGATTAATGCCTTTCCTGAGCAGTACGCTGCGGCTTGGCTGGAGGGCATGCGGGCCAAGCTTGGATTAGCCCACCCGCAGGACGATGATCGTGTGTTAGCGCAGGACTTATTAGAACTGATGGCACAACAGGAAGCTGATTTTACCCTCACCTTCCGCGGGTTGGCTGAGCTTTCGATTTCTGCTGATGCTGCCGAACAGCGCTGGTTGAGTTTGTTTAACGAGCCAGCGACGGCGCAGTTATGGCTGGTACGGTGGCGACAGCGCCTGCAACTTGAAACGACAGATGCTGCGGCACGTCAGGCTGCAATGTTGGCGGTAAACCCCCTGTATATTCCACGCAACCATCAGGTAGAAGCCTGCATTCGTGCTGCTGAGGACGCCGGAGACTTTTCTGTGTTCGCCCAGCTGCTGGCGACCTTGAAGGCGCCTTTCACCGTCCAGCGTGATAAGGAGCACTACGCACAGCCGCCTAGCGCTGAGCAGATCGTGCACCAAACGTTTTGTGGTACCTGAACTCTACCGGCCACGATGCTTCACCTTTTGCTACCGCATCATTGTTCTTTGGGCTGTGATGCGGACTATGGCGTTATGCTCCGGTTAAGCCACTGATACTTAATATAGTTTTATCTCTGCTGAAAACTACTGCTCTGAAACGTAATCAAGATAGAAAATATAATAATGAAATACCGCGATATGCGTAAAACTTGGCTTATAGCTTGTGTTTGGTTGTTGGTGCTATTTCAAAATGGCGCTTATGGCTGGTATCAATGTGAATGGTCGCATCGTACCGAGCTGTCCTTCACCAATTCAGCGGCGCAGACTCTGAGCCAATATCCCGTATTATTAGATCTTGATGCGGGCTTTTTCCCAGCGACGTATAACTGGTCAGGCATGGGAGCTGATATCCGTTTTGTTGCCAGTGATGGCGTGACGGAGTTAAGTCACTTTACTGAGTACTGGGACGCGACTAATAAGATCGCGCGTGTCTGGGTGATACTCAATACGCTAGCGGCTAGTGCCAGCGGCACATTCTATCTTTACCACGGCAATGAAAATGCGACGGACAGTGCGGACATTGCCCCCCTGTTGACGCAGCCGGGTATTCGAGTACATTCGCGTAACAGCACACTGGATCCAACGTCGTTTGCACAGGCGCAAAATACCTTTCAAAGCCTGCCAGATAATGTGCCAGGTTACGGTTGCACTTCGGTTAATGCACTAACGGGAGTTAACAACGTCAGCTTGTTTGACCCCAATCGCAACGGTAGTTATCTGATGGCCGTTGAAACTTTTTTCTACGTTGCGCCGGCGGATGCTGGGCTGTGGGAGTTCCGCTTTGGCGGCGACCAAGGTTTTGGGGGAGGCATCTATATTGACGATATTGCCTTGGATGAGCGCTGGAATGATGACTTATGGTGGGGCTTCGACTGGAATAGTCCTGCCGTTTTAAGCGGTAGTATTAATTTAACGTCGGGTTATCATCGTTTAAACGTTTTGGGCGGCGAAGGCTGTTGCGATGGCAGCATGGGGCTGGAGTTCCGCAAACCCGGTGGCAGCTATCAGGAATTTAATACCACGAACCTGACCATTGGAGCACGTCAGTGTCCGGTTGGGCCGGAGGTCAGTTGGTCACAGAGTGCCATTACTTCCTCTCCCCTGGCAGCAGCGCCGGTCATTAGCCATTCTACGCAGAATCTGAATGATCCAATTAACCTAACGGTGAATCCAAAACGGATTCCGATGGCGACGGTGCGTACTTTTATTAATCTGCAAAATGATGGCGCCTTTACCGATGGTGGCAGTCTGACGTTAACAGAAAAGGTGGCGGATGATGTGTCGGTTTTGGTAGGTGTCAGCCAAATCGGCACCAGCATACCCTATGGCAATCTGAGCCTGACTTATAATGGCGCGACTGATACCAGCGACGGTGTCGCCTTTTCCAATGATAATGGCAGCACATTCACCTATCAACCATCCCCCGGTGCCAACGGGGACGACAGCAGTGTTACTCATATCCGCTATAATATTGCCGGTGACTTAGGCTGTATGCAGCCTGCCGACTCGTTTCAAATCTATTATGATGCGCTGATTCGGTAACGTCTGGCTTTGTAAGCCCGCCTACAAAAGTTATCAAGGATTTTAACGTCTACACCTTTTGGTACAGCACAATCGTGTAGCTGATACTTTCTACCAGGCTACTGATGAGTTTTTTGTGGAGTGCGCGGCGGTTAATTGATCTGGACATCAAAGGTTACCCGGCAGCTTTGTCCGCTTTGCAGGGAGCCACAGTTAACCCGAACGACCCGGTCACCGGGACTATCATTAAACTGGCCGACATCCGTATCAATAGCATCGGTTAAAGGGGTGGTAGCACCGGCCATCACGTCGGGCGCAGTAATCGTCATCGAATTCATAACCCATAACGCGCTTTGTTTGACTGTAATTAAATCGTCCAAATTATCCGAAAGCACGGAGTTATCCGCTGTAATGGCGCCGGTATTGGTGGCCATTAGGGTAAAACGTACGATTGCCCCCGGTATGGTTTTTGGGTTGACAGTGAGATTAACCGGATCAGAAACGGTAAGTTTAGTTTTTACCAGGTCAATGGTTGTTGTCGGCGGGCAATGAAACAGCGCCGATGAATTAACGATAGTAAGTGATGCATCACCGGGTCGTTGCCAGTAGAGGTAATAATTATCTTGCCCCCAGTATTCCTGATGATTAAATATAATTTCATGGTAGCCCTGATCCAGATTGATGGTGCCGGGGTTTTGTGGCGCCCCCCTGCGTGCATGAGCGCCGTACCAGGCGGATAAAACCTGTCCGTCAACAATGACCTCAACCGCATCGTCCCCATCGACCGCAAACACATAATCACCGGTGGTTGGTGCGTAGATATAGCCGGTAAAAATGCTCAGGTAGTTTTCATCTGCCCCGAAGGGATTGCCTGATCCATTGATAGTAGCAATAGTGCCTGAGCCAAACTGATTGGCATCGTTTGCATAATTAGCAATCAGGTTGTCGTAATCTGCATGGTTGCGCGGCCAGTCGTCATAACCCGTTGTGTCATAAGTGGTATGCGTTAAGCCGGACGCCGGTGTGCAGGGCGGTGTGATAGCAGGCGTGGCATACGTTACGGCGGTCAAAAAACAGTACAACAGGAATACTATCGCAAGACAGCAGCGGCAACGATACATCGTTCGATTATTTTTGTAAGGTATCAACATGGTTACCGGAACATACTAAGAATACCCTGAATAATTTCTTAATTATTGCGCTTTGCTTCCGGTGAATTGCGCACGGCTAACAGAGATAGCAACGCCAGCAGACAGCAGCCAGAAATAATGACGGGCAACGGCCAGCGCCCGCCGTCCTGCACAAAACCCATTAACACCGTCATTAATGCACCAACGCCAATAGTCACCGCCCCGGAAATACCGGCGGCGGCTCCGGCAATTTGTGGGTGGGTACTCATCGCGGCAGCGTTACCATTCGGAATAGTCATACCGTTACTAATCGCAATAAAAAACATCGGTAAGAAAATCGCCAGGGGGTGCTCAATGGAATAAGCCAGCCATAATAAAGCGATGCCAAATACCCCCGGTATAAAAGCCAGCTTGAGCATGCGATCCGGGCCGGTTTGTTCGGAGTAACGCGCCGACAGGTAATTACCGCCCATATAACCACAGGCAGTGAAGATAGAGTACATGCCGTACACTGAAGCACTTGTACCCAGCACTTCCATCACATAATACGGCGCACCGGCGATAAAGCTGTAAAACATGCCGGCGCCAAAGGAGATATTCAGCGTATAGCCGACAAAATTAATGTCGCGTAACAGTATCGGCGCACTGGTTAACAGCGATGGGCGTTGAGAGCCGGTTTGTTGCGGCAGTGTTTCATTAAGGTTGCGATAACAGGCAACGGTAAGAAACATCGACATCCCCGCCATGGCCATAAAGATAAAGTGCCAGTGCAGGTGGTCGGTCATCACGCCACCGATGGTGGGGCCAATCATGGGGGCGAGCACCATCCCCATATTCACATAGCCAATAATACTGGCGGTTTTGCTGCGATCATAGACATCGCGCACGATGGCCCGCGATAGCGCTAAACCCGCTGCGCCACCTACGCCCTGGATAAAACGGCCAATAATCAGTACTTCCAGCGTTTCCGCCGCCGCACATAACAGGCTGCCGACAGAAAAAACAAGCAGCCCCGCCAGCATGACCGGGCGACGCCCAAACTGATCGGATAGCGCACCGAGAAAGAGCTGTGCTAGTCCGGTGGCTATTAGATAAGCCGTTAGTGTTAGCTGTACGCTGCCATAGTCGGTGGCAAAGTCGCGCATCATTTCTGTAACTGCCGGAACCGGTGTGGTCATCGCGACCGGGCCGATAGCGCTACACAGAATCAGCAGCCAGATGGGCGGTAGAATTTTATGGCTAGTGTTTTGGCTGCTCATACGCAGAGGTTACCCGGGTGTATTTATAGAGATGGAGGGGGAGAGTATGCGCTTAACACTTGGGACTGTCACTGCTGTTGAAGTCGCAGACTTCAATGCCCGGGAAACACTTTGGGTTTTCACCCTCCTTAAAACAATGACTTGACTCTGAAGTTAGCTTTAGGGTTTATAGTTGTTTCAGATGGTGCGGTGGAAGTCTAAAAGCAACCCCTCCCCAGCCCTCCCCTTATCAAGGGAGGGCGTTTAACCCGGCTCCGTATAATAGGCGTGGATAAGCGTCTGTAACACAGATTGAAATAGGTGCTTTTATGCGTATTGGTGAACTGGCCCGTGAGAGTGGACTGGCGGTGGAAACTGTCCGTTATTATGAGAAAGAAGGTCTGATTGCAGCGCCACCGCGCAGTCCGGCAGGTTATCGCGATTATTCGTCGTTAACGCTGCATTATCTGAATTTTATCCGCAGCGCCAAGGCCGTTGGGTTTTCTTTGAAGGAATGCCGCGATTTGCTGGCGATTTTTGTGAGCCGGGACGCGCATACCTGTGCCGAAGTGAAGGGTTTGTCTGAGGAAAAATTAACCCAGCTGGAACAGCAAATGGAAGCGCTGCAGCGGATGCACCAAACATTGAAAGCGATTTCTGATGCTTGTTGTGGCGGCGATGAGTCAGCGGTGAATTGTTCTATCCTCGATCAGCTGGAAGGTAAAAAGCCATGATGAATATAATGATGAATTTCCTGCAGAATTTACTGGCGCTGTCGCTAGAGGCTGCGCCGTGGTTAGTCTTGGGTTTCACGCTGGGGGGGTTAATGAAAGCGCTGATTCCGACAGCGTTTCTACAGCGGCATTTGAGTGGTGATGGCATTGCTTCGATTAGTAAGGCGGCGATATTAGGTGCGCCATTGCCGCTGTGCTCCTGTGGGGTGATTCCGGCAGCATTGGGCCTGCGTAAAGCGGGGGCATCGAAGCCGGCAACAGCTTCGTTTCTGGTTTCGACACCGGAGACCGGGGTGGATTCGATTTCGATTACTTATGCGTTGATGGGGCCGCTGATGGCGGTGGTTCGACCGGTGGCAGCTCTGGTATCAGCGGTGTCTGCTGGGCTGTTGGTGGCTTGGTTTGATGCGGAGGAGCGAACAGCAAAAATCCCTACTAAAGTTACTGAACCCGTTGTTGTGAAAGCGGAAGAACCTAGCTCCTGTTGCAGCACTGCGTCCACCGCTAAACCCGAGCCAACACAAAGCTGGCTGCAAAAAGGTTGGGAAGGTATTCATTATGCCTTTACCCGGCTGTTGGATGATATTGCCTTCTGGTTAGTGATTGGCATGTTGTTTGCGGCAGCAACGACGACTTTCCTACCGCCCGATTTTCTGGCGCAGTGGGGCCAGGGTATTGTGGCGATGTTAGTGATGTTGCTGGCCGGGATTCCGATGTATATCTGTGCGACGGCTTCGACGCCGGTGGCTGCCGGGTTGATGATGGCGGGGATGTCGCCGGGGGTGGCGCTGGTGTTTTTGCTGACCGGGCCTGCGACGAATATTTCTACGCTGGGCGTGATTGGGCGTGAGTTGGGGCAGCGCAGTATGTGGTTATACCTGACGGCGGTTGGGGTGACGGCGATTGTGTCCGGGCTGCTGCTGGATGCGGCGGTGAATGCTTATCAGATTAATATTGCGACGCACCTGCATGCGGGGCATGAGATGTTTCCGGGGGTGTTACAGTGGGCGGCTTTGCTATTGCTGATTGGTGTGGGGTTGCGGAAGTTGCCGGGGCGGTTTTTGAAGGCTAAAGGGGATTTGAGGCCGATTGGCTGATCAATACCGAGTGTTCTATGTGGCTAAATTTGAGGATGCGGTCTACATTCTCCACGCATTCCAGAAAAAGACTCAGAAAACGGCAAAGAGTGAAATTGCTAAAGGGCGTAATGTCTACAGGGAACTGATAGAGGAATTAAAATCATGAGTACGCAGCAGGTATTTGAAAGTGTATGGGATGCGTTGGAAGATGATCCGGTGGAACGCGCTAATATGAAACTTCGTTCTGGTTTAATGCGGGAAGTTAAAGATTGGTTTGATGCTAGCGGTCTGACGCAGGCTGATGCTGCCGCAAAGCTGAAGGTATCCCGGTCAAATCTTAGTAGTTTGTTGAATGGGCGTATTCATCTGTTTACGATTGATCGGTTGGTGAATATGTTGGAGGCGGCTGGTCGGCATGTTGAGCTGAGAGTTGCGGCTTAGTAATACATAGGGATGAGGGCTGTGGGAGACTGTAAACCCAAGTGTGTATCTGCTCCCTAATGGCTACAGATAATTTTGTAGGCGTTCATCGAACTCAATCATAAAGCGGTTGAGCGCTGCTTTCCAGTTACGTATAGGCATCGTCCATTTTTTCGATGCATCCTGA
>CALAMO010000003.1 GCA_937925855.1 uncultured Thiotrichaceae bacterium
AACAGCTACGCCAAACGTATGCAACGCTGCCAGCGGGTAGTGCTCGTAAATTTTCATAGCTAAAATTGTGACTGCATCCTGCGTAATGTCAAATACTGAATCCCCCGCCAACAGGATATTCTGCGCAGAAGAATGAACCGCTTAACTCATAATCGATACATTCAGCAGCAGATCAGCTACAATCAGCTCGCAAATAAAGCACCGGGCAGGCTTAATCACTATGTGCATGCAAAGCTTTACCCCAAGCACGCAAGTCTATGACTTGCTTATCAACACCCATAAGAGACTGCGACCCCAAGCATAGAAATCTACGATTTCTACAGTAATGAGCATGAGAGAAATTTCATCGCAAGCATAGAAATCTACGATTTCTACAGTAACGAGCATGAGAGAAATTTCATCGCAAGCATAGAAATCTACGATTTCTACAGTTTTAAACAATTACCAGATCAGTTATGACTTCTAAACGAAAAGGCATCATTCTGGCTGGAGGCAGCGGCACCCGCCTCTATCCACTGACACAGGCCGTCAGCAAACAACTCATGCCAGTATACGACAAGCCGATGATTTATTATCCGCTTACGGTACTCATGCTTTCAGGTATTCGCGACATTCTGCTGATCACCACGCCGCATGATTCTGCTCAATTTATTCACCTGCTGGGCGACGGCTCACAGTGGGGGATCAATATTGAATACGCGATCCAGCCACAGCCCGAAGGATTAGCTCAGGCTTTCCTGATTGGCGAAGCATTTCTAGGCAACTCAGCCTGCACCCTGATCTTGGGCGATAATATCTATTATGGTGAGGGCCTGTCTGCCCGCCTGCAAACAGCAGCGCTGCAGAACACAGGTGCGACGGTTTTCGCCTATTATGTGCGCGACCCAGAACGCTATGGCGTGGTAGATTTTGATCACAGTGGTAAAGCGCTGAGCATTGTGGAGAAGCCAACGGCACCACGTTCAAACTATGCGGTCACCGGCCTGTATTTCTACGACAATCAGGTCGTTGACATCGCCAAACAGGTTAAGCCCTCCGAGCGGGGCGAGCTGGAAATCACCACCGTTAACCAAATGTACCTTGATACCGGCCAACTGCAGGTCGAGATATTAAAACGCGGTACCGCTTGGCTCGATACGGGCACGCATACTTCCTTACTGGATGCCTCAAATTATATCCGCGTCATTGAAGAGCGCCAGGGTTTAAAAATTGCTGCCCCCGAAGAAGTGGCCTGGCGTATGAACTATATCGACACTGAACAGCTACTAAAGCTAGCCCAGCCACTTAAAAAAAGCGGCTACGGTCTCTATTTAGCAGCCCTGACCACCGTGCTGTAACCGGCATGAAAATTTTCAACTCACCAGCCAATAGGTCTGCTGACGCCACCCATTTTGCTAGTTATTTATGAACATTATCCCCACTAACATCCCTGACGTATTGATCATTGAACCGCAGGTCTTCGGCGATGAACGCGGTTTCTTTATGGAAACCTACAATCAGCAGACCTTCGCCGCTAACGACCTGCACATGAATTTTGTGCAGGACAATCACAGCCGTTCCCGCCACGGCATTTTGCGCGGTCTGCACTATCAGATTGAAAATCCACAGGGCAAGCTGGTCAGAGTGACCCGCGGCAAAGTGTTTGATGTGGCGGTCGATATTCGGCGCGCCTCTCCCAGCTTCGGTCAGTGGGTCGGCATAGAGCTCTCTGCTGAAAATCAGCGTCAGTTCTGGGTACCAGCAGGCTTTGCCCACGGATTTTATGTCATGAGTGAGTCCGCTGATTTTCAGTATAAATGCACCGCCCTGTACGCCCCAGAACATGAGCGCTGTATCCGCTGGGATGCGCCGGAACTTGGCATTGAATGGCCGCTGGTTAACGGTGTCAGCCCACAGGTGTCAGCCAAAGATGCTGCGGGCAGCACGCTGGACCAGGCTGAGGTGTTTGCATGATGCCGCCACAAACCGCCACGGCCCCACAAACCTTAGAAAAAATCCCAACCGTGCTGGTCACTGGTGCAGGCGGACAGCTCGGCTACGAGCTACAGCAATCGGTACCCAGCACCCTGAAACTGGTAGCACTGGATTCTGCAGCGCTGGATATTACCCGTCGACATTCCATTCAGCAGGCCATTGACCAACACCAACCGGACTGCATTATTAATGCTGCAGCTTATACTGCGGTTGATCAAGCAGAAGAAGAGGATGAACAGGCTTGGCTGGTAAATAATACAGCACCCGCTCTCATCGCCCAGGCGATTGCGGCGCGGGCCGAACGCGGCCAGCATATTAAAATGATACAAATCTCGACGGATTTTGTGTTTGATGGACAGCAGGCTACACCGTATATGCCAGATGCAGCCACCGACAGCCCTCTCGGGGTCTACGGTGCCAGCAAATTAGCAGGCGAACAAACCGTGGCGCGCTACCTGCCTGACGCACTGATTATTCGTACTTCTTGGCTCTACTCGGCCCACGGTAATAACTTCGTCAAAAGCATGCTGCGCCTAATGAGCACTAAAGATCAGCTCGGCATTGTTTATGACCAGGTCGGTTCACCCACCTGGGCCAAGACGCTGGCGCAGACGATTTGGGGCTTGATTGAGCATAATTCAAGCGGAATTTATCATTGCTCTGACAATGGCATAGCGAGCTGGTATGATTTCGCCGCCGCGATTCAGGAAGAAGCGTATGCACTCGGCTTACTGGCTACTAAAATTCCACTGCGCCCCATTCGCAGCATAGAATACCCAACTCCGGCGCAGCGCCCGGCCTATAGTGTTATGGATAAAACATCTACCGAGGCGACTTTGGGCAGCACACTGCCGCACTGGCGGCACAGCCTGCGTCAAATGTTAAACCAGTTACCGCCAACAAACTGATCGATTAGAGACCGAGCCATTTAAGAGCAAGCAATCAATATGAACACATACACCCCACAAAACCTGCTGATCACTGGCGGTGCCGGCTTCATTGGCACTAACTTCGTCCACTACTGGCTAGAGACCTATCCGCAGAACCGGCTGATTGTACTGGATGCACTGACCTATGCCGGACGCTATGAGAACCTCGCGCCCCTTATAGACCAACCCAATTTTCGCTTTGTGGAGGGTGATATTCTCGATCAACCACTGGTGGAACAACTGTTGCGAACAGAAAACATTGAAACCATCGTGCATTTCGCCGCCGAGTCACACGTCGACCGCTCGATTTACGGCCCGGATGCCTTTTTGAAGACCAATATTGAGGGTACTCACAGCTTATTAAAAGCGGCCAAAAGCGTTTGGCTGGATGAAAAGTCGACTGATGCCCAGCCCTATGAGCACCGCTTCCATCATGTTTCTACCGACGAGGTCTACGGCACACTATTAGCGGAAGACCCGGCTTTTTCTGAAACCACCCCCTATGCCCCCAACTCGCCCTATGCGGCGAGCAAAGCAGCGTCGGATCACATCGTACGCGCCTATCAACACACTTATGGCCTCAACACCACCACCAGCAACTGCTCCAATAACTACGGCCCCTATCAATACCCAGAAAAACTTATCCCGCTAGCGCTGTCCAATCTACTCCAGGGCAAGGCGGTACCAATTTATGGCGATGGCCAACAAATCCGCGACTGGCTCTATGTCGACGATCATAACCGTGGTATTAACCGTATTATCCGTCAGGGCCGCCTTGGCGAAACTTACAATATCGGCGGCAATAATGAACTGACCAATCTGGAGCTGATTCATACGCTGTGCGCGCTGCTGGACGAACGCTTCCCACATTCCGCGCATGTCCCGCATCGAGAGTTGATCACCTACGTGACCGACCGCCCCGGCCACGACCGCCGCTATGCGATTGATAATCGTAAAATTTGTGCTGAACTCGGTTATGATCCCGCCGAAACGTTCAGCAGCGGACTGAGCAAGACCCTGGACTGGTACCTCACACATACCGATTTTTGGGCGGAAGGTACGGAGCTGTTTGGCTCACATGAGGGGAACGCCTAATGCAGTGCCGGATCTGTGGTAGTAACGGTGAACACGCGACCTATCAAGTGCAAGAACTAATGCTGGGTCTGCGCGATGAACATGCCTATTTTCAATGCAGGGCTTGCCAATGCCTGCAAATCGCTGAGGTACCGGATAATCTGCCGGACTATTACCCCTCAGCAGACTACTACTCCTACGATGCGCCACGCCGTTACTCCTGGCTCAAGCGGCAGTTCGTTAAACGCCGGGATCGCTACGCAGTAACCGGCCAATCCTTAGCAGGACGCCTACTGCATCTAATCATGCCCAGCGCCAAACTATCCACGCTGCGCCCACTGGCCCTAACGACTGAATCCAGGGTGCTGGACGTTGGCTGCGGAGCGGGTGTGTTATTGCATTCACTGCGTGAAATTGGTTTTACTCACACACTCGGTATTGACCCGTTCAACCCAAAAGACATGCACTACCCCAACGGTCTGAAAATCGAACAGCGCGATATTTTCAGCGAACAGAGCAGCTGGGATGTGATTATGTTCCATCATTCTTTCGAGCACCTACCACAGCAGCAAGCCACATTGGAAAAAGCCTACCAGCAGCTGAAGCCAGGCGGCACAGTTTTACTGCGGGTGCCGACGGTCTCTTCCTACGCATGGCAGCACTACGGCATTAAATGGTCGCAGCTAGACGCGCCGCGCCACCTGTTTTTGCATTCTGTCGACAGCATCCAACAGCTAGCTAGCCAGACCGGCTTTAGCGTCACTAATATTGTGTATGATTCAAATGCCTTTCAGTTCTGGGGTAGTAAACAGTATGAACAAGATATTCCGCTACATTCAGCCACATCCTGGGCACAATCGCCAGAAAACTCTCCGTTCAGCAAGAAGGACATCAAAGCCTTCGAAAAACGCGCCCATGAGCTGAACGCACTCAACCAGGGCGATCAGGCGGCGTTTTATCTGCTTAAGCCGTTGGATGCCGCATGAGTACGAGTACACCGCGTAAAATCTTTGCCATTTCCTCACCAGGCGGCCACTGGATTCAGCTCACCCGCCTGTGTAAGGAGCTGGAAACGCAGCATCAAATGATTTATGCCATGCCAGACAAACGCTTTAAACCTAAACAAGGTCAAAAAGTCTATTCGGTGATTGATGTCAGCGCCGATGATAAATGGAAGTTGATCCCATGCGCGCTTCAGGTGTGCTGGATTCTGCTAAAAGAGCGCCCAGATGCCATTATGTCCACTGGTGCCGCCCCCGGTGCAGTTGCTGTTATGCTAGGCAAGCTGTTTCGTATTCGCACCATCTGGGTCGATAGCATTGCTAACGTCCAACAAATCTCCCGCGCCGGGCGCTTGGTTAAAGCGCACGCCGATGTCTTTCTCACTCAGTGGCCCCACCTCAGCGAGGATGAACGTATCCTACATAAAGGCTCGGTCTTATGATTTTTGTCGCCGTCGGTACCCAGTTTCCATTTGACCGTTTAATCCGCTGCGTGGATGAATGGGCACAGGAACACGGGGCGGCAGTACATGCGCAAATAGCGGGCGGTGAATATGTGCCACAGCATGCCAACTGGGATCGTTTTATGACCACTGATGCGTTTAATGATCAACTCAACGCCGCAGAGCTGATCATATCGCACGCGGGCATGGGTAATATTATTACCGCACTGGAACAGAATAAGCCCATTATCGTGATGAATCGCCAGCACAAGCTGGGCGAACACCGCAATGACCATCAGGCCGATGGTTTAGCTTGGATGAGTAAACTGCCCGGCGTCTATACCGCAACGCAATGCAGCGAGATGCAGGCATTATTGAGCCGCAAACATGAGCTGGTCGCCAGCGGGCAGCATGATCTCAGCCGCCGTAGCCAGCTGGTTGATTTCATCGACCAGGCCATCCGGGCATGAAACTCAATAATCCATCACTCATCCTTCAGGCACTGATCTCCATCATTGCGCGCGGGGCAGGCGTATTACTGAATTTTATCGTCACCGTGATTCTGACCCGCAACCTGCCCCCCAACGAAGCAGGCATGATCCAGACGCTGATTATCCTTCTAACTGGCATTGCGCTGTTTAGCCGCCTTGGCGTCGAACACTGGCTGGTGCGCGATGTTGCTAAACTGCCAGATAATGCGCAGCTGCATCAGGAACAGGGTAAATTTTTACACAGCGCCTACCGCATGCTGCTGCTGAGTACGCTGCTATTTATGCTGGGCTGGGTCTTACTCAGTCCGCTCATCAAAGACTGGCTGTTTGATAATGAAATCAAACTGCTGCCGCTCGCGTTGGGCGCAGTCGGCATCTTGTGTTGGAATATGATTTCCACGCATGCCATTTTTATGAAAGCGACACACCGCATCACCGAGTCGCTGCTGACGCAGAATGCCCTGCCTGCCTGTACCTTCCTGGTACTGCTGCTGGCGTTCTGGCTGTATTTCCCCCAAAACCAGAACTATCTCTGGCTTTATCTGCTGTCTCTACTGCTGGCAGGTGGCCTGTCCTTGCTGTTAGTCAAATCCTGGTGGCGTGAACTGTTCCAGCGCCAGCCCGCACGCTTTTCGGTTAAACAGGTATTGCATGAATCCTTGCCGCTCGCGCCTATTGTCATAGTATCCTTCCTGATGCTGTGGATTGATGCCATTTTAGTCGCACTTTTCCTGCCCAATGAAGCGGTCGCCCTGTACAGCAGCGCCGTGCGGGTCGCTTTTGTCTGCGGCATTTTTCTAACCGCATTGGAAGCCACCATTTACCCACGCCTGATTAAAATTCGCGACCACAACCCAGCGCAGCTGCGCAAATTTTTCTGGCAGGGCACGCTACTAGTCGCCAGCGTACTGGGCAGCTTTGTACTGTGCGTTGGCTTCCTCGGTAAGTTTATTCTGGCAATCTTTGGCCCACAGTACGTGGCCGCCTACTATGCTCTGCTCATTTTGCTGGCGGCGCAGTTTATTCGTGCGCTCAGTTTGCCGTTTTCACTGATGTTTATCGCCGAGCAGCAGGCCACCACATTAAATCGAGTGCTGTACGCCGCGTTAATCATTAATATCCTAGCTAATATTCTCTTAATACCTCGTTTTGGCATTGAAGGTTCTGCGGCAGCGTCACTGATCGCTAATCTGAGTCTGACTGGCGGCGTGGTATTATTTTTTATAAAAAAACGTCTGCTGAAAGACTATGCTTAAACCGATATGTTAAGACTAATTGCACTGCTATTCGTTATCTCTATCTTCATTCCGGTTGAGTTTTACACCATGGCAGGGAGTGTGCGAATTGAAGCTTATCGCATCGTGCTTGGGCTAGCGCTGATCTATGCCTTCTTCAACCTAAACACGCTGCTCAAGCAGATGGATATCACCGATATTCTGCTGTTTGGCCTGCTTGCGCTTGCCTTTGCTAGCTTCTGGCATAACCACAGCCTGCAAAAAGCCATTGAATCTAGCGGGCTGTATGCCCTGGAAACCTTAGGCGCTTTTTATCTGGCTCGGTTATACATTAACTCCCCAGAGCGTTTTTATCATTTTAACAAAGCCTTCATTATTATTCTCACGCTGCTACTTGGCGTCACCGTCTATGAAGCGCTAGCCCAGCACCGCATTTTGCATGAAATTGCCGAACAGGCCACCGGCAACAAGTCACTGGATTATCGTTTATATACCCATCACTATATTCGCGGCGGCATTATGCGCGCTACCAGCGTCTTTGCACATCCGATTCTGTTTGGCACTCTGGCGGCTATTTTTTTCCCCTTTGCCATCATGGCGTTCCTACGCTGGCGTTCATTCGGTAATGGGCTTGGCTTATTGAGCCTCTTACTGTCGATGATTATGACACTGTCATCCGCCCCCCTGTTATCCGTAATTTTCCAGGGCTTTAGTGTGCTACTCGTTAAATTCTGGGACAGTGCGCGCCGCCTGTGGATCGGCCTATTTTTTAGTGGCATTGCGGGTGCGATGTTGCTGAACGCGGCCTCTAACCGAGGCTTTTTCGGTATTCTGATTTCCTATCTAACTTTTAACCCCAATACCGGCTACTTCCGCATGTTGCAGTGGGAATACAGCATGGATGATATTCTGAATAATCCGCTGCTAGGGATCGCACACAATGATTGGACGCGACCCTATTGGAAGCAGTGGATGGGCGACAGTATTGACAGTTTTTGGTTGCTACTCACGCTACAACACGGTATCTTCGCCGCCTTGCTGTTGCTCATTGCTTGTTTATACGTTGTATTTAGTACATTGAACCGGATTAATCAACAAAACGACACATTGAAATGGATGGTAACCGCCTGGATACTGTCTTTCATGTCATTGATATTGATCGGCTTTACCGTCGACTATTTCGGCAAATTACAACCGTTGTTCTTCTTTATGTTAGGCGCCATTGGTTGGGCAAGATACACGCTGCCGCACCCCGACTCCGATGGTGTCAACGGCAATCCGGCAACCTCACCTCAAGTAACAACACGACAAGTTGAGGTAAAACGATGAGGCCAAAGTTTGTCAGCCCTAAGGGCTTTTTGTGGATAATACACCTCAGGCACAGCCTGCTCTGGGTTTACAACTGGTACTTGCGCAACTTTTATGGCATGAAACTCGCGCCTGATGTGCGTATCTCGCTCAAGGCTAGAATCGACAAGACCAATCCGCAGGCACTTAGCATTGCCGCACAAACGCTGGTCGCGTTCGACGCTATTATATTGTCACATGATTACTCCACCGAACGTCACTCCGGTGGCACCGAGTATGGTACGCATATCGGCCAGAAATGCTTTATCGGCTGCGCCGCTATTATTATGCCCGGCGTTAATATTGGTGATGAGTGTATTGTGGCCTCGGGTAGTGTGGTTACTAAAGATGTGCCCGCCCACAGCATTGTTGCCGGTAATCCCGCTAAAATTATCCGCTCAGATATACGCACCCGCCCCTTTGGACGCCTGATTCAAGATCATGAGACGAGCTTGGATACCGCCTCACAAACCAGCGCTCGCCCCCTCCATGCAACGAATATATCTGCGACCCCAGATGAGGCCAGATCATGAACTCACCAGCGCTCAGCATTATTCTCGTCTCGTATAACACGGCGGAACACACCCGCTATGCGTTGGACGCCGTTTACCGAGAGACTCAGCAGACCGCTTTCGAGGTCATTGTGGTCGATAATGCTTCCACCGATGCATCGGTGAAGGTCTTACGTGAACACTTCCCTGATATTCAGTTGATTGAATCCGAACAAAATCTGGGCTTCGCTGGCGGAGTTTGCCTCGGTGTTGAACAGGCCAAGGGGGAATATATTTTGCTGCTTAACCCCGATACTGAAGTGCTGGATGGCGCGATTGACAAGCTTATGTTGTTTGCACAGCAAAACCGCCACAATGGCATTTGGGGTGGCATTACACTAAATGAAGATCATTCACTAAACACGCAGCACGCCTGGTCTAGACCCACATTTGGTACGCTGCTATTCAGCGCACTTGGCCTGAGCAAAGCATTCAGTAGCAGTTGCTTCTTCAACCACGCCAACTATGGCTGTTGGCAGCGTGATACCGTCAAAGAGGTTGATATTTTGTCAGGCTGTTTTTTCCTAACCCACCGCCACGTCTGGGATCAGCTGGGTGGGCTGGATCCGCAATTCTTCATGTATGCAGAAGAAGCCGACTATTGTCTGCGGGCGGCAGAGCAGGGCTATCAGCCGATTGTTAGTCCCACAGCCAAACTGATTCACTACGGCGGCCTCAGCCACACACAATTTTCTGGCAAGTTAGTCAAATTGCTCAAGGGCAAAGTTGAACTGATTAACCGCCATGTGAGTCGCCACAAACGTCCGACCTACAAATTTCTACTGTATCTCTATGTGCTAAATAAACACCTCATACACACCCTGTTTCGCCCCGGAACAGCCCAAGGCCAGGAGTGGCGTATGGTCTTTGAACAACGCACCGATTGGTTAAAGGGGTATCAGTAATGGCTTGTGTCATTGTCCCCGCTCATAATGAAGCGAATGTCATTGCCAACTGCCTGGATAGTCTGCGCGCGCAGGAAGGCTCAGACATTGATAAAATCATTGTGGCCTGTAACGGCTGCACCGATAACACCGCTGACATAGTGCGCCAACACTACCCGGAAACGGTATGTCTTGAAATTGCAACGCCCTCTAAAGTTAATGCACTGAACGAGGCCGAAAAACAGGTCACGAGCTGGCCGGTTTTTTATATTGATGCCGATACTCGCCTATCCAGTAATGCCACCCGCCTTATTACTGCCGCCCTAGAGCACGACGACCTGTTGTTAGCGGCACCTGAACCAGAAATTGATACCACACACTCGTCCTGGCTGGTCAAACAATATTATCGGGTCTGGCTTTCACTACCGTATATCCGAGATGGCGTAGTTGCCACCTGTAGTTTTGTTATTTCAGAGCAAGGACGACAGCGCTTTTCCCATTTTCCTTCTATTATTAATGATGATGGTTTTGTACGTTGCCAGTTTAGTTCTGCTGAACGCGGCAATGTCAGCGGAACCAAAGTATTTATTAAGGCACCCCGCGATCTGCGCTCATTAATAAAAATTAAAACACGAGCCAGATTGGGCAATATGCAACTGGCACATGAAAATCTATGCACACAAAAAGAAAACAAGCCTTATTCCAGCATTCTGCGCCACAGATTGCTTAGTGCTGCCGGTGTCTCAGTGGTGATATATATCCTGATAACGCTGGTAATTAGGCTGCGTGCCCGCCAGCAATTTAAAAACTTAGCCAACTATCGCTGGGAGACCGATCAATCTTCCCGCCAAAGAGTATGAAATGAAACGCTATAAACTGACTTTAAAATGAACCACCTTGTGCTATTTTTGCGACAAAAGCAACGGAAATAAGCTATAGTTATGAACACTAAACTAGCGAATTGAGTGTTTTTTAATCGTTAGTAACTTAGTAATGTCTGTGCAGTAACGTGTGCTACCCGGCAGGACTCCGGCAACCCCATAAAGCGATCTTCCAAGGTTATCGTTTTTGCCAGAATCACTTCCAAACAGGCATTTTGACAATAAAATTCACGGTGCAGTTTGCTGGCACTGCGAATAATGATTTTGTGGACGGACGACTTGACATGGTAGACAAAAAAATTAGCTCTGAACTGATCTACCGCACGACTGACACTTTAGCCATACTCAGTATCGTGCTGTTAGCCTCAATTTATTCAGAGCGCTACAATTTTGAGGGTTATCTTGCAGCAGGGCTAGGTGCTTCGCTTATCTTTGGCCTTGTGGGACGTTTTACCGACATTTATACCTCATGGAGTGGACGCCCCTTCTTCCGCGACGAGGTCATGCGCCTCATTGTGACTTGGCTCACCACATTCTTTGTTTTAGTGTTTATTATTTTTGCGTCTAAAACCTCGGAGCAATTTTCACGGTTAATCCTAATCAGCTGGCTGATGTTGGCCCCAGCTCTGCTGATTCTGAATCGTTATGTGCTACGCGCCCTGCTATCACACCTGAAAAAACTGGGCATCCGTAACCACAGCATTGCCATCGTCGGCATGACCGAGGCCGGATTAAAGTTCGCCCAGGCGATTCAACAACAGCCTGAGTCTGGTCTACAAGTAGCAGGATTCTACGCGCACGATGAGCAGGACAATCAGGCTATCAGTGAACAATATGCCCAGATTGGTGATTTGGAAAAGATGGTGCAAGACGCGAAAATGGGCACATGGGATCAGATTTACCTGGCACTGCCCTCTAACCAGAAGACCTTAACGACCCGCATTATCACTCAGTTAGCCGATACCATTACCCCAATTCGTCTCATTCCCGATAGCTTTACTAACTCACTGATGCATAGCAAATACCTTGAAATTGCCGATACGCCGGTACTGTCTATTTATGACGCCCCACTCTCGGTGCAAAGCGCCGTTGTTAAGCGAATCGAAGACCTAATGATTGGCTCAATACTTCTGATCCTGCTGCTACCGATTATGGCGGTGATTGCGGCGGCAGTAAAACTCACCTCGCCTGGCCCCGTATTGTTTAAACAGGTGCGTCATGGCCTGAAAGGCGAACCGTTCAAGGTATGGAAATTCCGCACGATGACGGTGTGTGAAGACGGTAACACCGTAAAACAGGCCACACGCAACGACCTCAGAGTCACCCGCGTTGGAGCGATTCTGCGTAAAACCTCCATGGATGAGCTGCCGCAGTTTTTCAATGTGTTACAGGGCCATATGTCGATTGTTGGGCCGCGCCCGCATGCCATATCGCACAATGAAGCCTATAAGACTTTGATACCCGGCTATATGATGCGTCATCTGATGAAACCCGGCATTACCGGCTGGGCACAGGTTAATGGCTGGCGCGGTGAAACCGACACCCTGTACAAAATGCAGAAGCGGGTTGAATGCGACATGGAGTATATTCGCTCCTGGAGTTTATGGCTGGATTTGCGCATTATTTTTGTCACAGCATTTAAAACACTGTTTGACAAAAACGCTTATTAGTCCTCGTAAATACGTCCCTCACACAACCCCAAAAAAATTAACAGGCCGCACTTTTGAAACTGCATCAACTCACGTTCACGCGCTATCTAGCCGCCATGACCGTGGTATTTTTTCACTTCGGTCAGGACGCCTTTCCAGCGGATAATCTCTGGTTAAAGCCGATCATCACCGCTGGCCCGATTGCCGTTAGCTATTTTTTTGTACTGTCCGGTTTTATTATGGCCGTGGCCTACTACGCGCCCTTCCAGGCCAGCACCGCTACCCGCTTCGATCGCTGGCGCTACTGGCTGGCCCGACTGGCACGTATTTACCCGGTTTATTTGCTAGCACTCCTTCTGATGATTGCTGCCAGTTTAGGCGGTGATGGCAGTGACCCATTGACCGTCACGCTGAACCTCAGCATGCTACAAGCTTGGCTACCCGGCTACGCAATGACGCTCAACTCACCGGGCTGGTCACTTTCAGTCGAGCTATTCTTCTATCTCTGCTTCCCGCTGTTACTCCTGTGGCTACAACGTTTTAACCTGAAATCATTACTGCTGTTTAGTCTACTGCTGTGGCTCCTTTCCCAAGGGTTACAAATCTGGCTGCACAATCTCGCAAGCTATACCCCTAAAAACCTACTGCATGAATTTATCTATTACCATCCGCTCATGCATATCAATACCTTTGTTATGGGTTTTGTGGTCGGCGTTTATTTCTGTGATGGTCAACTGAATGCATTAAACAATCGCTGGAATGGATTCTGGCTGCTAGCCTGCACGCTGTTGATTTGCGGCTTACTGCTGGCGGAGCACAGTCTGGAAGCAGCTTTTGGCCTGCTAATCGACTATAATAACGGACTGATTGCCCCACTGTTTCTTGCTGTGATTGTTTTATTAGCACTCAACAGGGGCTTAACTCAGCGTCTGCTGTCTTTTCCAATCCTGATACTCCTAGGAGAAGCCAGCTACTCGCTTTATATCTTGCAGCGCCCGGTCTATGGTATTTATGATCGCACGCTGGGAAACTGGCTATCCATGGATACAAATCTGCATTTTTACCTGTTTGCGCTGTTACTGACAGTCCTATCAATACTCTCATTCAGGTACTTTGAAACTCCGCTACGCCGTGTTATCAACGCATTCTACGGCTCATCTGGGAAAAGTGGCTAGACGTTTAGCTTAAATGACAAGCTTGTATCTGAGTAAGACGCCGCTCGCCTGATGGAAAAAACCCCATCCTTCAGCAACCTAAGGACAAACCCTCCTTTAAGAAGTAGACTTATGCAAAATCTGAATCAAACCGCACAGGATAATGCGCCAATGCCCGAATTTGCCAAAACCCAGGAAAGCCTTGATCTGCGTGGATTCTGGAAAACACTGGTCAGACAAAGAAAAACTATCTTCGCCATCATTGCGGTGGTGCTGGTATTGACCTTAATTTTCACCCTACTGAGCAGCCCACTGTACCGCGCCAGCGCCACCTTACAGGTTGAACGTGAAGCCTCAAAAATCGTGGACGATGATTTTTTATCTTCCGGCGACATTCGCGATACCCGCGACTTTTACCAGACGCAGTTTGAGTTATTACGCAGCTATGGTCTGATTGATCGGGTGATCGACAAGTTACAGCTTAATAGCACTGTTATTCGCCAATCCTTAACTGGAAAAATCAAAACAGCGTTGTTTCCATCGGAAAATACCAATGAGAAGTCGGCGCTCAATGTGGCCATCTCTGAAAACTTGTACATTGAACCCATTAAAAACTCCCGCTTAGTAAGCATCCACTTCGAAGGTGCCGCCCCAGAACAATCGGCCGCCGTCGCCAATGCCATTGCCGAGACCTTTGTCGTCATGAATCTAGAACGTCGCCGCCAAGATACGATCGACGCGGAGAAATTTCTTAATGAGCGTATTGGCGAAGCGAAAGCCAAGCTCCAGGAGTCCGAGAGCAAGTTGGGTGCCTATGCCCAAGAGCACACCATCCTGCAGCTGGATAACAAAGAATCCACCACCAGTACGCTCGCGTTGATGCAGCTCTCAGAGGAACTGGTTAAAGCAGAGCGGGAAGTCATCACTGTTAAAAATGACAGCACACGCAGCGCTGAACTGAAAGACGCGCAAAACCGAGCTGAGCAGATTCGCGACTTACTCATGACGGAAGAGCGCAAAGCTGTGCAATTGCAGGGTAAAACCACAGCCTACAAAACACTGCAGCGTGAAGTCGAGACCAATCAGGCGTCCTATCAGGGCCTGCTACAGCGCCTAAAAGAAATTAACGTTGCCGGTACTTCTGGTTCCAGCAACTTAATGATCATCGATAAGGCGCAGGTGCCGCTACAAAAGCATAAGCCGAAGCTCTCCACCAATCTTGCCTTCGCCAGCCTGCTCGGCTTATTGCTTGGGCTGACCGTTGCTTTTCTGCGTGAATTTATGGATGACAGCGTCAAAGACATTAACGACCTGGAACGCCAGACACAGCTCCCGGTACTGGGCATTGTCCCAACCGCTCGCGAGAAGAACCCACGCAAGATGGCGCAAATGGCGCTGACAGAGCCGCGCTCCATGCTGGCTGAATCGTTTCGTACCTTACGCACCACTTTGCGCTTTAAACTGCGTGAAATGAACGCTAAAAACACTCTGTTTATTACTAGCACCCGCGCTAACGAGGGCAAAACCACCATCTCCATTAATTTAGCCAGCACCTATGCGCATGCCGGTAACCGCGTGCTGCTGATTGATGCCGATCTACGGAATCCATCGCTGCACAAAATTATGGGCGGCCAAGATCAGCACGGTCTGAGTGGCTATCTGGCAGGGGAAGTTTCCTTGAACCAGCTGGCACAGGCTTCTAATGTGCAGAATTTGGATATTATTCCGGCGGGCAAAGTGGCGCACGACCCTGCTGAAATGCTATCCAGTCGGCGGATGGAAGATTTGATTCAGGCCGCGACTGAAAATTATGATATGGTCATTATTGACGGCCCGCCGATTCTGGGCCTAGCAGACGCTATGATTTTGGCCTCTCTGGCGACGCTTACCGTGATCGCAGTGGATGCTAAAAACACCCGCACGACTACGATTAATAATGCGTTGAAACGCCTGCGTCAGTCCGGCCTGTCCGTTGCTGGCCTACTGCTAAATAAGGTGTCTGACTCAGCTGACCTCGGGTATGAAGATGATTATTACAACTATCCGGTCAGGGCTTAGGTACAGGCCACAGCGCTCAAGAGGAGCACATTGATATGGCGATTGCATTAAGCCTGCACGTACTGGCGGCAGTGATTTGGGTAGGTGGCATGTTCTTCGCCTATATGGCCCTGCGCCCTGCTGCGGCATCCATCCTGGAGCCACCACAAAGACTTAGCCTGTGGCAATCGACCTTGCGCCGCTTTTTCTTCTGGGTAGGGTTGGCGATTATTATTATCCTAGCCTCCGGTTATTGGATGATCTCCCAGCAGTATGGCGGCATGCAAGCGGCTCCGCTGTTTGTCCACCTCATGCATGGCCTTGGCCTGCTGATGATGCTGATTTTTCTGCACGTCTTCTTTGCCCCTTACCGGCGGCTGACAAAAGCGATTAATGAGACCCGCTGGCCAGAGGGGGCCAAAGCGCTGAATCAGATGCGAATCCTGATTGCGCTGAACCTGTTGCTGGGCCTGATTATCGTGGTGATCGCCAGCGGTGGTAAATACTGGCTGCAATAAAAACACGGTCTGCGCCCCAAGGCATGTTCATGCATAGCGATAGCCCATCTGATGAGCATAAAGTGATGCGCTGCGCACAGTGCCAGCCCGCTGAATTACAGCAGCTGCTTAGCCGCTATCAGCTCAGCCTGCATTGGCTGGAACGCGAACAGGACATTCCTGGCAGCTTTTGGGGCGCGCCGGAAGCAGGGCTGATTAAACACCATGTCTATATCCGCCCCGATACCCCGGTACACTCGCTCCTGCATGAGTGTGGCCATGTTATCTGCATGGATGCCCAACGCCGCCAGCGGCTGCACACCGATGCCAACGGCAGAACAGCCGCAGAAGAAAATGCGGTCTGTTATCTACAGATTATTTTGGCCGATCAAATCAACGGTTTTGGACGCCAGCGCGCACTGCTGGATATGGATCGCTGGGGCTATAGTTTCCGGCTAGGTTCTGCCCACCGCTGGTTTGAGGAAGATGCCGCCGATGCGCAACAGTGGCTGCTTGCCCATGATCTCATTGCACCCAATAATCAGCCGACCTACCGCTTACGCAGGGAATGATATGAATCCGGTTCTAACGCAAGTCTGGCGCGGCCAGCACATCGAATCTCAGCACCGTGGCAGTGCCATCGCACTCGATGCCAGCGGCAATACCCTGTTCGCTGTGGGCGACACAGAAGCGCTGGTTTTTCCGCGTTCCGCAATTAAGCCGATACAGGCACTGCCCCTGGTAGAATCCGGCGCAGCAGATGCTTATGGCTTTGATGACAGACACCTCGCACTAGCCTGTAGTTCTCATAACGGGGAAACGCGCCATACCGAGCTAGTGGCCGACGTGCTACAACGCATCGAGCTAAGTCCACATGATTTGGTGTGTGGTGCAGAATTTCCTATGCTACAGGCCGCCGCCCATGCACTAGTACGGCAGCAAAAAACACCGGGCCGCGAACATCATAACTGTTCCGGCAAGCACAGCGCCATGCTCACGCTGTGCCAGCATCAGGGCTGGCCGATAACGGATTACCATGCGTTTGACCATCCGGCCCAGCGCGCTTGGCGCACGGTATTATCAGAACTGTGTGCAGTTGACGCAGAAACACTGCCATGGGATGCCGATGGCTGTGGTATTCCAGCGCTGGCCTTGCCGCTGCGTCAAATTGCGCGGGGCTTTAGTCAATTTGCCAATCCCGCTGCACAGCCACCCCAGCGGGCACGCGCTATGCAGCGTATCACCCAGGCCATAGCCGCTCACCCGATGAATATTGCCGGTACTGAGCGCGCCTGCACCGCAGTGATTGATGCCTCAAACGGTGAGGTCATTGTTAAAACCGGGGCTGAAGGTGTGTTTGCCGGTTTTATTCCGGCGCGTGGCATTGGGTTTGCACTTAAAATTGACGACGGGGCCAGCCGAGCAGCTGAAACAGCGCTAGGTGGGGTACTGGCAAAATTAGCTGAACCAGTGGCACAGGTCGCCGCCACGCAAGCCTTCTTTCAGCGCGAACTCACTAATTCACGCGGCAAAGTGGTTGGCAGAGTCGTCGCCACTGATTTTTAAACGTCTGCCTCAAGCATAAGCAGGCCGTAACAGCACGGTGATTTAACCGGCTAAGTGATGCGGACAAAAACGCGCCAGCACATCCTGACCGGCCTTGACCTGTGTACCCACTTCAGTGTTTAACGGCGCATTGTCCGCGATGTAGACATCGACCAAGACGCCGATACCAATCAGACCGCAACGCTGGCCCTGGCGAGTGCGGTAACCGGAAGGCACAAAATGAGTTTTAAAGCGCGGGCGGGCCGCATTCACAATATTTACGACACAACGGTCGCCTTCGTCGGCCTGCACAACAAAGCCAAAGTTTTGCGCGGCACTCCCCGCCTTATGCGGCCACCAGCGTTCCAGCACTTTACCCTCAATCGGACTGTGTAATACAAACTCACCCCAGACAGACTGGCGGATACGAATCCGCTGCGCCACCACGGCGTCCATCCAGGGATGTTCTACCTGGGAATCCACGCCAATGACTACGCCATCGACCGGCGCACGCACGCTGAGCGGTGCGGCCTCCAACAAGCGCGGATACTGCCGTGCAATAAAGCCTAGCAGGCATAAAGCGGCGTACAGCGGCAAGGCCCAGAGCAGGCCCAGCAAGGTATGCACAACCAGCGCCAACGCTAACAGCAGTGCTACCCACAAGCGTAGCTCTTTAATCAGCGGGAGGTGCATGGCTACAGACGCAGTGATGACGAACCGCGCGCGATACCCATACTGCCGGAGCGTACGACCTCAATAACGGGCAGCTCGCTCAGCGCATTCAGTAAGGCACTCACCTTTTCCCTGTGTCCAGTAGCTTCTAGCGTATAAGTCTTATCGCTGACATCAATAATGCGCGCCCGGAAGATGTCCGCTAAGCGCTTCACGCTCTCACAGGCCCCTTTCTTCTGCACGTCAACTTTCACTAGCATCATCTCGCGCTCGATGTGCGCGTATTCCGCGAGATCCATCAGCTTGACCACTTCGATCAGCTTATGCAGCTGTTTAATAATTTGTTCGATAATCTCATCGTTGCCCCGCGTCACCAGCGTCAGGCGGGATAGGCTGCCGTCTTCTGTCGGTGCCACAGTAAGCGATTCGATGTTATAACCCCGTGCTGAAAACAGGCCCGACACCCGCGATAAGGCGCCGGACTCATTTTCAATCAAAATGGAAATCACATGGCGCTTTGCAGTCTCTGAACTTAAATTACCCATAGCTTTATCCATCACACCAATATCATTTCATTTTGACCCGCACCCGCTGGAATCATAGGATAGACATTACCCTCTTGTTTAGTAATGAAGTCCATAAACACCAAGCGGTTTTGCAGCGCCATCGCCTCTTTTAACGCGCCTTCAACGTCACCCGGCTTTTCAATGCGCATACCAATATGCCCATAGGATTCAGCCAGCTTAACAAAATCAGGCAGGGCATCCATATAGGACATGGCGTAGCGCTTCTGATAAAAGAACTCCTGCCACTGCCGCACCATACCGAGGTAACCATTATTCAGGTTAATGACCTTAATCGGCAGCTGATACTGGGTACAGGTCGCCAATTCTTGAATACACATTTGGATACTGCCGTCGCCGGTAATGCAGCCCACCGTCGCCTCAGGATGCGCAATTTGCACCCCCATTGCCGCCGGCAAACCAAAACCCATGGTGCCTAAGCCGCCAGAATTAATCCAACGCAGCGGCTTATCAAATTTATAATACTGCGCCGCCCACATCTGATGCTGGCCGACATCAGAACAAACATAAGCATCACCGCCGGTTATTTCCCAGAATTTATCGACCACGTACTGTGCCCGAATTGTGTCATCATCCTGGTCATACTTCAGGCAGTCCATCTTGCGCCACTCATTGATTTGCTGCCACCAGGGCGCAATTTGGGCGCGGGTCGTAGCACCGGTCACACCGTCTCGGCTGCGTAATTCCTCAAGCAGCGCTTTCAGCACCCACTTCACATCGCCAACAATCGGCACATCTACATGCACGTTCTTTGAGATCGACGACGGATCAATATCAACATGAATAAATTTAGCATGCGGGCAGAATTTATCGATATTACCGGTCACACGATCATCGAAGCGTGCGCCAATCGCAATCACTAAATCAGACTCATGCATCGCAGTATTGGCTTCATACGTGCCGTGCATGCCGAGCATACCTACGAACTGCTCATCAGTGGCGGGGTAGCCACCCAAGCCCATTAGCGTATTGGTAATCGGGAAGCCTAAATCGCGGGTCAGCTGCGTGAGTTCCTCAGCCGCATCGCCCAGCACCACCCCACCACCGGTATACAGCATCGGTTTTTCTGCTGCCAGGATCAGGTCAATCGCACGCCGAATCTGCCGCTTATTGCCTTTAACCGTTGGGTTATAAGAGCGAATCGATACGGTTTCTGGATAAGAAAATTCGGTGCGAATCTGCGTAATATCTTTTGGAATATCAACCAGCACCGGCCCTGGACGCCCAGAACGAGCCAGATAGAACGCTTTCTTGATAGTCACCGCCAAATCATCGATGTCTGTGACCAAAAAGTTATGCTTCACGCAGGGACGGGTAATACCGACGATGTCCACTTCCTGAAACGCATCATTACCGATCATGGCGCGTGGCACCTGCCCAGTAAAGACCACCAGCGGAACGGAGTCCATATAGGCATCAGCGATGCCGGTCACCGCATTGGTTGCGCCTGGCCCTGAAGTCACCAGCACCACACCCGGCTTATTCGTTGCTTTCGCGTAACCCTCGGCTGCGTGCACAGCCCCCTGTTCATGTCTTACCAGAATGTGATTGATACGGTCGGTCGCTTGATAAAGCGCATCGTATAAGAACAATACGGCTCCACCGGGATAACCAAATAAGGTATCAACCCCTTCTGCCTCCAGACACTCAACGAATATCTCGGCACCTGTCAGTTCCACTATAAACTCCTGATCTCAGGTTTTAATTAAGGTGAGCATGATAGTACGAATTGGGGGGGAATTCATCTGTTTGTAGCCTGTCCTGACCGTCCGTCCAAAAAGAACGATAACGAAAATTTAATTGTCCAAACGAAAATTAACGAATATTATTGGACGCACCATTAGATAAGCAACGAAATAAAACTGTGGATATTACTGCCCAGCAGCATACAAAAACCTACGACATCGCCATTATCGGCGGCGGTATTAACGGCTGTGGTATCGCCCGTGACGCCGCAGGACGTGGCCTCAGCGTCTTTCTCGCCGAACAGGATGACCTCGCCCAGGGCACGTCTTCCGCCAGTACCAAACTCATTCACGGCGGCCTGCGCTACCTCGAACATTATGAATTTATGCTGGTGCGCAAGGCACTGAACGAACGTGAGGTGCTATGGAAAAATGCCCCACATATCATCTGGCCAATGCGCTTTATCCTGCCGCATCATAAAGCACTGCGGCCAGCATGGCTGTTACGCTTGGGCTTACTGCTCTATGATTATATCGGCGGGCGTAAATTATTACCGCCAACCAAAACGCTAGACTTAAGCAGGCATGCCACCGGCGAGCCATTGACTGCTGCCTTTAAAAAGGGCTTCGAGTATTCCGATTGCTGGGTCGATGATGCGCGTCTAGTCGTGCTTAATGCGCTGGATGCACGCGCCCACGGTGCTGATATTCATACCCGCACCCGTTGTATCGGTGCCAAGCGCCAGGACGGTCTATGGCAGGTCACTGTGCAGGATACGCACCGCCAACAAACGCACACCATCACCGCCAAAACACTCATTAATGCCGCAGGCCCATGGGTCGATAAACTGCTCGATCAGGCAGCACTTAAACAATCTGATCAGCCCAACGTAAGGCTGGTACGCGGCAGTCATATCATCGTACCCAAGCTATACGCACATGACCGCGCCTATATCTTTCAAAATGGTGATGGCCGCATTATTTTTGCCATTCCCTACGAGCAAGATTTCACCCTAGTCGGCACCACTGATGCTGACCACACTGCGCCCCTCAATCAGGTTGCCATCAGCGCGGATGAAGTCGACTACATCTGTGCTGCCGCTGGAACCTATTTCAAGCGCTCTATTAGCCGCGATGATGTTGTCTGGACTTATGCCGGCGTGCGACCCCTTTATAATGACGGTGCCAGTGCAGCCCAAGAAGCGACCCGTGATTACGTACTCCGCGTCGATGAGGCCAGTACGGGAAAACTGCCTCTCCTTAATATTTTTGGCGGTAAGATTACCACCTACCGCTGTCTGGCCGAGGATGCACTGCATAAACTAGCGCCCTACCTGCCACCACAGCGTGCGGCTTGGACCGCAACAGCCGCCCTGCCCGGCGGTGATTTCGCACATGATGGTGTCGCCACAAAGGTGCAGCGCCTCCAGGCCGACTATGCCTTTATCGATGCTGACTGGGCGCTGAGCCTGATCCGTCGCTACGGTACGCGGGCTTGGGATATGCTGGGCGATGCTACTCATCTGACTGATCTTGGGCAAGCGTTTGGCGCTACCCTGACAGCACGAGAAGTCGAATTTCTCATAGCACACGAATGGGCTCGCAGCGCAGAAGATATACTCTGGCGGCGCAGTAAAATCGGCCTGCATATGACGCCACCACAGCGCGAATCCTTAGCCGACTGGTTTACCCAGCAGCACAGCGCATCTGCGCCAGAACAACACGCCTAATGCCAGAGGGGCCAGAAATCCGCCGCGCCGCAGATAAGGTTGCCAAAGTGGTGGCAGGACAATTCATCGAGGTGGTTGGCTTCGGCCAGCCCGCACTCCAGCAGCATGAAGAAAGCCTAACCGGCCAAACGGTGACCCGCATAGAAACACGCGGCAAAGCCATGCTGACACATTTTGATCATGGCTACACCATTTATTCACACAATCAGCTGTACGGCGTCTGGCGCACCCGCAAACGCGGCCAGTTACCCAACACCAAACGCTCATTGCGCCTAGCCCTGCATACGGCAACACATAGCGCCCTGCTCTACAGCGCCTCAGACATTAGCGTCTGGGAAACCGCCGCGCTGGGACAACATCCATTTTTAAGCAGGCTGGGGCCAGATATTTTAGCCGACGATTTGCACTGGGGAACCCTGGCAGAACGGCTACAATCTAAAACCTTCGCCCGCCGTGGTTTGAGCACGGTTTATCTGGATCAGAGCTTTGTCGCAGGCATTGGAAACTATTTACGCAGTGAAATTTTATTTGCCGCAGGCATCCACCCCGACCATAAAGCCAACATGCTCAGCGCCGCAGCCTGCGAGCGGCTGGCACGCAGCACCTTATTAATCGGGCAGCGCAGCTATCAAACCGGTGGCTATACGGTGGCACCGGAGCTGTTAACAGCCCTAGAGCACGCGCGCCAGCCTTATGAAAGCGTGCGCTTCATGGTTTTTAACCGCGCTGACCTGCCCTGTCGGCTGTGCGGGGACACGATTATTCGGCAGGCACGCAGCAGTCGGCGTATTTATTGGTGCCCCAGCTGTCAGCCGCAGAAAAAATAAACTGCGGTATTTGAGGCCCCCGCTGAATCCGGTAGTATTAAACACAAAATTATCAAGCACACGCGGAGCAGCGCTATGTCTAGCTACATCATCGCCATTGACCAGGGAACCACATCGACGCGCAGCATCGTTTTCAACGACAAGCTAGAACCCGTCGCCAGCGCACAGCAGGAGTTCACGCAGCACTATCCACAGTCTGGCTGGGTCGAGCATGACCCACAAGATCTACTGGATACGGTGCTTGCCACCTGCCGCATTGCCTTAGCACAGGCAGACATCAGCGCCAAAGAGGTCGCAGGTATCGGTATCACCAATCAGCGCGAAACCGTGGTGTTGTGGGACAAAGCCACCGGCAAACCCATCTACAATGCCATTGTCTGGCAGGATCGGCGCACCGCTGATTACTGTCAGCAGCTACGGACTGAAGGCTGGCATGAACGCATTCAAGAGAAAACTGGCCTGCTGGCGGATCCCTATTTCAGCGGTACGAAGGTGCGCTGGCTGCTAGAGAATGTAGCAGGCGCACGCGCCCAGGCGGAAGCAGGCAAACTGTTAATGGGTACCATTGATACCTGGCTAATTTGGCATTTAACCGGGGGCAAGGTACACGCCACCGATGCGACTAACGCCTGTCGTACCCTACTGTATGACATCCATGAAGGACAGTGGAGCCGCCCGTTACTGGCAAAATTCAATATTCCAGATGCGCTGCTGCCACAGGTGAAGGATTGTGCGGCTGATTTTGGCAGCACCACGCCGGAACTGTTTGGGGCCGCGATTCCTATTTGTGGCGTGGCTGGTGATCAGCATGCCGCGATGATTGGACAGGCCTGTTTTCAGCCGGGGATGATGAAATCCACCTATGGCACGGGTTGTTTTGCTATTTTAAACACGGGTGAACAAGCGGTCGCCTCACACAACAACTTATTGACAACCCTCGCCTATCAGCTCAATGGCAAAACCACTTATGCGCTGGAAGGCTCAATTTTTGTCGCAGGTGCGGCGGTCCAGTGGCTGCGCGATGGCATTGGCCTCATCAAAACAGCGGCAGAAACGCAGACGTTAGCGCAAGGTGCGGATGACACGCAAGCGGTTTATCTGGTACCCGCATTTGTTGGACTCGGTGCGCCCTATTGGGATCCTGATGCGCGCGGTGCACTGTTTGGCATGACGCGCAATACTGGCCCAGCCGAATTTGCGCGCGCCACGCTGGAAAGCGTCGGCTATCAGACCCGGGACCTGCTAAGCGCCATGCAGGCCGATAGTCCAGCGCTGAGTGACGCACAGACCGTATTACGGGTGGATGGCGGGATGACAGCTTCGGAATGGAGCATGCAATTTTTGGCCGATATTCTAAATAGCCCGGTCGATCGGCCTAAGGTGCTAGAGACGACTGCGGTCGGGGCAGCTTATCTAGCGGGGCTAAAGCAGGGTGTGCTACCAGAACCCGAAGTTTTTGCGCAGCAATGGGCGCTAGACCGTACCTTTAGCCCCAATATGGCTGAGGAGACACGCACCCGCAAATACCAAGGCTGGCTCGATGCGGTTAGACGCACCCGCACTAATTTATAAGCGGCATACGGCGCACGACGCTTGCACTACCAGAATTTTGCCGGGCGCACTTGTATAACATTCGCGGCGCTGCCCTGCTGATTCGCAGTTTTTGGCCGCGCATTAAACACCAAGATACGGCCAGCACCCAAGACAGCGAGCTGATCCTGGTCAAGCCGGTAATTAGTGGCCCCTACTAGCGTACGGCTGAGTTCAATATCGGCCTGCATCAGCCGAGTATTGCAGCCTCGGTTTGTCATCACCATCGGCCCAATCTGTATTTTCCCCGGTGCGGGTATTTTCACCGCACCATTCACTGCGTTACAGCCACCGCGCAGCCGCAGATGATTATCGATAAAATCCAGCTGATAGCGTTTGGCTGGGATACCAGAAACCAACGTCTCAGAAGGACGCTCCCGCTGACGCTTAATGCTGTGCAGCCGCCAATTCAGCGCTGCCAGATGCTTAAGCGACGAATGCGCTGGTTCACGGTCTGTACTGAGCATGGCACTATGCTGACCACTACACGCACCCAACAGCAACAAACTGAGGAGAACGGGACACATTGATATAAAAATTGGCAACTTCAGAGGTGTATTCTTTATTTTAAGCATTTTTATATCCTTCTGCTTTCATCCGTCCTTAGGAGTATAGGCAATCTCTATCGTGCAAGTCGGATAACTTTGTCCAAATGAGGCAACTATGAAACGACTATTTCATGGGTAACGGCTTATTTTCCGCTATTATGCCCATTCTCATTCAAACAGACCTGCATCATGCGCTTAAACCACTTATTGCTTGCCCTACTAGTGACGTTTATCTGGGGGACAAATTTCGTCTTCATTGAGATTGGTCTGCGCGAATTGCCACCGTTTCTATTTGCTGCGCTACGCTTTCTGCTGGTCGCCTTGCCACTAGTATTTATCCTAGCCCGGCCAGCAGTCAAATACACACAGTTAGCCAGCTACGGTGTACTGATTGGCTTCGGTCAATTTGGCCTGATGTATTGGGCCATGCAGGACGATATTACCCCCGGCTTAGCCTCATTGGTAATTCAAATCCAGGTATTTTTTACCATTTTATTGGCTGCGGCTTTTTTGCGCGAGGCTATTCACCCCGGCCAATGGTTTGCCCTGGGTATTTGCGCGCTGGGCTTAGCGCTGATCATGCTTTATACCGATGGGCAAACCACCCTCACCGGCCTCGCCGTCATTTTGGTGGCCGCACTAAGCTGGGCGGGTGCTAATCTCATCGTTAAACAGTGCGGCGCCGTAGATATTATTGCCTTTATTGCGTGGTCATCACTGTTTGCGGCACCCCCACTATTGGGCATGAGCCTTTATCTCGAAGGCTGGGAAACCCTACGCGACAGCCTCAGCAATGCCGGAATAAACAGCTGGGCCGTACTAATCTGGCAAAGCATCGGCAATACGCTCTTGGGTTATGGGCTGTGGAACATGCTGTTAAACCGCTATAAGGCTGCAGTAGTGACCCCCTGGGCTTTACTGGTGCCAATCTTTGGCCTAGCAGCCTCTGCACTCAGCCTCGGTGAAACCATGCCCTGGTGGAAGTGGGCCGCAGCACTACTCATTATCAGCGGCCTGCTGCTCAATCTGCGCGCCATCCACCCAAGAGCAGCGACACGCAAGAGCAGCTCAACGCCGCCTTAGCTGCTTTAATTAGACGAGATGGGAACAGCAATGCGAATAGCGGCAGCGAGCGGCCTATAGCATGCATCCAGACGTTTGCTCTGGCATAGACTCCTCGGCTAAGCGTTCCGGCTGAATGCCCAACCGCTTAAACAACGTCATATCATGATCTTCTTCTGGATTATCCGTCGTCAACAGACGGTCACCATAAAAAATCGAGTTTGCCCCCGCAAAGAAACACCAGGCTTGCGTTTCATCACTCATCTCAGTGCGACCTGCTGAGAGCCTAACGTAAGACTTAGGCATTAAAATCCGTGCCACCGCAATGGTGCGCACAAAATCCAGCGGATCTAACTTATCAATCCCAGCAAGCGGCGTGCCTTTGATTTGCACCAGATCATTAATTGGTACCGATTCGGGGTGCACACTCAAATTGGCTAATTGTTGCAACAGACGTGCCCGATCTGTCTCGCTTTCGCCCATGCCCAAAATACCGCCGGAGCAAACATTAATACCGGCAGCGCGCACATGTTCCAGCGTGTCCAGCCGATCTTGGTAGGTGCGAGTCGTAATCACATTGCCGTAAAATTCAGGCGACGTATCCAGATTGTGATTGTAGTAGTCCAGTCCAGCCTGTTTTAACCGCCCGGCCTGTGGTTTCGTCAACATGCCGAGCGTCACGCAGGTTTCCATCCCTAAATTACGCACTGCGCCCACCATTTCAACTACGCGCTCCAAATTTTTATCGGTCGGATTACGCCAAGCAGCACCCATACAAAAACGAGTAGCGCCGCTATCGCGTGCCGCTTGGGCGCTGCTAATCACTTCATCTAGCGGCAGCAGGCGTTCACGCTCCAGTCCGGTATCATTACGGGCACTTTGTGAACAGTAACTACAATCCTCTGGGCAGGCTCCCGTTTTAATGCTGAGCAAGGTACTGATTTGCACCTGATTAACCGTGAAGTTTGCACGATGAATTTGGTGAGCCTTAAACATTAAGTCATTGAAGGGCAACGCAAATAAATCCTTGATCTCGGCCAGTGGCCAATCGTGACGTAATTCATTCATATCTAATCAACCTTAACTTTGTGAGTCCGCTCCGCAGATTTCACCTGAAACCCGCTCCACTCAACGCAAAAAGCCGGTATGCAATCAAGCAAACCGGCTTTTACTTTTTGTCGCCAGCCAGAAAGTAGACGCTACGCCTCTTCTTGCACCTCGCCAGCACCACCTACCAATGAAACATAGGCCATAGGCGCATTATCACCCGCACGGTTACCGCACTTGATGATACGCAAATAACCACCGGGGCGGCCTTCATAGCGCGGGCCTAAGTCTGTGAACAGCTTCGCCACTACTTCGTTATCACGCAGCCGTGCAAAGGCAATCCGGCGGTTATGCACGGAGTCATTCTTAGCACGAGTGATTAATGGCTCAGCCACACGACGCAGCTCTTTAGCCTTGGGCAGTGTGGTTTTAATAGCTTCGTAACGCAACAATGAGTTGGTCAGACTCTGGAGCAGTGCTTTACGATGACTGCTGTTGCGGCTTAATTGACGACCAATTCTACGATGACGCATGATAATTATCCTTCAGAGTAGCTGCTGATAAAAGCAGGTATAAATAACGCTATCAGGCTACTTTACTGTCTTTGTGATCCAGCCCCGCAGGTGGCCAGTTGTCAAGTTTGGTTCCCAGCGTCAAACCGTGGGAGGCCAGCACATCTTTAATTTCTGTCAGTGACTTCTTGCCTAGGTTAGGCGTCTTCAACAATTCGGTCTCGGTACGCTGTACCAAGTCACCGATATAATAAAGATTTTCTGCCTTCAGACAGTTGGCGGAACGAACCGTCAGCTCAAGATCGTCTACCGGGCGCAATAGCACCGGCTCAATCTCGGGCTGCTCTTCTTCCTGCTTAACAGGCTCCTCAATCTTAAGATCAAAGAATACCGTCAACTGCTGTTGCAGAATTTGTGCGGCCATACTCAGTGCGTTTTCAGCATCCACCGAACCATCTGTCTCAATTTCAACGATAAGCTTATCCATATCGGTGCGCTGTTCAACCCGCGCACTGTCGACATTATAAGCCACCCGCAGAATCGGACTGTAGCTAGCATCCAATACCAGCGTGCCGAGTGGCAACTCAGGTGAATCAGGACCACGTCGTACCGAAGCAGGCTGATAACCACGCCCACCGGTAATGGTTAAATTCATTTCCAGCTCGACGTCGTCCTTGGTGATGTGGGCAATGACGTGATCGGGATCGACGATTTCGACATCATGATCCAGTTCAATATCTGCCGCAGTCACTGGACCAACGCCTTTTTTCTTCAGAGTTAGCGTTGCTTCTTCACGCGCATTAAGCCGAATCGCCAAGGTTTTTAGGTTTAGCAGGATTTCGACAACATCCTCCTGCACACCTTCCATCGAGGTGTATTCGTGTACCACGCCTGCGATTTGAACTTCAGTGATTGCACTGCCTGGAATAGAAGACAGTAAAATCCGGCGCAGCGCATTACCTAGGGTATGCCCAAAACCACGCTCTAGCGGCTCAAGTGTGATCCTGGATGTATTTAATCCAAGCTCCTGAACCTGTACATTGCGTGGCTTTAGTAAATCTATCGTTTTAGAGGTCATGCTAGTACCTGTAACCGTATTATGAATCGAAGTGACTGATGCGGCTGTTTCCATCTCATTGGAAACAGCCTAAACAAATTGTTACTTAGAGTACAATTCCACAATCAGTGATTCATTAATTTCAGCCGGCAAATCAGAACGATCAGGTACAGACTTAAATGTACCTTCCAGTTTCTTGGCGTCGACTTCTACCCAACCGGGAAAACCTAACTGCTCCGCAACGTTCATCGAATCCTGAATACGCGCTTGCTTTTTAGCACGCTCACGAACCGATACTACGTCGCCGGGCTGAACCTGATAAGAAGCAATATTAACGATTTTATCGTTAACCATGATTGCTTTGTGGCTTACCAGCTGGCGTGACTCGGCGCGTGTAGAACCGTATCCCATGCGATAAACTACGTTATCAAGACGGCCTTCCAGCAGTTTCAGCAGATTTTCACCTGTTGCACCTTTGGTTTTCGCAGCCTTCTTATAATAATTACGGAACTGCTTTTCCAGCACACCATAAATGCGGCGTACCTTCTGCTTTTCACGCAGCTGAATGCCATAATCAGACAGGCGGGTACGGCGCTCACCGTGTACACCCGGCACCTTATCCAGCTTACATTTTTTCTCAAGAGAGACACCGCGACTCTTGAGATACAAATCTGTACCTTCGCGTCTGCTCAGTTTACAGGTTGGTCCAGTATATCTTGCCATTGTCAGATCCTCCCGTTACACACGACGCTTTTTAGGTGGGCGACAACCGTTATGTGGAATCGGTGTCACATCGGTAATGTTAGTGATTTTATAGCCTGCATTATTTAATGCACGGATCGCGGACTCACGTCCCGGCCCTGGGCCTTTAACTTCAACATCGAGATTTTTCAGACCGTAATCCTTGGCAGCGTTTCCAGCACGTTCCGCTGCAACCTGTGCGGCAAACGGCGTGCTCTTTCGTGAACCACGAAACCCAGAACCACCAGAGGTCGCCCAAGCGAGTGCGTTTCCTTGGCGGTCGGTAATCGTGACAATGGTATTGTTAAACGACGCATTGATATGCGCCACACCGTCAGTCACGACCTTTTTAATCTTTTTTCGGGTGTTTGCACCCTTTCTTGGCTGTTTTGCCATAACGTTTACTTCCTGCTAAGCCTTATTTCCGAATCGGACGACGCGGACCTTTACGGGTACGTGCATTAGTCTTACTGCGCTGACCACGCAATGGCAGACCACGACGATGACGAATACCGCGATAACATCCCATGTCCATCAAACGCTTGATATTCATGGAAACTTCACGGCGCAGATCGCCTTCAATCAGGTATTTGCTGACTTCAGCACGTACTTTTTCAAGATCTTCTTCGCTCAGGTCACGGATTTTTGTTGCAGGCGTAATGCCTGATGCAGCACAAATATCCTTTGAGCGTGACAGTCCAATCCCATAAATTGAGGTTAAACCAATAACCGCATGCTTATTTACAGGAAGATTAATACCCGCAATACGAGCCATTAATGATATCTCCAGATTCTCGGGAAGCGCGCGATTATGCCGCAAACCCGCTTATTTATCAACAAATAACCCCTGTTTAAAAAAACTGTCGTCTCAAACATCCAACAAACAGTTTAAACAGAGGCTATTCAAGGTCTTACCCCCGTGGGGGGAAAACAATCTGTTTTAACCCTGACGCTGCTTATGGCGCGGATCAGAGCAGATCACTCTTACAACGCCGTTCCTGCGGATAACCCGGCAGTTACGGCACATCTTTTTAACCGAAGCTCTTACCTTCATAACAAAACCTCTTAGACTCTCTACGCCAGATTACTTCCGCACCACCGAACCGGGGCGGGTATGTGACTTAAAATTTGCTTTCTTCATAAGACCTTCATACTGATGCGACATCATGTGTGATTGCATCTGTGCCAGAAAGTCCATCACTACAACAACAATGATCAACAGTGAAGTGCCGCCAAAGTAGAAAGGTACGTTCCAACCCAAAATCAAGAACTCGGGCAATAAACAAACCAAAGTAATATAAATAGCACCAACCGCTGTCAGGCGAGTCATCACACCATCAATGTACTGCGTTGTTTTCTCACCGGGGCGAATACCAGGAATAAATGCACCCGCCTTCTTTAAATTGTCCGCCATCTCGCGGGAGTTATGTACTAACGCCGTGTAAAAAAAGCAGAAGAAGACAATTGCCAGTGCATAAAAAATCACATACAGCGGCTGGCCGGGTTGCAACAGATTGAAAAACTGCGCCACGATGCCATCGCTATTACCACCCGTCATCCACTGCCCAGCCGTTGCTGGAAACAAAATAATACTGGAAGCAAAAATGGGCGGAATAACCCCAGCCATATTTAGCTTGAGCGGCAGGTGACTAGACTGTCCCTGATACATTTTACGGCCTTGCTGTCGATTCGCATAATTGACAGTGATTCTACGTTGACCTTTCTCAATGAAGATAACAAAAGCCGTTACTAGCAGAACCAGTGCAATCAACAGAATAACAAAAGCGGGCGACAGCTCGCCAGTGTTTGCCAGTTCCAGCGTACCACCAATCGCAGCCGGCAATCCCGCTACGATGCCCGCAAAGATAATTAGCGATATACCGTTACCAATACCACGCTCGGTGATCTGCTCACCCAACCACATCAAGAACAAAGTGCCAGTCACCAAGGTGACTACCGTAGTAATGATAAAGCCGATACCAGGGTTAATCGCAATGCCTTGACCACCGAGAGCAATCGATACACCAATACTTTGGAACAATGCCAATACCACGGTACCGTAGCGAGTGTACTGGGTGATTTTACGCCGCCCAGCCTCACCCTCTTTCTTGAGCTGCTCAAGATAAGGGACGACCGTAGCCATTAATTGCATAATGATCGACGCAGAAATGTAAGGCATGATGCCAAGCGCAAATACACTAAGCCGTTCTAGTGCACCGCCGGAAAACATATTGAATACGCCCAGAATCGTGCCGCTGTTCTGGTTAAAAAATTGAGCCATAGCGGCAGGATTTACACCAGGAACCGGTATAAAAGTACCAATACGATAAACGACCAAAGCCATCAGTACGAATAAAAGACGCTGACGAACTTCAACCATGTTTCCAAAACCTCCGAGGGAGGCTGCTGATGCAGGTGCTTTGGCCATGAGTATTATTATTCTCCGATTGTACCGCCTGCTGCCTCGATTGCTTCTTTCGCGCCTTTAGTGACACCAACGCCTTGGACAGTCACCGCTTTCTCAACTGTACCCGAAAGAATAATCTTAGCCTGCAGCGTGCGCGCATCTATGACATTAGCCGCTTTCAATGTTTCCAGTGAGACAATATCACCGTCTACCTTGGCTAGCTCGCTTAAACGTACTTCCGCAGTACGCCGTCCGATGCGCGAAGTGAAACCCACTTTTGGCAGACGCTGCTTCAAAGGCATCTGACCGCCTTCAAAACCAATTCTAATCTTACCACCAGTGCGAGATTTTTGGCCTTTGTGGCCGCGTCCAGCTGTTTTGCCTAAGCCTGAACCGATACCACGCCCCACACGGGTGCGTAGTTTACGACTGCCTTTGGCTGGCTGTAATGTGTTCAGTTTCATCTCAGGCTTCCTCTACTTTCAGCATGTAGGAAATTTTTTTGATCATGCCACGATTCTCTGGCGTATCAATTACTGTAACCGAATTGTGCATCTTTCGAATACCCAAACCCGCAGCACACTGCTTATGGCTTTTGAGTCGTCCGTTTAGACTACGCACTAAGGTCAGTTTAACCTGTTTAGCCTCAGCCATGACTTACCCCTTAATCTCTTCAACAGTTTTACCGCGCTTAGCTGCGATGTTTTCAGGGTCTTGCATCGAAGCGAGTCCGGCGATAGTCGCACGCACTACATTACCCGGATTACGGGTGCCGACACATTTAGACAGCACGTTACGTACACCCATCACTTCCAATACTGCACGCATCGCACCTCCGGCGATTACGCCAGTACCTTCTGATGCAGGCTTCATAAATACACTAGCAGCACCGACTGAATGGTTGATTGGGTACTGCAGTGTTCCATCAACCAATGGCACGGTGATCATAGTCTTACGTGCTTGCTCCATCGCTTTTTGAATCGCAGCGGGAACTTCACGCGCTTTACCGTAACCGAAACCAACGCGACCATTACCGTCACCCACAACGGTTAGCGCGGTGAAGCTGAAAATACGCCCACCTTTAACCACTTTTGATACACGGTTAACGTGAACTAGTTTTTCTTGCAGGCCGTCAGCAGCGGCTGTTGAATTATCTGGCTTTGCCATCAGACTCAATCCTTAAAATTGCAGGCCAGCTTCACGCGCAGCATCCGCTAACGCTTTGATACGACCATGATACTTAAAACCGGAGCGATCAAAGGCAACAGACTCCACCCCTTTCTCACGCGCACGTTCAGCGATCAGCTTACCCACCGTAGCGGCTGAATCCATATTACCTGTGTAACTCTCACCTTCACGCAGTGCTTTCTCAACCGTTGAGGCAGACGCCAATACGGTATCGCCCTGTGGCGCAATGATTTGAGCATAAATATGTTGTGGCGTACGGTGCACACACAGACGTGTAACCTGTAACTCACGCATCTTGCCACGCGCACGCTTACTGCGACGAATACGACTAATTTTCTTATCCATCTTATGCCACCTTACTTCTTCTTGGCTTCTTTGCGCACGATGTGCTCACCTGCATATTTCACACCTTTGCCTTTATAAGGCTCTGGCGGACGGTATGCGCGAATTTCCGCAGCGACCTGGCCGACTTTCTGCTTGTCGATGCCGCGGATAACAATTTCAGTCTGACTTGGCGTTTCAGCCGTCACACCATCAGGCATCTCATGCACTACTGGATGCGAAAAGCCCAGCGTCAGATTAACCTGATTACCTTGTGCCTGTGCACGGTAACCAACACCAACTAACTGCAATTTCTTTTCAAAACCAGCGCTAACGCCCGTCATCATATTATTGGTAACCGCACAGGTTGTCCCTGCCTGCGCCCATGCACCGGGCACGTCGTGACGCGGTTGAAAACGCAACAGATTATCATCCAGGGCAACTTCAACATCTTTGTGCACGACATAGTCGAATACACCTTTGCTGCCCTTGATATTCAGATTCTGCCCATCAATTTTGACTTCTACACCGCTAGGCAGCGTAAGTCCTCGTTTTGCAATTCGTGACATGACAATCTGCCTACCTTACTCAACCGTACAGATTATTTCGCCACCTTGCCCTGCTGCACGCGCAGCACGACCACTCATCACACCCGAAGATGTTGAGACGATAGCGACACCATAACCACCCATCACTGTGGGCAGCTCATTTTTACCTTTAAACAGGCGCAAACCAGGACGGCTAGCACGCGCTAGACGACTGATAACCGGTTTACCCTGAAAATACTTTAGCTCAACTGTAGTGACTGGCTTACCACCATTCTCATCAGTGCTATAACTGGTTACATAGCCTTCATCGACCAAAACATCAAGAATGGCTTTTTTCTGGCGCGACGCCGGAAATGACACATTGGCTTTACTGGCTTGCTGGCCGTTACGAATACGGGTCAGCATATCAGCGATTGGATCACTCATACTCATGACATATTTCTCCTTACCAGCTTGCCTTAGTTAAACCGGGCACATCACCGCGCATTGCAGCTTCACGTAGTTTATTACGGCACAGACCAAACTTACGGTAAACCGCATGTGGCCGGCCCGTCACACTACAACGACGCTGCTGCCTTACTGCGCTACCGTTACGTGGCAGCTTTTGCAGTTTTTCACTCGCAGCCATAACGTCCTCATAAGCACTTTCTGGACTGCTGATAATGGCTTTCAGTGCGGCACGCTTTGCAGCATCTTTAGCCACCGCTTTTGCACGTTTTGCTTCACGCGCAATCATGGATTTTTTCGCCATGAGTTTCTATCCTCTTCTGTGTAAGTCAATGACTTACAGGCTTGCAGGGGTATACCTTACAGGCGCGTTACTGTTTAAAAGGGAACTTGAACGCTGCCAGCAGCGCACGCCCTTCTTCGTCAGTTTTAGCAGTGGTGGTAATCGTAATATTCATACCGCGCAGTGCATCGATTTTATCGTAATCAATTTCTGGGAAAATGATCTGCTCTTTGATACCCATGTTGTAATTACCACGGCCATCAAAAGCTTTAGCATTCAAACCACGGAAATCACGAATACGAGGAATAGAAACGTTAATTAAACGATCCAAAAACTCGTACATACGTTCTTTACGCAAGGTCACTTTACAGCCAATCGGCCAACCATCACGAATCTTAAATCCTGCGATAGACTTGCGGCTCATGGTGACTACAGTCTTTTGACCTGCAATTTTTTCCATATCGCCGACAGCGTGTTCGATAACCTTTTTGTCACCGACTGCCTCACCCAAACCCATATTAAGGGTGATTTTCGTGATTTTGGGGACTTCCATCACGTTTTTAAAACCGAGCTGTTCCGTCAGTTCTGCGATGACGGTATCACGGTAATATTGCTGTAACCTTGCCATGAATGTATATACCTCAAGCCTCTACAGGCTCGCCATTGGATTTGAAGACACGGATTTTATCGCCGTTTTCCAGGAGCTTGAACCCAACACGGTCACCCTTGCCAGTGGCAGGATTGACCAGCATGACATTAGATACTTCCAGCGGCATTGTTTTATCAACAATTCCACCGGCAACACCCAATGTCGGATTTGGCTTCTGGTGCTTCTTAACTACATTCACACCATTAACCAGAATTTTTCCATTCGCAAACACTTGTGAAATAGTGCCGCGACGACCTTTGTCTTTGCCCGTGATAACAACAACTTCATCACTTTTACGGAGCTTACGCATTACGTCACCTACTTATCTGTTACTTCTAAAGCACTTCAGGTGCTAGAGAAATAATCTTCATGAAGCGATCACCACGCAATTCACGTGTAACCGGACCAAAGATACGAGTACCAATCGGCTCAAGCTTGGCGTTTAGCAGTACTGCTGCATTGCCATCAAAGCGAATGGTCGAACCATCACTGCGACGCACACCTTTAGCCGTACGCACAACGACTGCGTTGTAAACATCGCCTTTTTTTACCTTACCGCGTGGAATGGCATCTTTAATACTGACTTTAATCACATCCCCAATACCCGCGTACCGACGATGAGAACCACCCAAAACTTTGATACACATCACACGGCGTGCACCACTATTGTCTGCAATTTGCAGCTCAGACTGCATTTGGATCATGTCTATTCTCCCGCCTTAGGATTAGCTAACAGCGCGCTCAACAACTTTCAGAAGCGTCCAGTGCTTACTCTTCGACAGAGGGCGACACTCTTTAAAAGTTACGGTATCACCCATATTGCACTCGTTGTTCTCATCGTGCACATGGTACTTCTTAGAACGCTTAATAAACTTACCGTACAAAGGATGCTTGATCTGACGTTCCATCATAACAACAATGGTTTTATCCATTTTGTTACTAACGACACGACCCGTTAAACTACGTTCAACAACTGCTTCTTCACTCATCCTGTTTCACCTGCACGTTGCTTTTCAGACAGGACCGTTTTGATCCGTGCGATTTCACGCCGGACACGCTTTACTTCAGAGGAGCGTGTCATTTGTCCGGCTGACTGTTGCATACGCAACTTGAATTGCTCTTTGTAATTCTCAGTCAGTTCTGCACTCAGCTCGACCGCTGATTTTTCACGGAGTTCAGCTGCTTTCATTACATCACCTGCCGCTTAACAAAAGTCGTTTTGAAAGGAAACTTAGCCGCAGCCAGCTTGAAGGCTTCACGCGCCATCTCTTCTGAAACACCCTGCATTTCAAACAAAACGCGACCTGGTTGAATCTGCGCTACCCAGTATTCAACATTACCTTTACCTTTACCCATCCGCACTTCTAAGGGCTTCTTGGTAATTGGCTTATCTGGAAAAACGCGAATCCAAATTTTCCCACCACGACGGATATGACGATTAATCGCACGACGACCAGCTTCAATCTGGCGAGCAGTCATCCGACCACGCTCAACCGCTTTAAGGCCGTATTCGCCGAAACTTACTTTATTCCCGCTTTGCGCCAGACCGCGATTACGGCCTTTATGCTGTTTGCGAAATTTGGTTCTCTTGGGTTGTAACATCTTGAACCTCTATCACTTCTTCTTTCTACCCTGACCTGCGCCAGAGTTAGATTGTTTCTGCTCAAGGTCAAAGACCTCACCCTTAAATACCCAAACCTTGATACCGATAATACCGTAGGTAGTCAGTGCTTCAGCAGTCGCATAGTCGATATCCGCACGCAGCGTATGCAACGGCACACGACCTTCTCGATACCACTCTGTACGTGCGATTTCCGCACCATTCAGACGACCAGCAACACTCACCTTAATACCCAAAGCACCGAGACGCATGGCATTGCCTACCGCACGCTTCATCGCACGACGAAACATTATGCGACGTTCTAATTGGCTAGCAATGCTTTCAGCAACCAGCAAGGCATCAAGCTCAGGCTTACGAATTTCTTCAATATTCAACTTCACGTTATTGATATGAATGTCCATGATTCTGGCCACTTCATTGCGCAAACGCTCAATATCTTCACCTTTCTTACCAATCACCATACCCGGACGTGCAGTATGGATTGTAATATAGGCAGACTTCGCCGGACGCTCAATTTGAATCCGGCTCACAGAAGCATCTTTAAGGCGCTTTTTTAAATAAGCGCGCACTTCCAAATCTTTATGCAGGAACTCAGCGTAATCCTTGCCTTCCGCATACCACTTTGCACGCCAGTCGGCTGCAATGCCGAGACGTATACCAGTTGGATGTACTTTTTGACCCATGATTGACCTCAGACTTACTTATCACCAACCGCAACAGTGATATGACTGGTACGCTTTAAAATACGATTTGCACGACCCTTAGCCCGTGGACGAATACGCTTCATCGTTGGCCCCTGATCTACAAATACACTCGTGACTGAAAGCTCATCCACATCAGCACCTTCATTGTGCTCTGCGTTGGCAATCGCCGACTCTAAGACTTTCTTCATCATCGCCGCCCCTTTTTTGGGGCTAAACGCCAAAATATCTAGCGCTTTGTCAACCGGCAGGCCACGAATCTGATCTGCTACTAACCGACCTTTCTGAGGCGAGAGACGCGCAAAGCGTAACTTAGCTGCAACTTCCATAGCGAACCTCTTACTTCTTCGACTTTTTATCGGCAGCATGACCACGATAAGAACGGGTTAATGCAAACTCGCCTAATTTGTGACCTACCATATTTTCATTGATCAAAACGGGAACATGTTGCCTACCGTTATGAACTGCAATGGTCAAACCCACCATACTGGGCGAGATCATTGAGCGACGTGACCAAGTTTTAATCGGCTTACGATCATTGTTCGCAACTGCCGTGTCAACTTTCTTAACCAAATGATGGTCAATAAAGGGACCTTTCTTAAGTGAACGTGGCACTGTCTAATTCCTCTTACTTCTTATTACGGCGGCGAACAATCATCTTGTCCGTACGTTTGTTACTACGCGTCTTGTGTCCCTTCGTCGGCACACCCCAAGGTGAAACAGGATGACGCCCACCTGAAGTACGGCCTTCACCGCCTCCATGTGGATGATCCACTGGATTCATCGCAACGCCGCGAACCGTTGGACGCACACCACGCCAGCGCTTCGCACCTGCCTTACCCAGTTTAGTCAAACCATGTTCAGAATTACTCACTTCGCCAATGGTAGCGCGACATTCTGCCAAAACTTTACGCATTTCACCGGAGCGCAAGCGCAAGGTAGCATGTGCACCTTCCTTAGCTACCAACTGAGCCGATGTACCGGCGCTACGTGCCATCTGTGCACCTTTACCTGGCTTCATTTCAATACAGTGGATAACCGTACCCACCGGGATATTACGCATAGGCAGCGCATTACCAACAGAAATAGAAGCGTGCTGACCGGACTGCACAGTGTCGCCTGCAGCCAGTTTGCGTGGCGCAATAATGTAGCGACGCTCGCCATCGGCATACAGTAGCAATGCAATGTTCGCACTACGATTAGGGTCGTATTCCAGATGCTCAACTTTTGCAGGAATATCATCCTTACGCCGCTTGAAATCAATCATGCGGTAATGTTGACGATGGCCACCACCAATGTGGCGCACAGTGATACGACCATTATTATTCCGGCCGCCACTCTTGGTTTTACGGTCTAACAGAGCTTTACAAGGTTCGCCCTTGTGCAGATCTTTATTAACAACGCGAACCTGAAAGCGACGCCCCGGAGAGGTTGGTTTTGCCTTAACGACTGCCATAACTTAGCTCTTCCTTATTCCGCTGAAGCATCAAGTGAATGACCTTCAGCCAGGCGTACATACGCCTTTTTCCAGTCGCTGCGTTTACCGGCGCGACGGCTAAAGTTCTTTTGCTTACCCTTAACATTTACAGTCTGCACACCATCAACTTCAACTTCAAATAATGTTTGCACTGCCTGTTTAATGTCAGATTTAGACGCTGACTTAGCGACTTTAAAGACATACTGATTAGATGACTCAGACGCTAAAACCGTCTTTTCAGTCATACGAGGTGCCAGTAACACCTGATATAAATGATCCTGATTCATGCCAGCCACTCCTGCACTTTTTCAACAGCGCTTTTACTCATCACGACTTTTTCGTGACCAACCAGATTAACCGGATTCAAGCCTGCGGCAGTCGCATATTCGCAGTGAGGAATATTACGCGAAGCCAGCAGCACATTAACATCATCAACATCTGAGACCAACAACACATCATTAGTGCCATAATCGTGCAGCTTAGCTGACAGGCTTTTGGTTTTACCGTCCGACTCAATCGCATCAACCACCACTAGGCGCTCTTGACGCACCAGCTCAGAAAGAATTGAACGCATCGCCACACGATACATTTTCTTATTTAGTTTCTGACTAAAGTCACGCGGCTTGGCAGCAAAAGTAACACCACCCGAACGCCAGATCGGACTACGGATAGTACCCGCACGCGCACGCCCCGTTCCTTTTTGGCGAAATGGCTTAGCGCCACCGCCGCTGACCGCAGAGCGATTTTTTTGCGCCTTAGTACCAGAACGGCCCGCAGCCATATAAGCTACTATCGCCTGATGCACCAACCCCTCGTTGAAATCGCGACCGAATACTTCGTCATTCACAGCAACGGATCCGCCATTAGCTACTTGCAATTCCATAATTAATCCTTACGCCTTCTCAGATGGCTTGATCGAGATATTGCCACCCGTTGCACCCGGAACAGCACCCTTAACCAATACCAGATTACGCTCAGCGTCGACACGCACCACTTCAAGGCATTGCGTCGTAGTATTCACATTACCCATCTGACCGGACATCTTCTTACCAGGAAATACACGACCCGGCGTTTGGTTCTGACCAATAGAGCCAGGAGTACGATGGGAAATCGAGTTGCCGTGCGTTGCGTCTTTACCTTTAAAGTTATGCCGCTTAATCGTTCCGGCAAAACCTTTACCTTTACTGACACCAGACACATCTACTTTTTGACCGGCTTCAAACAAAGACACCGTCAACTCAGCACCCAACTCATATTCGGAGGCAGCATCGATCCGCGACTCGCGCACAAACGTACCTGCTGGCACACCCGCCTTGGCAAAGTGGCCCGCAACAGGCTTACTGACACGCGATGCTTTGCGCTCACCCACAGACAACTGAATCGCTTCGTAGCCATCAGTCTCAACAGTTTTCACCTGAGACACACGATTGGGCGCAATCTCCAAAACGGTGACCGGCACAGAATCGCCTGAATCACCGAAAATACGGGTCATCCCAACTTTGCGACCCAACAGACTGATAGCCATTTGCTTAACCTCTTTAAAATCACCCAAAAGCAGGTGAATTCACTGAATTTTGTCTTTAGAAAAACTCGGCCCGACGAGATGTCGAGCCGAAGAAAGCCGCGCATTATACATAGAAAGTTAATGCACGTTAAGCATTAATTTCCATATCAGTTCAACTTAATTTGAACGTCCACACCTGCAGCCAAGTCAAGCTTCATCAACGCATCAACTGTCTTATCCGTAGGATTCACAATGTCCATCAAACGCTTGTGTGTACGGATCTCATACTGATCACGCGCATCCTTATTGACGTGCGGTGAAATCAGAATGGTGTGGCGCTCGATCCGCGTTGGCAACGGGATAGGCCCCTTGACGCGCGCACCTGTGCGTTTGGCTGTTTCAACGATTTCCAGCGCAGAACGATCAATCAAGCGATGATCGAATGCTTTCAGGCGAATTCTAATTCTCTGGTCAGACATAATAGTTACTCAATAATCTTAGAAACAACGCCCGCACCCACGGTACGGCCACCTTCACGAATCGCAAATCGCAGACCGTCTTCCATCGCGATCGGTGCGATTAGGGTAACCGTCATTTTCACGTTATCACCTGGCATCACCATCTCAATGCCTTCTGGCAG
>CALAMO010000004.1 GCA_937925855.1 uncultured Thiotrichaceae bacterium
TGAGTTGAAGCCGGGGGATCGGCTGGAAACTGATGGTCAGGGTTTAATGACGGTAGTGTCGGTTACGGATGAGAAGCGGACTGAATTGACGTATAATTTCACAGTTGCAGATTTTCATACTTATTATGTGACTAAGCGAAATGTATTGGTGCATAATTGTCCGGATGGTATTTCTCTAAAAAGAGGGAATGGTGGGGGGAAACACCATGCAGCTGTACAACAACACATTACCGACACTGTTGGCGGACGACAAGAAGTGAGGATTGATTTAGGGAATGGGCGTTATCGAATTGTTGATAATATGGATGCCAATGGACGAATTCATCAAGTTGGCGATATGAGGAAAAGAGGTGGATTTCGGCCAAGTTCCAGAGAGAGGGGAGCTATTGAGGATTTAAGGAAATTCGATCCAGATGCAACGATTATTTACCATGATAAAATGGGTAATGCACCTTCTTTAATTAATCCTGATTTACAAAGCGACTGGAAGTCTGCACCAAGCAGACACAGAAGGAACTAATGATATGTCACAGCAGATAAACTTTTTTCATGATAACGAAGATATATCATTAATATTTGAATTTTTTGTAACGGTCTTTCAGGATTTTTACCTCGTTCATGAGAGAGGTGAAGTGCTCCATTTGAAGCCGTCTTCGATTAAATCGATTCAAGAATTTCAGGTTTTTTGTGAATCAGATGATCTTCTTTTTTTAGTATTATCTGGAAATATAAAAAAAATCAGTTTGCGAAAAGTAAAAGAAAATATTTATCGAGTCGATCCTAATAACTCTCCAGTACTTGAATTTTCCCCTAGTAAAATAATTGAAAAAAATGACACGCTAAGAGTCGGTCGAATTATGTACAGCTATGATGCAGATTCTGATATGAAAAGGCTAGTAGTATCCTTAATAAGGAAAATCAGGAAAGTATCGGACAAAATTCCTGAGTCAAGCGGCTTTTGGCTAATGCCGAATGCTAAAAATTATAAATACCTTCAGTATTGGTTGGGAAAACCAAGGAAAAATCCACATCATAGTCATTCCCGGTGAGCCGATGATACTTCCGCTATTTTCCATGCTGCCTTGTTGTTATCCGCTACCCAATCACGAAAGGTAGAACGAAGGCCGTGGGTGGTGATACCCGGTGCTTTTCAAGGTGGTGTCGTGAACAATGTGCATTATCATCCCAATAGTGCTATTTCCTATCTGCATTATCGATTAGATCCTCGTGACTGGAAATGGGCGCACATGCAATACGATTCTGGGGAAAATAAACTGGTTGAAACTTGTTCTGGTCTAATGGAACCTGACAAATCGAAATAGGATAATGTGATTATCAATTGAGGTGTCTATGAGCAAGAAACGACAGTACAAAAATTACAGCCCGGAGTTTAAGGAAGAAGCCATCGCCCTGGTGACTGAGCAGGGTTATAGCGTCCCCAAAGCAGCTGCTTCTCTGGGTATTCGCACGAACCAGCTTTACGGTTGGAAGAAAAAGCAGGAGGAATCGAAGGCTGATGATTTATTGTCTCCTGATGAAAAAGCCGAGCTGCTGGGCTTGCGTAAAGAAGTGAAGCAGTTACGCATGGAGAAAGAAATCCTAAAAAAGGCCAGCACCTTCTTTGCGAAAGAAATGAGGTAAAGTTTCAATTTATCAAAGACCTACCCTTTAAGCGCCATACCCGGCTGGCTTGCCGGGTTATGCAAGTCAGTCATGCTGCTTACTATGATTGGCTAAAGCGGCCCGCCCAGGTTATCACGACAGATGAGTTCTTTCTCTATCTTCGGATGAAGCAATTATTTTTAGCGAGTCGAGGCAGTTTAGGATCAAGGGAAAGGGTAAAGAAACTCCGCAAAGAAGGTTTTCAGATTGGCCGTTACCGGGTGCGTACGTTAATGAAGCGCCTGAAGCTCAAGGCGATTCAACGTCAGGCTTACAAGGTGACCACACAACGTAAACACAGTGACAAGGTAGCCGATAACCTGATTAATCAAGACTTTAATCCTGAAAACCCTAATCAGGTTTGGGCCGGTGATGTGACGTATCTACGCACGCATGAAGGCTGGATGTATCTGGCGATTGTGATGGATTTGTATTCCAGAAAAATCATTGGATGGGCCATGAGCAAACGCATGACCGTTGATTTAGTCGAACGGGCTATGCAGATGGCCATCACGCTGAGGCAGCCTGATGAAAGGCTGATTTTTCACAGTGATCGTGGTTCACAATACACCAGCAAGCGGTTCGGCAAGTTGCTGAAAAAGCACGGTATTCAGGCATCAATGAGTGGTGTTGGTGCCTGCTGGGATAACGCGGTGGTCGAACGCTTCTTTGGCAGTTTGAAGAATGAGTGGCTGCTGAAGGTTTATCACCTGACACGGCAAACAATGAAGGAGGACGTTGAGCAGTATATTCGTTATTACAATCACGAGAGGTTGCATTCTGCGAATGATGATTTATCACCCGTAGAGTTTGAAATGTCTCAAATTAAAGTGTCAGGTTGGACTTAACCAGAACACTGGCGCGTGGTTTTGCCAGCCTGACGGATGATGTTGTAGAAGCCGCACAGATGATGGGGGCCAAGCCGCGCCAGCTGTTTCAGACTATTGTTTTACCGCTGATTACGCCCTACCTACTGACCAGTTTCGCGCTGGTATTCATTATCAGCGTCAATGAATATTTAATCGCCAATATGATTTCAGGCTTTGTGGTCGAAACCCTGCCGATTAAGATTTTTAATAATGTGCGCTACGGCTACTCGCCGGTGGTCGCTGCGGCTTCCATCTTGTTCATTGTAATAACGGTAGCGGTGCTGCTATTGGTGGCACGCACTACCGATCTATTAGGCCTGCTGGGCGTTAATAAGGACAAATAAATGCGGGAACTAACGCGACAAGACCTCAGTGATATTCAATACGGCGCGGCGATTTTAGGCGCTGGTGGCGGCGGTGATCTAGAAGAGGGTTTTGACCTGATTGAGACCGCGCTGACGGCGGGCAAGTCATTCAGATTACTCAGCCTGGACGAAGTGCCGGATGAGGCGCTGATTTGCACACCGTATTTACTGGGTGCTATTTCCGGTTTGAGTGCAGAAGAAGAACACCAGTACGCCGGTTTAGAACGCAGCACTACGCACCCCATCCTGCTGGCCTATGAGGCTTTTCAACAGCACCTTGGGCAAGCCTTTTATGCGACGACGGCGTGTGAACTGGGCGGCTCTAATACGGCGGCAGCATTTTTCCCAGCGGTGATGAATGATCATTTCATTCTGGATGCTGACCCCGCAGGCAGAGCCGTGCCAGAGATCACCCATTCGACCTATTATTTTGCCGGACTGCCTGCCTCGCCGATCATGGCAGCGAATGAATTTGGTGAAACCTTTCTGCTTAAGCATGTGGTGGATGACCAGCGCGCAGAAACGCTGGTGCGGGCGCTGTGCCAAGTCAGCCGACATAGTATTGCTGCGATTGATCATGCACTGCCCATGCGGATGCTGCGTCAGGCATTAATCCCTGGAACAATCTCCAAAGCACTTAACCTGGGGCGCACCTGGCGTTTGGCCTGCGCTCAAGGTGAGGATGTCGGCCAAGTCGTTGCAGAAGCGGGCGGGGGCATGATTGGCTTTAACGGCACGGTCTCGGCAGTTGAATATAACACGCTAGATGGCTTCACTCTGGGTTCGATTGCCATCACCGGCACAGCCGATTACAGCGGACAGCATTTCAAAATCAGCGTGAAAAATGAGAATATGGTGGGCTGGTTGAATGACGCAGTAGCCGTCACGATTCCAGATTTGATTTGCCTGCTAGATAGAGACAGCGGCCAGCCCGTCACGAATCCACATGCCTTTGTAGGACAGCATGTAGCAGTGGTTTTACTGCCCGCGCCCACTGAGTTTCAAACGGAAAAAGCGCTGGCGGTATTTGGGCCAAGCTATGCTGGGGTGGCCGGTGAATATCAGGCAGTGATGTCGACTGACACACCGGTGCCAGATGAAAAAAAGCCAGCTCAGCATTAACGCACCACCGCCAGTTCATCCCACCGCGTCGTATAACGCGGTGATTTCCGGCTTTGCCTCATCTGCCAGTGCCCACCAAAGCCTTCTGAAGCATAGCGCAACGTGCCAACCCCCATTTTCTGATTAATGTTATCCAGCGCCTGCATCAATGGGTTGTTATCAGACTTCTGCACTACGGGTGCAAATAGGTCACCCTGGCGCTGTGCATAAGGCGTGAGATCAGACAACATGATTCCTGCACGCAGGTAACGATGACCGGGCTGGTAAATCTGTTCCAGTAATTGCAAGGCATGCTGGATGAGTTCGCCGGTATTATCACTCGGTGTGCTAAGGCGTGTGCTTTGACTGTTTTTGTAGTAAGGATCAGTTACAGGATCTTTACTGTGGGGACTGGTCTGGATAAATACGCTGATATGTCTGGCCTGTAAGTGTTGCTTTCTTAGTTTCGCCGCTGCCCGACTAACAAAATGAGAGAGTGCCTGCTGTAGAGGGTGAATCTGTTCAATCCGCTCACCAAAGGAGCGTGAGCTAATAATTTGCTGCCTGTCCGGTTGCTCTTCTTCCAGCTCAATACAAGGAATGCCACGCAGTTCCTGTGACGTTCTAGCCAGTATCACATTAAACCGTTTTTTCAGATCGTTTGTGTCAGCATCCCTGAGTTGGCGGGCGGTATGAATACCCATCTGGTGTAGTCGATCTGACCAGCGCCGCCCAATGCCCCACACATCTTGTATGGCCACTGATTCCAGTACTGCCGTTAAATCATGAACAGCATTCAGATTGAGCACGCCATTGTGGGTTGGGGATTTTTTTGACAGGTGATTAGCCGTTTTAGCCAGGGTCTTGGTTGAGCCGATGCCAATGGATACCGGAATACCCGTCCACTGCATGACCGTTTTACGCATAACCTCACCGTATTGCTGTAGGTTATGATGCTCAAAGCCAGCTAGGTCGAGAAAGCTTTCATCAATCGAATAAACTTCTACATTGGGTGTGAACGTTTTTAGCGTATCCATCACCCGCTTCGATAGGTCGCCATACAAAGTGTAGTTGCTTGAAAAAACGGCAATACGGTATTTTTTGATTTCATCTTTCACCTTAAATAAAGGCGTGCCCATACCGATACCTAATGCTTTAGCTTCATTACTACGTGCCACAATACAACCATCATTATTGCTTAGCACAACGATGGGTCGATTGCTTAATTGCGGCTGGAACAAACGCTCACAGCTGGCATAGAAGTTATTGCAATCCACTAAAGCAATAGCGCGCTGTTGTTCAAACGGGATGGATGACATTAGTAACCACACCCCAAATGACAAAATCAGTTTCCGGTGTAATGGGAATTGCTGGATAGTCTGAATTTTCTGGTAACAGGTTCACTCGCTTGCCGTTACTCATACTTAGCCGCTTGACCGTCAGTTCACCGTTAACGGCTGCAATCACTATTTTACCGTCTTGAGCTTCTAGCGCACGATCTACTACCAACATGTCGCCATCATGAATCCCCGCCCCAAGCATAGAGTCCCCTGCTACCCGCAAAAAGAACGTTGCAGCAGGATGCTGAATTAAATACTCATTCAGATCGAGCGGCGTCTCTATGTAATCATCTGCTGGAGAGGCAAAGCCAGCGGCCACCCGGCTGGCAAATAACGGCAGAGCTAATGCCACTGCATCGTTAGCAGGAAACTGGATCTCCGGGTACTGCGCAAGATCTTGAGCCACCTTAGCTTGCTTTAGGTAGCGCTGTACCTCATGCAACCGGCTTTCTGGTACCCGAATAACCTTGGTGGGCTCACCCCTTTTACGACCAGCACCAGCCCGCTTTCCCCCATGCGCTTCTATTTTTTTCATCATTCGCTTATTTTGAAATAGGTAACAATAATCAAAATAAGCATAACGCCTGAAGCTAGAAAGGCGCAAGCGGTTGTAGATAATTGGTTCTGAAAGGTCAGTTTAATTGCCGGTAGCATAGCGATTCATGAATGCTGGCATGGGAAAAAACAGGTAAACGTCACCCACAAATATGCCAGCATAAGACGTTGATAGCCGCCCATTGCAATAGCTGACCGACTCATAGGCATAAATATAAAGGCTTGTTCTAAAACGAAAACAGGCTGCCAGTAGGCAGCCTGTTATTCGGTCTTGGAGGAGACGACCGGATTCGAACCGGTGGCTTTACGGTTTTGCAAACCGTTCCCTTGGACCACTCAGGCACGTCTCCTTTGGCGCACATTATAACGATCAGCCGTAATTAATCCATGATTTTTTGCATCAATTTCACTGCGCGTCGAATCCACCTAAATCTTACGCGGCGAGATAATAAAATCATCCAGATACAGCATCATGCTACGCGATGGCGCCCATTCTGGGCCATCACCGCCAAAAAACGCTGAGAACAGAAAGCGCTCGATCTTAAGCTGTGGGACATGCCGAAAACGCAGGTCATTTCTATGCATGACCTCACGATTATTCAGCCAGGTGCGAATAATACCGTTGCGCTGTCCTGGCGTGTTGAGGCGCACAAACGTTTTCACCTGATACCACTTGCCGCGCTCGATCTCTGCTTTATCCCACGGCATAAAATCACCGAAGTGCTTGGGCTGGTCGACGTGATAAACATACTGCCCCAGCTTGCCATGGCTGTCCCACATCGCGCGCACGCTCCAACCATCAACCCCGCTGGGCCTGCCACCGCCACTACCACCCTCCAGGCTCCCAATACCCGGCAGCTTGCCGCCGCGCACAAAATCAAAGCCGCGTGGAAACATCACCCAATAAGCATAATAAACGCTCTCCAGGCCACGCCCCATTTTAGGTTTCCAGTTAAAACAGCCCGGCGCTTTTCGACAGCCCGCCTGAAACGGTGGGAAATTAAGGCGCAAGCTCTGCCGCCCATCTCGCGCCTCCTGCCCCTGCACAATCAGGCTATTTTCCAACCCCATTTCCCAATCCGGGCAGTTCCAATCGCGAAAGTAATCGGCTTCCTGATAGCGCCCCACCTTATTCGTATTAAAACTGATCTGTATTGGCTTACCCGAATCCAGCGGTGTGCGGCCATTACAGTACGCATTAAGCCGGAACGCCTGATAACCGATATTCTCGCCTTTCTTGCGCGGCGGGCGCTTTGGATCACGCAAACCCTTAAGATAATTCCACACGGGATGTCGCACCGCCGGTTCCGGCGCACCGTTATAAAGAACCAGCACTCGATCCCAGCGTTTATGCCTTGGATTCCACTGCATCTTGGCCGCCATATCGAACGGCTGCGTCGCGTGTTGTGTTCTTAACAGCCTGATCCCCTGCTTGTGCGCCGCCGGGGTCGTGGCCTGCTTCGGTTGGCGCGCTCCCTGTTGTTTGCTTACGGTACTGTCGGCATAAACGCAGCCCAGCGTTAGCCCCAATAGCATCAGGCTCGCACCTGCTATTTTTTTATTCATTAATCGTCCCTGTTAGATCACTGGATTTTGAGAACGGAAACCCGCTCACCTATACTGCCCACATACAAGCAAGCTTACGCCTAACGCTATGAATACGATACCCACGCTAACATAAAGGCTCCCAGCCCTATGCAGACCGAAAAATCGCCTAATAGTTCCCGCCAGCAGCAGCTTATCAGCCACCAACAGAGATTGCAGCAGTGTCAGCGCTGCCCACAGATGCATGGCCCAGTCATTACCGGCCAGCCGGTGCTAGCGAAAATCATGCTGGTCGGACAGGCGCCGGGCATCCATGAGGCTGAGGTACAGCGCCCCTTCGGCTGGACGGCAGGTAAAACATTGTTTCAATGGTTCGCCAGCATCGGTGTCAGTGAAAGCAGCTTCCGCCAGCAGGTTTATATCGCCTCCGTCTGTCGCTGTTTTCCAGGCAAACAAATCAATAAACAGGGTAAAACCAGCGGTGACCGCGTCCCATCTACCGACGAGATAACGCAGTGCGCTCACTGGATGCAGCGTGAATTTGAGCTGTTACGGCCTGAGTTAGTGATCGCAGTCGGCAAACTAGCAATTAGCCAATTTATTCGCATCAATAAGCTGGTCAACATTATCGGCACCACGCATCCCATAGAGAAATTTGATCATCACTGTACCCTCATCCCCCTGCCGCACCCTTCCGGTGCCTCGACTTGGCATCGGATGGAACCGGGCAAGACTCTATTACAGCAGGCATTACAATCCCTAGCATGCCACCCGGCGTGGCAGGCACTCAGCGAGGATGAAACCTAAGCATGGATCCAGTCTCACAGGGCGTCGTTGCCGCCGTCATCGCCCAAACCCGCGGCCAACCACGCCAGCTCGCAAAAGCGGCTGCCATTGGCGCGCTCGCCGGGTTGGCCCCAGATATTGACGTACTCTTCCAAACCGCAGATGACCCGCTACTAGCACTGGAATTTCACCGCCAGTTCACCCATTCCCTGCTGTTTATCCCCATCGGTGGCTTGATCTGTAGCCTCGTGCTTTACCCGCTCTTGGGCAAACGCTGGGGCCTGGGGTTTATGCAAACCCTGCTGTGGTGTATGCTCGGCTACGCCACCCACGGCCTGCTTGACAGCTGCACCAGCTATGGCACGCAGCTCTTATGGCCACTGACTGACCGGCGCTTTTCCTGGGATATTATTTCGATTATTGACCCGCTGTTTACCGTGCCGTTACTCATTGGCTGCGGCTTAGCGGCATGGCGGAAATCCAGACGCCTTGTCCAGCTCGCTATCCTGTGGGGCGGGCTATACCTCATCTTCGGTTATTTTCAGCATGGCCAAGCCATCGCCCAGGGCCATGAACTGGCCGCGGCACGCGGTCATACCGTGCTGCGGCTGGAAGCCAAGCCCAGCTTCGCCAACCTGCTGGTGTGGAAAGTGATCTATGAAACCGAGACACACTATCACGTTGCCGCCGTCCGCCCGACCTTACCGCGCCCGCAACACTGGCCCGGCACCTCAGTCACCAAACTCAATCTGCAACGGGATTTACCCTGGTTAACAGCAGATTCTCAGCAGGCCAAGGATATCGAACGTTTCCGCTGGTTTTCCGATGGCTATCTGGCAATGGACACGGACGTGCCGAACCGCGTGGTGGATATGCGCTACTCGCTGTTACCGCACCAGATTAAGGCACTGTGGGGGATACAGCTCGACCCGGCGCGGACACCGGACCAGCATGTTGACTATGTGACGCAGCGCAGTGATGCACGCAGTGCCCTGACCGCCCTATGGCGGATGATGCGAGCTGACTGAGGCTTAAGGCGGCTCACTTCACCAGCTCAATCCAGCTCCGGCTCCCGGCCCAAACACTGCGTTAGGAATACATTTGGCACACCCAATTCCTGCGTAAAACGCTTGAGCATGCTTTCTTTCTCAGCACAGGCCCGCTCATCGGCCTGAGCCACCAGCGATAGGTCGCGAATCAGCTGCATCCGCTGGCTGCGCGTGGTCTGCTCTACGGCTTCAGCCAGTCGCTGTGGTAATAGCGCGGCCAGCTGGTCGGCATCCAACCGCTTCAGGTCCAATGTTTTCCCCAGAAACTGCTGCAACACCTCACGCTCCTCAGCGCTAATACCGCCGCCCAACTCCGCCAGATTAATCGCCGCTGCGATAAACAAATTGCGCATCACGCGCGCATCCGAGGTCTTCGCCTCCAGATAACCCGGCTCCATCAGTTTCATCAAGCCATTCACCTGCACTTCCAGGGTATCTTTATCATAGCCCCCGGCCGTCATCAATGCGGACTCATGGAAATGCGCCAGCGCCTTAACCCGCAGCGGACTAAACGGGTGCGTAGAAAACCAGTCCTGCGTCGGCGCGCCCTGGCCAGGATGGGCATCATCATCCACCATATCATCGACCTGACTCATAAACTCATTCAAGTCAAACTCAATCATGCTGTCTACATTCGGTGCCGCAAAGCGACTCACGCCAGAAGCTAGCTTAAACAACGCCCGCGCCACGCTGTCCAAATCGTTGGTACAGTAGGCCCCAGCCCGATCTGCTGAAAATTCAGCATAGCGCGACCAAGCAAATAACTTCAGCGCCAAATCAGCCGGTGGCCGCGCCTTACCGCGCAGGATGTAGCCAATGGGAACGGCGTGATGATTATAGATGTGATGCCCAATTTCATGCCCCATGACATACAATAATTCTTTCTCATCAAATGCCTCCAAAATACCTGAGGAGAACATAATGTAAAGCCGCCCATCTTCCGGCTTAAAGCAGGCCGCATTGTATTTTGGATCAGAAAACGCATACAGCTCCAGCGGCAAGGACAAACCCAGCACATCACCACAATGCTGCGCCATCTTATGTAGGCGCGGCGAAATCTGCGGGCTGAGACGGACTGAAGTGCTTAGTAGGTGACGACGGATACTATTGGGCTTATCGTCCTCATTGTCTTCAATCCAGCGATTAACCCGCTTAACTTCAGGCGTCTCCAACAGTGATTTGGCCAGTAGCGTGTCTTTATCACAGCGTATTTTTTCAGCGCTCATTATTGTTCTCTCTGAATGATTCTCTTAGAAGAAGTGATGCAGTTTAGCAGTGAGACGGTTATGTGTATGAATAGCTCGGTTTCATATAGGTCGCAAAATTCTCAGCATGATCATCAATATGTGCTTCCAGCATTTGACGATACTCCTCCACAAAATAGCGCACAATCTCTTCCCGCTCCGCCTGATAATCAGCCGCTGTTTTAAAATCAGCTGCACTGATAAAGGCGTTATAACGCGCCACTCCATACATCATGGATGCGCTCACCGCACCGGGAGTAATATCATTTTTTACCTGACTATTCGCTAGGCTAATAATAGCATCTGCCCGATCATAAAATGTGTCATCACTATCGTCCATCACAAACTCCTGTTTAATCGTTTTACCTGCGTACTTAACTCTGCTTTAAAGGGCGGTATTCGACCGGCGCATCGGCTTGATAGCCATAATCTTTATCGCCAACCAGATCCAGCTCATGCTGGCGCTGCATCAGCTGGCGCGTCGACAAATGACCATCCCGCACGTCATCGCGCAGCAGCGCCTTTGCCAACGAAATACACATCAGCACCATAATCAGCGTGAACGGCAACGCACCAATAATCATCGCATTTTGCAGCGCCTCCAAGCCACCGCCCCCAGCTAATAGCAGCGCAGCAATCACTAGGGTCACTAAAACACCCCAAAGAATACGGTGCCCCACCGACGTATTAATACTGCCCCCCGCCATAATCGTATTTAATACCAATACACCCGAATCCGCCGAGGTTACCAAAAACGTTACAATCAGCAGCACACACATTATCGTCAGGCCCAACAGAACCTCACCCTCAAACATAAAACCCATGGTAGTAAATAACTTATTCGTGGTGGCTGCATCAATAATACTGCCGCCCGCTGTCCCCGCCAGCTCAAGGTCAATCGCGGTTCCACCCAGCGCGGTCATCCATAAAAAGCACACCAGCGCCGGTGCAATCACCGCGCCCAGCACAAATTCACGAATGCTACGTCCACGCGAAATACGCGCTAAAAACAGACCCACAAAGGGCGCAAAAGCAATCCACCAGGCCCAGTAAAACGTAGTCCAACTCTTCTGCCAGCCGCCTATGTCAGTTTCCACCGAATAGGCAACAAACGATAGCTCCGGCAGGTGCTTAATATAATCCACCAAGCTCAGCGCATAGGTTTTAAGCGCAAATCCGAAGGAACCAAACACCATAAACGCGCCAATCAGCACCATCGACAGCAGCAAATTCAGATTCGATAGGTATTTAATGCCCCGCCCCACGCCGGAGGCGGCCGACAGCGTTGACAACCCCATAATCAACGCGAGCGCAGCCAACAAACCATAGGTACTTGGTTCTGCCACACCGTTATTCCCAGCCTGCAGCAACCAATCCATGCCCGGTTGCTCACCGGCGATGGCGGATACGCCGTTCACCAACTGACTGACCCCAAACCCAATCGTCACCGCAATGCCGAGCACGGTCGCCACAATACCCAGAATATCAATCAGATGTCCCAGCGGGCCATTGACCCAGCGCCCCAACAGAGGCGTTAAGGTAGCACGAATCGTCAGCGGCATATCACGCCGGAACGCATAGTAAGCCATGCTCAAACCGGTCACGACGTAAATCGCCCAGGCATGAAACCCATAGTGCAGGAAGGTATAGCGATAGGCACTTTGCACCGCTTCTGCGGTATTCGCACTCACTGCCCCCGTCACAATCTCCGGGTTGCTGCCCCATAAATTCAGCGGTTCAGCCGTGGCATACACCATTAGACCAACGCCCAGGCCGGCCCCAAACATCATGGCAAACCAGGAAAAAGTGGAAAATTCAGGGCGCTCACCCGGCTTACCCAATAGACGCCGCCCGCTGGCTGGAATAATCGCCACCAGCAGCACAAATACCAGAAAGAAACCGACAGCAACAATATAGAAGTGATTAAAATGCACTAATAGCTGAGCGTTTATGTCCTGTAGCATGCCCTTTGCTTCTGCGGGGCGCAGCACGGCCCACAACACCAGCGCCGTCAACAACAGCTTGCTTAATAAGGCAATCGGTATGCTGTAACCCCGGTAAGGGCCGCGCCGCGAACGCTTGATATCCACAGCAGTAAACGGTGGCTTAAAATCCATGAAGGCTCTCCTCAGCAACTGACAGTCAAAGTATAGTGGTTTGTGTCTAGGGATGCTAAGCGATTAGCAGCAGTGCTGTCCATGAATAAACACTGGTTCGCCTTACACGCTACAAGCGAGCTACAAATGCGGCCACCGGACGGCCATCTGCTAGCGTCTCTACCGTATCCAGTAGAATATCCGCCGTACTAAATTCTGTTTTCAGTTCAGCAGGACGCAGCAGAAAAGCAGGATTGCGTGGTCGTCCGATGGCGGTTTGCTCACAACCCAGCATAAACGTCTGATACAACAGGATACCGCCGGGGCGTAGGAGTCGCCGCATTACCGGAAACAGCGGGCGATGCAAATAGCGCCCTACACTAATCAGATCAAAGCTATTATCAGCAAAATCAGCCAGCGGATCTGCGCCCTCTGCCGGTTCTAGGTCGCGCTGCAGAGTTTTCACCGCCACATTAGCCTGCTGGGCCAAACCCGTGACGCGCTGCAATGAATCTGCGGAGCGGTCGATACCGGTCATCTGCCAACCCTGCTGCGCCAAATAAATCAGGTCGCGCCCCGCGCCACAGGCAATGTCCAGCCCACGGCCTGCGGCTATCGCCTGCGTCGGCGCAATATCTTCCACAAAACGTCGCCACAGCGGTGTCGGCTGCCAAAATGATACGGAGTGTGTCCCGGTTTCCAGCTCCCCCACTGCCGCTAGCTGCTGCCGTAATGCCGGTGACCAGATAATCTGCTCGGCCACGGTATAACCGCGATCATGCAAATAAGTGCTGGCCTGCTGTAGGTCGTTTGGGTTACCACATAGCTGGAGCACACGGTTGCGCTGGGGCAATTCATGCATGCGTGCGAAGAGTTCGGGAGCCGGCAAAGAACAGGCACCCACTCGGTGACCCGCGCAATATTCTGCGAATGGCCGACAATCCAGTAAAGCTGCTTTCATCGGTATAGTTTAAGGGCAGGCCCGCCCACAAATCCACTGCATTGTAAGCGCCGTGCCTGCTGGCAGCACACAGCGGGGACTGGCTAAGCTAAATCTTGGGTATTGGACGAGCTAAAATCTTATGCTTGAGCTGGACCAACATCGCTATCAGTCGCAGTTAAACCGATAATTGCCTGACTGCTCTGCTCCAAAGAGCGGAGTGATTCACACAGCTTATCCGTCTGCTGCCGCAGTGTGGCCAGCTGGTCATTCTCCGTCGCCATATCAATGTTTAACCGTGCGGGCGCTGAGATATTAATGATCAGGGTTTGCTGGCCTTGACCGTTCATAGACAAGACGTGCTGATCTGCACTGGATGTTATTGCCTGTGGCGGCTGAGGGTCTACTAGCGTGGGCGTCTCTACTGGGGCCACATCAGCGGGCTGTGACTGAGAGGGTATCGCATTGTTTTGCGGGTGTGCCGAACTATATCTGGGCTGCCGCGCAGCGTTAGCGCTCTGCTCAGGCTCGGTGACAACAGGCGCTATGCCATATTCAGCATAGCTCTGACTACGCTTCTTGCGGCCCGGTTTAAACATCAGCAGGCTCAACAGCACGAGCAACAGACCCAACAGAAACACCACCGCCAGAACTGACAGCAGTGGGTAGTGCAAGAAGAAACGGCTGATCTGCGACGATAAGTTGCCCCATAAAGCGGCCGAGGTCGCAGCTAACGTTTCTGCAAATGGCTCAACGTCATGCACCACTGCCTGCGGGTTCGCGCGGGCGGTCGATTGCGCTTCAGCGGGCCGCATGGAGGAAGCGGGCGTATCGTTGGGTTCAGCGGCAGCACTTAGTGCCACTTGACCCGCCGATGCCGCTACGGCTGCCACCGCTTTATTGCCTTGTACACCCTTCGGCTGTAGGCCCCTGATCAGCGAATTTTTACGCTGTATCAGGCGATTTTTCTCCTTGACTACCTGTTTGGTCGTGGCGTGTTTTTGCTTTTCAATATCTAACAAACGCTTAACCTTACGCAAACGCCCCTCAAGTAACTTGACCTGATTATCTGATGCATCAGCCGAATTGACGCCTGTGGCATCGGTGTCAGCTGGCGCAACGACTCCTGCCCTATTCTGTAACGCAGTGGGATTAGCCACCGACGCTTGGGTGGCAGCCGATTTAGCGGCAACGGGTTTCTTTGCAGGTGGCTGGTCAGTAGGCGCTGCTGCTGGAGCAGTCACGCGCTGGCGCTGCGCAGCCTTACGTTTTTGCGCAAGTCGCTGCTGGTGTTGCTTCAGGTAAGCACGTTTAAAGGCTGCACCCTGAGCCCGCGAAACTGCCCACATTTCATCGACCGTTGGTAGCCTCAAGCGCTGCCCAATAGACAGTTTGTCAATATGCGCAATCGTCGGTAGCTGCTTTGCATTTTTTTGGTGCAAGGCCAGCATCATCTGGTGTGTACTGACGCCACTCACTTTGTAACGCGCCGCAATTTTGAACAACGTATCACCCCGTTTAACACGGTGGTGTGTGGGCTGAGCCGTCTCCACCGGCGGCAAAACAGGAACATAGTTTATGTACGCGCGGGTATCCATCTGCTGATCAGTAGGACGGGCATACCCCCCACCACTGCCAAGATTTTCAGCAGGTAACCGATACTCCCGGTAGTAGTCTTGTTCTGACTGCCAGTCATCCTGGACAGCTACCGTGTACGCATCGACTTCATCAAGCCCATCGCGTCCGTGCCCTTCACGAAATAGCTCAGCCGGCATATCCCTCATTTCATTAACAATGGGGACAATAGGTACGCCGTTAATGCTGGTTGGAACAGGCAAGGCCATGGACTCAGCGACGGCCAAAGGTTTGGCAACCGGCAGTGGCAATACCTGCGCGGATTGAACCGCCGTTTGTTTGTGCCGGGCGGGCGGTTTGACCACAGGATTGGGCTGTTCGAACGTAACGTGCTGTGGCACTTTCTTACTCAGCACATTCGACGGCACCGGCACGGGTAATTGCCCATTGGGTTTAGCGGCTGCCCGCTTATTTGACCCGACTAGCTGGTATTTTTTTAAGGTGCGCTCACCGTCAACTTCGATCTCTAACAGCAGCGCCAGCGGCGAAGCAGGAAATGCCTGTGCGGAACTGAGCTTGATCACATAACCCTGAGCGGTTTGCGCGCTTTTGAGACGTAGCTGATCCAGAAAAGGGTCTCTCTGCAAGCCAAAACGCTGAAAAATCGCAGCGGGCGGAATGCTCGCGTTTATCTGCCTCAGCTGGGTCGCAGGGTTAAGCGATAGTAGATTAACTTCTGCCTGTAGCGGCTGCCCACGACCAGAAAAGGTCGTCAATTCGCCCAAGCTCAGGGCGGATGTCGCCAACGGCAAACACCCTAGCAATAAGACTACAGCAAGAAAGAGGATTTTTTTTATGCTCATAAGATTTTTAGTAGATGCATGCTGCAATTATTATTATATGCGGCCTAAGCTAGCTCATGACCCTGATCTGTATAATCTCTTGGGCTCCTGTTACTATGACAGCGCTTATATCGTCGCTATGTCAGCCTACGCAGACCGTGCCAATTCGCTATGAAAACCTTATGCAAATCTCGTCCCTGCATGATGTCGGCCTTGCCAGGCACAGGCTGTCAACATCCAGGATTGCAAGTGAAACGTATCAAAGCTAGAGCGCCAAATCATTAATTTTTTTTATATATTCATAAAAGGTTACACGAAAAACCCTATTTAAACAAGTGACCCGACCACTGGCAATGATCGCCATTCGTCCAGAACAGAGAGAACTGCAATGAACCAAGATACCGACCTACCGCCAGCTTCAACGCCCCATAGCTCCCTCATTGACTTGCGAAGTGACACGGTCACCCAGCCCTCAGCTACGATGCGTGACGTGATGTTTAGCGCCAAGGTAGGCGACGATGTTTATGGTGAAGACCCGACACTCAATGAACTAGAACAGTATACGGCACAGCTATTAGGCAAGGCGGCGGGTATCTTTCTTCCCAGCGGCACGCAAAGTAATTTAATCGCGATGTTGTGCCATTGCGCGCGCGGCGAAGAAATTATTGCGGGTGATCAGTATCATACCTTTCTCGATGAAGCACGCGGTGCATCGGTGCTGGGCGGAACCACATTACACCCCTTGAGCACGGATAAATTGGGCCGGTTTGAGCTGGATGCGCTGCTAGATGCGATTAAACCCGATGACTTTCATTTTCCAGTCAGTCGCCTACTTAGTTTGGAAAACACAGTATCCGGCTGCGTGCAAGATCAAACGCACCTGGACACACTCGCCGATGCCGCACACACCCACGGCCTGAGTGTACACCTCGATGGGGCCAGACTCATGAATGCAGTGATCAAACAACAATCCACACCTCAGGCACTCACGGCCAACATGGATTCTGTCTCGCTCTGCTTGTCGAAAGGACTCGGCGCACCGGTCGGTTCTGTCCTGGTCGGCAGCACTGACTTTATCAATCGGGCACGCCGTCTGCGTAAGATGCTTGGTGGTGGCATGCGCCAGGCTGGCATGCTGGCCGCAGCAGGCTTATACGCCCTGAAAAACAACCTTCAATCCTTGGCGGAAGACCATGAAAAAGCTAGCCAATTAGCCACCGCGCTCAATCAACTCAACGGCCTACAGGTCGATATGGAGCGCGTACAAACTAATATGGTCTTTATCAAAACGCAGGCGGCAGATGCCGCACCGCTACAAGATTTTATGCGGCAGCGGGGCGTGATTATAGGCGCGCAGCGTAATGTGCTGCATCGCGATATTTCTCTGGATGATGTCGGCAAAGTGATTGAGCTATTTCAGCAGTTTTATCGCCGCCACTAGCCACCACTCAAGGTAAAGTAGCCCTATGCTGACATCACTCAGTCCCACGCAAGCACGCAAGTTGGTGTTACACAGCCAACGGCTCCCGACACAGCGCACTCGCGCCCCGGCATTGGCTGCGACACAGGCCGCCCTAGAGCATCTCGGCTACATCCAGATTGATACCATCTCAGTGATAGAGCGCGCCCACCATCATACGTTGTGGACGCGCAATGCAGCTTATACCCCAACCCAGCTCGACCGGCTGATCGCCGACAAAACCGCCTTCGAGTACTGGTCACATGCAGCGGCTTATTTACCGATGCGCGACTACCGCTTCAGCTTACCGCGCAAACAGGCCATAAAAAGCGGACAACAAAAGCACTGGTATCCACAGGATGAGCGCATGATGAACTATGTGCTGCAGCGCATCCGCGCCGAAGGGCCATTAATGGCGAAAGACTTCGATCGGGATCAGCAGAAAACCCGCGAATGGCAAAAAAAACCCGCGAAACAAGCGCTGGATTATTTATTCATGCAGGGTGATCTAATGATTCCTGAACGGCGCGGCTTTCATAAAGTGTATGACCTCACTGAGCGCGTACTCCCGGCAGATGTTGATGCGCGCCGGCCCGATGCAGCAACGCATGCACGCCACCTCATTAGCCGCTTTTTACACGCGCACGGCCTCGCGCAGGAGAGCGACTTCAGCTACCTGCTGAAAGCGGTAAAACCCGCCATTAAAGATATGTTGCAGCAGATGCTGCATGAGGAGACGCTATGCCAGCTGCAAGTCGGTAGCCAGCGCTATTATGCCCTACCGAGCACGCTCACACTGCTCGATAAACCGCTGGCAAAAAACAAATTGAATATCCTATCGCCGTTCGATAATCTGCTGATTCAACGTCACCGCATGCGTAACCTGTTTGATTTTGATTACCTGCTGGAGTGTTATGTACCGGCGCAAAAACGTAAATTTGGCTATTTCAGTCTGCCCATATTATGGGATACCAAGCTGGTAGCGCGCATGGACTGCAAGGCAGAGCGTAAAACCGGCGTGCTCACTATTCGCAGCCTACACCCCGAACCTTCTCTCAAAAAAATTGACTCATTCATGCAGGCTTTACAGCAGACGCTGCCCGCTTTTA
>CALAMO010000005.1 GCA_937925855.1 uncultured Thiotrichaceae bacterium
TACGACTTCACCGTGCAATACCTGCGCGGTGAAATGCCCGGCACACCACCGGTTAAACGTCGCATGTACCCGACCAAACAAATCGCGGTGGCGCAGCTGCGCATTATGCTAGAACAAACCAAAGCCCTGTGGTTCCAGAGCCTATCCGAAGCACGCCCGAATCCAAGTCAGGATAGCCTACTGCGCGCCTGGACGGCACACTATTCAGTCATGGAAAACGCCAATGAAATCGCCCAGCTGGCGGTACGCACCTGTGGCGGTCAGTCGATGCTGCGCTCGCTGCATTTAGAACGCTTATACCGCGACAGTCGCTGTGGCGCGCTCATGCTGCCGTGGACGGCGGAGCTGTGCCTGGACATGATTGGTAAAGCCGCCTTATACAAACCGGGTGAAAGTGACGAAGATTAAAACGCGATGACCCTGAACGACCTTCTACAGCAGCATGCCCGTAATACCCCACATAAAATGGCTATCCGCTGCAAGGATGAAACCCTGAGCTATGCACAGCTACTAACACGGGTTGATCTGACGACCGCCGTCTTTGAGCAGCTGGAATTACAGCGTGGTGATCGCATCGCCTGGTACGGCATGAATCACCCTGAAATGCTGGTGCTGCTGTTTGCAGCGGCGCGGAGCGGGCTGATTCTAGTGCCACTGAACTGGCGGCTGGCGCTACCAGAATTACAGCACGCGGTGCGCGACAGCCAACCTGCGATGATTTTTCATGATCAGCATTTTATGGAGAACATTCTGGCACTGCGACTGGCCTCGGCGGAAGATTGCGGCAGCCTGCTAGTAGATGCGATCGCAGAGCATGATGGTCATTTAGCAGCTTTTCGGGCAGAAGTGGAGCAGCCGCGTGGGCGTGAAGAGGTGACAGACTCTCCCCTTATGATCGTATACACCTCCGGCACCACCGGCCAACCCAAAGGCGCGGTACTGGATCAGCGCAGCTTCCTGTGTAACGCCCGCATGAGCTGGCATATGCATGCTATGAACACAGACGATCATATTCTGGGTATGCTGCCCATGTTTCATGTCGGTGGCTTTAACATTCAGGTGCTACCCGCCCTGCTGCTTGGCGCTCAGGTGACGCTGCTGGAGAAATTTGAGCCGCAGACCGCGCTAACCACGCTGGTCGAACAGGGCATTACGCTGGCTGTCGTGGTGCCCACCGTATTGCAAGCACTTCAGGCCACGCCTCAATGGCAAGACGCTGATTTGAGTGCGGTGCGTGCCCTAGCGATTGGTTCGACCGATGTACCGGTGCCGCTCATTGAATCAGTGCATGCACGGGGCATTCCCCTACTCCAGATTTATGGCTCAACCGAAACCAGCCCGATAGCAGTTTACCAGCGCCCGGATAATGCCTTTGATAGCGTCGGTTCGATTGGACGCTGTGGCAGCGAGTGTGCGATTCGCTTGGTGCGGGATGGGGCAGACGTGCCAAGCGGTAAAAACGGTGAAATCTGGGTTAAAGGCGGCAATATCCTGCATCACTACTGGAATAATCCGCATGCCACCGATGCGGCGCTGGTCGACGGCTGGTTTCGCACGGGAGATATAGCGCGCCGCGATGCCGCTGGGTTTTATTGGTTCGCAGATCGCGTCAAGCATGTGATTATTTCCGGCGGGGAGAATATTTATCCAGCGGAACTGGAACGGGTGATTCAAGACGTGCCGGGGCTGCTAGAAATGACGATTGTAGGCAAGCCGCATGCGCAATGGGGTGAGGTCGCAGTAGTGGTAGCGGTGCGTGATCCGAATGAGACGGCTACTGAACAGGCGTTGCGCCAGCGGGTTTTGGCAGCGTTTGCGGGTCAGCTGGCGCGGTTTAAGCACCCGAAGGACGTGGTGTTTGTCGAAGCGCTGCCGCGCACGGCCTTGGGGAAGGTACAGGTTGATGCGGTGCGGGCGCTGCTTAGCATTGCCCCACCCTGAATAGCAAGGGGCGCCTAGGTGTTTAAACCCAAATCATCATATTTTATCGTACCGGCACCGGTTTTGCTTTCTCTGTTGCCATGGCTGTCAGAGGGCAAGGTGGCTCAATGTATGCTGGGAACAGGGTGCATTACAGCGGGTTTATGACGGTAAGGACATGTAAATTTATTCAGAAGTCATCACTACATTCTGTTCTACTTAACAAATTGCTACAATCTCAGGGAGATGATAGCTAACCTGCCATCATAACATTTAATCAGCCAACCCATACAGGCAGCCCAGCGTGCAACAACCCACCGGCGAACTCGACACCTTCCTCGTTGACCTCAACGGCATCCTACGCGGTAAACGCAGCCCTCTCAGTTCAGCCAGCAAACTCCTGCGGGAAGGCTTAAAGATGCCACGCTCTGCCCTTGGCGTGGACTGCTGGGGTGATGATGTGGTGGAAAACGGTTTAGTGTTTGAAACTGGCGATAGTGATGGTATCTGCCTACCAGTCACAACCGAGCCAACACCGATTCCCTGGCTCAGTGGCGATCACTTTCAACTACAAACCATGATGCACAACCCGAACGGCAGTCCATTTATGGCTGATCCACGTCAGATTTTGGCAGCGGTTTGCCAGCGCTATCAGAAACATGGCCTGACTCCAGTAGTGGCCTCCGAGCTGGAGTTTTACCTGCTGGCGGAGAGCGAGCTGGAGAAGGGTATTCCACTCGCCAGCCAGCGCGCATTCGACTGGCCAGATGTTTATTCGTTGGATTGTATTGATGAGAAACGTGCACTGCTGGCAGAGATTCGTCACTGCTGTACCGTCCAAAATATTCCAGCGGATGCCATGATCTCAGAGCTAGGCACAGGTCAGTTTGAGATTAACCTTAACCATGTGCCGGATGCGCTCCAGGCCGCAGACCACGCCGTGTTATTTAAACGGCTAGTTAAAGGCGTGGCGCGTAAACACCGGCACCACGCCACTTTTATGCCCAAACCTTTTGGTGAGCGCAGCGGTAACGGCCTGCACCTGCATTGCAGCGTACTGGATAAAGACGGCAATAATATATTCGACAACGGCACAGCCCAGGGCAGCGGCCAACTCGCGCAGGCGGTCGCAGGCTTATTGGATGCGATGGCCGACTCAATGCTGATTTTTGCCCCCAGCCTAAATGCCTACCGGCGTTTATTACCCGGCACGCACGCTGCCGTCTCGGCGAACTGGGGCTATGAAAACCGCACGGTGTCGGTGCGCATCCCAGACAGCCCCCATGCTGCGCGCCGCATTGAACACCGGGTATCCGGCGCGGACGCGAATCCTTATCTGGTGATTGCAGTGGTGCTGGCGGCGGCGCTGCGCGGCATTGAACAGCAAATGACGCCGCCGCCCGCCAGCAGCGGCGATGGTTACCAGCAGGACAATATGGGCACGCCGTTACCGACGCAGTGGGCGAGCGCCATTGAAACCATGGCAAACAGCAAGCTGATTGAGGCGCTGTTAGGCAAGGAATTTGTGCGGGTCTTCTGCGCGATGAAACGCCAGGAAAACCTCAAGTTTGCCCAGCAAGTCAGCCATGCTGAATATGAGACCTATTTATAATGAGCACAGCAAATATGAAAACCATCGGCATTCTGGAAACGGGTTTACCGCCGGATCATCTCGCACCGCAACACGGCTCCTATGTTGAGATGATGGCCGCCCTGGTCGAAAAAGCCAGCGTTCAAGATCAGCCGTGCTTTAACTATCGCGGCTACTGCGTGCTGGACGATGAATTTCCGGCAGCGGCTGACGAGTGCGACGGCTGGATTATCACCGGTTCTAAACATGGCGTGTACGATGATCTGCCGTGGATTGAGCCACTGAAAGTACTGGTGCGTGAAATTTATCAGGCGAAGATTCCACTGGTGGGCATTTGTTTTGGGCATCAAATTATGGCCGAAGCGCTGGGCGGTAAAGTAGAGAAATCTGATAGAGGTTGGGGGCTCGGTCTACAAACTTATCAGCTGGTAAATAGGACCCCACCCAATGGCACAACAACTCATTATCCAGCGATAACTTTAAACGCCATTCATCAGGATCAAGTGGTGGAGCCCCCGGCTGATGCTCGTGTATTCGCGGGTTCCACGTTCTGTCCTTATGCCGGGCTGGTCTATGGTGATCAGGCATTCAGCTTACAGCCACACCCAGAATTTAGCATCAGTTATGAACAGGCCTTAATCGAATACCGCCGGGGTACAGTATTCCCAGAAGTGGTGTCGGATAGAGCGCTGGAAGGCTTAAAACCACACGATAGGGTAGCTGATGCAGCGCTGGTTGGAGGCTGGATGCATGATTTTTTTTCAACAGCAACCCTAACGGCATCACCACCATAAACTCTGCGCATAATACGCCGTTAGCGCGCTAGGGATGTTGTTACTCCCGCTGGAATCGGATTGAAATTAGTGAACCATACGCCTATTCTATGCGATGTATTTAATCAGAACACAAAGTAAACACTATGAATAAACGCGAACGCCAACAACAGAAAAAAATCCAAAAACAAGCCGCTGCTGAGCGCAATAGCCACCTGCTGCGCTATGCTATGTTCGGACTGGGCGGGCTACTCGCCGTTCTTTTACTGTTCACGCTGTATGAGCGCATGACCCTGGCAGTACCAACCACGATTGAGGTCACTGCAAACGATCAGATTAAAGGCTATCCATCAGCCCCCATGACACTGGTGGAATACTCTGATTTTCAATGCCCGTCCTGTAATGCGCAACACCGCAGCTTCCGTCAGGTCTGGAAACAAATACGCCGCGACGTAAAACTGGTCTATCGCCATTATCCGATTGTGCGGGTGCACAAAAACGCCACGGAAGCGGCCTATTATGCCGAAGCGGCAGGTAAGCAGGGTAAATTCTGGGAAATGCACGATGCGCTGTTTGATGACCAGAGCACCTGGAGCGAACAGGGCGACCCGACCGCAACCTTCGATAGCATGGCGGAAACGCTTGAGTTAGATATGGATCAGCTCAGAACGGACGTCGCCTCTGATGCGGTGAAAGACAAGGTCAAGGCCGATATAGCCAGCGCCAAAAGCGCCGGTGTCAGCGGCACGCCCACCCTGTTCCTCGACGGCAAATTATTATCGAATGTGCGTGACCCGGCGAATTTAGTCGCGGCAATCCGTAAGGCCAAGGCCGCCAAAGCTGCTGCCGAAAAAGCACCAGAAAACTCAAACTAACGGCAGCAATCGGCCCGCATCACCCACAGGCGGCTCTGCTAAGCGGGATCGCCAGCGCGCGCGCGCAAACTCGGATCAACCGATAGCAGGCCCGCGAAATACTGCTCAACGACCCTGGCCTGCCCCAGCGTGCTTTCTTGCTGATACATCGCCTGCCGGAAGGCATTGCCGTTGTGCAGGCCCTGGGTATACCAGGCGATGTGCTTACGTGCGATACGACAGCCCGAGTACTCACCGTAAAACTGGTACAGCTCATCCAGATGGCCCAGCAGCACGGCACGCATTTCATCCAACGCAGGCGGTGGCAGTAACTCCCCAGTATGCAGATAGTGCAGCGTTTCCCGAAAAATCCACGGCCTGCCCTGTGCCGCGCGCCCAATCATCACCGCATCCGCGCCGGTAAATTCCAGCACGGCCTTCGCTTTCTGTGGGCTGTCAATATCGCCGTTCGCCACAACCGGTATCGACACGCTGCGCTTCACCTCTCGTATCTGCTCATAACGCGCCACCCCTTTGTACATCTGGTTACGGGTGCGACCATGAATCGCCAGCGCGGCAATCCCGGCTTCCTGCGCCAGCGCCGCCACCCGCAGGATATTCTCCTCGCCATCGGCAAAGCCCAACCGCGTCTTCAGCGTTACCGGCACCTCAACCGCCGTCACCACCGCATCCAGAATGCGCCGCACTAATTCCTCATCTTTTAACAGCGCCGACCCGGCCAGTTTGCGACACACTTTTTTCGCCGGACAACCCATATTAATATCGACGATTTGCGCACCATTTTGCACCTGATACCGGGCAGCCTGCGCCAGCTGAGCCGGTTCAGCTCCCGCGATTTGCGCCGAGACTGGGGCCAGCTCACCGTCGAAATTAGCACGAAACATCGACTTCTTCTGGGCGTACAGCGTGGCATCTGCCGTCATCATCTCGCTAACCGCATGGCCCGCACCGAAATGCTTACACAGCGTACGGAAAGGCCGATCCGTGACGCCAGCCATCGGTGCGACAATCAGTGGGTTATCGAGGGTATATAGGCCAATCCGCATGGGGACTCAGCGCTCAGTATAAGCAGGTAGGGCCATGATTAGGCAGGGCTATCGGCACTATTCGGCGGGGCGGAAAACAGCAGCGCCCCCTGGGCCGACCAGCCTAATTCAATGACTCGCTGAATCGCTGATTTATTAATGGCCCCGTATACGTGTGGGAATTTCTCCGCGCCACCCAGCAGGTTTTCATAGCGGGTTTCTGCATCCAGGCGCGTCGGATCGATTGCCAGCAGCAGCAAGTCGACCTGCGCCTGATAATACTTGTTTGCGCTGCGCTCGACCTGCTGGAAATCAGAACAGTGGACAAAGCCTTCCTCGGCAAAGCTAGGCGGGTGGTAGCTGTTGGCTTCTGACTGCGTCCAGGCGCTTTGGGTGGTGATGTGGTAGATCATATGAGATGTCAAGACTTGCCTATTCGTAAATCAGAATCTGTAATAACTTGGCCCATTATTCATTTACGCAAGTTATCATGAGCGAGTTGGATCGCATAATTGATTTTATTGGCAGCCCCAGCAGGAAACAAAGATTGATATAACCAATTGACTATAAAGAAATTTATTTAAAGCCAATCAATACATACCAACATCTATACCAACAAAGCTACTCAGATGAGTGATAGTTATGCTTGCTTGATTGGGTTTTGTACCTTCAGCCCACCTATCCAGTCAAAGTCACTGGTGTTGCGGGTAACAAGCGTTAGCCCATGCTCAAGCGCTGTGGCTGCAATAATTGCATCGCCTAATGACATTTTGCGCTGTTGGCGTAAAGCTACTGCCTGATTGATAATCGACGTTGAAACAGGCAAATTTTCAGCCAACTCAAAAAGCGCTTGTAAGTCCTGTTCGTCTTCATCTGTAATTTGGTGATAGCCCAACACTTCAACCACACTGACTTCAGAGGCTGCAATGGCTTGGCTCATCAGCCATTTACGCAAGTCATCATAAGCGGGTTGGATCGCATAGATGAAGATATTGCTATCCAGTAGTAGCATCAACCTTCCCGGCCCGGTAATGGCCTATCTTGTCGAATCTCTCGCTGCCATGCTGACGGGTCTTTGATACTAGATAAAGCATTCCTAGCTGCCATGCGTTCCATGATAAGGACGATTGCAGCACCATTGGGTTGATTGGCAGCATCTTGCTGGTTGCGTTCCAGCTTGGTTTTCAAGAATTGTACAAAATCAAGGGTTTCGGCCTGCATGGGTTCAGGTAATGCCTCCAAGTCCTGTAAAATTTGCTGTTGCAGTGTATTCATGTATTAATTCCAGCAGAATAGAACCAAAGCCACTTCTATTATCTCACGCTAAATCATTGATTTTATTGGCAGCCCCAGCAGGAATCGAACCTACAACTGCCCCTTAGGAGGGGGCCGTTATATCCATTTAACTATGGGGCCAGCATAGTGAAGCGCACTCATATTAACCCAGATCATAGCACTTTCCAGCGCTTTGACGAAAAAATTCATGACAACAGCCCGCGAGCGACGTGCCCCGAGCGCCCCCGCCAACCATCAAATTTTAACCACGCATGAACCGAACCAGGCCGAGTTCCCACTAAAGGGTGGAAAGCAAATAATAAGGCAATGGATGCCATTTGATCTACTCGAACCCATTTCTCCCCCCGAGTCATGGG
>CALAMO010000006.1 GCA_937925855.1 uncultured Thiotrichaceae bacterium
CACTGTACTTTTTTGCAGCCACTACAACACAGCCCAAATGCGCACGGTTGCACCGACACCTCGTCGGCAAAATTACCCACCTCAGCACAGGTTCAGTTAAGCTATAGGGACGTTAACCCCAATAACGCACCGCCGTAGAATAAATAAAATAACAAGATGAGTGTCTTATGAACCCTATGAGTAAAAAGCTTTGCAATGGCGCAGCTGTGCTGTGCTGTCTAGTGAGCAGCACTAACCTGTCTGCGCACTCCAATACCAGCAGCCAGTCGCTAAGCATCACCATTCCTAAGGTCGCCTTAGTCGAATTAGACCAGGCGCAGCATACCTTTACCTTCAGTGTGGACCAAGATAGCGTCAGCCACAGCAGCACAGTCGCCATTAGCTCCAATGACCGGCGGGCGCGTCTTAACGTCAATGTAGCTGGACTGCCACAGGGCTTTCAGCTGGCGGTGAGCGCCAATTCGGCCATCTGTGCCGATGCACTGGCCGAAATTGATACGCACCGCTACAGCTGTCAGGTCGGCATGGCCCGCACCAAAAGCGGCCTACTCACCCTCACCGGCAGCCGCGAAAGTGCACAAGCCTTACCGAATGGCGCTTATCAGGCCAACATCACTTATACCTTAAGCGACTGAGGCAGACAGTAGCCGCCGCATGCAGCAGCTCCGACCCTAGCGGATATGCTGCTGCAGTGCATTAAGCCCTGCGGTGACGCCCATCAGCGAAACTGGCAGCACAATCGGCTCCTGACCCGAAGCGGGCATATAACTGACGGCGGCTTTACGGCCCTTAATAAACTGCTGTCTGATCGTCTGATCCATGATGAAACCAGCGCTGCACCGCAGCTGCGTACAGCGTCCCCGAAAGCGAATTGTCTCAGCATTATCCACTTGCAGCGTAACACCAGCCTCAATATCAGCCCCCAACGGCAATTCAAAAAAAACGGTGGGATTAGGTCGTCCACGCGCATAGCCAATGATCGCGCGCAGCGCCTCTTCGCCATTTTGCATGAGCACCTGTTCCAAATAACAGACCTCTGCCGCCTGCTGTCCCGGCTCACAGTTGCCTGACCACGCTTTAAAGCGCTTGCCTTTGAAGTTATGATCGGCTGCCTGGATATGCCCAAACAATAAAAATACCAAACAAAATGCGAACCACGTCCGCCAAATAACTTGCTGCATAACGCCTCCTTATTAGTTTTAGCTCTTAGTGTTTTCGATGTTTGTGTGTGCAGTGCTGGCCTTGTATACCCACACTGGAATGCATCGCATGCTTAAAGCGCATTCAGTTCCGCTAAGCGTTGCGGTGTCCCAATATCACGCCACACCCCCTGATGCAGCTCACCGCTAACTCGATTGTTCTGCATAGCTGCCGTTAATACCTCAGCCAACCGACGTTTGCCATAGCTCAGGCTGCCGAACAAAGCGGGGTGGTAATAACCGATACCACTAAAGGTATAGCGCGGCTCTCCCAGGGTACAGACTTGTCCAGCGCGCAGTGCAAAATCACCCACCGGATGATGATCAGGATTCTGCACCAGAATCAGGTGTGCCAGCACATCTGTTCCCATCTGGGGGTTGCACTGGAAATCAAAATCAGACCAAACATCGCCATTCACCACCCAAAACGGTGCAGTGCCCAACATCGGCAGTGCCTTCACAATCCCACCCGCCGTTTCCAGCGGCGCCTCGCCCTGCTCATCTGAATACAGCAGATTCACGCCCCAGCGCTCACCCTGCCCCAGCGCCGTCGGAATCTGAGCACCCAGCCAGGCAATATTAATCACAATATCGCGACAGCCCGCCGCCGCCAGCTTTTCAATCTGCCAAACGATGAGCGGCTTACCGGCGATTTCCAGCAGCGGCTTCGGCGTATACTGCGTCAGCGGCCACATGCGAGTCCCCTGTCCGGCAGCGAGAATCATGGCTTTCATTGCGCTCAGCTTAGACCCTCCCCAGAGTGCCCTACGGTGCCAAGACGCTCTGCTAGCCTACTGTGCTGCATCCAATCCACCAAGGGCGCGGTCTCCGCATGGCGCGCACCCACCGTTAGTACATAATGTAAGGTCAGCGGCAGGTCGTGCAGATAATGGCTTTTACCGTCCCGATGGTGCAGGCGACAAAAGATACCCAGCACTTTGATATGACGCTGCAAACCCGTCAGATCAAACCAGCGAGTAAAATCATCGAGATGACAGCTTAGCGGCAATCGTCCGGCGGCCAATAACTGCTGGTGACATGCGCTCACCCAACCTGTGACTCGCCGCTCCGGCCAGCTGATATAGCAGTCCCGCAATAAAGACACCAGGTCATAAGTCAGCGGGCCAGAGACCGCATCTTGATGATCAATCACCCCCAAGCCCTGGTCGGTCACCATGAGATTACGGGAGTGGTAGTCGCGATGCACAAACACGGTGGGCTGTTCTAATACAGCACGGGTCAGCGCCGTAAAAGTCTCATCGATCATGCGCAGCGGTAGACCACTTTCTGCAAACTGTAGGTGTGTCTTTAACAGCCACTCCGGCATTAAAGCCATTTCCTGCTGCAATAATTCAGCATTATAATCCGGCAGTCCAACAGGATCAGCGGACTGTAATTTCAGCAAGGTCTGTATCGCCTGCTGATAATAAGCCTCAGCCGTATTAGCCTGCAGCACATCACCTAGCGGTGTATTGCCGAAATCCTCTAACAGCAGAAAACCCGCGTTCAGGTCGTGCGCAAAGAGCTGTGGCGCGGCCACCCCAACCTTTAACAGCCGCCGAGTAACCTCAATAAAGGGCGCAACATCCTCCTTATCAGGCGGTGCGTCCATCACAATTGCCGTCGCCGTCGCGCTGCGAGCGCGGAAATAGCGTCGAAAACTAGCATCCGCCGAAGCGGGCTCCAGCGCGGCGTTTTCCCAAGCCGCCAAGGTATGCACCCAATCCTTTAGTTGCTCAAAGCGTACATCCTGTGTCATAACAGATCCGTTATATCTCGCTGGCGATCAATGGTAAAGTCCGCATCATAGCAGCATCGGCTTAGCAAAAGTTGAATAACGCCCCCGCTGGCTCAGCCACGCTTGGCCGTAGATGACTACAGGCCCAAACACAATATAGGAAGTAAGGGTGACAACGCACGATACCGCCGAACAGCTGTGGCCGCCTGCCACCTACTACCAGCAGATAGACCAGCTGCGGCATGCAATTGGCGCACCGATTTTTCTGACTGAATTGCGTGATACCGCAATAAACGGGAGCATCAACTATTCAGGCCAGCCCTTAATTCTATTGAGCGTCATCGACTACCCACAGCCCAACCCCTACCGTCAGCTGTGCCCACATATGCTGATTCTGGATGATGGGCGCGGCATCAATATGGGTCGTATCGTGCGCATCAGCCGCAACCGGGCGTTTGGCCCAGCAGCAGACGATATTTTATTCCAGAACGCTGAACTCACGGCGAATATACTACAAGCGCCGCGCACGCTGAGTCGGCAGTCGATTGCCGCGACCTCGCGCCAGCTGTTGAGCCGTATGTTCGGCGATGAGCCCGGACGCTTATTACAGGCGGCGGTAGACGAACGCGCTGAGCATCAAACAAACACCGCGCCAAAGCGAGTGACTCAGTCGCAGACTGCCGCTCAGCCACAAACGATAGCTGAGCCACAGCCTGTAGATCCCTCACCTCGATCCAGCTAAGGCCGCCGCCGCACACTGCTTTATCCGCCAAAATGGGCAGTTGTAACGTTCATTGGTATAATGGATGTATACCAACAATAAGCCTAACACTATGAAAACAAGAACCCACGCACTGCTAACAGGCATACTTGGCCTGCTTGTCACCGCAGCGCTGTGCAGCACATCTGTTGCGCAGAGCACCGTCAGCACACAAATGCAGGAAACGCGCGCGCACTTTCAGACACTGCTCGCCGCAAAACCTGGCTTCTATCCGGCCTGCACCGCCGGCCCAGTTCGCCCCAGGCAGGAAAATTTTCAGAAAAAACACTTAACCTTGAGCGGCTTAACCGGGGTACATCTGGACATTGACGGCCTGATCAAATCAGCAGGCAGGAAAAACACCAAGCTGATTAACGACCTCAAACAGCAAGTGATTAAACGGCTGGCACAAGGCAACTTAAAGCTGCTGACGGCAGAAGAAATGGCGGCGACGCCCGGCCAGCCGGAAATGAATATTTATATGAGTTTTCCACCGCATTTAACACCCGTCAAGAAGGGGGGAAAGCCAGCCGCCTACCGCCCAGACTGTTGCACCATGAGCACCTGGGCAGCCTTTTCTCAGGCCGCAAAAATCATGCGCGACCCAGACACTCATTATAAATTGGGCACCTGGGGCGAAGGCCATAACACCAGGGACTGCTCTGACCCGGCGGCTTGGATGAGTCAGGTTGTATTAAAAACTGTGGATAGTTTTGTGCGCGACAAACTCAAAGGCGACCAAGATTATGCGGCTTGGCTCAAACAAAACCGCAACCAGCCCAAGCCCACTGTTGCAAATAAGCAAACCCTGCAACAGCAGGTCGCCCAGGAATTAGCGGCCCTACAAACGGCCCAAACTCAAGCGGTCGCCGCCGTCCAAACCCAGTTACAGACAGCGATACAGCCCGCCCCCTATCAACTGCCGACCTCCTTAAATCCACAGCTAGCAGCACCGGCTAACTGTAATGGTGCGGTCAGAACGTATATCGACCTATTTACCACTAATCAGGCACATATCGACGCGGCTAATTATTATATACTCGACCTGCTGGCGGCGGACATACGTGCCTGTCCGATGTATCGCTATAGCATCGAAACCCATGCTGACCTTCGCTCCAGCTCTGCCTATAATGAAAAACTATCAGCGCTGCGAGCCGCTTCGATTCAACGTCATTTATTAGCACGTGGCGTGCATAAAAGCCAATTTATAATTCAGTCTTTTGGCGAGCTTAATCCCGTGACACAAGGCACAACTCCACTGGATCATGCCGCTAATCGAAGAGTAGTGGTGCGACCTTATACCGCCCAAATGCCGCGTTAAATTTTTTGGTGAAAATCAAGACCAGAACCGAAGCCAAAATCCAAAGCGCTCAGTATGGCAGCTACCGTCATTCAATTGCTCTTATCAGATATAAAAACTACAATAGCGCTTTTAGTGGCTAAGGGCAGGAGGAGATTATGGAAAAACTGTGGCTGGCACAATATCCCGAACATGTTCCGCATGAGGTAGATTTAAGTCCTTATGCTTCATTACAGGATTTGTTCCTTAAATCAGTCGATGAATTTGGCGATTTACCCGCGTTTGTTAATTTGGGTAAAACGCTGAGTTTTAGCGAAATGGATAAGCTGACCCGACAATTCGCGGCCTACCTGAAACATGAAGCCGGGTTAAAGCCGGGTGATCGCATCGCGATTATGATGCCGAATCTACTGCAATATCCGGTGGCGATGTTTGCGGCATTCCGCGCCGGTTTAATCGTAGTAAACACCAACCCACTGTATACGGAGCGCGAGTTAAGGCATCAGCTCAATGACTCAGGGGCAAAGGCTATCGTTATCCTGGAGAACTTTGCCCATACCCTAGAAACAGTGCTGCCAGACACCCAGGTCGAAACCATTATCACCACCAAAATCGCCGACATGGTCGGCGGTGCCAAAGGCATGCTGGTTAATTTTGTGGTGCAATACATTAAGAAAATGGTGCCTGCGTTTTCACTGCCGACGGCGGTTAAATTTAATGATGCGCTGGCTAAAGGCGAGGCTCATAGCTTTACTGACGCCACGCTGACACAGGAAGATATTGCCTTCCTCCAATACACCGGCGGCACGACCGGCGTCTCAAAGGGCGCGACCCTGACCCACCGCAACCTGCTGGCTAATCTGCTTCAGGCCGATGCCTGGACTTCACGCGACCTCGAACCCGGTAAAGAAATCTTTATTACCGCGCTGCCGCTGTACCATGTATTTGCCCTGACCGCTAATGCGCTGTTTGCGGTGAAGATTGGTGCAAAAAATATCTTAATTACCAATCCGCGTGACCTACCGGCGTTTGTTAAAACCTTGCAGCAAGAACCCTTTTCCTTTATTACCGGCGTCAACACACTGTTTAATGCCTTAATCAATACGCCCGGGATTGAAAAAGTCGACTTCTCCAAGCTGAAAATCGCGCTGGGTGGCGGCATGGCCGTACAAAAAGCCGTCGCTGAACGCTGGAAAGCCATCACCGGCACCACCCTACTGGAAGCTTATGGCCTGTCAGAAACCTCACCGGCCGTATCGATTAATCCAATGGGGCTGGAAGACTACAATGGCATGATTGGCCTACCGGTCTCATCTACAGAAGTCTGCGTGCGTGATACAGCAGGTAATGAACTACCGCTCGGTGAGGCCGGAGAGCTGTGCGTACGTGGCCCACAGGTCATGTCCGGCTATTGGGGACGCCCCGAAGCCACCGCGGAAGCTATTGATAGCAATGGCTGGTTCGCGACGGGTGATATTGCCATTATTAACGAACAGGGCTTCATCAAACTGGTGGATCGGATTAAGGATATGGTGCTGGTCTCCGGCTTTAACGTGTATCCGAATGAAGTCGAGGACGTCCTGGCCTCAAATCCTAAGGTGCTGGAGGCAGGCGTCATTGGCGTGCCGGATGGCAACTCTGGTGAAGTTGTGAAAGCGTATGTGGTCAAGAGCGACGCCAGCCTGACCGAACAGGAACTTATCGACTGGTGTAAAGCTGAATTGACGGGCTATAAACGGCCCAAGCAGTATGCCTTCGTTGATGATTTACCGAAGAGTAACGTCGGTAAGATCCTGCGGCGCGAGCTGCGGGACTTGGAAGGCTGAGTCAGTCCATACCAAACACGCGCTAGAAATACCGCCCTCATGGCTGGCCTAAGTCAGTAGTGAGGGCGGCAATACCCTCACCGACGCACCCACCGATGTGACTAGGACGCATTGCCATGCAAACTCAAACCCTAGCAACACAGATCATGCAGCTGGCGCAGGATAAACCGCGCTGCCTCATCGCCATTGCTGGGCCACCGGCTTCCGGCAAGTCCACCCTAGCCGCAGCCCTCGCCCAATGCATTAATAGCGCACAGGCAATTACCCGCAGTGTGGTCATTCCTATGGATGGTTTTCATTTGGATAATGCCGTCTTAGAGCAGCGTGGACTACGGCAGCGCAAAGGCGCACCCCACACCTTCGATGCCAGCGGTTTTGTTGACCTCATCCGTACGCTAAAAACCTCACAGCGAGATATTGCCATCCCCCTGTTTGACCGCGCACAGGACGCAGTGATTCCCGCCGCTCAAACGGTGAACAGACAGCAGCACATTTTACTGGTGGAGGGGAACTATCTATTGCTCAAACAGCAGCCGTGGGCGCAGCTATCTACGCTGTTTGATTACCGCATCTTGCTTAATCCAGGGTTGGCCGTGTTGGAACAGCGCCTGCTACAGCGCTGGCTCGACAACGGCTATGATGCCGCTGCGGCACGCCAAAAAGCTGAACTAAACGACCTACCTAATGCGAAGACGGTGCTGGAACAGTCGATGACGGCGGATCAGGTATTATCTTGAAACGTCTATTATCTTGCAGCGTGCTATGGCGCTGAACTACACAGCAACACGTCCAACATCCCCCCGCTAACGCTGCTTATTCATCCAATCGGCTTCCATACCCACCGCGACACCCGCTGGCGGCAACACACCCCGCCCTTTAATAATATCCGCGCCGCGCTCCGCCGTCATAATCGTCGGCGCGTTCAGGTTACCATTTGGGATCGTCGGGAACACGGAAGAGTCAACAACGCGCAGCCCCTCCATGCCATGCACCCGCAGCTCAGGGTCAACCACGGCCCACTCATCCGTGCCCATACGATTGGTGCAGGATGGGTGATAGGCACTCTCCACCGCCTGGCGCACGAAGGCGTCAATGTCGGCATCGCTTTGTACCTGTTCGCCGGGTTGAATTTCCGGGCCGCGGTAAGCGTCCATCGCGGCCTGACCGATAATCTCCCGCGTCAGCCGCACGCAGGCACGGAATCCCGCAATGTCATCCGGGTGTTTGAGGTAGTTAAACAGAATTTCTGGTTTGTCTAACGGGTTGGCAGAACGCACTTTCACCGTACCACGGCTCTTGGGTTTATTGTGCCCAACATGCACCTGAAAACCGTGGCCCTCAAAGGCTGCCCGTCCATCATAGCGCATCGCCGCTGGCAGAAAGTGATACTGAATATCCGGCCACTCTGCGCCAGCTTTTGAGCGGATAAAGGCACAGGATTCAAAGTGATTGGTCGCGCCCAGCCCAGTTTTAAAGGCGCTCCACTGCGCACCGATCAGAAATTTTTGCCATAAACTCAGCTTGCCGTTCAGTGAGATCGGCTGCTTACAATTGAACTGAAAGTAAAATTCCAGATGATCCTGTAGATTCTCACCCACGCCTGGCAGCTCGTGCTGCAGCGCAATACCCGCTTTTTGGAGCACAGCGGCGGGGCCAATACCAGACATTTGCAAGAGCTGGGGTGAACCAATCGAACCCGCACTCAGGATCACCTCGCGCCGGGCTCGCGCCTGCATCACTTCGCCATTAATCGCAAACGCCATGCCGACAGCCTGCGTACCCGCCAGCAAAATGCGCTGGCTCAACGCCCGCGTGCGCAGGGTGAGATTAGGCCGGTTCAGCGCAGGCCGCAGATACGCATTTGCAGTTGACCAGCGGCGACCATTTTTTACCGTCATATGCATGGGGCCAAAGCCTTCCTGGCGGCGACCATTATAGTCGTCAGTCTCGAAATAACCGGCCTGTTTACCCGCAGCAATAAAGGCTTTATACAGCGGGTTTTGCATATTATTGCCGTTATTCACCGCCAGCGGCCCAGCCGTGTTGCGATAGTCATCGCTCCCAAACGCCCAGTCATCCGCCTTGCGAAAATACGGCAGACAGGTCTGGTAATTCCAACCCGCCGCACCGTGGGCCTCCCACTCATCATAGTCTTTGGCGTGACCGCGCACATACACCATGCCGTTAATCGACGACCCACCGCCCAGCACCTTACCGCGCGGGCAATCCATGCGCCTATTATCCAGGTAGGGCTCCGGCTCCGAAGCGAACCCCCAGTTATACTTTTTCGTGTTCATGGGGATCGACAGCGCGGTTGGCATCTGGATGAAAATACTCTGGTCGCTGCCACCGTATTCTAATAGCAGCACGCTCACCTCAGGATCTTCCGTCAGACGATTCGCGAGGACGCAGCCTGCCGAGCCTGCGCCGACGATAATATAATCGTATGTTTTACTGCTTGCCATGACCTACTATCCTGAAAAAAAGATGTACCGATTATGCCACGGTTGCCTCCGCGCATAACACGTAATTGTTAGCGTAGATATTTTTCCACAAATTCTCCCGCCGGGTCATACATTTGCTCCTGCTTCTCAATATTAAACGCCCGCCGCCCCCTCGGGTCAGTGCCCACCCCAGCCAAATACTGCCAGTTCCCCCAGTTACTGGCGGGGTCATAATCCACCAGCTGTTGTTCAAACCACGCTGCCCCAAAGCGCCAGTCCAGCCGCAACTCATTCACCAGATAGCTCGCAACAATCTGCCGCCCGCGATTCGACATCCAGCCCGTCTGTTTAAGCTGCCGCATAAACGCATTCACAAACGGCGATTGCGTCGTGCCCTCACGCCAGCTCATATACGCCTCGGCATAAAACGTCAGCAGCGGATTCACATCCCGAATGCCGCGTCGATGGTATAGCCGGTGTTCATACTGATAATGCAACCACTGAAAATACTCCCGCCACAGCAGTTCAAAGAACAGCCAGTATGTCGAGTCATTCGCCTCTACCTGTGCTTCATAAGCATGCAGCTCGGCCAGCACCTGCCGCGCGGACAGACAGCCTTGGGCTAGCCACGGCGACAGTTTGGACGAAAAATCCCAGCCGTCTAAACCATTGCGCGTCAGTTTATAATCGCTCACCAAATGGGTTTCATGCAAGTAGTAGTGCAGCTGGCGCAGCGCGGCCTGTTCACCACCGCGAAAACGTAGCTCAGTCGTCGTGTCCACCTCAGCCTGCAAGGTCGGCGGTTCATCGGAAACCAGTGTAGCTGACAGCGGCGGCGGCAAGGACGCAGGCACACTCACCGGACGTAGCGGCGGTATCTTCTCTACTTTCTTGCGAAACGGAGTAAAACTACCCGGCAAATCATCCAACTCAAACGGCAGCTGTTCCGGTTCAAACAGGGTGAACGCATACTCGCCCTCCCACTGCACGGCGGGAAACTGTAGCGTCAGCTGTTCAACATGACGCGCCTCATAAGTCCCCGGCAGATGATTAAAGCCCACGCAATCAATGTCACACTCCGCAATTAAATCCGCCAGCACAGTTTGTGGATCACCCCACCTCAGCACCAAACGCTGACCCTTGGCCTGCAAAGCCGCCGCCAAATCATGCAGCGACTCCCTGATAAACTGCCAGCGCTGCGCGCCCAGCGGCTTACTCTGATAATGCGTCCACTCAAACCAACGCGGCTCGATGACATACAGACAGAGCAGCACGTCACACCGAACGCTAAGCCGCAGCAAAGCCGGATTATCATGCAACCGTAAATCGTTCCTGAACCAGTACAAACCACGCATAAATTATCCCCATCCCACTTCAAAATCTGCTGAGTGTCTGTGCACATTGCTATCAACAGAGACGTCAATACTGCTTAACAGCACCAATGACTGCCGCTTAACAACACAATTAACTGCCTTTTTACCAGCCCACTCACCGACAATGTTAGTATCGCCGCAATCATTGAGGTATTAACCATGACTGACCCGAAATCTTACACGCCGCCCACCCTGGAAGACTTCCTAGCCTTCAAACCAGCACAGCATCAGGCGTCAGGCCCTCAGCCTTCGGGTTCTCCTCCGGCCAAACCCAGCCATTTAGCCCCCGGCGACATTAGCCGTATTATTGAAATGGCGTGGGAAGACCGCACCCCGTTCGAAGCTATTCACACCCAATACGGCCTCAGTGAAGCCCAGACCATTCGTCTCATGCGGCGTGAAATGAAGGCCAGCAGCTTCCGCATGTGGCGTCAGCGTGTCAGTGGCCGCAGCACCAAACACCTCAGCAAACGCGGCTTTAAAGTCGGGCGTTTCGTCTGCCCAACGCAGCGCCTGCGCTAAAAACTGCGCGCCAGCTGTCCCCATAAAACCCCCACGTCTGCATCTACGTCTGCCGCTCTAAGCCGCTATCGTTTATAATCAGCGTTTGTCCAACTCATACCCTCCAAAGTACACAATCACCATGAATACAGACCTAACTCCGAGCGAACTCCGCCAGCGCATCCGCAGCGGTGAACACACCGGCAACACCTCCGGCTACTGCCCCGGCTATGTGCAATGCAATATGACCATCCTGCCGAAAGACTGGGCCAATGAATTTCTCCAGTTCTGCCAGCAAAACCCCAAGCCCTGCCCGGTGTTGGGCATGGCCGACGCAGGCAGCTGGGAAATTCCGGCGTTAGCAGAAAACTTGGACATCCGCAGCGACATACCCAGCTACCGCGTGTTCCGTGACGGTGAGCTGGAACAGGAAGTCAGCGACATTAGTGAACTGTGGCAGGACGATTTCGTCACCTTCATGCTGGGCTGTTCCTTTTCCTTTGAAGAAGCTCTGATTAGCGACGGCTTAGAAGTGCGTAACGTCACTGAAAATTGTAATGTGCCGATGTACCGTACTAACGTTGCCTGCACCCCCGCAGGCCGCTTCAGCGGTAACATGGTGATGAGTATGCGCCCTTACCTGCCCGCAGACGCCATCCGCGCCATCCAGATCTGTACCCGCTTCCCGGCAGTCCACGGCTCGCCCTTACATCTCGGTGATCCCGACCTGATTGGCATCGCTGATATTAATAAGCCCGAGTTTGGCGACGCAGTGACCATTAACGCGAACGAACTGCCGGTGTTCTGGGCCTGTGGCGTTACCCCACAGGTGGCATTGGAACAGGCCAAACCACCGATCTGTATTACGCATAGTCCGGGCTGCATGCTGGTCACCGACGTACGCAACAGCAAACTGGCGGTAATGTAAGGAGATAAATTGATGGCACTAAGACTGAACTGCGACCTCGGCGAAGGCTTCGGCTCATGGACAATGGGTATGGACGCCGCCGCCATGCCGCACATTGATCAGGCGAATATCGCCTGTGGTTTTCATGCCGGTGATCCGCTGATTATGCGCAAAACCCTACAGCTGGCAAAAGAGCACGGCGTTACCCCCGGCGCACACCCGGCTTACCCTGATTTAGTCGGTTTTGGGCGGCGTTCGATGAACTGTAGCCACGATGAAATCGTTGCCTTCGTACAGTATCAGATCGCGGCCATCGACGGCGTCGCACAAAGCTTAGGTATGGCGCTGGAATACGTCAAACCGCACGGTGCGCTGTACAACGACATGATGGCAAAACCCGGAGTACGCCGGGCAGTGATGACCGCTGTCGGCGGCTATTATCGCCCGCTGGATTTAATGCTGCTGGCGACCCAACAGGCGGATGAACATTTAGCGGAGGCCGCTGAGTTTGATTTAGGCCTGCAATTTGAAGCCTTTGCTGACCGCTGTTACATGGACGACGGCAAACTCACGCCGCGCACGATGGACATCGCCGTGCACACGCGCGAAAAAATGCTGGCTCAGGTCAAACAGCTCAACACCACAGGCACCGTCACTACGAACACCGGCAAAGACATTCCGGTACGCGCCGATACGCTGTGTGTGCATGGCGATAACGCTGAGGGCGTCGCCGCCATTGCAGAAATCCGGGCGCTGATTCACGCATGAGAATCGAAGTTGCTGGCGAGAACGCGCTGATTATCTACTTTGCCGAAGAAACCAGCCCGACGGTTTCGGTGCAGATACAGCAGGCAGCGCTTGGATTGGAACAGGCGCTGGGCGATAAGCTGGTGGATTTGATTCCGTCTTATGCCTCGCTGCTGGTGATTTATGATGCTTTAAGCTGTGATCATTTGTGGGTGGGGGCGTGTATTCGTGGTGTGTTAGGTACAGTGCAAGACCCAAACACCCTCACCCCAACCCCCCTCCCTCAAAAGGAGAGGGGCTTTAAGACACAGACACCTTCCCCCCCTCTCCCTATGGAAGCACCGTTTCTATCGAAACGTCCGGGGGAGAGGGGGCCGGGGGGTGAGGGTGTTGAAAAAACCATTGAACTCCCCGTCTGGTACAGCCCCGAATCCGGCCCTGACCTGGAATCACTGGCTAACAACGCAGGTTTAACCCCGGAAGAAGTCATCGCCATCCACCAGAGCAGCGCCTACCGCGTCTACGCCATCGGCTTCGCCCCTGGTTTCGCTTATCTCGGGCAGGTGGATGAACGTATTGCCGCGCCGCGACTCGCTTCACCACGCCTGAAAGTACCACGCGGCGCCGTCGCTATCGCTGACCGCCAAACTGCGGTTTATCCTGATGTTTCCCCCGGCGGTTGGAATCTGATCGGACTGTGTCCGACCCGCATGTTTGACCCACAGGCCACGCCAACTATGCCGGTGAGCGTCGGCGACAGCGTGCGCTTTAAAGCAATTGAACGCGATGAATTTCTGGCGCTGGGAGGGGAATTGCCATGATGAAAGTGATTCAGCCCGGTGTGATGGCTTTACTACAGGACGGCGGGCGTTTTGGGCAGCACCGTATTGGCTTGACTACCGGCGGGCCGTTGGATCGGGATGCCTTTCAGTGGGCAAACCGGCTGTGTGGGAATGAGGTAAACGCCACGGCGATTGAAATCAGCATTGGCGGCCTGGTGCTGGAAGCGCAGCTTGATACGCAGATCGCGCTGGCCGGGGCTGATATGACGCTGAAAATCAACAAGCAGGCAGTCAACGGCTGGACAACGCATGCGGTCAAAGCCGGACAGCGTATTGAGTTGGGCTATGCACAACATGGCTGTCGCGCTTATTTGGCAGTGGCCGGTGGCTTTACGGTGGAGCCAACGTTTGGCAGCAGTGCCACCGTCGTGCGTGAAAAACTCGGCGGACTGGCGGGCGCAGCGCTGGCGAATGGGGATGTACTGCCCTGCCCCGGTGGACAGCAGACACCGCTCATGACGCTGGTCGCTAAACACCGGCCACGCTATGAAAAAGCAGTCACCCTGCGGGTGATTCCGGGTTATCAGCAACAGCATTTCACCCCGGCACAGCAGGCGCTGTTTTTCAGCAGCAGCTACACCGTGAGCGACCAATGCGACCGCATGGGCTATCGGCTGGAAGGTCAAGCCGTACAAGCCGGTATTAGCGGCATGCTATCAGAGGGCATCTGTTTTGGCGCGATCCAGATTCCGGCGAACGGTCAGCCAATTGTATTATTAAATGACCGGCAGACCATTGGTGGCTACCCCAAAATAGGTTCTGTGCTGTCGCTGGATATTGCTAAGCTGACGCAGCTGCTGCCCGGCGGTGAAATCCACTTTCAGGCCATTAGCATGGCGGAAGCCCACAACGCGCTGCATCTGGCCGATTGGCGCTGGCGCACTACTTCACTCACTCCTTTGTAAAAATATGAAACTGGAATCGTAAGGAGCGAGCAGGCGGCAAACGCCTGAAACCAAGTACTGTCTGAGCGGCAGCGAGTTTACGCCGGTTAACAGGCGATTGCCGCTTGATTGCTCTGTCTCAGCAGCCAAAAACAAAAGCGTTAACAGCAAGGAATCCCAATGACCACACCGACCCCAAAAACAACTTCAGCGCAGCTCATCCAGCAGTTGGAAGACATGATGGTACAAAAAAATCTGCGGGGTATGCAGGATATGCAGCCGCATCTCAAGCCGGGCTACTTTAAACGGGCGGCGGAACAGATTCTGGGGTGTAAAGGCACCATTTTAATCGGCACCGGTTTCCCGGTGGTGGGCACGTTTGAAACTGACGGGCCGGTGGGTGCGATTGCGCTATACGATACCTTTAAGTACCTTGGCGCTAATCCGATACTGGTGTGCGGTCGCCCGCTGTCCGGTGTGGTGAGCCAGGATTATAAGACACACGCCATCAGCGTAGGTGATATTAAGAAAGGCCCAAATGAAGCGCTGGATGCGCTGGAAACGCTGCAACCCGAGCTGGTGATTTCCATTGAACGTCCCGGCCTATCCGCACAAAAACGCTATAACAATATGCGCGGTGAAGATATTTCAGAGCGCTGTGCCTGCTTTGATTATTTTATGGACTATGCCAAGTGTCCGACGATTGCGATTGGCGACGGCGGTAATGAGATTGGCATGGGTAATATCCGGGCGCAGCTGGAAGCGCTGAGCATTATACCGGCGGTGACGGAATGTGATGAACTGCTACTGGCGGACGTGTCGAACTGGGCGGCGCATGGCTTGATTGCGCTGTTAGGGTATTGGACGGGAGAGGATTTGCTGAAGCGGATTGATATTATGTCGATACTGGAATACACCTCAAGCAATGGCAGTGTGGATGGAGTGACGCGGGAGAATACACTGACCGAGGATGGGCTGGATGCGAGTGATGGGCAGCAGCTGATTGAAGATTTGCGGCGGTTGACGGGGTTCGTTTAACCTCATGCCTGACTTCGACAATACAACTTCACCTGAAATCCGGCATGCGCCTTTACATTATAAATGCTATCATCTAGTTAGAAATTCTAACTTTCCAACTAGTCATTGATTATGCCGCACGTTCAAGTTAAGCAGAAATATCAGGTTACCATCCCTGCGTCGATACGCCGAAAAATAGCGCTTGATGAAGGCGATATGTTGGAAGCGGTTGAGAAAGATGGGTTGATTATTCTGATCCCAAAGGCGCTGAAGCGCAAATATGCCAAACCTGAGGACAAAGCTTCATTGATGTCTCTGGTTGGCGTAAATGAAGATAGTGGCCTGTATGCCTCTACTACAGATATAGACGAAACTATCCGCGAGATTAGGAAGGAGTGGCAATAAAAACCACCACCCGAAAAATCTATTTCGATACCAATGTATTGATCTACTTGATTGAAAACCACCCTGTTTACCGCAACAAAATCGTATCGCTGATTAAAGCAATGGATGAGCTGGATTGTATTACTGTCACCTCCGAACTCACATTAGCAGAATGTCTGGTTAAACCCTTTGCTGAAAATGATCAGAGATCACAGGCGATTTACATTGATCATGTAAAAAATTCCGATTTTTTACAGGTCAAACCTGTCAGCCAAAAAATCCTTATTGAAGCGGCACGATTGCGCAGTATTTTTAAGAATAAACTCCCAGACTCGATTCACCTTGCGACTGCTTTGGCATCAAGCTGTGATGTTTTTGTAGGAAATGATAAAAAAATCAGGGTAGCTGACAGTATTCAACTGGTGACCCTGGATGACTTCGCATGAACAAAACCAAACGCCACGAAATCTTCACCCGCTGGCACGCCGCCAACCCAAACCCCACCACCGAACTCGAATTCAATTCCACCTTCGAGCTGTTAATCGCAGTCATCCTCTCCGCACAGGCCACCGATAAAGGCGTCAATAAAGCCACCGCCAAACTCTTTCCGGTCGCCAACACCCCGGAAGCGATTTACGCGCTCGGTGTAGAAGGCCTCAACCAGTATATAAAAACCATCGGCCTGTATAACAGCAAAGGCAAAAACATTATTGAGACCTGCCGCATTCTGGTGGAGAAACACGGCTCAGTGGTACCGGATCGGCGGGAAGATTTAGAAGCGCTGCCCGGCGTCGGGCGGAAAACTGCAAATGTGATTCTGAATACGGCGTTTCGCCAGCCCGTCATGGCGGTGGACACCCATATCTTCCGTGTATCTAACCGCACCGGCATCGCTAAGGGCAAGAACGTGGTTGAGGTGGAAAAAGGGCTAATGCGGCATATCCCGAAAGAATTTATGCTGGATGCCCACCACTGGCTGATTTTACACGGACGTTATACCTGCGTGGCGCGTACCCCAAAATGCCAGACGTGTATAATCCGCGATTTATGCGACTTTAGGGAGAAAACCGCCTGATGTTCACGCAAGATCGCGATCAGCTGCGGCGTTATTATGTCAGCTGCTGGCAGAAACAGCAAAGTGGTGCCACGCTGGATGCGCTGGAGCAGCAGGTCGCCGAGGTGATTGCCGAACACCCCGAATACCACGCACTGCTAACCAATGAGGACAAGGCGCTGGGACGGGAGTACGCACCGGAAGATGGTGAGACCAATCCGTTTCTGCACATGAGTTTGCATCTTGGTTTACAGGAGCAGGTCGTCACTGACCGTCCCGCTGGCATCCGCGAGGTTTATCAGCAAATGATCGCCCGCCATGGCGTACACGAAGCCGAACATCAGATGATGCAGTATTTGATTGAAAGTCTGTGGCTGGCGCAGCGTAATCAGAGTGCGCCGGATGAGAAGGTGTATATGGAGGGGCTGCGGGGCTTGTTACAGGACTGAGACAGATTATTTTAAAGGTAGCCTTGCAGAGCCGGGCGAACACACAGGTTCGCCCCCTACCAACCCTATACTTAGGGACTAACCTGGGTGTCAGCTCTTGCTTTTACGTGTCAGGGTAACTGGAAACTCAATTCTCCAAAATCTTCGGCCAGTTCGCGTCACCCTTAGCAATATAGCCATCTTCGTCCAGTGACCAGATTGCACGTACGGCTTTATTGTAGTTCAGGTAAAGCTTGTCATTATGGATAGACCAGGCATTCACATCTATACCCACCACAGAACCTTTAGCGGCGGCATAAGCACAATAACCGCCGTACTGCGGCGCATATTTTTCAGGATCAGCCGCAAACTTATCGCGGTTCTCAGCGGACACAAAATGCCAGGTGGCGTCTTTATACTCAAAGGAAATATCAGGATTACCCTGCACCGCTTTTTCCTGATTCCAGTAAGCCATGACATCATAACCCTGTATCGCCGCATCACCTTCCGGGTTTACTTGCGGCGATGCTGCCAGCGCACTGTTCATTAACAGCATCGCGCCCGCGAAGAAGAAAAATAACTTATTAATCAATCCAGTAGAATGAGTTTTCATGTCAGCGTCCTTTTTAATCAGCAAAAATTGTGTTGCTGTTTTATACGCTGCGACTGAAAAAATGGATGCTACCCATACTAAAAACTTTCTAAAGGGCTTGATAGAAAAGCCTAATATTCAATCTCAACCCAACGCCGCTGCGTAATCGCCAGCGCGACCGCATCCAGAAGCTTATACGCATCCCGCGTATCCGCCAGCGTCGAGAGCGGTTGCACCGCAGGATCAAGACAGCACTCGATAAAACGCTGCTGCGCATACTTAAAACTGTCGCGATAACCCGCTAAATCCCAGCCCGGCTGCGCCGCATCACCAAACTGCAGATCATTCCAGCTATGGCTAAACCCACCCTCAGTGCCCAATACCTTAAACATCACATTCCACGGATTCGAGGTGCGGTCATCCACCGAAAAACAGCCCCACAAATGCGCGATCAAGCCGGATTCATACTCCGCCTGGATGGAAATCTGATCGTCGGCCTGCGGATCATCAAAAAACACATTGCTCCCGGTCGCCGTCACCCGCAGCGGACGCCCGGCTAAGTGCAATAATGTATAGGCATGATGAATACACAGCTCCCACAGCGTCACCCCCGGCGCGCCCATCGCTGGCCAGTGCTTCTGGTTATAGATCATCCACAGGCTAGATAACTTACCCAGCGCACCGCGTTCAATATAATCCCGCGCCCGCTGCACCTCCGGCGAATAGATATAATTGTGATTTGGCATACAAACCACATTCGCCGCCTCCGCCGCTGCACACAAGGTCTCCAGCTCAGCGCTGCTCGCCGCCACCGGCTTTTCCAGCAGCACATGCTTACCTGCTTTTAACGCCGCCGTCGCATATTCAACGTGCGTGGGTGTGGGGGACAGAATGGCAACTGCTTCAATCTGCACATCCGCCAGCATAGCATCGACACTGTCATACGCGGTCAAGCCATAAGTTTGTGAGAAAGCAGCACGTTTCTCTGCGTTGCGACTGTAAGCACCGACTAACTGTACGTTGCGCTGGCTCATAAAGCCCTGCGCATGCATATGGGCGACACCACCCGTGCCGATCAAACCTATCTTGATTGCTTGTTTCACTCAGTGCTCCTTGGTCGGGTCATAACTTCAACGGCAAATGTCAGTTGTTGCAGTGTACTCACCCCGTATAGCGCTTTCAAATCGTCATGGGCGATGACCTTATCGGCCCTCTGCGGCCCGTAACGACTAACCATCGGCCTGCTGATAAACGGGGCATATCGCAGGAATTTTGCTATGATCATGCCCTTCTTGCTACTGGAATGACGCTCATGTCCACTATCGACTACTACACCTTCCCCCTATCGCCGTTTACCTACCTCGCCCAAAACGACCTGGAAACCATTGCGGCAAAGCACAATGCCACAGTCAATTACAAGCCGTTTAACTTGATGCATATTTTTGCTGAGACCAATACCCCAGCTGTCCCCGATCGCCACCCCAATGTCATCAGCTATCGTATGCAGGAGCTGATCCGCATCAGCCAGCGCCGCAATGCGACCATCAACTTCAAGCCCGCTCACTGGCCGACTAATCCATTACCCGCCAGTTACGCCATGATTGCCGCCCAGGAAGCCGGAGGTGGTGATATGGGCGGCTTGGTCTTTGCTTTGTTACGCGCCTGTTGGGCCGAAGAAAAAGACATTGCACAGGACGCGGTAGTGAACGAATGTCTGCAAGCCAATGGTTTTGCGGCTGATCTGATGCAGCATAATGTGGATCATCTGGCGGCGGTTTACCAAGAAAATACCCAGCAAGCACTCAGCAGCGGGGTATTTGGCGCCCCGACTTATGTCGTGGGAGAAGAAGTATTCTGGGGCCAGGATCGCCTGGATTATCTGGATGATTATCTGGCTGGACTGTAGGCCAAGCTGCATTATCGGCCTGAATGTGTGTTCAGGCCATCTCCCAATGCACGGCATCTCCATCGGCACTGTCAAAATAAAAAAATATATTCATGGCAGACACAGACCAGATGTGAAAGAATCGCGCGCTTTTTACCGATAATAATAGCCCATGTCTTTTCTGACCCAGCTTGCACCTGCTAATCCTAAAAACGAACTCCTCTCCGGCCTCACCGTGGCGTTGGCGCTGGTGCCCGAAGCAGTCGCTTTCGCGCTGGTGGCACAGCTGCATCCACTGTTTGGGTTATATGCCGCCTTTATTATCGGCATTATTACCGCCGTTTTTGGGGGCCGTCCCGGTATGATCTCTGGCGCAACCGGCGCGATTGCGGTTGTCTTGGTGAGCCTAGTGGTCACACACGGCGTTGAATACCTGCTGGCGGCGGTGGTGCTGATGGGCATCCTCCAAATGCTATTCGGCATCCTCCAGCTAGGTAAATTCATCCGGCTAGTACCGCACCCAGTGTTTCTCGGTTTTGTTAACGGACTGGCCCTAGTAATCTTCCTGGCACAGCTCAAGCAGTTTCAAGTGACCGATGCCGAAGGAATCAGCAGCTGGATCAGCGGCCCACCACTCATCTTCATGCTAGCCCTAGTCGCCGCCACCATGCTGATAATTCAGTTTCTGCCACGCCTGACCAAGGCGGTGCCGGCGACGCTGGTGGCGATTGTGATGCTGAGCCTGATTGTGTTCGTGTTTGGCATCGACACCCGCACCGTCGGCGATATTGCCTCAGTGTCCGGCGACCTGCCGGTATTTCATAGTCCCAATGTGCCGCTAAACCTAGAAACACTGATGATCATCCTGCCTTATGCGGTGATTATGGCGCTGATCGGACTGATTGAAAGCCTATTAACGCTGAATCTGGTGGACGCACTGACCGAAACCCGTGGGCAGGCTAATCGCGAGAGTGTCGCCCAGGGGCTGGCGAATTTCACCTGCGGATTTTTTGGCGGCATGGGCGGCTGCGCCATGGTCGGCCAAAGCATTATCAATATCAATTCCGGGGGCCGTGGACGCTTATCCGGCATTACGGCGGCGCTCGCCTTACTGGCGATTATTCTGCTCGGCGCGCCGCTAATTGAACAAATCCCAGTCGCCGTGCTGATTGGCGTTATGTTTATGGTGGTGATCGGCACCTTTAAATGGTCGAGCCTGCTGCTCTTTGGCAAAGTACCCCACATCGAAGTATTGATCGCCGCGATTGTCACCGTGACGACCGTACTGACGGATCTGGCGGTCGCCGTCATCCTGGGGGTGATCCTCTCCGCGCTGGTTTTTGCCTGGGAACACGCCAAACAAATCAACGTCAAGAAATACAGTAATGACAGCGGCAATACGGTATACGAACTCAACGGCCCGATTTTCTTCGCCTCCATCCATAATTTTCAGGCGCTGTTCCAGCCGAAGGAAGATGCAGATGATGTCATTATCGACTTCGCCAACTCGCGCGTAGCGGATCATTCCGCGCTGGAGGCGATTGATATGCTAGCAGAACGCTTTGAGCGCAATGGCAAGCGCCTGCATCTGGTGCACCTCAGTGCGGAATGCCGGTTACTGCTCAAAAAAGCTGGTAACCTGGTGGAAGTAAATGTGCTGGAAGACCCGGTGTATTCCGTCGCGGCCGGACTGACTTCAGCTGAAATCGATGCTTATGAGCGACGTAAACGGCGGCGCAGCGGACACTAAAGCCCGCCGCTCAGCCCCAACGGCCAAAGCAATCAGCCCAGCAAGCTTGCGCGCACTTTAAGTGCGCTCATGCGCCACAGCGGGTAAATCCCGGCCAATAGAGCAGCCAATAAAGCGAGTAATACGGCCTGCACTGGCACCCAAGCAAAGAAATATGTCTGCATCGTCCAACCAAATGAGCGCCGATTAATAATATCAATCAAAATATCCGCCATTAACCCGCCCAGCGGCAACGCCAATAGCCCGGCTAACACCCCAATCAACGCGGTTTGGCCCAGCACCAAATAGCGCAGCTGCCCCAGCGTAAAGCCGGTAGCGCGCAAGATGCCAAACTCACGCCCCCGCTCTAGAAACAGGGCCATCAGCGCACTCAGCACCCCAACAAACGCGACAATAATCACCAGCACGCGCAGCACATGCGTAATCGCAAACGTCCGGTCAAAAATCGCCAGTGAGAAGGTGCGAATCTCCTGGTCAGAACGAATCTGTAGCGGCTGCCCCGCCACCCTTAGCTCACGCGCCAGCTGGGTAATCTGCTGCTGCACTGCGGCCAGCTCGGTCGCAGCCCGCAACTTCACCCCAATCGAAGAACGACTGTGGTCGGCCCAGTGTTTTTCATACAGCGCCCGTGGCATGCTGACACTGCCCTGCGTCGCGCTATAATCCCGAAACACGCCTAAAATCGGCACCGTAATCACCCCGCTCAGCTCAGTCACCAGCTGTACGCTGTCCCCGACCTGTTGCTGACGGTGGTAGGCAAACGGCTCCGACACCAAGATGCCCTCGCCGCGCTCATACTGCGGCCAGATCGTCGCCATCTCACCGGACAGCAGCTCAAAACCCTGCGCGCTGTGCGGCCCAGTTTCCAACACCAGCACCGCCGTCTCACGCTGATCTAATCGCAGCCGCACCGTGCGCCCAGAACTGACCGATGCGACCTCAGGCAGGGCCTGCAGACGTGACATCCAGTCCGCATGCAAGCGCCCATCAGCCACCGAACTCCCGTCCGTGGTCGCCGCAATATATAAATCACTCGATAAGGTCAACGCCAACCAATCTGCCACACTATGCCGAAATGACCCCACCATAATACTCACCCCCACGGTGGCAGAGACCGCCACGGTGAGCGCAATAATCGCCAACCCTGTGCGACTCAGACTGGCTTGAACCCCACGGAGAGTCATACACCACAACAGCGCGCCGCCGCCAAAGAGCTGGCCCGCGCTCAGCCGCTGTAAGCCCGACAGGCACAGCCGCAGCACCAGGGGCACACACAGGCTATAGCCCAAAATCAGCATAAACAGCGCGACAAAACCCAACACCAGACTGCGCGCTGACAGGCTCAATAACAACGCACTCGCCACCAGCAGCACTAGGCCCAACAAGGCGAGATAGAAACTAATACGCTGGCTGCCCTGCTCCAGCTGTGAGCGCCGCTGTACGAGTACAGGCTGTACCCGCGCCGCTTCCAGGGCCGGAGCCAACGTGGCGACCAACACTGCCAGCAGCGTAATCCCCATGCCTTTCAGCAGCCCCCAAGGCGCAACCGCTAGCTGACTCGCATTCATACTGACAAACAGATCGCTAATCGTCTGCGTGACTAGCCCCAATAAGCCCTGCGCCAGCACCACACCCAACACCGCGCCCAGTAGACTGCCCACTACGCCCAAAAACAACACCTCCAGCAGAAGATGTCGGAACAGCTGCCCACCGGTCACGCCAAGCATACGCGCCGTGGCGAAGGTCTGCCGCCGCTGCAACACCGAGAAGGTCATGGTGTTATACACCAAAAAAGCCCCGACCAGCATCGCAAGCAAGCTCATCGCCAGCAGGTTGGTGCTAAACGCCCCAGTCATTTGACTGAAGACCTGCCGCTGCGTCGCGCGGGACTGTAGCTTCAAGTTAAGCGGTAGGCGCTTTGCCAGGATCTCCGCCTGCTGCGAGCTGAGCGTTAATTGGATGCGGCTTAGGCCATCTTGCTCGCCCAGCGCGGAAATATCCGCTACCAACACATCCCCACTGCCAGGCCACTCAGCCAGGGCCACCACCTTAAGCGTTAGCGTGTTACCGGCATGCCGCACCGGCAGCACGGAGCCCACCTGCACCGCTAAGCGCTGAGCCAGCCCTTGCGGCACCACCACCGCCCCCGGCTCGGTCAGCAGCTGGCTCAGCACCGCCGCCGAAAAATCTAACCCGCCCTCAGCCTGTGACGGTAAAGCAAACGGATCAATCCCCAGCAGGCGGTATTGCAGGCCGTCTTTCTGCACGTTTATTTCCCGCTGCGGCGCACTGGCGCGATAACCCCAATCAACACGCAGCTGGCGGTAAAAAGCGTCCGGCACCGTCCCTTGGTGCGCTGTAATTTCGTGCGTCATCGAGCCGGATAAGGTGTCGACTGAACGCTGAAAGGATTGCCCAGCGCTTTGATTCGCGAGATCCACGGCGATAATGACTGCTGTGCCGAGTGCAATGCTTAATAACGTGAGCCAGAGCTGCCACGGGTGGCGGGTAAAGAAACGCCAGCTGGCACGCAGTAATAATAAGCGCGGCGGTAAGAGACTCACCACCCCACGCCATCCATGTGCTGGGCCGCATCCGCTGTCGCGTTTTCCAGCTGGCCCGCGCGCAGCACTAACACCCGATCGGCTTTTGCGGCCACCACCGCGCTATGCGTAACCACCAGCAGCGTTTGCAGTGTCTCCCGCGTCAGTTCAAACAGCAGCTCCAGCACGCGCGCGCCGCTGGTGGCATCCAAATTACCGGTTGGCTCATCGGCTAGCACCAGAGCGGGCTGATGAATCAACGCCCGCGCAATCGCTACCCGCTGTTGTTCACCACCAGAAAGCTGATCAGGAAATGCCGCCGCCCGCCCAGCCAGCTGTACGGCATCCAACCAGTACTTTAGGCGCTGCTGCTGTTCGGCCCGACTCAGACCAAGCAGTTCCAGCGGCAACAGCATATTCTCCGCCAGCGTCAATGTCGGAATCAGATTAAACTGCTGATAGATGAAGCCGATGTGTTGCCGTCGGAACAGAGTGAGTGCAGGCTCCTGTAGCCGCGTGATAGGGGTCTGTGCAATCTGCACCTCCCCCTGCGTCGGCACATCAATCCCAGCCAACACATTCAGCAGGGTTGATTTGCCGGAACCACTGCGCCCAACCAGCGCGACCCGCTCGCCCTTAGCGAGGCTAAAACTAATATCCCGCAGCACGGTATGCTGCTGCCCAGCTTCGGGGTATGCGTAATGCAAATGCGCGCTGCTTAGCACAGGTAAGACTCCTTAATCACGACCCAATAATCCAAGATAAAACAGGATAAGCCCTATCCGCCGTCGGTGCGAGGGCCACCATGAAAACTAAGACAATCTGCCGACCTACACTCGGCTAACTGAACAGGCCATCCTAAACTCACGCCTCGCATCCAAATTTGCTAAAATCGCCCGACACTCCCGAAAGGAAAAGACGTTATGTGCGGAATCTGTGGTGAATTACGCCTCGACGGCCAGCTGCCGGAACTCCAACACCTCAATGCCATGATGGCAAAACTGGAAAAGCGCGGCCCCGATCACGCCGGTAGTTTTTCCGATGGCCCGCTAGCCTTTGGGCATCGCCGACTTGCCATTATTGACCTGTCACACCAATCCAACCAGCCAATGGTAGACGCTGAATCCGGCCTGGCGATTGTGTTTAACGGTACGATCTACAACCACCCACAGCTGCGCGCCCAGCTTAAAGCGCGCGGCCACCGCTTTTTCTCAACGGGCGATACCGAAGTCATCCTCAAAGCCTATGCTGAATGGGGTGAGGATGCCCCACAGCACTTACTGGGCATGTTCGCCTTCGCCGTGTGGGATATGCGTGCTAAAACACTGTTTCTAGCGCGTGATCGCATGGGGATTAAACCCTTGTATTACAGCGCCAATCAAAACGGGGTGCGTTTCGCCTCCAACACGCAGGCGCTACTCAGCACACCCGGCATTGATACCTCACTCGACCCGCTGGCACTGCATAATCTTTTTTCCCTGCACGCCGTGGTGCCCGCACCGCGCACCGTGTTTAACGGCATTCGTAAGCTGCCCCCGGCCCACTCGCTCACCCTCCACGCCGATGGCCAACAGGTACTGAAATGCTATTGGAACTTGGTGGCGAAACGTCCGGCAGAGGCGCGCACAGAACAAGAATGGATTGAGGCCATCCACGCAAGCTTGAAAACAGCGGTAAAACGACGCAATGACATCGCCGATGTGCCGGTGGGCGTACTGTTATCGGGTGGCCTGGATTCCAGCTTGCTCGTTGGCCTACTGGCGGAAATTGGCATTGGCGACATTCGTACCTTCACGATTGGCTTCGATGACCAGCCCGAGGAAAAAGGCAGCGAATACGAATATTCTGATGCCGTGGTCGCACGCTTTGGCTTAGAACGCAGCCACCATAAATTTCATATCCCGAATGAACATACCCTGTCGCGCCTGCCGGAAGCGGTCGCACATATGGCAGAACCTATGTTCGGGCAGGACGCCATTGGTTTTTATTTGCTATCAGAGCGTGTCGCCCAGCACGTTAAAGTCGTACAGTCTGGCCAGGGAGCGGATGAGGTTTTCGGTGGCTACTTCTGGTACCCACAGGCCCAGGCCAGTACCCACCCCGATATCTTACAGCGCCTCGCACCCTACTACTTCGACCGTGAGCACGGCGAAATGGCCGAGATGCTACAGCCGGCCTTCCACACCCATGATTTTACTGGCGAGCTGGTACGCGACCTGCTGACGAGCGCAGATGCGGAGGAAACGCTGGATGCGGTGCTGCGCGCGGATGTGACCACCTTCATTGTCGATGATCCAGTGAAGCGGGTGGATAATATGACCATGGCACACGGCCTAGAAGCGCGAGTGCCGTTTCTGGATCACGAATTAGTCGAGCTGGCGGCGCAAATGCCGACTGAACTCAAACTGCGCGATGGCGGTAAGTTTGTACTCAAGCAAATTGCGCGTGGCCTAGTCCCCGACAGCGTGATTGACCGACCCAAAGGCTATTTCCCGGTGCCCGCACTGAAGTTTGTGCGCGGTGAATTTCTGGAAATGATGCGGGCGCTGTTGGATTCGCAGGCCTGCCGCGAACGCGGACTGTTTAAACGAACTTATATTGACAAGGTGATTGCAAATCCTGAAGCACACCTCACTCGCATTCAGGGCAGTAAGCTGTGGCATATGGCACTGCTGGAAATGTGGCTCCAGGGGGTAACCATAGGCGCCAACTGAATATCAGTAATCAACGAGTATCCAGCCTTACCAGATACGCTTATTATTAACAAATTATGATGTTCGTCCGGGTACAACCGCCACTTTTTTAACGGACGAATCGCAGCACGGTGAAACCCTGGGCGGTGCACTGTTTCCCCTAGTCTGGGAACGTTAGACTGAGTTGTCATTCGTATTTTTTTTCCCTTAACATTCAAAAAAAGCATCACTATGAACGAGCATATTTCCACTTTTCTTAAAGGCTTAGCTATGGGGGCGGCGAATGTCATCCCCGGTGTGTCAGGCGGCACAGTCGCGCTGGTGACCGGCATCTATGAGCGCTTAATCAATGCGCTCAAATCTTGCGATTTTAATGCGTTAAAGCTGCTGTTCGCCAGGGATTTCAAAGGCGCATGGCAGCATGTCGATGGCGGCTTTCTGGCGGCGATCCTCGGGGGTGTGGCGGTGAGTATTGTGAGTTTAGCTAAGGTGCTCGAATACTTACTGGGGAATTTCGAAGTGCTGACGATGGCGTTTTTCTTCGGCTTGATTGCCGTGTCGGTGATGAGTGTGGGTCGTACGGTAAAGCAATGGGGCACCAGCGCGTTGCTGGCGCTGGTGGTGGGAACGGCCCTGGCGGTGAGTGTCGCTATGCTCGCGCCTGCGGGTGAAAATGCTAACGCGGGTTATTTGTTTATCTGCGGTGTGGTGGCTATCTGCTCGATGATACTGCCCGGTTTATCCGGCTCCTTTGTCCTTATTATTATGGGTAATTATGCGCTGGTACTCGGGGCGATTGGGCGCTTTGATATGGCGATTTTGTTGCCAATGGCATTGGGTTGTGGGGTAGGTTTGCTGGCTTTTGCGCATCTGTTAGGTTGGATCTATGCGAAATACCATGATCAAACCGTCGCTTTGATGACCGGTTTTATCCTGGGGTCGTTGGCGGTTGTGTGGCCGTGGAAGAACACGTTGACTGAGGTCGTTTCGCGTGAGGGTAAGGACGATAAGGTTATTACTACGGGCTATGAGTGGTTTAGTCCCGTGTTGAGTGATGGTTCTACGCTGATGGCGGTGGGTTTGATGGTTTTGGGTGGATTGGTGATTTGGGGGATGGAGAAGGTTTCGGAGTAGTTGGGTATAAATATTAGCGCTGGCCGGTGTGGCGCAGGTTTTCTATGGTTTCGCCTTTGGGTAATTTGATGCGCTCAAACTGCTGCATGGCTTCAATTGCTTTGAGGCGGGTGGTGATTTTTTGTTTGCGTGTGTTCCAGGGGGAGAGTTGGGCTACGATTTTGCCGTGGCGGTTGATTAGTATTTCTTCGCCTTTTTCGACTTTGTCTAATACGTCTGAGAACTGGGATTTGACCTCGTGAGCTTGCATGGAAAGCATGGTTTGATCCTTTTGGTTGATTAGGTACTTTAACCAAAAATGATTGTTGAAGGAAGTTTATTGTATTGCAGATTTTTTTGTGAAAAAGCTGAAATAATTAAAGGCTCGACTTATCATTGAGAACTTTATGGTGTGCTAGAGCTAGAAAAATGACCAAAGAGAATAAGTCTTTTAAATTTTCATCTAAAGAGCAACAAGAGATTAGGGATTTGAGTGAGCAGTATTTAAGTCATCAAGTGTTTGATATTATTGATAGATACGCTGATTTCTATGAGTCGATTTCGATGTCAACGTATAGCTTTACAACCATGGGCACAACCTCAGTTGTTAACATTGATACATATTTGTATTCATCTATTCGTGCCACGCTTAGGTCTATTTCTGAAATTTTAGGAAAGGGAAGGATAAATGATGCCTACACGCTGCTAAGAAAGTATCATGACTCTGCTATAATAAATATTTATACAAATCTGTACTTAAGAAAAAATCAAAATATTGAGAATTTCATAGTTTCTAGTATTAATGATTGGCTTCATGGTAAAGAGCAGTTACCAGATTATAGAACTATGCATAACTATATAATAAAATCCGATGAGCTAAATAAAATTTATAAAATTTTAACTAAAGATGATAGATATAAAAATATACGCAATCGATGCAATGATAATACACATTACAACTTCTATAAAAATATTATGTTGAATTTAGCAGATGTTAGGGTTCCTAGTAGAGATTCTGTATTAGAACAGCTATCAATTGACATAAAAGATTTGTTTATCTTGCATATATCATATCTATTTTATCTCAACGATCATTATATGAGTTCTAGTGATCATGTTGATTATCTTGATATGGGCATGCAACCACCGGAAGGCTCCCAGTATTATGTAGCGCCTTTTATTCAAGATATATTTGATGAGGTTTTAAAAAAAAATAGACCGGACATTGCAGAAGAAATCATAAGCCATACATCTATGAATTTGAAGTGAAAGCCACAGCCCGACCGCTTTCTAACTGATGCTACAAAAGTTGACCTCCCACCCCCATGAGCCGCCGACACCAAAGTCCACAGAGTTCCAGCTGCACGGTATTGACATTGGTATAACCAATGGTAAGAATAAGGCTGTATTAGATTTGTCGGTAGAAAAAGGTAGTCCCATGCCAGCCAGCGTAAAAACAGCCATATCCATGCAGCAGCATCTATTCGATGAGGCTAATGAGCTAGCCAGTGAACTCAATGTCTCAAGAAGCAAACTCTTCGTCCTCGCCATTGAAGAATTCCTCAAGAAAAACGAAAACAAAAAAATGCTGGATCAAATCAATGCAGCTTTTACTGACTCATCTGATGAGGAAGAAAAAGCCAGTGGGAATTTGATGAAGAAGAAGCAAAAGGAAATCGTAGAGAATGATCCATGGTAATCAAGCAAGGTGAAGTTTACTGGGTAGACTTAGGCGAACCAACTGGCTCAGAGCCGGGGTATAGACATCCACATATCGTTGTTCAAAACAACGTATTCAACGCAAGCCTAATCAATACCGTAGTCGTCTGTTCGCTAACCTCAAACCTTGCAAGAGCAGGCTCTCCCGGTAACGTATTACTGAAAAAAGGCGAAGCTAATCTTACCAAAAAAAGCGTGGTCAATGTTTCGCAGCTCTATACCGTAAACAAAAGTGACCTTACCGAAAAAATTGGCAGCGTCTCACCAAAGACAATGGATCAGGTTATCGCAGGCATACAGTTACTCATTGAGAAAAGAAGCCTGTAGCTGATAAGACGCCTATACCGCCGCCGTAAAACCTTTAACCTCTTCCAGCAAAATAGAAGAACGCGCATCCAACACACCCGGTAGCGCCAGAATAGAATGTTCAATAAAACGCCCATAGCTTTCTAAGTCCGGGGCAACGACATCCAATAAAAAATCCACGGCACCGGACAGTTTGTAACAGGACTGCACCTGTGGATTATCGCGCATCGCCTGGCGAAAATCCCGTGCCAACTGAACGTTATGGCGTTCGACGTTGACTTCGACAAACGCCCGTACCTCATAACCCAGTTTTTTATTATCCAGCGTGACGCTGAAGTGTTTAATCAGGCCGTTGCTGTGTAGTTGTTGCACCCGGCGCTGTACCGCTGAGGCAGACAGGCTGACTCGCTCCCCCAATTCGATCCAGCTGATGCGGCTATCGTGCGTGAGTTCACGCAGAATAAGTTTGTCGTATTGATCCATTTTCGCAGGATAGCAGCGTCAATAGCAGAAAAACAACATTATCCTGCGCGAAGGCTCTGTCTGTCCATGAAATCCGCAGCCCTGATGTGGTGTAGGCATAATAAACTATCAGCATCCATTAACACGACAAACGAGGCCACACCATGTCACACCTTAGAAAAATCGACCATGTCACCTATGCCTGCGCACCCGGCACCATTGAGCAGTGGGCCTGGTTTCATATTGAGGTGGAAGGCGGTACCTTGATTAAGCGCATTGACGATGTGCGCCCGGATGATGCTGATAGCAGTATGAAAATATGGTGTATCGACTACGGTGATTTTGGCATCGCGTTGGTGGAAGGGATTGATCGCGCCGCTAAGTCGCAGGTGAATGACTTTGTTGATCGGCATGGTGATCACTCCTGTCAGCATGTGGCCTATGATTGTCATAACCTGGAAGCGTTTCAGGCGCATATGAAGTCCATGGGCGGACACCCGCGCGGTGAGACGCTGGTGCGCGATGATGGCTTTGGCATTCTGAAGCAAATGTTTGCCAAAGGTTATGCCTACGGCCATGCCGGGGAGGCAACATTCCCGGAATATTGCCAGCGGCCACGCAATGCAGCGGAAGCACAGGCAGTGACTATCACCTTTTCTAATGAGGCGGGTGAGGGGTTTTATAAACAGGTGCAGGATGCGATTGATCAGGGCGATGAAACGCCGTTTTTTGATTTTAGCCAGATGCCTGCGGATTGGGTCGTTCCGGCTGAGCGGAAGCGGGGTGCGGCATGACGGCGCCCTCTCAGCAGTCGATTCTTAGCGATGGAATTTAAAACTGCGTTACGGTGTGTTGAGAGGCCGCCTCAGCTCATCGACTGACATTATTACGGTTGGCACTGCCTGCTTCAGATGCCTGCATCATAATGATGTTAAGCGTTAATGCACTGTATAAGCAGAGTGCAGTGTGTATTCTATCAAAGCACCAACAATGCTACCCTCAGCACAAGCACAGGAGGCCGCACGATGAGCATGCGCTATCACGACCAGCTACAGTGGCAGGACATCCCACAATCTGCCCAAAAAGGGCAAGAACGCGCACACCAGCTGAGGCACATTATCCACCGCATGGGCAGTGGCAATACGCTCGACACCTTCAACCACCTGATTTACCCAAACACAATCACAGGTAGTCCCGCATGAGCCGTCGCAACAGCCGTAAACGTAAGGCCCCATCCCACGCAAACATCCCCTTGCCACAACTATCGCGGCGGGTACTCCGCAATCGCTTCGCGCCGGTAGAGCCGCTGGATGAGGAACAGATGAGTCTGATTCACGAGGCAACGATGACCCTGCTAGAACAGCAGGGCATTGAGGTGGTCGGCGAGCAGGCGCTGGATTTATTCCGACAGGCCGGTGCCGAAGTCAGTCAGGCTGGCATCGTGCGTATGGACCGCCAGCTGGTGATGGATACCCTCAGTACCGCCCCCGAAACCTTCAGCGTCACCCCAAGAAATCCTGATAACACACTGCATATTGGTGGCTCGGTGATTAATTTCGGTCTCGTGTCCGGCCCGCCCAATGTCCATGACACCATCAACGGACGCCGCATGGGCAATATGCAGGATTTTGAGAGCCTGATTAAACTTGGCCAATTTTTTAATATCATCACCTTCTTCGGCAATCAGGCCACCGCCCCCACTGACCTGCCCGCCAATAGTCGCCACCTCGATACCTTGTTCGCTAGCCTCACCCTGTCTGATAAAGCCTTTTTCTCCACCGGCATTGGGGCCGGACGCTCACTGGACGCGGCAAATATGTGTGCCATTGCACGCGGTATCAGCCTGGAAGAGCTGGCGCAAAGCCCAATGGCCATGACTAATATCAACATTAATTCACCGCGCAAGCTGGATGACAGTATGGCCTATGGAGCCATGCAGCTCGCACTACTCGGCCAGCCCGTATCGGTCACGCCTTTCACCCTCATGGGGGCCATGACCCCAGCGACACTCGGCGGTGCCTTGGTGCAGCAAAACGCTGAGGCGCTGCTCGGCATCAGCCTATTGCAGCTCACCCGGCCCGGGACCCCCTGCATTTATGGCGGTTTCACCTCCAACGTCGATATGCGTTCCGGTTCGCCCGCTTTTGGCACGCCAGAAAATTCACTGGCAAATATGGCAGGCGGCCAGCTGGCGCGCTATTACAAACTGCCACACCGCACCAGCGCCTGTAATGCCTCGAATGCGGTAGACGTGCAGGCCACATACGAAACACAGATGGCGCTGTGGGGTTCTGTAATGGGCCACGGCAACCTGATTTACCATGCCGCCGGTTGGCTAGAAGGCGGCCTAGTCGCGTCGTTTGAAAAAGTGATTACAGACTGTGAAATGCTGCAACATATGGCGGAACTGCTCAAGCCGGTACAGATTGACCTCGACGAAATAGGCTTGGAAGCGATGCAGGAAGTTGGGCCAGGCGGGCATTTCTTTGGCTGCGCCCACACCATGGCGCGGTATAAACAGGCGTTTTATCAACCCTTCCTCAGCGACTGGCAGAATCATGAAAACTGGCTGGCCGCAGGCGCACTCGACACCACGCAGCGTGCCACCAGCATTTGGCAGCGCATCTTACGAGAATTTGAACCGCCGGTATTAGACCCCGCGATTAAAGAGGAGCTACGGGCTTATGTCGCCAAACGCAAAGAAGCCCTAGGCAGCCAGGAACCTGCCTTAGCTCCGCAGTTATAACGTCCGTTTAACGATGAGATCGCCGCCGTCTCCTGCTAGACTTTACCCACTATTAAACTAATGCCAATCAATACGCACTGATGAATCGAATGGGAGACCCAGATGACCCTCCAAGCCGCCAGCCAGCAAATGCAAACCTTTATCGAACGCCAGCCCGATACCGAATCTGTGGCCCACTTTAAGCCCTGCCCCGAAATCCAGCGTCTCGATCTGAAATTTGATCTGGAACAGCTGCGCGCAGCGCTGCATCAGGTGCTCGGCGTTAGCGCATGGCAGGGTGAGGGCTTTTACGCCCTGCCCATGACGCAGCGCCCCGGCGACACGCACGCTTCCGCTAATGACTTATCAGGACGTTATTACCTGCGCCCCGACGACAGTTATCGGGAATGCGCCCGCGAGGATGTAGTCGATGAAAGCGCGTTTAGTGAATTAGCGCACGCCTTTCGCGCCACTTATTTTGAGCAAGTGTATAATGAACTGACCCAACGCTACCCTATCGGACGCATGCGCATCCTGATGAAAGAACCGCTGACCAGCAACTCCTGGCACCGCGACCCGGAACCGCGCATTCATATTCCGGTGTATACCAACCCTGGCTCCCTTTTTATTGTGAATCACCACGTGACCCATTTGCCGGCAGACGGCCACGCCTACTTCACCGATACCCGCGCCTATCACACAGCGGTGAACGGCGGCGAAACCAACCGAGTACATATTGTAGCCGCCTTAGCTTATCCGCCGCGCGAGTGCTGAAAAGCCGCTACAATAGCAAGATGCAGAGCTTACACGCCTGTAAAATGGCCGGAAACGCTCGGGTGCTGGACATTACACCAACCTCATAGTTTAATCCCTCCTTTGCCACTAATCACCGAAAAGAATAGCCCGTCATGAGCGAGAATAAACCGACTGATAGGAGCGAGGGCACGCCGACACAAGCGCGCCCCCTCAATTTCATTGAAAAGATCATCACTGAAGATTTGGCAAACGGCAGCGTCAGCCGCATACAAACCCGCTTCCCACCCGAACCTAATGGCTATTTACATATTGGCCACGCCAAATCAATTTGGCTGAACTTTGGGCTAGCCGAACGCTTTGGTGGCCAGTGCAATCTGCGCTTTGATGATACGAATCCAGTGAAAGAGGATGAGGAATACGTCGCGTCGATTAAGAAAGACGTGCAGTGGCTGGGCTATCAATGGAGCGGCGAGGTTAAGTTTTCCTCCAATTATTTTGAGCAGCTGTATCAATGGGCCGTCCACCTCATTCAAACTGGCAAAGCGTATGTCGACCACCTGAGCGCGGATGAAATGCGTGCATACCGGGGCACGCTAACCGAACCGGGCAAGGATAGCCCACACCGCCAGCGCTCAGTGGACGAAAATCTCGCGCTGTTTGCACAGATGCGAGCCGGTGAGCTGGATGAAGGCGCTTGTGCCCTCCGTGCCAAGATTGATATGGCCTCGCCCAATATGCACCTGCGTGACCCGGTGATTTACCGTATCCGCAAGGTCGCCCATCACCAAACCGGTGATCAGTGGTGTATCTATCCCTCCTATGATTTTGCCCACGGCCAGGGTGATGCGATTGAGGGCGTCACGCATTCGGTGTGCACGCTGGAGTTTGAAGACCATCGCCCGCTGTACGAATGGTTTATTGCCAATCTACCGACGCCGAGCACGCCCCGCCAGTACGAATTTTCACGCTTAAATGTGAATTACACTGTGACCAGTAAGCGTAAGCTGAAACAGCTGGTGGATGAAGGCCATGTCGATGGCTGGGATGATCCGCGCATGCCGACCATCTCAGGGATGCGCCGCCGCGGCTTTACCCCAAAATCAATCCGCGATTTCTGTGAGCTGGCGGGGGTGACCAAGGTGAACGGCATCGTCGATGTGGGCATGTTGGAATTTACCCTGCGTGAAGACCTGAACAAACACGCGCCACGCGCCATGTGCGTGCTACAGCCGCTCAAAGTTGTACTCACTAACTACCCGGAAGATAAGACCGAAATCATGACCGCGCCGGGTCATCCGCAGCGTGATGATATGCCGCTGCGCAACATGCCGTTTGGGCGCGAGGTATGGATCGAAAAGGACGACTTTCGGGAAGAAGCCAATAAAAAGTACAAACGACTGGTCATCGGTAAGCGGGTGCGGCTCCGCAATGCTTATGTGATTGAGGCAGACGCAGCGCTCAAAGATGACGCTGGCAATATTGTTGAAGTTCACGCACGGATTATCGAAAATAGCGTTGGCAATGACCCGGCGGATGGCGTCAAACCCAAGGGCGTTATTCACTGGGTAGCGGCACATGATAACTTGACGTGTGAAGTACGCCTGTATGACCGCCTGTTCACCGACGTTGCCCCCGATGCGGGTGGCAAAGACTTTCTCCAGCACATCAACCCGGATAGCCTAGACATTTTAACGGGCTGCAAAGCAGAAGCCGGGCTGGCCGCCGCTCCGCCCGATGAGCGCTACCAGTTTGAACGCCAAGGCTATTTTACCCTCGATGCTCAATACAGCACAGCAGAACACAAGGTCTTTAACCGCGTTATTGGCCTACGTGATACCTGGGGCAAGATGGATCAGAGCTGAGTCAAGCCCAGTCTGACAGACATCGAGAGTCGGGTCTATGCTTCAGCCCACAGGCATTTCCCGGCGGCTTGTTCAATCGCCGCCAGCCGCTCAGCGTGGGCGCTCAGCTCGTCCTCATTCGCGCTAATCACCGGTAGAGCACTCGTGTCCAGGGTAATCCGTCTAATGCTGCCCGGCTGCTGTGCGCCGCCCACATTATCTTCTTTCGCCCCCAGCAGTAAACTGACCTGCCCGCCCGTCATCGCCAGATAAACGTCGCTCAGGATTTCTGAGTCTAATAACGCGCCGTGTAAAGTGCGGTGCGCATTATTAATTTCATAGCGCTTGCAGAGTGCATCCAGGGAATTACGCTGCCCCGGAAATAGGTCACGCGCCATCACCAGGGTATCAATCACCTGACAATAATCGCGCATGCGCTTAAAACCAGCGGCCAATCGGTTCAGCTCATGATCCAAGAAGGCAATATCAAACGGCGCATTATGAATAATCAGCTCTGCCCCCGTCAGATAGGCGACCAGATCCTCAGCAATATCAACAAAGCGCGGCTTATCCGCCAGAAACTCAGGCGTGATGCCGTGCACTTCCATCGCCCCGGCGTCAATCTCACGATCCGGCTGCAAATACTGATGGAAATTATTGCCGGTCAGCTGGCGGTCAATCATCTCGACACAGCCAACTTCAATGATTCTATGGCCCTCTTTCGGCTCAAGCCCAGTGGTTTCTGTATCCAGAATGATTTGGCGTGACATGATGCTCCTCGGTGTTGCCTAACGGCCTGATTCAAAAAATAGCGCTTGCATTAACGGCACACGCCCACAGCTTGGACTCAGTCCAAACAATGGCGCGCCGCGCGGCCTAAGCCTGCTCATCGATCGCTTTATTGGCCAGCGCATCGGCCCGTTCATTTTCAACGTGGCCGCTATGACCTTTCACCCACCGCCAATCAACGCGGTGTTCGGTGCGGGCCGCATCCAGGCGCTGCCAAAGTTCCTTATTCTTCACCGCTTGACCGCTGGCATTTTTCCAGCCCCGGCGCTTCCAGCCGTGAATCCATTCGGTGATGCCCTGCATGACGTACTTTGAATCTGTCATCAGCATCACTTCACAGGGTTGTGTCAGTGACTCCAAACCTTGAATGGCCGCCATCAGCTCCATTTGATTATTTGTGGTTTGCGCCTGATAGCCGTAGAGCTCACGCTCACGCTCACCGGAGCGCAACAAAACGCCCCAGCCACCCTTGCCGGGATTGCCACGACAGGCACCATCGGTATAAATTTCTACTGTTTTCACGGGGTATGATCCGGTTGTTTACTGCGGTTTACTGTGTGGTGGTAGTATCGACTTATTTATCGTCTTGTTAATGCGCTTACCGACGCTGCCCCCATTAACAGCCATCCCTGGCTTAAGCAAAGGTTGGGCACGGCGACTCGACTTAATCAGCGTCATTTTAGAGACTTTTTTGCGCACATGAATCAAGCGCACATTCCCAAATAAACGGCGATAATGAGTCAACAACATCGGTAGCAAGCGCAGCCACCAGAAGCGTTTTGGAGCCTCAGTGCGCGCCCGAAAGCCGGTGGTACGGATCTCCAGCACTTCAAAACCCAGTACGGTAAACCATTCCTTCAAGCGAAACGAGGTATAAAGCGTCGGCGCGCCCTGGCGACACAAACGTTTCCACCCCAAACGTAGGCCATACCAGCTGAACGGATTGTAGCTAATCAGAATACAGTGTCCTTCTGGCACCAGCACGCGCTCAATCTCACGCAAAATCTGGTGCGGGTCATGCGCACAGTCCAGAACGTGGCTCGCCACCACTAAATCAATATTATCGAATGCCAGTGGCAAGGCGGCCGCATCAGCGACCAAATCCGCAGCCTCAGCCGAGGCCACAGTCGCCACCGTAAAACAGTTGCTGATCCGTGAGTCCTGCAATAAGGTGTACTGCTGCGCCAGCTCGCCCAGCTGTACAGCATAGTAGCCGAATACTTCGCTGCTCATTTCAGCCACTGCGGTCTGTACACCCTGGGCAGCCTCCACCCCAGAGGCTGAACGATACCAGCGCTGTGTTTCTTGTGTGCAGGCTGCGCGGCTAGCTAGTGCAGCAGGCGTTGCGCTCGGATCGGCTTTACTGGTATCCACTTCTTTATTTATATCCACTTCCCTTCTGACCGCGCCCCAAGATGGCTTATGCCGCTAAAAACAACACGAAGCATTCAGGATCAATCAACACTTTAGCCATTAAACTTGAGATTAAACCTAAAGCCTCGTCGCGGCCAAATCAATTATTCCAATCAAGACGAGCAAGGTACTGCTGTAACCATAATAATAAAAATAATAACGGGGATCTCAACATCATGGGTAAACACTACCACCTTCGTCGGCTGGCGGGAACTGCTAGCGCGTGTGTTTTACTGCTGAGCACAGCCGGGGCACAGGCGCAAAACGGTCTTTTCATACCTTATATACCGCCCGCAGCACCGGTCGAACATTATACCAATCAGCTCGCACCCACCACTCATTATCAGCAGCGACCAAGCGCCCACGCCCAACCCGCGCAGCGCTTACCGCGTGGCAATGTGCGTTTTCAGCGTGCTGCCTTTAGTCAAACTCCCGCCCAGCCTAACCGCAGTCTTCACCGCCAAAACCAAACCGCATGGCACCGGGTCTTTAATACCTTTAACATGCCAGATTATTCATCTCATCCACGGGTGAAAAAATTTATCCGCTCCTATGGCCGTAACCCTGGGCAAATGAGCGTGCTGTCAGCGCGTGCTGATACCTTTCTGCATATGATTATTGAAGAAATTAATCGGCGGGGTATGCCCGCAGAAATCGCCTTATTACCGTTTGTAGAAAGTGGTTTTAAGCTGGATGTTTTCTCACACGCCAGCGCGGCAGGCCTATGGCAGTTTATTCCCTCTACCGGCCGCAATTACGGCCTGCAACAAAATCGCAGCTATGATGCACGCATGGACCCCTTCGCCGCCACTGGGGCTGCACTGAACTACCTGCAAAAGCTGCATCGGGAATTTCGCGGCGACTGGTTAAAGGCGCTGGCCGCTTATAACTGTGGAGAAAACTGTGTGCACCGTGCCGTCAGAAAAGCTCGCGCCAAAGGCCGCCCGACGGACTACTGGAATCTCTCGCTGCCGCGCGAAACCATGAACTATGTGCCACGCTTACTCGCCTTTAAAGAACTGTTAAGCAAGTCGCAGCGCTATGGCATCAGACTCCCAGCCACGCCGGATCAGGCCCAGCTCATGCAGGTGCGCATTAATAAACCCATTAATCTGCGAGAAGCCGCCCGTCGTGCTGGTTTACCCGCCAACCAACTGACTAAGCTCAACCCCTGCTTCCGCACTGGGGTCACCACACCGCGCTATTCAAACCGCATTGTTCTGCCGCGTGAGCATGCCGGTCGTCTGCTACAGGTGTTGAACGCAATGCCCCCAGCATAGCAGCAGCACACCACACTCAGCGTTACGACGTTCAACGCACGGCGCTGAGAGGCTTGCCAATAGCCTCTCAGCCCGTTAGCCTGTGGTTTTGCCTCAACTAACGCCCTATGACACCACCCGCATTAACCGCATTACGCAAGCAGCTTAAACAGCAGCGGGCCAGCCTATCTCAGCAGCAACAGCAGCGCCAGTCCGCGCAGATGATACGCCAGCTACAGCGCTCCGCACCTTTCCGCGCCGCACGTCATATTGCGCTTTATCTACCGGTTAGAGGCGAAGCAGATCCGGTTAAACTGCGCCAGCACGCAAATCCGCGCCAAACCTTTTACCTCCCGGTATTATCGCCTTATAAGCCCCATGGCCTGGTTTTTGTGCGCTGGGATAAACGCACAAGATTTAAAAATAACCGTTTTAATATTCCCGAGCCGCTGATCCGACGCAATCAAATCAAAGCGGCGCACAGCCTAGATTTAGTCATCACCCCGCTATTAGCCTTCGACCCAAACGGTAGTCGCCTCGGCATGGGTGGGGGGTTTTATGACCGCAGCTTTGCCTTCAAACAAAACAGACGCTATGCACGCAAACCCCATCTCACTGGCATGGCCTACGAATTTCAACGGGTCGAACAGTTAGCCAGACAGGCCTGGGATGTACCGCTAGATGCGATTTGTACTGAGGCTGGGGTCACGGTGTTCTGAAAACCCAATGTCCCAATACAGCCCAGCCATCATTTCCAACCCTTCACGCAGCAACGGCTTTAACGCATGTTCATTCGGCGCATGCTGCGCACAGCCCGGATACGAATGCGGTATCCACACCGTCGGCAGGCCCAGTACTTCGGAAAAAGCATCATTCGGAATGGTACCGCCCAAATTAGGCAAACGCACCGGAGCCTGACCAATAGTGCTTTCAATCGATTCTGCGACAAAATTAACCCAGGGATGGGTGGGATCCATGCGGGTGGCATTGAATAGCGCCGTACCCTGCTGTTCAATTTCAATATCCTCGAAACCGTGTTCATCCAAATGACAGCGCAGTTGAGCCAGCATCTGATCCGGTGCATAGCCGACAATGAATCGCAGCTGGCACAGCGCATTGGCCTCACCGTGAATCGCGTTGACCGGTTTAGTAGGATTGCCGCAGGATAAGGTCAGCACCGCAAAGCTGTTACAGCCATACAAGCGCTCCGCTGGCGTCAATCCCGGTTCACCCCAATCCTCATCGACCAAAACCCCTTCTTCTGGCCCACCCACCGGACAATCCTGTAAAGCCTCCCGAATGACTGCGGGTAGCGGCGTAGGTCGCCAAGCAGCGACCTGTATTTTGCCATTGGCGTCCGTAATGGTTGCAATGGCCTGCGCCAGCCGAATACCTGGGTCTTTGACCACGCCACCCCAATTACCGGAATGCACCCCACCCGCACGATATCTGGCTTTCAGGTAAAAATTGAGACCACCGCGCGAGCCCATAAACAGCGACGCACGATCGGTCCGCAAGCGAGGCCCATCGGAAGCTAGTAAAACATCGGCTTGTAAGGCCGCACATTGAGCCGCACAAAATTCGCGTAAACCGGGAGAGCCAACCTCTTCTCCCATCTCCAGCAGCAGCTTCACATTAAAACCCAGCTTGCCCTCGGTTTTCAGCAGGCAGGACAAAGCCGCCAGCGCAGTCCAATGCTGGCCTTTATTATCCGCCGTGCCCCGCCCATACCAGCGCGCACCGTTTTCAGTCACGGCCCAGGGATCCATCTCATCCTGCCACTTGCCTTCCATACCAAACACGACATCGCCATGCCCATAGATCAGTACGGTCGTCAGGCTAGGGCCTTCATGTCGCTCAGCAATCATCAGCGGTGGCCCATCGGCTACCGGATTGGTATAAACTGTCGAAGTGAAGCCCAGCGGCTCAATAATCCGGGGGATGGCCGTGCTAACATAGTCGTATAGAACCGGCATTTTTTCTGGATCCTGGCACTCCGTGCGCAGGCCAATTAACGTATTCAAACCCGTAAGGAAATCACCGTTATCAAAGAAATCGCGGGCGCATTGTAGGGTCTGTTGTTTTGACATCGGTAAAATTTCCAGTTTTGGATGGCTATGTACACCGCATTAAACGCCCAGGCCTCTAGCAGGCATAGCTTAAAACGCTCTGATTCACATTAGCCGCGCCTTCGAGAATAACAAAATACTTTGATCTCAGTCAGGTCTTTATCATCTTCTGTGCCGATGATTAACGCTTCTAGTACTGCGAGGTGTTGGATTAAGGTAATCTCTACGTTCGCCTTATATTTGGAGACCTACTGATGAGCACATGGACAACGCTAACCGTGTCAACTAGAACCGCTGGCGTAGCACAAGTGACCATGTCACGCCCCGATGTATTTAATGCCTTCGATGACATCATGATCAAAGAACTGGGCGAGGCGTTTGAGCAGCTGGAGCAGGATGAAGCCGTACGGGTGATTGTGTTGGCGGGTGCGGGCAAGCACTTTAGCGCCGGTGCTGATTTACAGTGGATGCAGCGCGCCAGTGAAGCCTCTGAGGCATGGAATCTGGCAGATGCCCGGGTGTTTGCCGGTGTGCTGGCTGGGATCGAGCGCTGTGCCAAGCCCACTGTTGCCCGGGTGCAGGGCGCTGCGTTGGGCGGTGGTGTCGGTTTGGTGTGTGCGTGTGATATTGCGATTGCGGCGGATAATGCGCGCTTTGCGGTGAGTGAGGCTAAGTTTGGTATTCTGCCGTCAGTGATTGGCCCACATGTCACCAATGCCATAGGCAAGCGCCAGGCGAAACGCCTTGCCTTAACCACCACGCAAATTCGTTCTGCGGAAGCCTTACGCATCGGCTTAGTGCAGGAAGTCGCTGAGCTCGCGGCGCTGGATGACGCCATCGATGCCACGCTCAAAGCATTACTGGCCGGCAGCCCCAATGCCCAGCGTGAAATTAAACTATTATTCGGCCAGCTGGAAGTTGGGCCTATTACGGATGAAGTGGTCGAGCTAACTGCTCAAACCATCAGCCGGGTGCGTGGTACTGATGAAGCCAAAGAAGGCTTTAACGCCTTCCTGGCTAAGCGCCCAGCTAGCTGGGTGCCCAAGGATTAAGGCAATGAGTCAGACATTAAATGAGGCTACTGTGCTGGTTGTGGGTGCGGGCATTATGGGCGCGGGCATTGCGCAAATTGCCGCGCAGGCGGGGCATCAGGTGCTGCTCTATGATGTCGGCGCGGGAGCAGCGGCGCAGGCTATTACCAAGCTGTCAGCGACCTTTGATAAGCTGGTTGGCAAAGGCAAAATCACGGCGGCGGCAGCGGCGGAAAGCCTTGGCAGAATCCGCGTTGCCGATCGCCTGGCGGATTGCGCAGCGGTGGGTTTGGTGGTGGAGGCCATTGTGGAAAACCTCGGCGTTAAACAGCAGCTGTTCAACGATTTAGAAGGCGTGGTCGCCGCTGACTGTGTGCTGGCGACGAATACCTCTTCGCTCTCAGTCACCGCCATCGCCAATGGCATGCAGCACCCCGAACGCCTAGTGGGGATGCACTTTTTTAACCCGGCACCCATTATGCAACTGGTGGAAGTGGTTTCCGGTTTGCAAACCTCACCCACGGTGGCGGAGGGGATTTTTGAGCTATCAGCCCGCTGGGGCAAAGTGCCGGTGTATGCACGTTCAACCCCCGGCTTTATTGTGAATCGTATTGCCCGCCCGTTTTATGCTGAGACCTTAGCCCTGTTACAGGAACAGGCCAGTACACCTAGTGTGTTGGATGCCTGCCTGCGCGCGGTCGGTTTCCGCATGGGGCCGTGTCAGTTAACCGATTTAATTGGGCACGATACTAATTTTGCGGTGACTCAATCGGTTTACGCCGCTAATTTTTATGACAAGCGCTTTGTGCCGTCTTTGGTACAGCGTGAGCTGGTGGACGGTGGTCTACTGGGGCGTAAATCGAAGCAGGGTTTTTATGATTACCGCGACGGTGCTACGAATGCCGTCTTAATCGAGATGGCTGCGCCGGAGAGCCTGCCGCGTGCGCATACCATACAGGTGCATGGCTCTGGGGCGGTGGCTGAGCACATTCTGGCAGCCCTGGACAGGCAGGATTACCGCTATGAGCAAGTGACAGCCAGTGACTGGCAGGGTTTAGCGGTTGATGGTGCGCAGTTACGCCTAACCGATGGCCGCACCGCGACTGAACTGGGAAGCGAGGTCGCCGTCTTTGATTTACCGGTGCGTTTTGCAGAAAACCCTGTGTTAGCGTGGGCAATTTCAGGCCGTGCCTCTGAACGCTGGGCGCAAACCGCACCGGTTTGGTTACAGGTGCTCGGTTTTGCTCCACAGGCCATTGCTGATGCACCGGGCCTGGTGGTTGCCCGCACCCTGGCGATGCTGATTAATGAGGCGGCAGATGCGGTGCAGCAGGGTGTGTGTACTGAACAGGCGGCGGATGCGGCCATGAAGCTGGGGGTTAACTATCCGGCGGGGCCATTTGAATGGCTGGCCGACTGGTCGGTTGGTGCCGTGGTTGAACTCTTAACGCACCTGGACGCTTATTATGCGGGTGAGCGTTATCGGGTCAGCCCCTGGTTAAAACAAAAGCAGTGGCTGACGGCATGAGCAGGTGTATTGTGCCTGCTGGCACATTAACTTCCCCACACACTAATAGGTAGATCACCTACTTTGAACCCGGTTCTATGCCAGATTTTTTCCTCCCAACTCACCGCTGGGTCACGATTAAATATCAACAGATAAGCTTCTTCGCTGCCGCAACGTTGGGCGTAATCAGCCACCTGCTGCACGCCCGCATTGATGGTGTTATCCAGTCCGCCATATAGAATTTTCAATTCCAACACCACACGTTGCACTTCACCATAAAACCCGCGTTCTTGATCCAGCGGCCATTCCAGCAACAAATCGGTGTATTTACGCCCCAGGGCATATTCACGGTTAATCCGACCACCACCATTCACAATGCGCTGTAAAAAGGCCTGCAGGATTAACTGTGGCCCTGCTTCTTTAAACGGCAAACCCTGTAGCCAAATATCTGAATTTTCCCGGAAAAATTGCTGAAAAGCGCGCAGTAGTGCGGGTATATCCATACGACCATCTGGCAATACATACCAGGCGGTCTCCTGATTCGGAATACCTGACTGCCAAACCCAGGTCAGCTCACGCGGAATAATCTCCTGGTAAATACGGTTGCTGACGGCGATGGAGGGGCGTGTCGTAATCAGCCCTAGATCGGCGACGTATTGCAAATCATCATCGCGGATAAGGTCAATCTGGTCTTCGCCCGCCAGAATCGCGGCGACTACCTGACTGACCCGTGGTTCGCGTAATTTGTCAGCAAGTTGATCCAGGTGGGTTTGACGGGAGCGGATCAGGCGCTCGCGGGCGGCCTGATAGCGTTCTTCAGTAATCGGCAGACTGCGATCTCTCATTTCGCGGTCTGCCCAGGTCATTTCATAAGCAAGCGCATTAACCAGCCACGGTTGACCGGAGGTGTCGTCCCACAAGGCCGGGAAAATACTATCTGCGAAGGTTTGCCCGGTGGCATCGGTGTGTTGTTGCAACAGCGCGCGTATTGCTTCAGGGCTAAAATTACCCATCACCAGGGACGCTGCCTTGATATTAAACGCGCTGCCGCCGGTAATAATTTCCTGGTCTGAAGTGTGGATGCGGTAATCACGGACATCGCGCACACCACACAAGACAATACTGTGCGGGAAAGCTTTTGGGCGCTGCGCATAACCGGCACGGATCTGGCGGAGCAGAGAAATCAGGGTGTCACCGACCAGTGCGTCCACCTCATCTATCATTAATACAACAGGTTTATCGCTGAGTTGTGCCCACTGAGTTAATAGTTTTGTGAGCGCGCCACTTGGACTTTGGTCACGAAACAGCTGCCGGTTGATCACGGTTAAGTCGGTTTTCACGCCATATACGGCGGCGCTACCGGCCAGTGCTTCGCAAATTACCTGTACACCTTCACCCACATTATTGCGCACGGCCTGTGCGGCTTCAATATTGACGTACAGCGCCTGATATTCGCCGGTCTCGTTCAGTGTTTCCATCATCGCCAGTAGCGTGCTGGTTTTGCCAGTTTGGCGGGGGGCGCGCAGTACAAAATATTTTTTGCTGGCGATGAGGTGTTGGACTTCTTCCCAATCCAGACGATGCAGCCGATCAATGTGATAATGGTCTTCAGGAATAATCGGCCCAGCGGTGTTAAAGTATTTTTGCATGATCTGACAGACCTGAGTGTTGACTGATATAGCTTAGCATAGGTTTGTTAGCTAATAGCTGGTTCGAGAAGGATCGATTTCTTATACTGGGCATGAGCAGCCAGTCGAAGGTGTTGATGGTCTGTCATTGTGAGCGAGAAGAAGGCGATGTTTTGCGGATAATCTCAGCGCGTCCTGCGACTATAAATGAACGAAAATCTTACCCAAGGTGAATTTATGAAAGAAGAATACGATCTTTCAAAGTTACAGTCCCGAAAGAACCCCTATGCCAGTAAATTGAAGAAATCAGTAACGATGCGTTTAACTGAAGATGTTGTTGATTACTTTAAGGGCATGGCTGTGGAATCGGGTGTTCCCTATCAAAGCCTGATTAATCTTTACTTACGGGATTGTGTGGTTAACCATCGTAAGGTTGATATCTCTTGGCATAAGCAAGCTTCTTGATGAGCGGAAAATACCGTGCCCACGGTACGGGTGTTTGCACAACATAGGAGGCATTTGGTTTTCGGGTTAACAGCACACTGGGTAAACACGAGCTCTGTGCACTACAACAATCTCTTTGTGTGCAAAAAATAAACCATCGATTATCGTTGACTAATTTAACCCACGAAGGCACAATCTACAATCTCGGCATTAAAATTTTTTACAGCAACAAGCACTTATGAAAAATTTTGGACTTTTCATATCAGACAAGTCACCCCAGGACATTTTGTGATAATTTTCATTATCTTAATATAAAACCATACAACCCTCTCATTTACAAAAAATATTTCCATGGATATTAAGAAACTCTTCTTTATTTTTCTTGCAATCTCTATATCTATATCTTTGACAAGAGATTTTTTTGGCAAGGGGCTTTTTTCTTTTTATAGATGTTCATCTGATTATAGGATGGAGAGATGTTTAGGCTTAGATGTCGCAAGTCCAACAACAGTAATTGAGGATTTCTATTATCATGCTTCGTTGGTGAATCTTGCCAAGATGGAGAAACTAGTCGACAAAACAATAATAGAAGCGTCTGGCATTAATTGGGAAGATGTTGGAAAATTTTGGGATTTTGAAGTATCAAAATTCAAAATAATTAAAGCAAATTTTTATGCCTTACATAATGGATCTAATCATTTAAATAAAAAAGATAACGGCCTTGTATATATTGAGTTGGACATTTGTTACGACAGGCAAGAATCCTGGCTATCAAATAGAAGAAAAATTCTGGGGATGGAAAATTTAGAAAACAAAAAGCGCTGGTGTTCATATAATGAATTTAGACTATCTAAAAACAAGCATCCTGAGCCATATACTTGGAAGGTCACAGGCTTCAATACTGATCGAAATGGTGATGGCAAACCTCATGATGAATGCGACAAGAAAGTCATTGATTTTTGCAAAAATTATGACTTTTCAAATGAAAATATATTTATTGGTAACGAAATTTTGAACTAGAGACTATTTTATGAGTGAAATTTTTATTAGCTATTCCAGAGAGGACAAGGTTTTTGCAAACAAAATTCATAGCGACTTAATAAGAAGTGGAAGCGAGGTTTGGATGGATAGCAATATAGAGGCCGGGATGCTCTGGGATAAGTCCATCCATCAAGCCATTAGAAAATGCAAATACTTTATTTTAATTGTATCATTAAATTCTTCAAATTCTGAAAATGTTCTTGATGAATTAAACTTAGCAAGAGATGAAGGCAAGGAAATTCTGCCAGTGATAAAAGAAGAATGTGACATTCCTTATAGACTGAGAAGATTTAACTATTTAGATTTTTCTGAAAATTATGAGGTGGGATTTTCTTTTTTACTCAAACGACTCCAGTTCCCTTTAAAAAAGACAGAATGCTTTTACTTAGACGCTAACAACAAAATTAATTTTATTTCAGAAAAAATCATTCAAGAAATTATTACAAATAAAAAACGAATTTTTTGTTTAATGATTTTTTTAGCAATTTTATTTTCATTTTCATCGATCTTTTTTGATTTGAAACATTACCACATCTTGCTTTTTATTTTTTCTTGGTCAGCAATAACTTATGTTGCCATTGAACTCATCGACAAAGAAGGTTTCGTTGAAAGTAGTAAAATTAAGAGGCGCTACGATATTTTATTTATCCCATCAAAAATAAAAATTTTAAGTTAGATGTCAAATCCCGCCACATTCACTCCCCTAAACCTGCCTTGATCTCAGCGCTATGCTCACCAAGCGTAGGCGCGGGCGACTTGGGCACGTATGCGGCGACGCCACCCAAACGAAACGGCAGCGTCGGTACCCGATTGCCATCAGCAAGGCTTTGCACATAGCCACGCGCTTGCACCTGCTCAGAATCCAATGCCTCCGGTAAACTACGCAGCCGGGCACACGGCACGCCAGCGCTTTGCAAAATGGGTTCCCACTCCTCTGCCGTTTTCCTGCCAAGCTCCGTTTCAATCGCCACAGCCAGTTCCGGCGCGTTGGCCACTCTGGCGGGGCGGTCTGCAAAGCGCGCATCTGTTAACCAGTCTGCCCGACCTAACGCCCGCGCTAAACTGACAAAATGGCTATCTTCGTTAACGCCGAGCGACATCACCCCTACCGCACAGGGGAAACTGCCCGCACCGGGTGAGCGACTGTTAGCCAGATTACCCCGGCGCTGCGGCGCATTACCGGTTTTCAGGTAATCCGTCACCGTCGAACTCATTAAACTCAAGCCGGTTTCCAGCATCGAAACATCAATGAAATTGCCCTTACCGCTAGTCGAGCGCTCAAACAAAGCGGCGGAGATAGCAAAACTAGCCGCCAGCGCCGTGGCATAATCCAACACCGGCGCACCCGTGCGAATGGGGCCGCTGTCCGCCGTGCCGGTGGCATCCATTAAACCGCAGGCCGCCTGGATATTCACATCATAGGCCGCCGTGTTTTCCTGTGGCCCACCCCGCCCATAGCCCGTCATCGCGCAATGAATAAGGTGGGGATGACGTTTGGCCAGTGTGTTTTCGTCCAGTCCTAAACGCCGCATAGTCGCAGGCACATGGTTTTCAACCAGCACGTCGGCCCGCGCTAAAAGCTGATGGAATAAGGCCATACCGTCCTCAGACTCCAGATCGAGGGTTACCGATTTTTTGCCCGCCGCCTGCGTCAGATAAGACGTACTCATACCCACGCTCGCTCCCACTTTATCGGTGCCACCGCGATGGCGGATCGCATCGCCTTTACGCACTGATTCCACCTTAATGACATCAGCGCCTAATAATCCGAGGTAATAAGCACAGGCGGGGCCAGCCAAAACATGTGTAAAGTCAACGACTTTTAAGTCTTTATAGGGGTGTGATTGTGACATGATGGCCTCCATTACTTGTAACTTTACTACAGGTTCTGATAGGGTCTACCCTACATTGTCCGGAGGAGCATAGCCATCTCATCGTGAGCTAAATGCTATGGGTAATGCGGGCAATTTAATATCCATATCAATGAGGAGAACTCAATGCATTTCGCAAAGAAACTGGCTGTTTCCTTAGCCACAGCTGTAACACTAGCGGTAACCCCTGCGGTTGCAGACGACTACCCGGCAAAACCGGTTAAAATCATGGTTGGCTTTTCTGCTGGCGGTGGTACCGATACCACAGCACGCGGTTTCGCATCCTATATGCACGAAGCCCCGACAATGAAGGGCTTACCTGCTTATATCGTTAACCTGCCCGGCGCGTCTGGTCAGAAAGCGGCAAAGGCTGTATTGGACGAAGATGCTGATGGTCATACCTTATACATGATCAATATCGGTACTTTCATCGCGGGCGAACTGGCTAAAGGTGACGAGCGTCCTTACCACATTCCTGATGATTTCGTAAACCTGGGCTGTGCGTCTCAGCTGGTCACTTCACTCCAGGTACATGCCTCTAATAAAGCCAAGACCATGCAGGAATTTATCGACAACGCGAAAGCGTCTGGCGAAGAAATTACCTGGGGTACTTCCGGTGCAGCCACTATGCACGCCACTATCGGCCACGTCTTCTTTGACAGCGCTGGTATCAAGCACAAAAAAGTACCGTTTAAAGGCGGCTCTAAAGCCCGTGCTGCGCTGGTATCACAGTCAGTTGACGCTGTTTTCGGTGGTGTAAACACCATTCCTGGCTTTGAAGCTGACATTCGCGCCCTGGCTTCTGCCGGTGCAGAGCGTGACCCAATGGCACCTGACCTGATGACTTTTAAAGAACAGGGTATGGATGGCATCGAGTTCACTGGTTTGATGTGTCTGTTCGGCAAGAAAGGTGTTTCTGAAGAGGTCATGACAGACGTCGGTGCAGCCATCGAGCATATCGCGGGCGTGAAAGGCTATAAGACTTACATGGGTAAGAATGATCTGGCTTCGTTCTACACCAATTCTGCTGATGCCACAGCGGCGCAAGGCGTGATGTACGACGTCATGGGGCCGGTTGTTAAGCAGATTCTTGCTAATCAATAAGGCTTAACGGCTTAACACCCTCTGGACACTCTCTGGCACCCGTTGATACAACGGGTGAACGGGTGCTGTGAAAGCTGGGCAGACATACGGTCTGCCCCCACAGCGTTCATGGGTAGGGGCGAACCTATGTGTTCGCCCTTCTTTTTATTTCACCAAGCTATGTTGACGGGGTAACTACATGGACAACGACAGCTACAAAACCAAGGTTGAATATGGCGTAGCCGCCGTGGTTATTCTGATCGGGCTGTTTTTTATTTTTCAGGCAACCACCATTAAGGCTTCCAAAGAAGCCATTGGGCCACAAACCATGCCGATGTTTTTAGCGGTTACGCTCGTGATTGGCGGGCTGTGGCTAGCCCTACGCGCCTGGATGGGTAAGGTAGGCGAGGTGAAAGAAGGCTACGGCTTCTTAGAGAGCGATGTCTCCCGCATCTTTATGATCATTGGCAGCGGCGTTTTGTTTGTGACGTTATTCTGGGCATTTGGCTATTTTGTTGCGGTCATTTTTACGTTTATTATCATGCTGTACACCTTCGGAGTGCGGAGCTGGCTTAAGATGATTGTCGGTGCCATTGCGCTGGCCATGGTCTTCCAGTGGCTGTTTATGGGCGTCATGTTATTAAACGACCCCAAAGGCGCACTGCTGGATTTACGCCCTTACACCAGCTGGATTTCAGGGAACTAAACGATGGAAATTTTTGTAGATATTATCGGCGGTTTTAACACCCTGTTCAGCGACCAATACGCCATCTGGTTTGTTTTCCTGGCCGCTATTGTTGGCATTATTTTTGGTGCGCTTCCTGGTCTGACGGCGGCAGCGGCCATCGCGATGATGCTGCCTATTCTTATCGCCTATAACGATGAAATTGGTGGCTTAGCGGGTCTCGCTTTTCTTTATGTGATCGGTAAATCCGGGCGCTACGGCGGCTCGATTGCCGCCATATTATTCAATACCCCCGGCACAGCCGCCTCCGCCGCCACCATGCAGGACGGCTATCCGATGACAAAATCGGGGCGTGCCGGGAAAGCGCTGAAAACGGCGACGGTTTCCTCCGCCTTCGGCGACTATTTTGGTGAAATTATTCTGATTTTTGGTGCGGTCACGATCGCGGCGTTTACCCGTCAGTTTGGCCCACCGGAAAACTTTGCCATCTACCTAATGGCGTTTATTGTCATCGGCTCAGTAGTCGGCGACAGCATTATCAAAGGCATTATCTCAACGTTGTTCGGTGCGGTGGTTGCCCTCATCGGTGAAGACGTGATTACCGGCCAGTTTAAGATGACCATGGGGGTGGAAGAGCTGGAATCAGGCATGGCGCTGGTGCCTCTGCTGATCGGCGTGTTTGTGATTTCTGAGGTCATTATTCAGGCTGAGAAAGCCGCTAAAATTAAAATGATCACGATGGCTTCGGAAAAAGTAGACGACCCAACCGCACACTACTTTACCTGGCCCGAATTTAAACGCTGCTTCCCGCTCATGTTCCGCTCATCCATTTACGGCTCGCTCATCGGTATGATGCCGGGACTCGGTTCATCGGTCGCCTGCTTTGTGGCCTATGGTGAGGGCAAGCGCAAAGCTAAGAATAAGGAAGAATGGGGCACCGGCATCGTGGAAGGTATCGCCGCACCGGAAAGCGCCAACAACGCGGTATCCGGCCCGTCCATGATTCCACTGCTGACCCTGGGTATTCCCGGCTCCACCATCGCTGCGGTCTTAATCGGCATGTTCCTCGTTAACGGCCTCCAGCCCGGCCCGACTATCTTTGCGGATGAGCCGCCGCTCTTCATGGGCGGCCAGCTAATTAGCCCGCGTGAGTTTATCTTTGGCATCTTCGCTGCGGGCCTGATTGGTATCGCCGCTTATGCCATTATCGGCTACTTCCTGGCGCCTTATATCGGCAAAATGATCGCCATTCTGCCCACGCAGTACCTCTACCCCTTCATTTTTATGATGTCGCTGGCGGCGAGCTACTCCTCACGCGCCTCAATCTGGGACGTTGGCTTCGCCCTGCTCTTTGGTATCATCGGCTACGCCATGCGACGCACCAATTTTTCGGCGGCGGCGTTTATTATCGCCTTTGTGCTGACCTCCTCGATGGAGGAGGCCTTCCGCCAGTCGATGATTATCTCGGACACCGGACTGTTCGTCTTCACCGACTTTGAATACCAGGGCAAGTTCTCTTATGCACCCATCTTCCTGATTATCGCAGCGGCAGTGGTGATTTTCCGGGGTTGGTCGGGGTATAAGAGCAGGAAGGCTGACGGGTAAACTCGATCGGCTTAATGGGAGGGAATGCTAACGGCGTCGAACCCCTCCCTAACCCTCCCCTTATCAAGGGAGGGAATCCCAGTATGCCGTTTTCCGAAGAATCAAACTGAAATAGTAGGCTGCTTTAGCTAAATGGATTACCGCTATCTGTTCATTTTTTTATCAGGATTAGTCGGAGGCGGTGCTGCCTATGCAATAGGTGCACCGTTGCCCTTTTTATTGGGCGGCTTTTTTGGTGCATCAGTGCTCGTACTTTTTTATGAACGCGACGCGCGACAGCTACCCAAAATATCAAAATGGGTGCGCCTCATTTTCATCGCCATTATCGGCACCCTGATTGGTTCACGCTTTACCCCTGAGCTGCTGACCTTACTGCCGCAGTTCTGGATCTCAGCGCTGGCACTCCTGCCGTTTATTCTGATCGCTCATGGCGGCAGCTATGCAATCATGCGCAAATGGGGCGGCTACGACCGCTTAACGGCTTATTATGCCGCACTGCCCGGCGGACTGGTGGATTCCATTAGCCTGGCGGAGGAGCACGGTGCGGATGTGCGTATTGTGACGGCGCAGCACTTCATTCGTATTGTGCTGATAGTAATCGCCGTGCCACTGTTGTTTTGGTTTATCAGCGGTAATACGGTCGGTTCTGCCGCCGGTAAAACCCTCACCTCCACGCACTATAATTGGCAGGACATCGCTCTGGTACTCGTCATTTCATGGACGGGCTTGTTTCTGGGGCGCTTTATCCGCATGCCGGTTTCGCACCTGCTGGCACCGTTAATCCTAACCCTTGCCCTCACGTTGACAGGTGTCGTATCGCTCAATATTCCTGAATGGTTGCAACATCTCGCGCAGTATATGGTGGGTACGGCACTTGGCGCACAATTTTCCGGTATCTCACGCCAGCTGTTATTGCGCTGTTTAAAAATGGGGGTCATTTGCGGAACACTTTTGCTGTTGCTGGCCGCCGCGTTTGCGGGCGTTTTAATGCATTTCGTGCCCGCCGGGTTTGGCGTGATGTTTGTCAGCTTTGCCGCAGCGGGACTGGCGGAAATGAGTCTGATCGCGATGTCACTTAACTTCAACCCGATCGTAGTGGCGCTGCACCACTTTTTGCGGCTGTCTATCTCGGTTTGGATTGGGAGTTTTTTTGTGCGCTATGTGAAAAGGACGTAATAGGCAAAGAAAACCCATCCCCAACCCTTCCCTTATCAAGGAAGGGAGCTTAACCTCGCTTTGCACCAACGTTTCAGGCGAGCGTCTTGTCTCCTCCCTTGATTCGGACGTTTCGCTTTTTAAACGTCGCTTAGGGAGGCTGGGAGGGGTTGCTTTTAGGCTTTTACAACACCCTCTATAAGGAAGAGGGGCCGGGGGTGGAGCTTTTCATTACCCCCCCACAAACTTAGGCTTCCGCTTCTCCATAAACGCCTGCTGCCCCTCTTTATAGTCCGCACTACCAAAACAACCCTGCACCATCGCCTCAATACCCAAGAGGTCTCTATCCTCTGGATTTTTATGGATGGCAAGCGTCGCCGCTTTTACTGCGGCAATCGTCATCGGTGCGTTGCCCTTAATACTGGCCGTATAGTCATTCAGGTAGTGATCAAACATTGTGTTGGGCAACACCCGATTGACCAGGCCCATCTCATAGGCTTCCTGCGCCGAAAATTGGCGGGCAGTGGAGAATATTTCCATGATGGATGAGGTGCTGATGATTTTTGCCAATCTGCGCAGGCCGGTATAACCGTAGCCCAATCCCAGCTTCGCGGCAGGCACGCCAAAACGCGATTTTTCTTCAGCGATGCGCATATCGCAGCATACCGCCAGATTTAGGCCACCGCCAATACAGAAGCCTTTGATCGCAGCAATGGTCGGCTTCGGAAAATGCTCCAGGGTGTCGTAACAGCCGCCAGACACTTTGGCATAGTGATCGACCGCCTCTTTCGAGGAGCGCTCTTCGCCAAACTTGGAAATATCAGCCCCGGAAACAAAGGCCTTCCCCCCTGTCCCCGTCACCACCAGGACGCGCACCGCAGGATCAACCGCCATCGCATCAATCGCCGCCGCCGCAGCTTCCCACATTTCCAGCGACATCGCGTTGTAGCGCTGCGGATTATTAATCACCAGATAACCGACCTGATCCTGTACGCCGGATAAAATCTTACCCTCGGCGTGCTCTGTGAGTTGTTCTATGTTCATATCGCACCCTGCTTACGAAGTTCTTCAATTGCTGAGGATGAAAGGCCCAGTTCGCTGAGCACTTCATCAGTATGCTGGCCGAGGTTAGGGGTTGGGCGGCTAATCTCGGATTTAGCGTCACTCATAATGATGGGTTGGCCGACAACATGAGTGTCCCCGCGTATCTCGCTATGCATGGCCTTTGCCTGCCCTAAGTGCTCTACCTGCGGCGAGGCAAAAACCTGGTCAATGTTGTTGATCTCACCGCAGGGTACACCGGCTTCGTTGAGCTGTGTTATCCAGGTTTCGGTGTTTTGCTGCACCATATTCTCGTCGATGATGGCGTTCAGAACATCGCGGTTCGCGCTGCGCTGCTCATTATCAGCGAAACGCGCTTCATCCATGCGTGGATCCTTCAGCACATCCTTAAAACGGTTCCAGATTGCCTGTCCCGCACAGGCGATATTGATATGGCCGTTTTGCGTGGTGAACACCCCGGTGGGTATAGAGGTGGGGTGGTTGTTACCCGCCTGCTTTGGCACATCACCGTCGATGAGCCAGCGTGCGGCCTGGAAGTCCAGCATGGCAATCTGAGCCTGGAGTAGAGAGGTTTGTATCCATTGACCCTGTCCGGTGCGTTCGCGGTCATAGAGTGCCAGCAACACGCCCTGTGCCGCGAATAATCCGGCGGTCAGGTCGGCGATAGGGATACCCACCCGCATCGGGCCACGTCCGGGTTCACCGGTAATGGACATCAGGCCACCCATACCCTGTGCGATCTGATCAAAACCGGGACGACCGGCATAGGGGCCGTCCTGGCCGAAGCCGGAGATGGAGGCGTAAATAATGCGTGGGTTATCTTTTTTCAGGGTTTCGTAGTCGATACCCAGGCGATGTTTTACGCCGGGGCGGTAATTCTCCACCACGACATCGGCCTGTTTGACCAATTGACGGAATACATCAACACCACCTTCTGACTTCAGATTCAGAGTGAGAGAGCGTTTATTGCGGTGTAGGTTCTGGAAGTCCGGGGTATCACGCTTGCCGAACGGGGTGCTGGCACCGGAAGGGTCATCGCTTGGCTCTTCGATTTTAATGACGTTGGCACCCCAATCAGCGAATTGCCGAACGCAGGTAGGGCCGGAGCGGACGCGGGTTAAATCTAATACGGTGATGTCTTGTAGGATGCGGCTGGCGGGTTGAACGGGCATAAGAATCCTCTGCTGCGTTTTAACGTATGAATCTGTGGCGTAATCGTGTCGGATTTTTTGGGCAAAAGCAATGCAGGGACGCGCATGAAAGGCTGAGACCCCGAGTGCAGGTAAGTCTTCGAGTTACACAGTAATATTTACAGAGTGCTTACTCGCGCGGGTAAGCACTCCAGCTACTCACATAACGTTTCCCCACGGAGTACCACTCCCCTAACCTCCCCCCTTTTATCTGCCTTTTATAGGCGCTCATAGCATTCAGCGTGCAGCAAGGTTCCGCATAAACCAAACTCATGCAAGAAGACTATATCTTTTGCACATTATGACAAGGCTGGATTTGTAGGAACTTGCATTGCGAGCATGTTCAGCAGTTTTCCTAATTCGCGATATAAAAACTTACGATTCTATATGTTGGAACCCTTAACAGAAATTTAGACTCTAACTAAAAGTCATGCTTTTTTGAATTTTAATAATAATTTTTTATGGAAATAATTAATTTTTAAAATCATCAAACAGGGAAACGATGCAATCAAGGAGGAAATCATGAAAAACATCACAAAACTACTCACTACCACCGCCTTACTAATGGGATTTAGTGGTGCATGTGCTGCCTGGGCGGATAATACATCTTCGGAAGTACGTCTAGTGGCGACCATTGACAATAGCCCGGCCTTTAAACCTGTCACTTGGGAAATATACCGGGTCGATGATCCAACAAAGCGTTACGAGCGCGCAAGAAGGCACTCATTTACACTCAAGTCTATTACTCCAGGCCGCTATAGGGCTATCGTACGGCGTGATGGTGCAGTCCATAAACGGGATTTTTATGTGATGGCAGATACCACAAGTAGAGTTAACGTGCCGGTAGATTAAGAATCGATTTCCTCGTTTATTTAATCGTATCTGACTCCAGACTCAATTCCAGCCGAACCAATCGAAAACCTCTGATTTGCTTGCAAACAGAGGTTTTTTCGTGCAAAGGGCAAAATAACAGCGCTTATCGGCTGAACAAAGACAGCTTAATTCAGTCTATGTATTATCAGCACCCAATAAGCTGTTAAGCTGGGCACTGGGCTTGCGTTGGGGCTGCACAAAGAACAGACTTGCTAGGGGTGTAAAAAACACCACAGCAGACAGATAAAATAATTGGCAACACGATAACGATACCATAAATTGGGGACCAAAAATGACGGGCTTTTTCATGCAAAATGCCCTGGCCAGCGGCATCGGTTTGTTGGCGGGCATTATGTATTACGCATTAACCACTGACTATCAAATATCAGTTCTGCTGACCACAACAGCCTGTGGCTTTTTAAGTGTGCATTTGCCCGGTATCCAACAGCCAACACTATTGTCCTATCGGTTGATTTGCAGTGCCAGCTGGCTAGCCAGTGTGTGGATACCACTCATGTTATTTTTCTATCGCCCTACAGATTTTTTAATCGCCTGGGTATGCATGGTATTCTTTACTCACCGATTCTGGTTTATCGTAGATCGAATCTCGCTGCGCAGAGACTTCACTCGCACGATTGCGGGCATTGTTTTGCTGCCGCTAATGCTGACGGCCTATGCCTGCCTTGCCCTTGGCCAGGTCGCACTGATGCCCGTGTTTCTGGCTAGTAATACAGGCTATATATCCTTTCTACTGTTAGAACAGTACGCTTATAAGCGCAACAAGCATACCCCGCTTCACTCACGCTAAACTGAAGCTGTTCAAAATTTTTGTCGGTGCCTGAAAGCAGCCAGCCTTTAAACTAACTCAGGCAGAACGGTTGTGGTCCCTGCTGGCGGTTGTTCAAAACCCTCTCCACCCGCCGCCTCAATCATTGCCTCATAGGCGTCTGCATCTTCTAGATGATCAGCAAGGTTGCCGGTAGAATCGGCCTTGCCCTTGCCAAAATTCATCTGCCATTCCAGATTATTACGCGAGCTTGCATATTCCAACGCACTGTTTTTAGATATTTTTCTATCACGATAAAGCTGATAAAGCGACTGATCAAAGCTCATCATGCCACTTGAACCCCCTTTCTCAATCACCTCTTGCAGTTCGTTAAATTTGCCTTTACGAATCAGCTCAGCCGTATAAGGCGTATTCACCAGCACCTCAGCTGCAAGATGCACACCTTCATCATCTATCGACGGAATAAGACGCTGCGCTACAATAGCGCGTAAATTCAGCGACAGATCCATCAATATCCGCGCCTTATTATCACCGGAAAACATATACAGAATACGCTCTAATGCTTGCACCGTATTAATCGCATGCAGTGTGGAAATAGCAAGATGGCCGGTATCAGCAAACCCCAGTACTGCTCCCATGGTTTCACCATCCCGCGCCTCACCCACCATAATCAAGTCTGGTGCTTCACGCATCGCCTCACGCATCGCATTGGCATAACTTAAGGTGTCAAAACCGACTTCACGCTGCCCTACAATGGACTCACCGTGACTAAAGGTATATTCAATTGGATCTTCAATCGTCAAAATATGACCGCAGTGGCGCTCATTACGGTACTGAATGAGCGACGCCATCGAGGTTGATTTACCTGAGCCGGTCGACCCCACAAACAGCAGTAGGCCGTTTTGCCCCATAACAATTTCTTTCAGCACATTAGGCAAGCCCAGCACATCGGGCGAGGCAATATCGCTACGGATATGGCGCACCACCATAGAGACCTCACCCCGTTGGAAATACAAATTCATCCGAAACCGACCAATGCCTTTTAATGCCAAACCCTTGTTCAGCTCACGCTGTTCAAAGAAGCGCTCGATCTCACCTGGAGTCAACACTTCCTCAGCCAGCTGCAAGATAGCACCCGGTTTCATCGGATGGCGGCTCACACGCTGTAGTTGGTCACGCACTTTAATCGAAACGTGGGCACCGGTGGTCATGTAGATATCAGACGCCCTACGCTTTTCCATTATGCGCAGCAAAGGCGTAATTCTCATTTCGTCGTCAACAAGCTTGCTCATAATTTTATTATCTTTATTAATTATTTTAAGCGGCGGCCACAGTGAAAACCCATCTGCCTATACAGGTTCAATTTCCAACTTCTCTGTCCCCCGGTAGAAATCATTCTCCTTAGAGAAACGACTATCTAATTTTAAGCGTAACCGCAGATCATTCACCGAATCGGCATTGCGCAGCCCTTCCTGCACAGTAATTTTCTTGTGTTCAATAAGATCGAACAGCGCCTGATCAAAGGTACGCATACCCTGTCTACGCGAATCCGCAGCCAGCGCTTTCATGCCCGCAATATCCCCTCGTAGGATAAGATCAGCCATCAGCGGCGTATTAATAATCACTTCAACCGCAGGCAAGCGGCTTTTTTCGTCTTTAGTCCGTACCAAACGTTGCGACACAATCGCTTTAAGGTTTAACGATAGATCCATTAGCAGCTGCTCGCGCCGGTCTTCAGGGAAAAAATTCAAAATACGCTCAATCGCCTGATTAGCATTGTTAGCGTGCAATGTGGTTAAACACAGATGACCGGTTTCTGCATAGGTCATCGCATACCTCATCGACTCCTGATCCCGCACCTCACCCACTAAAATTACGTCAGGCGCCTGCCGCAAAGTATTTTTCAGCGCCACTTCGTAACTCACCGTGTCCAAGCCAATTTCTCGCTGTGTAATCAGGCAATTTTTATGGGCATGAACAAATTCGACCGGATCTTCAACCGTTACAATATGGCCGTAGGAGTGCTCATTGCGATAATCCAACATGGAAGCCAATGAGGTAGACTTACCTGAGCCAGTCGAGCCCACAAACACGACCAAACCCCGTTTAGTCATAGATAGATCACGTAAGACCGGGGGCAGGGAAAGCTCTTTCAGCGTCGGAATTTCTGATGGAATGTGGCGAAAAACCACGCCCGGACAGCCGCGCTGCGTGAAGGCATTAGCACGAAAGCGCGCAACGCCCGGCAGACTCAAGGCAAAGTTGCATTCCATCTCGGCTTCAAATTCGCGCAGCTGATGGTCATTCATCACGGAACGCACCAGCATACGCACCGTCATCTCATTGAGTGTGTGTGGGATCAGCTGCTTTAACTGCCCATCAATTTTTACTGAGGGTGCTGCATCCATGGTAATAAACAGATCAGAACTACCTACCTCTAACATTTTCTGCAGTAAGCGCTGTACAAACCCCAGTGCACTGTCACGATCCATATTACCCTCCGTTTATCCCTAAACAATCCATCTAAATAGCATCAGGGTTTTCTGCCTTGGAACGCGCGAGCATACGATCGAGTTGCCCCTTCATCACTAAACTTTGCAGGGCTTGATCCAGCGTATTCATGCCGTCACCCGAACCGGTTTGCATCGCAGAACGCATCTGAGCAATTTTATTTTCACGGATCAGATTACGCACCGCGCGCGTACCAATCAGAATTTCATGCGCTGCAACCCGGCCTCCGCCTTTTTTCTTCAGCAGCGTTTGTGAAATAACCGCCTCCAACGATTCAGAGAGCATAGAACGCACCATCTCTTTTTCAGCCGCTGGGAACACATCCACAATTCGGTCGATGGTCTTAGGTGCACTTGTGGTATGTAGCGTACCAAACACGAGGTGCCCAGTTTCTGCGGCGGTGAGCGCCAAACGAATCGTCTCTAGATCGCGCATTTCCCCGACCAGTATAGTGTCGGGATCTTCACGCAGGGCAGAACGCAGGGCGTTCTCAAAGCCCTTAGTATCACGGTGCACTTCGCGCTGACTCACCAGACTTTTCTTGCTTTCATGCACAAATTCAATCGGATCTTCAATCGTCAGGATATGGCCATAATCCGTATCATTTTTATAATCCACCATCGCCGCTAGCGTCGTAGATTTACCAGAACCTGTCGGGCCCGTAACGAGTACAAGCCCACGCGGCTTGTCAGTAATTTTTCTGAGAATGCCCGGCGCCGCCAACTGCTCCAGGGTAAGCACTTTACTGGGAATCGTACGGAATACCGCACCCGCACCACGGCCATGGTTAAAGGCATTAACACGGAACCGGGCAATCGCAGGCACTTCGAAAGAGAAATCGCATTCCCAATCTTCCTCGTAGCTCTTGCGCTGCTTATCATTCATAATGTCGTATACCATACTGTGCACTTGTTTGTGCTCAAGTACGGGGACATTAATGCGCCGCATTTCACCGTCGACCCGAATCATCGGTGGTAAACCTGCCGATAAATGCAGATCAGACGCATTACTTTTGACGCCAAAAGCGAGAAGTTGGGTAATATCCATAGTTTATTTTTTTAAATTATTGATGGTTATAGAATAGTTATTGAGTGTGAGCCTCAGCCAGGCGTCAACTACAATCCAAGCACCCAGAGAAGTTAACACGAACGATGACGATCAGTGACAATCTCCAGACAATCGGACAAATAATTCGCCGCGCAGAACAGAAATACCAGCGCCCACCCCAAAGCGTGCAACTGCTTGCGGTGAGTAAACGCCACGATGAGAACGCCATCCAAGCTGCCCTAGCAGCTGGACAGTACGCTTTTGGTGAGAATTATGCACAGGAAATGCTGAATAAGGCTGAGCTGCTAGCAGCTGAGCACGTTGACTGGCATTTTATCGGCCCGCTGCAATCCAATAAAACACGCCAGATTGCCGCCACTGCTCTGTGGGTGCATACGGTGGATCGTCTTAAAATCGCCAAAAGACTTAGCGAACAAAAACCAGAACAACGACCCGCGATTAATATTTGCCTACAGGTCAATATCAGCGGTGAAGCCAGCAAATCCGGCATCGAACCGCAGGCATTACCGGAGTTAGCTGCACAAATTGCTGAACTGCCGGGCCTCAATTTACGGGGCTTAATGGCGATTCCAGCGGTGAGTGAGGTGTTTACTCAACAGCGTGAAGTGTTCGCCAAACTGCGTGAGCTACAGGAAGACTTAATTAAGGGCGGCTTGCCCCTCGATACCCTGTCGATGGGGATGAGTGGCGATATGGAAGCGGCCATCGCCGAAGGCGCCACTATGGTCAGAATTGGTACTGCAATTTTTGGCCAACGCGCTCAATGACTCCAATCTTGCCTTTGGCTAGGTAGCTGTAGCGCGAAAGCACTGTACCTTAGTCGCGCTGTAAAAACTCCAGCACCATTGCTGCCGTCCAGGTGAAACGGCCACCGCCACAGGGCTCTCCGCTCAGCGGGTCATAATACTCCGCGAAGCCACTTTCCCGAATCAGCGCCAGACTGCCGCGCAAAATCTTCTCCGCCGTTGCTTCATACCCGTGCTCCAATAACCCGTCCATAATCATATAGTTCACAATTAGCCAGCTCGGCCCACGCCAGTAGCGCCGCCCATCAAAGCGCGGGTCAGCCGGATCATGGCTCGGCACCAAATAGGAACAACGTGAGCCAAGCACCTCAATCCGGCGAGCAATCTTCTGCGCATGCGTCCGATCAATACCGGCAAACACCGCCAATAAGCCACCGCTGGACAAACTGTCAATTAGCTCGCCGCTCACCCGGTCCTGACACAGGTATTGCTGGTGCTGTTCACTCCATAGCGTATTAAACGCCGCTAAGCCCTGCGCCACTAATGCACGCTGCCGCGCGGCAAGTGCAGGCATATCCAGCTCATCCGCCAGCGTCGCCAAATCAGCACAGGAACGTAGCAGAATCGCATTAAAACCGGGATCAACCACCTGGAACGGTGAGGCATCATGCAGGCGGGTATTATCCCAGCCCAGCGCCCGAAAGTGCTGTACCAACCAGATATAACGATCATACTGCGCCTGCGTCGGGCGATGTTCAGGGTTTGCATGCTGCGTATCGCGTCGGGTGTATGGCCCAACCCCCTCGGTCGGTACCTGTTCAAACGGCACATCCCAGTCGATTGAATTATCGCGCCCGGTTTCCCAGGGATGTAAGACAGCGACCAAGCCAGTTTGCTGAGGATCACGGCAGCGATAAAACCACTCATGCCAATCCGCTATCTTAGGCAACAATGCGCTGGCCCGCGTGCGTGCTAGCGCCCGATCCTGACAGCGTTCATACAAGCGCTTAACCGCAAACCCAGCGACTGCGGGCTGAGTAATACCGGTGGTTGGCGTTTCTCGCCCCACATCCCACACGTCTGGGCCAGGAAAATAACCCTCATCTGGCTCGTGGAAGATAATATGCGGCACCATGCCGTCATCCCACTGGTGCACAAACAGGGTATCAATCTCCGTCCACGCCCGCGCCTCATCCAGCCAGGCCATACCCAAAGCCGTGAGACAGCTGTCCCAGTTCCACTGAAAGGGGTATAAGCCTTTAGTGGGGATCGTGTAGTGGCCGCGATCATTTTCGTGCAGGATGTCTGCGGCTTGTTGAAACAAATCAACCTGACTCATTGCTTATTCCTTGCTGAAACCGCCATCCCTGTTGCCGTGTCAAACCAGCGGATAGATTCAGGTTGTGGGTTTAAATGCAGCTGATCACCCGCCTTAACCGTGGTTCGGCTATCCAGCACTGCGCGGAACAAGTGATTATCATCGACGGTACAGGTTACCAGCACATGTGGCCCAAGCGGTTCCACCACCCGCACACTCACCGGAATACCGTCAGCAGCCGGTTCCAAATTTTCTGGGCGGATCGCAAACGCTAAGCTGCCGGTTTGCTGCGCCGGGCCAGTAAAGGACTTGCCCGCGACCTGCCACTGACCGTTGCCTAGTGCTTGCGCTCGCAGGAAATTCATCGGCGGATTACCGATAAAACTACCGACAAAATGCGTGGCCGGGTCGTGGTACACCTCGGTGGGATTCGCCGTCTGTACCATATGTCCCTCATGCATGACAGCGATACGATCAGCCAGACTCATCGCCTCAACCTGATCATGGGTCACATAAATCGTTGTGGTTCGACTCTGTGCCAACACGCCTTTCAGCTCGGCGCGCATCTCCAGCCGCAGCAGGGCATCAAGGTTCGATAACGGCTCATCCATCAGAATGACATCCGGCTCCATCGCCAGCGCACGCGCGACTGCGACCCGCTGGCGCTGTCCGCCGGAGAGCTGGCCGGAATAGCGCTGTAGCAGCGGCGCAATATGCATGAGCTCAGCGTTGCGCTCGACCCGCTCGGTTACTGCCTTATTGTCCAGCTTCTGCATCCGCAGACCAAACGCAATGTTCTCAAACACGGTGAGGTGCGGAAATACCGCATAGTTTTGAAACACCATCGCAATACCACGCTCTCGCGGCGGCAGGTGATCGATGCGCTTACCGCCAATCCAGACCTCGCCTTTGGACGGCGATTCCAGTCCGGCGATAATGCGCAGCAGCGTGGTTTTTCCACAGCCCGAGGCACCGAGTAGTACCATAAATTCTTGATCGCTAATCGCAAGATCGATGGAATGTAGGGCCTGGTAGCTGCCAAAATGTTTAGCCACCCCTTTAATTTGTATCTCAGCCACGGTAACAACTCCTCATCGGTTCGCAATCCCCCACATGGCAAACAAATACTTACGCACCATAAAAATAAATATCAGCGCGGGCAGCACCAGCACAAAACCACCGGCAAATTTCAGGTGCATCGGCGACACATCGAGGCTTTGTAATAAAAACGCCGGTAGCGTTCGATGCTCTATCGTTAACACCGCAGCCGCAAACACCTCATTCCATGAAATCACAAACGCAAAAATAGCGGAGGCTGCAATACCGGGCAAAATCAAAGGCAACACGACTTTACGAAATGCCTGAAAACGGCTACAGCCCAGCGTCCAGGCGGCCTCCTCCAGCTCAATCGGAATCCCAGAAAATAGCGAGAACGTGATTAAAATCGCAAACGGCATCGCCAGCATGGTATGCACCAGCGCCAGCCCGAAGATGCTATCGTCCAGCCCGCTGCGGATAAACATCACCGCCAGCGGTAATGCCAACAGCGGCAGCGGAAACGCACGGGTCATCAGAATCAAAACCCGAAACGTTTCTTTGCCGCGAAAATCAAAGCGTGACAGCGCGTAGCCCGCTGGCGCACCAATCAGAATCGACAGCACCATCGTCACCGATGCCACTAAAATCGAGTTAACCATCGCCTTAGTAATACCGGAGAAACTGGCAAAAAATTCCAGGCTGGTCAGATCCATTTCTGGCACAAAACGCTTCGGGAACTGCGTCACCGCTTCCGGCGAAGACAGGGTATTCACTACCAGCAAATAAATTGGCAGCAGCACCCAAGCACACAGCAACAGCACCGAAGTCCAGAAAATCCAGCGGCTGCGGCGGCTGTATTGTAATGGCCGTGTCGTATTCATATCTGCGCTCCCTTCGGCACGCGCAACACGCGCAGCAGGAATAAGGTAAAGACCACTGACACCGCCAAAATGACCATCGCAATCGCCGCCGCGACAGAGCCATCCTGCAAATCAAACTGATAGCGATAGGTCTCGCCCATTAGCACCGGGAAACTAGTGCCACTAAGCGCAGCCACCACCGCAAAGACCTCCAGCGCCAGAATCACCCGCAGGATTAGCGCGGTCTGTAAACTGGGACGTAATAAAGGCAGCGTCACCCGGCGGAAGGTCTGCCAGCGACTGGCCCCAAACACCTCGGCTGCCTCAGCGTATTCTTTCGGGATCAAACCCATACCCGCAACTAAAATCACCAGCATAATCGCCGTGGCGCGCCAGATTTCAGCCAGCATAATGGCGATAAAAATGACCCAGAGACTCTGATAACCCAAAAACATCACGGGCTGCTCGACGATACCCAAACCATAAAGCATCGAGTTAAGGAAGCCGCTCTGCTCAAAAATAGCCAGCCAAATAATTCCCGCTGCCAAATCTGAAATCCCAAGTGGAATAGTCCAGATATACAGCACAATATCTCGTCCCTTGCCCATTCGACTCACCAACGTCGCCATAAACAGCGCCATCGCCAGCTGTATGGGCACAACCGCCAGCGCCAGCCAAATCGTATTCCAAAACGCCGTCGGGAATTTCCAATGACTCAACATGGTCTCGAAATGTTCGAGCGTGAAACCCGCTTCGTTACTGAAGGCTTGCCACGCGACCAGCAAAAACGGATAAACAAAAAACAGCGCTAGAAACAGCGCCGCGGGCAGCAGTAAGAGATAGGGGAGTTTTTTGGCTTCCATCAGTATATTTACAGCCGTAGAGAATGGGAGACCCTTGTTTATATCGGGGAACCCAGCCCCTAATTCTATAAGAAAGATAACAAGAAAGAGGGGCCAGAGTTAAGGGTGCTTAAGACTTATGCCTTAGTCAACTGGACAAGCCCCTTCAGAAGGCGCATCCGGTGCCCAGCAAGGTGCACCCGTCTCGTTCATAATCTTACGCAACGCTTCTTTCTGTTCGTTCAACACGGTTTTCACGTCCTGCCCCGCGAGTACCACACGCTCAAAGGTATCAACGTAGACCTGGTTGAACTTACCGCCTTGATCACCCAAGCCCGCTGGCAACAGGCCAGGATTCGCATCTGCCGCACCAGACATAGCCGCAATCGCCGCACCCGACAGACGTACCGCAGGCGGCATATCGTCCGGCAGCTCAACGTCAACAACCGGGAAGAAGTTAGTTGCTTTCAGCGTCTTCAGCTGTGTCTCAGGACTCAGCATGTAAGCGATCACTTTCTTGGCAGCTTCCATGTCCGGTGCTGTCTTTGGAATCGCTACGCCTGCAATAACCGGCATGAAGCCACGACCCGTTGGGCCTGCCGGAGCGGGGAAGCCAATGAAATCATCGGGTTTCTCATTGAAGGCATTCGCAAGGCGTGCGGTATGATCAAACGCCACCCAAACATCGCCCGCCAGCAGCTGCTCCTGCATGAATGAGAAGTTGGTTGAGCCGGTGTGGGTGTACTTCCACAGCTCTTTGAATTTTTCCCATGCGCCCGCCGCTTCATCAGACGCAAACTTAGTGACCACGGAATTAGTGAATGACGGATACAGATAACCCTGGAAGAAGCGATGCTTCAGACCTTTTGGGCCAGCCGGAAAGCCAAACTTAGAACCACCGGTTTGCTCCGCCATGTTCTTCGCCCAGGCAATCAGCTGATCATAAGTCAGGGCATTAATATCCGCACCTTCTGGCAAATATTCCAGTGCTTTCTTGTTAGCAGCCATGATGTAAGTCGCCTGCATCCACGGCATATACTTCTGCTCATCCGTTCCCAGCTTCGCCAGCTCAGCAAACGTGCTGTTGACTTTAATGTCACCGAGATCAACATCAGACAGGTCAACCAGATCGCCTGGCATAGAGGTGAAGTTACCGTGCAGTGAACCCAACACGCCGATCGTGCCTTTTTCAGCTTCGATTTCAGCCTGCAGACGAGTTAACCAAGGGCCACCGTCATTGGCCTGGAAGTCAACCTTAACTTCAGAATCAGCTAGCACCTGCTCCCGCATGGCCTGTGATTCTTCCACCGGCTTAGCCTGCGTTGACCAAAATAGCACTTCACCACCGTGGCCGTCGGCCTGTGCTGTTGTGGTAAACGAGACAGCCAGCGCAGCGGCACACAGGCTCGCCAACGCAGAACGATTTAAGGATGTAAATTTCATGAGTGAGTCCTCCTAAATTAAGTCGATCCAACTAGGTGCTGGAGCAAGCATTTCTCCCCAAACCGATCGACCTTCTGGATACCACAAAAAACGGACCGCGCTGCAATATCAGCGCATACCACTTTGGGTGGCGATTGCTTCATAGCACACAAGGACGGTTAACTATCTGCCCGCATGCTTTAATCATTGGGTATATCGTTATACCATACTAGGATTAGTGAAAAAACAAGTCAATAAGCCAAACAACAAAAGTTCAGGTCTCGCCCGACTCAGCCGTGCTCAAAAACACGGTCTGCGGTAAGATGCGTGCCCATGATGAGGATCCAACAGGTGAGCACGTGAGTAGACCGACAATCGCAACCATATCAGCACAAACGGGCGTTTCTGTTTCGACAGTTAGCCAGGTTTTACGCGGCTCCGGTCGCATCTCACAGCAAACTCGCGACAAAGTGCTAGCGACGGCCAAAGCGGTTAACTACGTGCGCGATAGCCGCGCTGCCGCCATGCGCTCCGGGCAGTTCCGCGAAGTTGGCCTACTCATCCATGACATCAGCAACCCGTTTAACGCCGAGGTACTGGCCGGGGTGACTAACCGATTGGAGCAGCATGATTATCTGGTTTACGTGCTCGACGCCCAGGATGATAGCATCCGCCAACGTCGCTATCTGGAGATGCTGGTGGGGCATGCGCGCGGCGGCCTGATTTGGGTTCCGGCGCAGCAAACAGAGCAGGACAGTATCGCTCTGTTACGCAGCCAGCGCATTCCCACGGTGACATTCCTGCGCTCGCTGCCACATAAGGACTTTGACCACGTCACGATTGAAAACGCTGCTGCAACTGCGGAGGCAACCCACTATCTGATTCAACAGGGTTACCGCCACATCGCCTTTTTTGGCGGCGAGGGTGAAATTGAAGCCCGCCTCCAGCGTATTGCAGGCTATCGCAGCGCTATGGCTGACGCTGCCTTCGATACGGTGATTTGGCCCTGCCCGGATAGCAAGCAAAGCGGCGCGGAGGCGCTGCCCGCTCTGCTGGCACAGCACCCTTCCATCAACGCACTCGTTTGCAATGGTGATATGGTGGCGATGGGAGCCAGTCTCGCGCTGAATCGCAGGGGCCAACAGGCCGGGCGCGACTTGGCGATTATTGGCTTTGATAACACGGCGGAGGCAGAGTTATGGACGCCACCGCTGTCTACCCTGGCGGTCAATCCCTTTGGGCTGGGCGAGAAATTAGCGCAGACGCTATTAGACCGCATGGAAGCACCGGACGAACCAGTGCGCCAAATTCACCTTGCGGCTCAACTCACAATTCGGGCAACAGCTTAACGCTTATTAGGCAGGTTGCCTTAGACCTCACTCACGCCCGCACTCGCCTGACAGACATAAAAGGTGGCCTGCAAACCAAACTCAGCCTCATAGCCCGCCATAATCACCTGCTGCACCGGCACCAACGCATCATCTGGCAACAGCGCCACCACACAACCACCGAAACCACCGCCGGTCATACGCGCCCCGCCGCGTTCCCCCACGTAGTCCTGTACCGTCGCGACCAGCCAGTCAATTTCCGGCACGGTGATTTCAAAGTCATCGCGCATCGAGATATGCGAAGCGGCCATCTGTTTTGATAACTCAGCGCTATCGCCCCGTTGTAACGCCTCAGCGGTAGCCAATACGCGCGCATTCTCGCTCAGCACATGGCGGGCACGTTTTGCACTCAGCGCATCCAACCCGCTCGCGCCTGCCAGCTGCGTCAGGTCAAGATCGCGCAGCGATGCCATCCCGAAATGAGCCGCTGCGGTTTCACACTGCTGCCGCCGCGTGTTGTATTCACCATCTACATGCGCATGCGGTTTATTGGAATCAATAATCAGAATATTCAGCGTGGGCGGTATTGCCACGGGCCGGGTCTCCAGACTGCGGCAGTCAATCATGAGCGCATGCCCAGCCATGCCGCTAGCGGAAATGAGCTGATCCATCACGCCACACATACAGCCAACAAATTCATTCTCGGCCTGTTGGCCGATTAAGGCCAGCTCAGTACGGGAAATACCGAGCGCATATAAGTCGTTAAAACATTGGGCGATCAGCACTTCCAGCGAGGCCGAAGAGCTCAATCCAGCCCCCTGGGGAATGTTACCGCTTAGCGCAATATCCATTCCGCCCAACACATAGCCTCGCGCCAGCAGCACCTGCACCACCCCACGCACATAATTAGCCCAGGGCTGGGCTTCATTAGACTCAATCGGCTCATCCAGGCGGAAAGTATCTAACTGCTGACCGTAATCCAGCGCTAAAACACGCACAAGCGGCGTGCGCCGCACCTGTACCGCTGCTAGCGTATGGCGATCAATCGCGCAGGGCAGTACAAAACCGCCGTTATAATCGGTATGTTCGCCCAGCAGATTAACCCGCCCTGGTGCTGCAAAATGCTGTGCGGGCTGCGCCTGAAAAGCCTGCTGAAACGCGGCGTCCAACTGTTGAAAATCGTGCTGCATCGTCTTGGTATCGCTCATTAATTATCGAAAAACAAATGATCAGGCCATAGGGGCTTTATTCAGCGCTCAGGTAATGTTGGGATGCACTCACCGCACGTAGCCTGGCAGCGGCCTGTTCCGGCGTTATATCACGCTGCGCCTCCGCCAGCATTTCATAGCCCACCATAAACTTGCGCACAGTAGCCGAGCGCAGCAGCGGTGGGTAAAACACGGCGTGTAGCTGCCAGTAATCCGAGGCGCTCGCTAGCGCGTCAAACGGTGCGTAGTGCCAGCCCATGGAGTAAGGAAAGCTGGTCTGAAACAGGTTATCGTAGCGCGTCGTCAGCTGTTTTAGCGCGAGCGCCAAATCGGCACGCTGCGCCGAACTGAGCTGCGCAAAACGGGCCACCGCAGTACGCGGCAGCAGTAGCGTCTCAAACGGCCACATCGCCCAATAGGGCACCACCACCAGCCAGTGCTCGGTCTCCACCACCACGCGCTCGCCCGCAGCCGCTTCCAGCGCGGCATAGTCCAACAGTAGATTACTGCCCTGCTGCTGCCAGTAGGCCCGCAGATTTTCATCCTTGCGTACGACTTCATTAGGTAGAAAATCGCTGGCCCAAATCTGGCCATGCGGGTGCGGCTGTGAACAGCCCATCATCGCACCTTTGTTTTCAAACACCTGTACCCAACGGTATTCTTGCCCCAACGTTGCGGTCTGTTCCACCCAGGTATCAACCAAGCCGCCTATCTGAACCTGAGTCAGCTCGGGCAGGGTTAAGCTATGGTCTTCTGAATAACAGATGACCCGACTTAAGCCGCGCGCACTTTGGTTACGCAATAGCGGGTGCGCCTGATTATCAGCGATGGGGGTGTCGGTTAATAAGGCCGGAAAATCATTGGTGAACACATGACAGCCCTGATAATCAGGATTCTGTGCGCCCCCCATCCGGGCATTGCGCGGACAAAGATAACAAGACGCATCATGCCTAGCCCGCTGCTCGCGCTCCGGGGTTTCGGCCTGGCCCTGCCATGGACGTTTACCGCGCTGTGGCGACACTAGCACCCACTCACCACTGAGTGGATTATAGCGCCGATGCGGATGGTCACTTACGCTAAAAGTTAACATCAGCAGGTATAATTCATGCCTAAGCGCCCACCATCGACATAGATGGTCTCGCCGGTGATATAGCTAGCCTTATCACTGGCGAGAAAGGCCACGACATCACCGATTTCACGCGGCGTACCGATGCGCTGTAATGGCGTGCGAGACATCACCATTTTCATCGCCTCCGGGTTAGCGTTCACTCCAGCCAGCATTTCGGTATCAATCGAACCTGGCCCAACCGCATTCACACGAATATTATGCGGGGCCAGCGCCAGCGATGCTGATTTAGTCAGCTGCATCACGCCGCCTTTGGAAGCGCAGTATGAAGCAATCGAAGGAATCGCAAGCTGCGCATTCACTGAAGACATATTGACGATGGCACCCGGCAAGTGATGGGCAATCATACCTTTGGCCGCCCGCTGTAGTGCTACAAAGGTACCGATCAGATTAACATTAATCACGCTCATAAACGCTTCCACCGAAGTCTCCAGCAAATCACCAGGCCGCGCAATACCGGCATTATTCACCAGAATACTCACCGGGCCGCGCTGCTCTTCAATCTGGTCAAACAGCCGTTGAATTTGCTCTGGCTGGCCAAGGTCACAGGCCAGTCCCAGCGTATTACCGCCCAGGTTTTCTGCTGCGGCCTGTACGCCTTCCGCATTAATATCAGCCAGCACAATCTGAGCACCCTGCTCTGCAATAGCCTCGGCACAGGCATAACCAATACCCTGTGCACCGCCGGTTATTAAAGCTATGGGCTTAGTATCAACGGCCATATATTTACTACTCCTCTACGTTACAGGTGCGCGTTGACGTTTAGTATCAACCGCCATGCCGCAACAAATAAACCCCACCATTTTAGTCCATTTCTGGCAATCAGGCAGCTATGCCCGCCTTAACCGCAGGCCGCATGGCGATTGAACGCGCCCAGCGCGCAACATTTTTATAAGACGCCACATCCAAGAACTCCGCAGCATCATAAATCTCACCCAAGACCAGACGCCCATACCACGGCCAAATCGCAATATCGGCGATTGAATAGGTGCTAGCGCACATGTAATCCTGTTCCGCCAAATGCCGATCCAGCACGTCTAACTGCCGCTTAGCCTCCATCGCATAACGATTAATCGGGTATTCCATCGGATAAGGGGCATAGCTATAGAAATGCCCGAAGCCACCGCCCAGAAAAGACGCGCTGCTCTCTTGCCAGAACAGCCAGGACAGACACTGCGTGCGTTCCCGCGCATCCGCTGGCAGCAACACCGCAAATTTCTCCGCCAGATAATGCAAAATAGCGCAGGATTCAAAAATAGCCTGCGGTGGCGACTGCGCGGTATCTAGCAGGACCGGGATTTTAGAGTTAGGGTTTAATTTAACGAAGTCCGAGCCAAACTGCTCGCCCTTACCAATATTAATGACATGCAGGTCATAGGCGGCGGCTTCTTTTCCTAGTGCCAGCAACTCCTCCAGCATGACACTGATTTTGATCCCATTCGGCGTACCCAATGAGTAAAGCTGTAGCGGCTTTTTCCCAAGCGGTAAAGTCTTCTCATGCGTCGCCCCGGCAATAGGTCGATTGACGCTGGCCCATTTCCCGCCACTCTCCTGATCCCACTCCCAAACTTTGGGTGGGGTATAATCATTACTCATCCCTACTCTCCTAAGGGGACAATCCATTATCGTCCCATCAATTAAACGGCTCGTTACCGGCGGCAACCTCAGTGATTATCCGCCTCACACACAATACGTTCTGCCTCTAGTTTAGGCATAGGCCCGGCATCAAACTCGCTGTTAAGGCGATTTAACTCCTGACACATTTTATTCATCCTATCTTCCATCAGATGGATATGATCCAGCATCCGGTTCACCGCATTTGCGGTTGGGTCGGGCATATCCTGCGTTGCCCCGTAGGCATCAAAACCAATCTTTTCAGCCATGGCGGCGCGACGCTCATCGGCGAACGCCGGTCTGGGCACAACCTGTTTCCCCGGCACACCGACCACCGTCGTGCCTTCGGGCACTTCTTTAACCACGACCGCATTAGAACCAACACGCGCGCCATCATGGATCGTGATTGGCCCCAACACCTTCGCTCCCGCGCCGATCACAATATTGTTTTTCAGCGTCGGGTGACGCTTCCCCGGCTGCCAGCTGGTGCCACCCAACGTTACCCCGTGATAAAGCGAACAGTCATCGCCGATTTCTGCCGTCCCACCAATGACAATCCCCATGCCATGGTCAATAAAGAAACGTCGCCCAATGCGGGCACCAGGGTGAATTTCAACGCCGGTGTACAGCCGTGGAATATTAGACAGGAAACGCGCCAGCCACTTAAAGCCCTTGCCCCACAGCCAATGATTCATGCGGTGCCAAGCAATCGCATGGATGCCCGGACTGGTGGTAATAATTTCCAAGACATTGCGCGCCGCCGGGTCACGCTCAAAGACACACATAACATCTTCGCGAAGATGCTCAAACATGGAGTTTACCTCAACTTTTAAGTGATGTTCAGCCAGGGGTTTTCCTATTAAACGCTAATTTATTATTACTACGGACATATGATAGCGCAAAAAACTATGCTGCCAGGAGGATTAAACATAATAGCGTTAGCCCACTGAGCCCGCGCCACTCAACCATTCAATAAAAACCAGGAACACGCATCAGATAACCAATGCCTCACTCAAATTTGGCGAATCGCATAAAAACACGTATCTTGCTGAACACGAGAGATCATTCTGACTTTCGGTACCGATAGTAAAACCGGAGGAGAGTTATGCTACAGGTGTTACGCATTCAGGGCTTTATGGCCTTTATCAGCGTCGTCTTTCTTAATGCCTTCGTCGACCTCGGTCACAAAATCATTATTCAAAACACCGTCTTTAAAATCTACGAGGGTTCGACCCAAATCATCCTGACGGCGGTCGTCAATGCGCTTATTCTGCTGCCGTTTATTATGCTGTTCACGCCCGCAGGCTATCTTTCCGATAAATACCCCAAACACCTGATCATGCGTTTTAGCGCATGGGGTGCAACGCTGCTGACGCTGCTGATTACGCTAAGCTATTACATGGGCTGGTTCTGGTTTGGTTTCGGCATGACCTTCTTATTGGCGGTACAAAGCGCATTCTATGGCCCGGCAAAGCTGGGCTATATCCGCGAACTGGTCGGTGAAACCAAACTGCCTCAGGGCAATGCGCTGGCGCAGTCCGTGGTCATGGTTTCTATTCTCATCAGCACCTTTTTCTTCTCCGTGCTGTTTGAATCCTTTTTAAAGAATAAGGGGCTGACGAGTCAGTCCGCCATCCTACAAGCCATCGCGCCACTGGGCTGGCTGCTGGTTGGTTTTACCCTATTAGAGCTGTGGCAGGCCTACCGCATTCCACAAACCGGCCGCACGAACCCAGCGATTACCTTCGACCGTCAGGACTACCTGTCCGGCAAGACCGCGAGCGCGAATCTGCGTCGGGTTTGGAATCACCCGATTATCTGGCTCACCATTATGGGTGTGTCGATTTTTTGGGCCATCTCTCAGGTGGTACTCGCGACCTACCCCGCTTTCGCTAAGGCGCACCTCGGCATCACCAGTACCGCAGAACTACAGGGCATCATGGCATTCGCCGGCATTGGCATTATGACTGGCTCACTGCTAGCCGGTTATATCTCACGCAACCACATTGAAACTGGACTGGTGCCAGTGGGCGCCGCAGGCATTACGCTCTGCCTCATACTCATGGCCTGGCTGGACAGCAAGGTATTACAGGCCGCAAACTTTATGGCACTAGGCATCATGGGCGGCCTGTTCATTATTCCACTCAATGCCATGATGCAATACCACGCACCAAAAGCACATCTGGGGCGCATACTGGCCTCCTACAATATGATTAATAACGTATTGATGCTGAGCTTTCTGGGACTGACAATCGTATTGGCACTCATCGGTTTTGACAGCCTGTACATGTTTTTCTTTTTAGTTCTGGTCGCCTGCGCCACTGCGGTTTACGCCATAATTAAACTGCCGCAGTCTATGCTGCGCTTCGTGGCTAGTGGCCTGTTCAAAGCGCGTTATCGCCTCAAGGTACAGGGCTTTGAACATTTACCCGCGAATGGCGGCCTGCTGCTCATGGGCAACCACATTAGTTTTATCGACTGGGCGCTGGTGCAAATGGCCTGCCCGCGTGAACTGCATTTTGTGGTTGAACAGGGTTATTACGAACGCTGGTACCTACAGCATATGCTGCGGCTGCTCCGCGTCATCCCCATTGACGCCAATGATGAAGATGCCATGCAGGCGAAGGTTAACGCCCTGCTTAACAGCGGTGAAGCCGTTTGCCTGTTCCCAGAAGGTGCTATCAGTCGCAGCGGCCAGCTCTCTGCCTTTAACAGTGCTTATGAAACCGCCATCCAAGGCACGGGGGCCACCATTATCCCGTTCTATCTGCACGGCCTATGGGGCAGCCGTTTTTCGCGTGCCGGTGGCTTTTTCCGCCAGTCCCGGCAGTCTGGCTTTAAACGCGATATTATCGTGTCGTTTGGCGCCCCCATGGCTGCCGACACCCCGGCCCATCGCCTCAAACAGCAAGTATTTGACCTATCGTTCAGCTCATGGGAAAGCTATTCCAAAACCCTAGACCCGCTGCCGTTAAACTGGTTGCGCTCAGCTAAACGCCGGGGCTTTCGCCTTGCCGCCAGTGATGTCACTGGCGAGCCCTTAAGTAATAACCGCTTTATAACCGGCGTACTGCTGTTCGCAGGGCTTATTAAAAAACACAGCCCCGAGCAAAATATTGGCCTGCTGCTACCCACCAGCGTTGCCAGCTGCATTACCAACATGGCGGTGTTATCGCTCGGCAAGACGGTGGTAAATCTGAATTACACCGCCAGTGCAGAAGCCTTGCAAAGCGCCGCACAGCAGGCTGACATACAGCGTATCTATACCTCCCGCCTGTTTCTGAAGAAGTTGAAAGAACGCCAGATTGACATAGCCGCTATTTACCCGGATAAGCCGCTGATTTATCTGGAAGACCTGCGTAAGGACATTAGCTCGGCACAGCGTCTCCTCATGCTATTGCAGGTCGTGTGCTTACCGAGCCTGCTGCTACAGTGGCTTTATATTAAGCGGGCTGACCGGGAAAGCACCGCCGCCATCCTCTTTTCCAGCGGCAGCGAAGGCGCACCCAAAGGCGTACAGCTCTCACACCGCAACCTCGCCACAAACGCGCGGCAGGTAGCTGACATGCTGAACACTCTGGAAAACGATGTGATTATGGGCACGCTGCCTGCTTTCCATGCCTTTGGTTTGCTCGCGGGGATCTTGCTGCCGCTGTCGGAAGGTATTCCGGTGGTGTGCCACCCCGACCCCACCGATGCGGTCACCATTGCCCAAGGCGTCGCCCGTTATGAAGCCACCGTACTATTCGGGACAGCAACCTTCTTCCGCCTCTATGCCCGCAATAAAAAAGTGCATCCGCTCATGTTGCAATCATTGCGTTACATCGTGGCAGGCGCAGAAAAGCTGCCGCCGGACATTCGCCAGCGCTTTATGGAACGCTTTAATAAAGCAGTCTTGGAAGGCTATGGCACCACAGAAACATCTCCGGTGGCAGGCGTCAACGCACCGGACCAACTGGAAACAGACACCTGGACATTCCAACCTGCCAATAAACCTGGCACCGTTGGCCTCCCCCTGCCTGGTACCAGTTTCCGTATTGTTAACCCAGACACGCTGGAGCCACTGCCAACGGGGGCAGACGGCCTGATCCTAATCGGCGGGCCACAGGTGATGCAGGGCTATCTGAACCAGCCTCAGAAAACGGCAGAGGTTATCGTAGAACTCGATGGGCGGCGCTGGTATAAGTCCGGTGACAAAGGCCATATCGATAAAGATGGCTTCCTCACGATTGTGGATCGCTATTCACGCTTTGCTAAATTGGGTGGCGAAATGGTGAGCCTGAGCGCCGTGGAACAAGACATCCGAGACCGCTTGAGCGAACCCACCCTAGAGATTGTGGCGGTAAACCTGCCGGATGCGAAGAAGGGCGAAAAAGTGATCTTACTGCTGGCAGGCGACCATGACCCCAAGGCTATGCGGCGGCAATTAGTCGAGAGCGGCATGAACCCGCTCATGCTACCGGCGGTGATTCATCGCATGGATGAAGTACCCAAACTAGGCAGCGGCAAAACCGACTTTGCAACCGCACGCCAGATAGCGCAACAGCTTTAAATACGCATTGTCCCAGCTAACGCCCGGCAGAGCACGTCGACGCCGGGCGATGTGTTTATTTAATATGGGGCACCTCAGTACAACACCATACGCGGCGCAGACTCGCCCAGCACTAAAGCCTTAAGCGAAGCGTTCATGCGATCCGCAATGCGCTGAATGAGGTCTTTCTTGACGGTAAAATTCACGACCTGCTCAGCGCCAATGACCTCTCGCGCCACATAGCCCGCACTGCCCAGGCCATCCACCAAACCCAGCTCCAGCGCCGTCTCTCCCGTCCAGAACAAACCGCTGAAAATCTCCGGTTCATCCTTCAGCCGCTCACCCCGCCCTTCTTTCACGACTTTAATGAACTGCCGGTGGGTCACATCCAGCATATCTTCCACATGGGCAACCTGAGCGTTATCCTCCGGCAGAAAGGGGTCCAGCATGCCTTTATTCGATCCTGCGGTATACAAACGCCGCTCCACCCCGTATTTCTTCATCGCTTCTGTAAAGCCGAAGCTATCCATGCGCACGCCAATCGAACCCACCAAGCTCGCTTTATCGGCATAAATCTCATCCGCCGCCACCGCAATATAATAGCCGCCCGATGCACACACATCGGTGACCACCGCATAAACCGGTATATCGTCATATTTCGCCCGCAGACGGCGAATTTCATCGTTGATATAACCGGACTGCACCGGACTGCCGCCGGGACTATTAATACGGATAATCACTCCTTTGGTTTTTTCATGTTCAAACGCCTTACGCAAGCCCGGCACCAACATATCGGCACTGGCTTCAGCCCCTGCCATAATGACACCATTCACATCCACCAGCGCCGTGATCTCGTCCACACCGGCTAAGCGGTCTTCGGTTGTGCCCCGCAAAGCCCCAAACACCATGATCAGCGTTACCAGGAGATAGGCCACAAAAAACAGTTTGAAAAATATTCCCCAGCGCCGCGCGCGCCGCTGTTCCTGCACCGTTTCCAACGCAATCGTCTTTAACGCCTCAACGGCCTGTTGCCCTTCATTCATATTGTTATATCCTTTTTAGTACTCAACCACTGCGGCAGCTGCTCAAACCGATCGAGCACCCCGCAAGGCTTATGAGTTAATAAACGCTCAGCAGCGTGTGCGCCATAGCTGACCGCTAAGGCACCCATCCCAGCATTTGTCGCCAGCTGTAAATCATAGGTGGTATCCCCCACCATCAGCGCCTGTTTAGCGCTTAAATCATAATCGGTCAATATTTCCTGCAACATTAACGGGTGCGGTTTGGAAAAAGTTTCATCCGCAGTGCGAGTAATCGGGAATAAATCCTCAAGACCTGCCGCTCGCAGGTCTTTATCAAGGCCACGCCGTGACTTACCGGTCGCAACCGCCAAATCATATCCCTGCACAGCCAGCGCGCGCAGCACGTCCTCCACCCCCGGAAATAGCGGACTGATAGCCAGCGCGTCACTCAGCGACCAGCGCCGGAATTCGTTCACCAGCTGTGTGCACCGCGCCGCATTGATCGCCGGATAGAGCCGCTGTACCGTCACTTCCAACGACAAACCGATCAGGCTGCGCACCGCCGCATCCTCTGGGGGAGCCATATCTAAACTTGCCGCAGCATACCGCATGCAGCTTACAATACGCGCCGCTGAATCAATCAGCGTACCATCCCAATCAAAAATCAGCAGCGCATAAGCATTTCTGGCCGCACGTTCTGTCGAACTCTGTGCCGTATTAAGCGGTAATTCGGTTGTCATAGCTTCCGTTGTTTCACCTGTTGCAACACGCGGCCTAATGCCTCCGGCAGTGGCGCTTGCAGCCGGTACCGCTGTCCGTTTAACGTCAGCATAAAGTCTAAATGCGCCGCATGTAGAAATAAACGCTTTAAGCCCAATTTTTTGTAGATGCGGTTTACGGTAAAATCACCGTAGCGATCATCCCCCAAGACCGGATGCGCCATCTGCGCCAGCTGCACCCGAATCTGATGCATGCGTCCAGTAAGAATCTGCACGTCCAGCAGCGTACAATCAGCAAAAACAGTTTCTGGGATAAAAATACTTTCCGCTGTTTTGGCCTGATGCGCGACGACCTGCACTTTCTGCCGCCCAGCACCGCCACTGCCACGCTCCAGTTCCATAATGACATGCTGCCTGCCGTCGCGCCATTGCCCTGCCACCAGCGCCTGGTAATGCTTTTTCATCCCCCCCGCCCGTAACAGCTCATGCAAAGCATTCAACACCACTCGTGACTTCGCCAACAGCAACAAACCGCTGGTATCCCGATCCAAGCGGTGCACCAACTCAATGAACGGTAGCTGTGGCCGCAGCTGCCGGAACGCTTCAATCAGACCATGCTTGACCCCACTGCCGCCATGTACCGCCAAGCCCGCAGGCTTATTCAGCACAATCAGATAATCATCCTCCAGCAAGATGGAATGCTCAATCGTTTCCAACAGGGTCGCAGGCGCCATTGGCTGCACACGGGTCTCGGCTGAAATTTGCACCGGTGGAATACGAATCTCTTCGCCGATCACCAACTTGCGATCAGGCTTCACTCGTTTTTTATCAACCCGCACTTCGCCCTTGCGCACAATACGGTAAATAACGCTCTTGGGTACTTTTTTAAAATGCCTGATTAAAAAGTTGTCGATTCGTTGACCGGCTTCATGTTCGGTCACGGTATAAAAGGAAACAGCCATTAAATATCCTATAAAGACAGTTATTTGGCGCAATTCGATTGAATGCCATTAGCCAAGTTGATATATTTGGCTCGGGTTAATGGGATAGATGGGAATTTCCCCACCGCCATGGAACCCGACGGTTGATGACGCCAGACGATCAGCAAACACAATGCTTCATGCTATGCCTGTTGAGCCAAGCATGATAGGGCGCATCGCCAGATGATTCAATTGAATTCCAGTACGGAATTCGACGCGGCGAGCTAAGTGAATTTAATCTATCAGATAGCTTGTCCAATGAGCAGCGCTGCCACAACAATCCGTGTGCAGTATGGTGTTTAATTTCAGCACCCTGCCATACCTAAACAGCTGTTTTTTACGAAGGAAAAATTATTGTTGGTAGGCCCTGAATGCATCCAACCGGTGTATTCCATTACGGACAATAAACTTACTAAACCGGACTTGCTTTAAGCACACACGTAGCGTCAGTTGGCAGTACATGGCATGGATCCTTTAAACAGCCATTCTTGCCGATGAATTACGCCCAGCTACACGCCTTAATGACAAGACGGATCAGCCTCAACCTGCCACAAAATTTAGTGGGCAGATAGCAAAATTGGTGAGGCTGAACTGGCGAGATAATTCATTCAACAACCTAGTGGAGCATGAATAGCGGATAGAATTTAGAGATGTCTCAGAAGCCTGCGTGCATGACACATTGAATATCGCTTCTGTTAAACAATTGATTTTATTATTTATTACTAGCTAATAGAATCCTGCGTAATCGCCTCTATCCGACGGCTTCAGCTGGTTTATTTCTGTAAACAGCTTGGGTAAGCAGGTGCTGCACAATTTAGTGGTGTAGTACTACATGAAAAGAATTCTAATTAATGCGACACAGGCGGAGGAAATTCGCGTCGCAATGGTCGATGGCCAACGATTGTATGATCTGGACATAGAACATCCGTTCAGAGCACAAAAAAAGGCTAACATCTACAAAGGCATTATCACCCGCATTGAGCCCAGCCTTGAAGCGGCCTTCGTCAACTATGGCGCACAACGGCACGGCTTCCTTTCTTTCCGCGAAGTCGCGCGTGAGTGCTACCATCCCGATGCTAAAATCGACGGCTCTGGCCGACCAAGCATTAAAGACGTACTGCGTGAAGGCCAGGAAATTCTACTCCAGGTTGATAAGGAAGAGCGGGGCAATAAAGGCGCTGCTCTCACAACTTATATCAGCCTCGCCGGGCGCTACCTAGTATTAATGCCCAATAACCCACGAGCCGGTGGCGTCTCACGCCGTATCGAGGGCGAAGACCGTCAACACATTAAACAGACCCTGTCAGACCTGAATATACCGGAAGGCATGGGAGCGATTGTGCGTACCGCTGGGGTTGATCGCGAGCTGGAAGAGCTCAGCTGGGATCTGGATTACCTTAAAACCATCTGGGAAGCGATTCAGACCGCCTCCAAACAGCATAAGGCTCCCGTCCTGCTTTACCAGGAGAGTAATGTCATCATCCGCGCGCTGCGCGACTATTTTCGCCGTGACATTGGCGAGATTGTGATTGACGACCCCCAGGTGTATAAGCAGGCCTATGATTTTATGCAGGCGGTAATGCCGCATAATCTGCGCAAACTTAAGCAGTACAAAGACAGCACGCCGCTGTTCAGCCGCTACCAGATAGAACACCAAATCGAAACCGCCTTCCAACGTGAAGTGCATCTGCCTTCTGGCGGTGCCATCGTGATTGATCACACCGAAGCGCTGCTGTCCATCGACATTAACTCGGCCCGCGCCACCAAAGGCAAAGGCATCGAGGAAACCGCACTTAATACCAATCTGGAAGCCGCTGATGAAATTGCACGCCAACTGCGCCTGCGCGACCTGGGCGGCCTGATCGTCATCGATTTCATCGATATGCTGCCCAGCAAACACCAACGCGAAGTGGAGCGTCGCCTCAAAGAAGCGCTGAAGGTCGACCGCGCCCGCGTTCAGGTCGGACGTATTTCACGCTTTGGGCTGTTAGAAATGTCACGTCAACGCCTGCGGCCCTCTCTCGGTGAATCCAGCCAGATTGTCTGCCCACGTTGCACCGGACATGGTAGCATCCGCAATACAGACTCCTTAGCGCTATCGATCCTGCGCCTGATGGAAGAGGAATCAATGAAGGAAATGACGGGCCAAGTCACCGCGCATCTGCCGGTGCCGGTCGCCACCTTCCTGCTAAACGAAAAACGCGATGCGCTTGCCGACGTGCAAAAACGCCGCAAAATCCAGCTGACGATCATCCCTAATCCCCATATGGATACGCCGCATTTTGAAATTACCCGGCTGCGTACCGACGAGATGCAGGACATGGGCGCAAGCTACACCCAAATTGCAACGCCTCCCGACCCTTTAAGCAACGGCGAAACTGAAGCCGAAGACCCAGCGGCCAAAGCACCGGAAGCGGCAGTGGTTGGCAATGTCATTCATAGCCAGCCTGCGCCGCAGATAGAAAAGAAAGTAACGCCTGCTCCGGTAGAAACTGCCGCCGAAGAAGCATTGGATACGCAAAAAAATACCAGCCTGGTGCGACGCTTATTGCACAGCCTGTTTGGCAATAATGAAAAAGCTGAAGAGCCAGAGACAGTAGTCAAGGCTGCGCAGTCAACCACGTACAAGGCGGACACAACCGATAGAAATCGTCCGCCCAGACGCAACACCACGAATAAGCCTAACCCTCGAAAAAAGAGCGCTGATTCATCCGGCGACAGCAAGCCACAAAATCGCCGCACCCGAGGTGGCCGCAAACAAAATGATGCAAGCGATGGCCAAAACCAGTCGAGTCATACGGCGGCGGACAGTAAGAACAGACGCAACAACCGGCAACAACCTGCCAAAGAGCGCCAGCAGTCCGCTAAAGTGGGCAACACATCCCCAGACCCCGCCCAGGACACACCAGCGGCTACAACGCCGGAACGGACAGACAAACGCAATAACCGGCGCGGTGGCCGCAGGCATGATCGTGACCGCAAGACCTCTGATAAAGCAGCGGCAGGCAGCACCGCCAGCCAAAGCACAGGGACTAGCAACAGTAACAACACGCCGCTGGAAATCACCTTGACGGCACCGACTGACAACACGGCCACGCCGCAAAACAGCGGTAGCACCCCTAGAAACAATCGGCGCAGCAGAGGCAAAACCCCACCAACCAACCGCGGCACAGCGGCTAATAAGTCTGATACAGCAGCGGAAAATCAGGCTACTTCAGCACCAGCTGAGGTCCATAGCCACACCACAGAAAATAACGCAGGCACCGATGCATCTGCGGCCAAAGCTTCCGCCACAGGCAGCAGCAGTCAAACACCCGCAGAGAAAGCGGTCAAAACTACCCACGCAGCGACTGTGACAGCGGCAACATCGCCTGCAACAGCGTCCAAAACTGAAGCAGCAGCTAATACCACAGAGAATGCCACAGAGCAGAAAAGCCGCGCACCGAAGACAACGCCGAACGCTCCAATAGCAGCCACATCAGCAGAAGCCACTCAGAGCAACGGTGATAAACGGGCCAGTGGTGATACTGAAAAACCACAGAGTCGAACCAAAAAACCCCGTAATAATAATCGACGCAAACCTGCTAAAACCGCTGAAACACAGGAACCCCTGGTCATTGATCTAGTTCCCAGAAAGCCTGCCAAAAGTGAGCGGGTACAGCGTGCGGCTAGCACCTCGGCAACCGCAAAAGTGGCTGATGCACCAGCGGGCAGGAGCCCCTCGAATGAGGCAGCAACATCGGCTCAGCCAGCGCAGTCACCTGCAAAAAAGCCAGCTACTAGACCTACGAAGTCGGCTGAGGCAAGCACGCCCACACCAGTAACATCGGCCGCTACCGCCACTAGGCCAGCCGCCGCTCGCCCAGCAACTACGCCTCAGGCAAACGCAGAAGCCAAGCCCGCAACGACACCCGCTAAAACTACGGCAGCATCCGCAGCAGCTCACAGCGCAAAGCCTGCCGACAAACCTGCCGCTGCTAGCAATACTGCCACAACGGCGGCACCGAAACCTGCCGCTAGCAGGACCACCACAGCGGCGGCACCGAAATCCTCGGCTCATGGCAACACCGCAGCTGTTGCGGCACCCAGAGCTACTGATAAGCCTATAGTGGCAGCGACTACGGCTGTATCAAAACCTACCGGCAACCCTGCACCAAATGGCAATATTGCGCCAAAACCTGCTGATAAGCCTATGGCTAATGGCAACATTGCGCCAAAATCTGCCGACAGACCTGTAGCTACTCGCAACACCACAGCGGTAGCAGCACCCAAGCCTGCTGACAAGCCGGTGACTGCCAGTAATGCCACCGCGCCAGAGCCGGCAGCGGCCAAACCCGCTGCAAAGAAACCCGTTTGGATGCATAGCGAGGACTAGGGTAAAGCCGTAAACCACCCGTTACCACCGACTGAGGTGCTGATCGAAACACTCCGCCCGGCCACTGTTTAAGTGGTCGGGTCGGTTCTAGCAGGCTTTTCGAGGCGCAAGCAAGTTTACCCACAGTTACGTAATCACCCATCAAATAGCTTGACTCAAACCGCTGACAGTGAACTTTTTAGTCGCAAGTGCGACTAAATTACCCTATGATAAAAAAATATTATTAGAATAATAGGGCAATATAATGAAAACACTCATTCTTTTAACAGCAATCACTGGCCTGTTGACGGCCTGTGTTTCGCCCGTGCCGGTCGCTAATAACACAACAACGCTGTACCCCGCTCGCTTCGCGGTTTTTGTCCCGCAACTACCACAGCTGCCTGTCATACCGGTGCCTATTGCGGCTACGACACAAAATCACACCAATAGGGCAACGGCTATTCTGCCTGCACCGCTGAGTAGAACACCCCAGGCAATGCCGATTGCCTACAATAAACGCTTGGTGCAGCCATCCGTTCAACAGGTGCCCGTATTGTCGCCAACCGTCAACAAACAGCCACCACTGCGCCCAACCGCAGCGACTCGGCTTCCAGCCCAGGCAATAACGGCCAACAGGCTCAGAGCGGCACAAATCCCTAACAACCGTCAGCATAAGGTACAGGACTTAAATTGGATCGCTCAGCGTATTCTTCGTAACCAAGCCAACGATACTGCGGCCCCCTTAGTTCGCTGGAACACAACAGAAAATTTTGCCACTTTAGGCTTGGGCCAATTTATCTGGTACCCCAGCGGTAAAACCGGACGCTTCCGCGAAACGTTTCCGGCTTACCTGGATTATGTCAAAGCACATAATATTCCACTACCGGCATGGCTAGCCCAACGCGCCCAACACGGCGGGCCATGGCCAGATAGCACGGCATTCAAGAACGCGCGAACTGACCAACAAATGCAGGAACTCGATAACTTCCTGCGCAAGACACTGAATCTACAGGCTAATTTTATGGCGCTACAGCTCACGCAGGCTATACCCCAGCGCATTAACCAACTGCCTCTTAAAGAACGCCAGCAGGCACTGCGTGCGTATAACACCATGATAAAAACACCCGGTGGCCTTTATCCACTGCTTGATTACGTGCAGTTTCAAGGCGATGGTGCCAATCCAGCAGAGCGCTATAACAATAAAGGCTGGGGGCTATTACAGGTCTTACAAAACATGGATTCCGTGCAGCCTGGGCCGGGTGCACTGGCTGAGTTTATGCGTGCTGCCGATGATACACTGGTCACTCGCATCGCTAACGCGCCAGCAGAGCGGCGCGAGGCACGCTTACTGGATAACTGGCTACAGCGGGTCAATACCTACCGCCCACCACGCAAAGCGGCACGCTCATAGTTCGCAGCCACTAGGCCACGTAAAACAGTACTTGAGCAGCATGTGCTAGGGCGCATGCTGCTCAAGTTCGGCTGCAACGGTTGTGGCGGGGTCTGGTTGTGCTTCAGAGCCTGGTGGTAAACTTTTCAGCAAATCCAGCTGCAGACTCACCTGATCCAAGGATTTGATTTCCGCCAGACTAGGCAGCTCATCTAAGGATTTGAGATTAAAATAATCCAAAAACAACCGTGTCGTTCCCAACATTTCCGGGCGACCCGGCACTTCTTTGTGGCCCAGCACCCGAATCCATTCTCGCTCCAATAGGGTTTTAATCACATTGGCATTCGTGCTGACCCCACGGACTTCTTCAATTTCGCCGCGAGTAATTGGCTGACGCCACGCAATCAGCGCCAGTGTTTCCAGTAGTGCCTTAGAATACTTCGCCGGTTTCTCCTCGTAGTGGCGCGCCACCCAACGCTGAAAATCGCCACGAGTCTGCAAGCGATAGCCCGCCCCCGTTTCAGTCAGGTCGAAACTACGCGCCGCACACTTCAATTTCAACTGCGCCAAGCCCTCACGGATCACCGCTCGACTAATTCCTTCCTCCGGCGCAAAGTAGTTTTCCAAGCGCTCGATGGATAGCGGTTTATCTGCTGTCAGCAGAATAGCCTCCAGCACTAGGGGCAATTGATTAAGTGCAGACACACATCACCTATGATTGACCAGTTGAGTTTGTATTATAGCACCACAAGTAGACAGCACTTCAGGCGGATACTGTCAGTTCACCGGGCCAGCAGAAGGCAACAGCAGCTGGACTGGCCGAAAACTACGGCGATGAATCGGTAGCACACCGTATTGTTGCAGCGCCTTTAGATGCTGTGGCGTCGGGTACCCCTTATGGCGGCTAAACCCATAGTCGGGGTAGCGCTCATCCCACGCAGTCATCTCAGCATCACGAGTAACTTTCGCCAGTATTGAGGCTGCACTAATCGCCGGAATCAGGCCATCACCGCCCACAATAGCACGCATCGTGTAGGGCCCCTGTGGGCAACAATTACCATCGATCAGCACACGATCTGGGGTGATGGATAACTGATCCAGCGCCCTCCGCATCGCCAACAGCGTGGCCTGTAAGATATTAAGGCGGTCAATTTCAGCCGGTTCAGCCCGCCCAATGCTCCAGGCTAGCGCATGCTGTTTGATTTCTTGCGCCAACAAGACACGCTTTTTTGCCGTCAGCTTTTTGGAGTCAGCTAAGCCTGCAATTGGATGGGCAGGGTCTAGTATGACCGCCGCTGTTACCACCGGCCCAGCCAAAGGCCCGCGCCCGACTTCATCCACACCTGCCACTAATTCAATCGCCATCAAAATGCGCCAGTATTGCCCGCGCAGCAGACGCACTCGCATCGCAACGCAGCTCAGCGTGCAACGCACGAAAACGCTGCATAATATACCGCTGGCGCTGCACCGGCAGGGTCATTAAGCGTTCAACTTCGGCCACCAATCTATCGGCGGAAACATCATCCTGTAATACCTCAGCCACCAGCGGCTCTCCGGCCAAATTATTCGGCAAGGTGACATACTTCACTTTAAGCAGACGAAACGTCTTTAGCACCCAAGCAGTCAAGCGCGACAAGCGATAGGCCGCCACCATTAAACGCCCACAGAGCATGCCTTCCAACACCGCCGTGCCGGATGCCAGCAGCACATAATCAGCGGCCTGCATGAGTTCACGCGACTGACCGCGAATATAAATCACTTCTAAATCAGGCGCATGCGCCAAGCGCTGCTGCTCCAACATGGCCTCAAACTGAGGTCGTGCCAATGGAATCACCAGCTGCAAATCAGGATAACGTTTCTGCAAACAAGCCGCCGTCACCAAAAAGCAAGTACCTAAGCGCTGTATCTCATGCTGACGACTGCCGGGCAGTATGGCCAACAGTCTGCGCTGCTGATCCAACTGCAGCACTGAGCGTACTGCTTGACGCCCCACATCAAATTCGATTTCATCAGCTAGCGGATGCCCGACATAACAGACCGGCACCTGATAGCGCTGGTAAAACGCTGCCTCGAACGGGAACAGCGTCAGCATCAAATCAATATGACCCTGAATTTTTTTAACACGCCGTTCGCGCCAAGCCCACACCGAGGGACTGATGTAATGAGTCGTGGGGATACCCAACGCATGTAATTTGCGCGCTAATGGTAAATTAAAGTCCGGCGCATCCACGCCGATAAACAAATCCGGCGGCTGGTCACGCCAATGGCGAATCAATCTGCGCCTTATGCTCAGTAATTCCGGGAGGTGCGACACGGTCTCTGTCAAGCCCATCACCGATAAGGCGTCTAGCGGCGCCAAACACTCACAGCCCGCCGCCAGCATCTCTGGCCCGGCCACACCTTCAAACTCAAGCGTTGGACACTGTTGGCGTAGCGCATAGATCAAGCGCGCCGCCAACAAATCACCCGACAGCTCACCCGCAATAATCGCAATCCGTCGGAGCTGCGTCATCAGCGAATCAGGCCACGCTGACTCTGGTGACAAAAATCAATGAGCTTGCGCACCTCAGCATATGCACCATACTGGCTCTCTATGCGCGCAACCGCTTCCTGTAAGGGCAGATTGCGCCGATATAACAGGCGATAAGCCTCATGAATCCGTTGAATCGACTCAGCGCTAAACTGATGTCGACGTAACCCTTCTTTATTCACACTTCTCGGTTCCGCCGGAGCACCCGTCGCCATCACATAAGGCGGCAAGTCCTTCGCTAGGGCACTGCCCATGCCGGTAAACGCATAGTCACCGACCACACAGAACTGATGCACCAGCGTAAACCCCCCCAAAATAGCAAAATCCCGCACCTCAACGTGCCCAGCCAGCGTCGCGTTATTCGCAAAAATGGTGTGATTGCCGACCCTGCAATCATGCGCGATATGGACATAAGCCATAATCCAATTATCGTCCCCCAGCACGGTCTTGCCTTTGTCCTGCGCGGTGCCACGGTTAATCGTGCACCCTTCCCGAATCACGTTGCGCTCACCGATAATCAGCTCAGTCGCCTCACCAGCGAATTTCTTATCCTGGGGCGCTGCGCCAATTGAAGCGAACTGATAAATCTGATTATCGGCTCCCAGTCGCGTTGGGCCATCGATCACAACATGTGGCCCGATTTGACAGCCACTGCCAATGTGCACATCCGCACCGATGACCGCATATGGCCCCACCGTAACACCCTCAGCGATTTCAGCCTGTGGATCGATAATCGCACTCGGATGAATCATTGTGTGCCGAATCACAAAGCACCCTCTTTCGCCGCACACATTAACTCAGCACTCGCCACCAGCTGGCCATCAACCGTCGCTTTGGTCTCAAACACCCACATAATACCCCGACGGCGTATAATACTGGCCTCTAACAGCAGCTGATCACCCGGCTCCACCTGGCGCTTAAAACGGGCTTTATCCACCGCAACCAGCATGTACAAAATATTTTCTGAGGGGTTTTCATCCATAGTACGAAAACCAAGCAGACCCGTGGCCTGGGCCAACGCCTCAATAATCAACACACCCGGCATAATGGGCTTATCAGGAAAATGGCCGTTAAAAAAAGGCTCATTCACACTGACATTCTTCAGGGCGCGGATCGACTTCCCCGGCTCTAGCGCCACCACCTTATCCACCAGCAAGAACGGGTAGCGATGGGCGAGAAAACGTTTAATATCATTCACATTCATGGTAATCATTGACTCGCTCCTGTTAGCTGTCGCTGTCACAGCATGGGTTAGCGGTCTGCATAGGCAGTTGGGCCGCAAGCTGCTGCTCCAAAGCCTTAACCCGCTGATTCAGTTTCTCTAACTGACGCAATCGCACCGCATTTTTACGCCACACCGCATTCGCCTCAGCTGGCATACCGGACGAGTAAACACCCGGCTCTTTAATCGCATTAATCACCATACTGTTGCCGGTGATGGTCACATGGTCGGCAATGCTTAAATGCCCAGCAATGGAACAGGTACCCGCAATCCGACAGTGGCGGCCAATGCTGACGCTGCCTGCAATCGCCGTGCAGGCTGCAACTGCGGTGTGCTCACCAATCTGTACGTTATGGCCGATCTGGATCAGATTATCCAACTTCACCCCATTGCCCAGCACGGTAGACCCCATCGCAGCACGGTCTACCGTCGTGTTCGCACCCACCTCAACATCATCACCCAACACGACATTGCCCACCTGGGGTATTTTATACCAACCCGTCGGCTGTGGCACAAAGCCAAAACCATCGGCTCCTAGCACCACACCGGAATGCAAGATCACCCGCGCGCCTGTGCGGGTATCAGCCGCCAGCGTCACATTGGCATGGAAGTAATTATCCGGCCCCACCTGACAATCCGCACCCACCACGCATCCTGCTTTTAAGACAGTGCCCGCCCCAATCACCGCACCGGACTCAACCACGACCCGTGGCCCAATGTGAACGCCCTCACCTAACACCACGTCATCAGCGAGCACTGCCGAAGCGGCAATACCTGGTGCAGGTAAGCTAGAGGGATAAAGTAGGCCGACGACCTGCGCATAGGTCAGATAAGGATCAGGGCTAAGCAGGCAGTTGCCTGCATACTCATCCGCCAATGACGGCGGTAGAATCAGCGCGCCTGCTGCACTGTCCGCCAGATAGCGGACATATTTTCTGTCGCGAATGAAGCTAATATCGGTCGCACCGGCCTGCTCAAGCGGTGCCGCTGCATAAATTTCATAACCGCCCTCACCCCGCAGCGTAGTGCCAGTCGCGACGGCCAGTGACTGTAACGTCAGAACACCTGCCATTATTTATTCTCCAGCCGCGGTCTCTTCCTGCACCGCATCCTGCTCAGCAGCACCCTGACCGGCACTACTTTCGCTTTGTGCAGACTCAAATTGCTGCTGCAGTTCTGCTAACACTGCACGGGTCACATCCATACGTTCGCTGGCAACGATATAATCACTTTCTCGGAAAATAATATCGATAGCCTCGCGCTGGCGAATAGCCGCAATCGCTGCCGCCACTTTACTCTGCAAGCGGTTCAAGGCCCGGTCTTTGGAAATCCGTACTTCCTCACGCAAATCTTCACGCTCACGCTTTAGTTTGCGTTGAAACGCCCGCAGCTCACTCTCACGCTGTACACGCGCATCGGCTGATAACAGGTTACGTTCGCGCCCAAATGCCTCATCAGCGCGCCGCAACTCTTCCTGCTTCACCGCCAGCGCTCGCTCCCGGCTGGCGAATCGCTCCTCCAGCCGTTCACTTTCTGCCACTGACTGCGGTGCACGCTTGAGGACAACCGCCATATTAACTACGGCGAACCGATAGGGTTGCGTCAGGTCATTAGCGTGAGCCGGTATAGACGCCGCTAGTGCTAACAATACCAGCGCGCTTAAGCACCGAAAAAACAACGTGATCAACCTAGAAAGAGGCGCCAATGCTAAACTGTACAACTTCTTCCTTGTCTCCGTCTTCACTGTTCAAAGGTTTGGCATAGCTGATTTCAAACGGTCCTATAGGTGACAACCATACAATACCTAAACCGGCGGAGTAGCGAATCTCATCAGCCTCAAAAGCATCGACATCCTCAAAGACCGTACCCGCATCAATAAATGCACTCATTTTCAGATTCTTAGCTTCGCTAATGAAAGGCACGGGGAAAAGCACCTGTGCCGAGGCAGCCATCATAAAATCACCGCCCTTTGCATCGCCGTTGGAATCTTTTGGACCCAAGGAATTAGTTTCATAGCCCCGCACTGTGCGAATACCACCGGCATTGTACTTTTCAAAGAACGGCAAGCCGCCAAGCTGGCTATCGCCCCAGCCCATAGCCACTTTAGCTTTGAGCGCAAAGGTGACGTCCTCATTAATCGCCTGATAATATGCGCCATCGTAGCTCAGCTTTTGATATTCCAGATCACTTCCCGGCAATGCTGCCTGAAGTGCCACACGGTGACGCTGGCCTGAGGTCGGGAAGATAGTGCGATTACGCGAATCATTGACGAAACTGGCTTTGACCGGCAGCTGGTTATAAACCAAACCTTCTTTATCGGTAAAATCAACGATGTGATCCGCTGGACTTGACCCCAGAATGATCTCACGCTTTTCAGCACCCGCCGTCAGGTGAAACGCATTATTTTCACTCAGCGGCACCGCAAAGCTCACATTACCGCCGTAACGGTTGGTAGCATATTTGGAAATATCCGCTGCCTCAGCGTCATATTCGTTGTAATAGAGGCTAAAGCCACGGCTAATGCCATTTTGGGTGTAATAGGGATTAGTATAAGAGAAGCGGTAATTTTTATTGGTCTTACTGTTGTCAAAATCAACCTCAAAACGCCGCCCACTGCCCATAAAATTATCCTGTTTAACACTCAGGTTAAGCAACACACCCTGCGACTGGGAATAACCGGCACCAATGCGAAACTGATTTGAGGAACGCTCCACAATAACTACGGTTAAATCCACCTGATCACTGGTACCCGCTACCCGCTCAGTACTAATCCGGGCGCTTTCAACGTAAGGCAGGCGCTGTAAGCGCACGCGAGAGCGCTCGACCAGATTTCTTGAATACCATGAACTTTCAAACTGACGCATCTCACGGCGGTAAACTTCATCGCGGGTGCGGTTATTACCTCGAATGTTAATGCGCCGCACATAGGCACGCTTACCGGGCGTAACCGCCAGCGTAATCGCAACCCGGCGATTGGCCTCATCCACCGTTGGCACTGGTTTAATACTGGCAAAGGCAAAACCCTTTTCGCCCAGCTTATTCGCTAGATTACGGCGCGTCTCTTCCAACACTTTTTGTGAAAACACATGGCCGGGCACCAGCTTAATCGCCTCCTTGAGCTGCGCCTGCGACAGGCCGTGATTACCGTCAACGCCGATTTTACCCAGGCGATACTGCTCACCTTCTTCCACGCCTACTGTTATATTAACGCTGCGCTTATCATCGGACAAACTGACATCGCTGGAGGCCACTTTAAAATTCAGATAACCTCGGTCACGGTAATAGGCACCCAGCTTATCCAAGTCACCCACCAGCCTTTCTTTCACATACTTATCGCGCGTGCTGAAGAAAGACGGCATCAACGCACTTTTCGGGCCAGAGTCCAGCTGCTTTAACAGCTCTGCTTCAGGAAAAGCTCGGTTACCCGTAATCCGCAGCTGTTTAATACGCGCTTCTGGGCCTTCATTGATATTAACATCAATGCTAACACTGCCCGCACCCAGCGGTTTAAGCTCCGTCGTTACTTTAGCGCTGTGGTAACCAAGCGCCGCATACTGTTTTTCTAAGGATTGTGCGAATGCAGTTAAGGACTTTTTATTCAACGTGCCGCCACGGCTAATACCACCGGAACCCATCGCCTGAATCAGCTGCTCGGTTTTTAGCTTTTCATTGCCGCTAATATTGATCTGTCCAATCGCAGCACGCTCGACGACCGTAATGACCAACGCATCGCCTTGACGGGATAGTTTTGCATCTTCAAACAAACCGCTGCGGGCAAGATTTTGCATCACATCCTGCGCCCGGCTCTCATCGAAGGGCTGCCCCACACGAACCGGCAAATAATTAAGGACCGTTCCAACATTGACCCGCTGTAGGCCACGTACCTGTATATCCTTTAGGATAAAACTCGAAGCAAACACCGTTTGCGAGGAAACAACCAGCACTGCACTGGCAACGCTAAGCGAAAGTGGATGTATTTTCATAGTTAATTCAGCAACCGCATAAAATCGTTATATAAAGCCAGCACCATAATACAGGCGACAGCTGCCATCCCGAAGCGAAAACCGTATTCTTCAACACGCTCTGACACCGGGCTGCCCTTTATTATTTCAATGATGTAATACAACAGATGCCCACCATCCAACATGGGAATAGGCAACAAGTTAAGAATACCTAAGCTAATGCTAATAAGCGCCAAAAAGCCTAGATAATAAGGCACACCCGCCTTAGCCGTTTCCCCAGAAAAACGTGCGATGGTGATAGGGCCGCTAATATTTTTCAGCGAAACCTCACCAGTAAACATACGACCCATGAGCTTTAAGGTCACCACTGACATCTGCCAGGTTTGTGCGGCGCCTCGACTAAGCGCATCGAGCGGGCCAAGGCGCTGCGTAAACTGTAGCTCTTTTAACACCTGTTCCGGCACATATTCACCAATACCCGCGCCGATGCGCCCAATGGTGGAACCGTTTATGTTAACCGCGCGCGGCGTGACGTTAATATTGCGCACACCATCATCACGCTGGATTTGAAAATCAATCACCTCACCAGGGCGTGCCTGGACATAAGCGACAAACGCTTCCGGCGTGTTCGGCGGATTGCCATCCAACGCCAACACCTTGTCCAAGGGTTGCAGGCCCGCCGCAGCTGCGGCACCATCCGCTGAGAGTTGGCCTAGGCGAATGCCAAATTCTGGCGACCAGAAGGCCAAACCCGATTTAGCAAAAAAGTCACCCTCATTTTTAAGCAGCCGTGTTTGCGATAAATCCAGCATACGTTCCTGCTGTTGCTGGCGCTGTGTTAGTACCGCAATTTTAAGCACGGGCGTTTTAAGGTATTCTTCCAGCAGCAGCATGCGCGCCTCGTCCCAGGTTTGTACCGGGACTTGGTTAATCGCCAAGATTTTATCACCGTCCGCAAACCCGGCGAGCTCGGCCGGAGAGTCCTGCTTGGCATGCACGAACGGGTGCATAGCCGGATTGCCAAAACCGAAAATCAGCGCATAAATGAAGATAGCCAGGATAAAGTTAAATACTGGCCCCGCCGCCACAATGGCAAAGCGCGTCCACACGGACTGCCGATTGAAAGCACGGTGTAAATCTTCTGGAGCAACGTCCCCTTCGCGCTCATCCAGCATCTTAACATAGCCACCCAACGGTAACGCCGCCAGCACGTATTCGGTTTGATCTGCGCCGGAAATGCGCGTCCATAAAGGCTTGCCAAAGCCAACTGAGAAGCGCAGCACTTTCACGCCCAGCTGACGCGCCACCCAGAAATGACCAAACTCATGCACAGTGACGAGGATGCCAATCGTGGCGAGAAATGCGGGTATTATAATTAGCAAGTCCATAAGATTCAGTGCATTTTCTTCTTTACCCAAAATGATGCCGCTCGACGGCTGTCCTCATCCTGAATAATAATGTCGTCAAGTTTATCGGGAGTTCCGGTTTCCGCTGATTGCATCACATCTGCGATCAGTAGCGGAATATCCATGAACCCTATGGTTTGCGCTAAGAAAGCCGCCACCGCTATTTCGTTCGCCGCGTTCAGCGCTATTGTGGCATAGCCACCCGTTTCATGCGCCTCCATCGCCAGCCGTAGGCAGGGGAAGCGCTTATCATCCGGCCGTTCAAAATCAAACCGGCCTGCTGCAATCACATCTAATGGCGCTACGCCGGACTGAATGCGTGCGGGCCAGCCCAACGCATAGGCTATAGGGGTACGCATATCGGGATTGCCCATTTGCGCCATCACCGAACCATCATTATAGGATACCATGGAATGAATTGTACTTTGCGGATGTACCACCACTTCAATTTGTGCCGGTGTCACCCCAAACAACCAGCAGGCTTCCACCACCTCTAATCCCTTGTTCATCAGCGTCGCAGAATCCACAGAAATCTTCTGACCCATGCGCCACTTGGGGTGCGCGACAGCCTGTACAGGCGTCACTTTAGCCAGCTTTTCCAGTGGCCATGAGCGAAATGGCCCGCCAGACGCCGTCAACAAAATGCGCTCAACGCTGGCGGCTCGCCCTGCACTGTGAGTATTTTTTGCCGCATGCTCAGCCGTGCTATTGGGTAGACACTGGAAAATAGCATTATGTTCACTGTCAATCGGCAACAGCTCGGCACCGTACTTAGCGACCGTGTCCATCAACAGCCGGCCAGACATGACCAGCGCTTCTTTATTCGCCAGCAAAACGCGCTTACCCGCTTTCGCAGCGGCCAGCGTTGGCAGTAACCCGGCGCCGCCCATAATCGCCGCCATCACATAATCGGTGCGCGCCTCTGACGCGACCTGTTCCAGGGAGGTCTTGCCCGCCAAAACGATGGTGGCACTGCCCACAGCCAATAGACGCTGGCGCAGCTGTTCTGCAGCCACCTCATCCACCAACACGGCATAGACCGGATTAAATTGCTGGCACTGCGCAAACAAAGTCGCAACATTATTAAATGCCGTCAGTGCAAAAACGTTGAACTGTGCGGGGTGACGGGCTAATACGTCCAGTGTACTGACCCCAATACTGCCGGTAGCACCCAGAATAGTGACTGCTTTACGCTTCATCAGGCACGCACCACGCTTTGGTGGATCGGAATATTAGCCAACATCATACTGCGCCCATCCTGATCCAGAGCAGGCCCAACGTAAACACCGGCAGCGCAGCCAGCAGACCATCAATGCGATCAAATACACCACCGTGCCCCGGCAATAGTCGACCACTGTCTTTCGCCCCCGCCTCGCGTTTAATCAGACTTTCAAATAAATCGCCCAATACCGACATAATCACAGCTAGCATAGAAAACAGGATAAACAACAGGCCATCACGCCCCGCGTAACCGCCGAGCCATGCGCCAAACAGCGCACAAATGAAAGTCAGTAGCAGCGCGCCATATACCCCTTCCCAGGTTTTCCCCGGACTGAGCTTGGGCGCAAGCTTAGTCCGCCCAAAACGTTTACCAGAGAAGTAGGCACCAATGTCCGCTACCGCAACCAAGGCAATAATGTAAAACACATAGGCATAGTGCGCGGCATGTAAATAGACCAACGCATACCAAGCAGTCACCAAAACGGGCAGGCTAATGCTTTTCAGGATGCGGGGGTGTTTCACAAAGCGCGGCACACCGGGCTGGTAAGTCAGCAGCAACCACACTAGCATAGCCCAAACAGCTACACCTACCAACAGGACGGGCAGTAGCGGCAGCGCCAAGAACCACAGCAGCGCACACAAAATCACCGTTGGCAGCAAGGCCAGCAAACGGCGGCGGCGACGAAGATCTGGCTTTGACCCCGTCAGCGTGATCCATTCCCAGCCTGCCAGGCCCACAACGAAAGCGAGCGAAGTTAACGCAAAACCCACGGTTGGCAACCAGTAAATATCAGCGGCCACCAGGACAGCCAGAATAAGCGCCGTAATCATCCGTTGCTTTAGCATGAGCGTCCTGTTGTTTTGACCTGCTCACCCGTCATGCCAAAGCGCCGCTCCCTGCTGGCATAAGCAGCAAACGCCTGTTGCAGGCCTTCCTCGTCAAACTCCGGCCAGAGTTTATCGGTGAAATACAGCTCAGCATAGGCCAGCTGCCATAACAAGAAATTGCTAATTCGCTGCTCGCCCCCGGTGCGAATAAAAAGATCGGGTTCGGGTAGACCCGCCGTTGACAGCGCCTGGGTCAAATGCGCTTCACTCAGGTCAGCAATGTCTAGGCCCTCGGTTTGTGTCTGCTCCAGCAAACGGCGTACGGCCTGCATAATATCCCAGCGACCCCCATAATTAGCGGCAATTAGCAGAGTCAATCCCGTGCAATGACACGTTTCCTGCTCAACCTGATAAATCTTTGCCTGTAGTTGTTCGGGGAAACCGCTGCGCTCACCGATAAAGCGTAGTCGAATCTGATGGCGCAACATGCTGGGAGTTTCACGCTCCAACACGCTCATAAATAACGCCATCAGCCCGTTAACCTCTTCCTGTGGACGCTTCCAGTTCTCACTGCTAAACGCGAACAGCGTCAGGCATTCAACGCCCGCATCACTACAGGCTCGAATCACTTTGCGCGCCGCCTCAACCCCCCGCTTATGGCCGAATAAACGCGGCATAAAACGCGCTTTAGCCCAGCGACCGTTGCCATCCATTACCACCGCCACATGGCGTGGTATCTGGCGGGTAGCCCCTCCCACCTTATCGAGCGTATTCTGCTGCTTTGCGGTTGCCATCAGACCAATCAAATTTCCATCAGGTCTTTTTCTTTTTCACCCAGCACAACTTCCACGGCCTGCACATACTTGTCCGTCAGTTTCTGCACACTATCCTGGCCACGACGTTCGTCGTCTTCGGAAATTTCTTTTTCCTTTTCCAGCATCTTCAGGTCAGAATTAGCATCGCGCCGAATATTACGAATCGCCACTCGCGTCGATTCGGCTTCACCTTTCACTACCCTAACCAGATCACGGCGGCGCTCTTCCGTCAGCGGAGGCACCGGCACCCGAATCACCGTTCCCGCTGAGGCCGGATTTAAGCCCAAATCTGAGTTCATAATCGCCTTTTCGACCACCTGTACCATCGGCTTTTCCCACGGTGTCACGCTTAGGGTACGCGCATCTTCAGTCGCAATATTAGCGACCTGACTCAGGGGCACCATCGAACCGTAATACTCCACGGTGATATGATCCAGCAAGCTAGCATGGGCCCGCCCCGTACGGATTTTTGTTAGTTCGTTTTTCAAAGCTTCAATGCTTTTTTGCATGCGGCTTTCCGCATCGTCCAAAATATCGTCTATCACTGTTTAATACCTCTTTGCTACAGACCAGCGTCATTGGTCTGGCGTTAAATCGGGTGTTCACCCACCGCTCACTAAGATGAGGATGGCGTCACCCGCGTCCCGACTGACTTACCGCTGACTATGGAACGCAGCGCACCAACTGCAAACATATCGAATACACACAGCGGCAGCTGATTATCGCGGCACATGACCATAGCAGTTAAGTCCATCACACCCAGCTCGCGCGCAATCGCTTCGTCAAAGCTTAACTGATCATAACGCTGCGCCGCCGGATTCTGCATGGGATCAGCATCATAAACACCATCCACCTTGGTTGCTTTGAGCAGCAGATCTGCCTGCAACTCAACCGCCCGCAGACTGGCCGCCGTATCCGTGGTAAAGAAAGGACTACCGGTACCAGCAGCACAAATCACAACCTGCCCCTCGGATAAATAAGTACGTGCCCTATGAGCGGCAAACGGCTCGCCCAGCTGATCAATCGCCAACGCAGTCATCACCTTGCAGGCCGCACCGAGCTGCTCAATCGCATCCTGCATCGCCAGTGCATTCATCACGGTTGCCAGCATCCCCATCTGGTCTCCCCGCACACGATCCATACCCGCCGCGGCCAAACCGGCACCGCGAAATAGATTACCACCGCCAATCACCAGCGCAACCTGTGTACCCGCAGTCTGCACCTCAACGATTTCAGCGGCAACCTGCTGGAGGATTTCTGGTTGAATACCACCAGCCTGATCCCCCATCAGCGCTTCACCACTGAGCTTAAGTAAGATCCTACGGGGCACTGCGGACATAGCTCTCTCCCAAAGACAGAATTGGCGTTCTTTATACAGATGAAAGGGGGTTGGGGCAACTTTGTATAATGCACAGCCCTGGGCATAACAGCATTTTATCCGGGCTGCGAAAAATCACAGCAGATTTGCGGCGATTCGACGCCGCGACAGGCCGTATTTAGCCGCCTAACGGTAGAACACCAAGCGAAAATACTGCCCGGTTAAGGCGGGGAGACAGGACGCCTTATTCCCTACCCTGTAACAAATCACCCGCCAGAATTTTAGCACCAGCAGGCTCAACTACATCGGCTTGCCCCACAGGCTCCAGCGTAATCAGCAGCCGACTAACCTCGCCCAAGCCACGAAAGGTATCGGCGTTAATCGGCAACTGCGTCTGGCCTGAAGCGTTTAACACGCCCATGCGAATCGGTTTCTCACCCGGCTTTTTAGACAGACACCACAGCGTAGGCTGTAAACCCTCATCCATCTCAAGCTCACCGGCCATAGCCACCTTAATCGCCATTTCTTTCTTGCTGACCGAGGCTAGGGCAAAACGCTCGGCAGTCACTGATTCCAGCCGTGCCACATAGGCATCGGGCTCCACATTATTCATGATCAACACCGTTAACACCGCCGCCAGCACTGAAGCAAAAGCCATCGCGGGCCAGTGAAACCACTCCGACCACGCCAGCCACTTAGGCGCCTGCTTCGCTGGCTTAGCCGCTACTTTTCCGGCTGCCTGCTCCAAACCCAATTCAGTCTCTAGGCGCTGCCACACTGCCGCCGAGGGCGCCTCTGACGGCAGCAAATCAACCAGCCCCGCAAACTGCTGCTCGTAAGCCTCCGTGACTACGCGCAGATAGAAATGCCGCACCATCAGCTGCTCAAAGCGTGCCCGCGCACGCCCTTGTAGGGTGCCAAGCGCATAAGCCATCGCCAAAGGCTCAAACACATCTGGATTCTGATAACGCTTCATGGATGCTCCAAACAAAAATCAATCCGACAGTACAACCATACGCCGCACCACAACATTGAGATGCATTAAAACGACAAAAGACCCAGAAGGTCTTTTGTCATAAAACGATCAAGCAAGATACTGCCACGCTCTATTAAGAGGCCGCATCATCCTCAGCGGCTGCTTTCATGCTGAGGCGCATCCGGCCCTGACGATCAATTTCAATTACCTTGACCCGCACAGCGTCACCCACATTGACATGATCAGTCACTTTCTCAACTCGCTCCTGACTAATTTGCGAGATGTGCAACAGACCGTCTTTCCCCGGAAGTATAGTGACAAATGCCCCAAAGTCCATGATGCGCGCCACTTTACCGTCATAAATACGGTTTAATTCCACTTCGGCCGTAATATCCTCAATCATGCTTTTGGCTGCATGCGCTGCCATTGCATCCACGGCAGCAATCTTGATGAAGCCTTCATCATTGATATCAATCGTGGCACCAGTCTGCTCAGTAATACCCCGAATAGTCTCGCCGCCTTTACCGATGACTTCACGGATTTTCTCAGGATTAATCTTCATGGTGACATAACGCGGCGCATAATCCGACAAATCACCTCGTGGCTCTGCAATGACCTTGGCCATTTCGTCCAGGATAAACATGCGCCCACCTTTAGCCTGTTCCAGCGCCTGCTCCATGATTTCCTTAGTGATGCCGGTGATTTTAATGTCCATTTGGAGCGCGGTAATACCCTCGCGCGAACCCGCCACCTTAAAGTCCATATCACCGAGATGATCTTCATCACCCAAAATGTCACTCAGAACCGCAAACTTTTCGCCTTCCTTCACCAGACCCATCGCGATACCCGCCACCGGCGCAGACACCGGCACACCCGCATCCATCAATGCCAGGGAGCTACCGCACACACTCGCCATTGAGCTGGAACCGTTGGATTCAGTGATTTCAGATACCACGCGAATCACGTAAGGGAACGCTTCCATCTCAGGAATTGTCGCCTTCACGCCACGCTTAGCCAGACGGCCATGACCCACTTCACGACGCTTTGGCGAACCGATGAAACCGGTTTCACCCACACAGTAAGGAGGGAAGTTATAGTGGAACATGAAGGGGTCTTTGTACTCACCCGCCACCGCATCAATGAGCTGCGCGTCGCGCTCAGTGCCCAAGGTAGTCGCCACCAGCGCCTGCGTTTCGCCACGCGTAAACAGCGCAGAACCATGCGCCCGTGGCAACACGCCAACGCGCACGCTAATCGGACGCACGGTATCTAAGGCACGGCCATCAATCCGTGGCTGACCGTCGATCACCCGGGTACGCACCACTTTCTTCTCGAGGTTTTTAAATTCACCTTTGATGTCGTCTGCGGCATAACCCTCTTCACCCTCGGCTGGCAGCAGTTTTTCCAGCAGCGCAGTACGAATTTCATCGACGCGCGCATAGCGATCCTGCTTATCAGCAATTTGGAAGGCCTCCACCAGATCAGCCTCACAGGCACTCGCGACCGCCGCGACCAAGGTTTGATCTGCCTCTGGCGCTGCCCACTCCCAGTCCGGGTTACCGACTTCAGCCGCCATCGCATTAATGGCGTCAATCACGATCTGCATTTGCTGGTGACCGTAGACGACCGCACCCAGCATCACTTCTTCGCTCAGCAGATCGGCTTCTGATTCAACCATCAGCACCGCATCCTGCGTACCGGCAACCACCAGATCCAAGCCAGACGTTTTTAGCGCCTCAGGCGATGGATTCAGTGAATACTCACCGTTATCATAGCCAACGCGCGCCGCGCCAATCGGGCCAGCAAACGGAATACCGCAAATCTTTAATGCCGCAGAGGCACCAATCAAGGCCGGAATATCAGGCTGAATCTGTGGATCCATGGAAACTACAGTAGCCACGACCTGCACTTCATTTAAGAAGCCTTCGGGGAATAAAGGACGAATCGGACGGTCAATCAGACGTGCAATCAGCGTCTCTTCTTCCGTTGGACGCGCTTCACGCTTGAAGAAACCACCGGGTACACGGCCCGCCGCGTAGAATTTTTCCTGGTAGTTCACCGTTAATGGAAAAAAGCCCTGGCCGGGATTCGCTTCTTTACGGCCGACGGCAGATACCATCACCACGGTCTCGCCCATACTTACCATAACGGCTGTACTGGCCTGACGTGCGATTTCGCCGGTTTCGATGGTGACGTTATGTTCACCATATTGGAATGACTTTGTTACTTTTGACATTAAAATTTTACCTATCATTTTAGTCCGACTAACCATAACGGGCAGGCTGTCTATGAGTATTCTGTGAATAGTGCGTGCGGCCACTATTAGAAAAACACTTATAAACAACCTTCCTGCGTAATCCGGTTGCCGGATGTTAAAAAACCGCTGAACTGCGGCAATGATTTGTGATGGAAGTTGACTATACTACCCGCCACATTAAACGAAAAACACCGCATAAAATGCGGTGTTTTCTTTGCGTCGTTTTAACGGCGCAACCCAAGGCTTTTAATCAGCTCCTGGTAACGACCCAGGTCTTTGCCCTTGAGATAATCCAACAGCTTGCGGCGCTGGTTTACCATTTTCAACATGCCGCGACGGGAATGATGATCATGCTTGTGTAATTTAAAGTGCTCGGTAAGGTGCTTGATGCTAGCTGTTAACAGCGCAACTTGTACCTCCGGCGACCCGGTATCAGTGTCTGATCGGCGATATTGTTCAACAATACCTGCCTTGATTTCTGCACTCAGAGACATCGTCCAAAGCTCCAGATTAAGGTTGCTAAAATAAGAAGGCGCAGATTATAGCACTGGGGTTGCTGGGTACAAAGGATAATTTGCAGAGATTTAACTCAGCGTATAACGTTGTTCCATCAAGCAGCTGGCAAATTCCAGGCATGCCGGAATGTCTTCAGGCTCTAACGAAGGATACTGGTGTAGAATTTCCTCGGTGGTTTCACCTGCACTTAGGAAATCGAGAATAGCATGCACGGTGATGCGCTTGCCTCGGATTGTGGGCTTGCCGTTGCAGATGTCGGGGTCGATGCTGATGTGTCCATTAATGTAAGCAACTTTTTCCAGTGTCATGATTTGTCATCAATTTTGTTGCCTATAGCTTCATTGTAGCAGGGTGGAATAATATACCATTCACAGATAACGCGACGCTGCTGGTTGGGCGCGATGATTCACTAAAAAACCAACTCACCCCCTAACCCGATACTCCGCCGACCGCGCATGCGCCACCAACCCTTCACCTCGCGCCAACACCGAAGCCACCTTCCCCAACTCCGACGCCCCCGCCGCAGAACAATTAATCAACGAAGTACGCTTCTGAAAGTCATAAACTCCCAACGGGCTAGAAAACCGCGCCGTGCGCGAAGTCGGCAGCACATGATTCGGCCCGGCACAGTAATCACCCAGCGCCTCAGCCGTATAGCGCCCCATAAAGATCGCCCCGGCATGCCGCACCTGACTGGCCCACTGCTCAGGATTCTCGACCGACAATTCCAGATGCTCCGGCGCAATATAATTCGCTACTTCGATAGCAGCATCCATATCGGGCACATGAATCAGCGCCCCCCTACCCTGCATCGACTCACGAATAATCTCCGCACGCGGCATCTCAGCCAGCTGGCGCTCAATACTGGCCTGCACCTGCGCAATAAACTCCGCATCCGTTGATAACAGTATCGCCTGCGCATCCTCATCGTGTTCGGCCTGCGAAAACAGATCCATCGCAATCCAGTCGGGATCAGTCTGGCCATCGCACACCACCAGAATCTCCGACGGCCCGGCGATCATGTCGATCCCACAGGCACCAAACACCATACGCTTGGCGGTCGCCACATAAATATTGCCCGGCCCGGTAATCTTATCCACCTGCGGAATCGTTTCCGTGCCATAAGCCAACGCCGCTACCGCCTGCGCACCGCCGATACCAAATACCCGATCCGCACCAGAGATTGCCGCTGCCGCTAGCACCATGTCATTCAGCACACCATCCGGCGTTGGCACCACCATAATCAGTTCTGGCACACCTGCTACTTTCGCGGGTAATGCATTCATCAGCACGGAGGAAGGGTAAGCCGCCTTACCACCCGGTACATACAAACCAACCCGATCCATCGGATTAATCTGTTGGCCTAAGACAGTACCGTCAGCCTCGGTGTAACTCCACGACTCCAGCTTCTGATGTTCCGCATAAGCGGTAATACGCGCAGCAGCTTGCTCCAATGCCGCACGCTGTTGCGGATCAATCGCGTCTAATGACTGCTGTAATCGCGATAATGGAATTTCCAGCTCGCCCATCGACGACACAGACATACGATCAAAGCGATTGGTATATTCGACCACCGCCGCGTCGCCGCGACTACGCACATCCTTAATAATGCCGTTTACTGTTGCAAACACCGCATCGTCGGACACGCTGTCCCAAGCTAGTAGCTTGTCTAACTGCGGGTAGAAAGCGCTGTTCGTGGCATCCAGAACCTTAATGTCCATCATCACTACTTTGGAGATCCTTTTTAGTAAAAGAAGGTGTAGCAAAAGCCCAATCCTCCTTACCCCCATTTTTCAAAGGGGGAGACCCTTCGATAAGCCCTTATTTCTACTGGAGGGCACTCCCCTTTGAAAAAGGGGAGACGGAGGGGATTTAGCTTTTAATTACGTCGCATTCTTAGCCCGCCGCTCACGCACCGCATCAGCCAGCTGGTACAACACCTGCTCAGTGGTTTCCCAGTTAATACAGGCATCGGTAATACTCTGACCGTAGACCAGTTCTTCCCGCGTTTTGCCATCGGCTTTCTGATTGCCTTCCACGAGATGGCTTTCAATCATCACCCCACAAACGGCGCTACTGCCACCCGCTATCTGGCGGGCGACATCTTCCGCCACTACCGGCTGACGGCGGTAATCTTTGCTGCTATTCGCATGACTGAAGTCGATCATCAGATAAGGCGGCAAACCGGCTTTCTCCAGTTGTGCCACCGTATCAGCAACACTATCTGCGTCAAAATTAGTTTTCTGGCCACCGCGCAAGATAACGTGACAATCTTCATTGCCTTCGGTAGCAAAAATAGCAGTTCGACCCTCTTTGGTTACCGACAAGAAAGTATGGGGGTTCGCAGCGGCCGAAATCGCGTTAATGGCGATATTCACATTGCCGTAGGTACCGTTTTTAAAACCAATCGGACAGGATACACCGGATGACAGTTCACGATGCCCCTGGCTTTCCGTGGTGCGCGCACCGATCGCCGCCCAGCTCACCAGATCAGCCACATACTGCGGGCTAATCAAATCAAGGTATTCGGTCGCCGCCGGAATACCCATATCCGTCAAATCAAGCAACAGCTTGCGTGCTGTACGCAGGCCTTTATTGATATTGAAGCTGTTATCCAACTCAGGGTCATTGATCAAGCCTTTCCAACCAATGCTAGTACGTGGCTTTTCAAAATAAACCCGCATAATCACATGCAAATCGTCTTTCAGCTCATCACGCAACACCTTCAGCCGCCCGGCGTATTCCAGCGCCGCATCGACATCATGCACTGAACATGGCCCCACAATCACCAACAGGCGATCATCCTCGCCCTGCACAATTTTGTGCGCCTCATTCCGCGCCCGAAAAACGGTTTGCGTCGCGTGCTCATCCATGGGAAATTCATGAATCAGCGCATAAGGTGAAGCCAGTTCGCTCATCCCGCTAATACGGGTATCATCTGTATTGTATTTCATCTGTTATTGTTTACCTTGTTCGACGGCTGCTCGCAGGTCAGACAGCAGCGCCTGAATTTCATCATGTTTTAGTTTCATCGAAGCTTTATTGACCACCAACCGCGTACTAATATCAGCGATATGCTCTAGCGGCACCAAACCATTAGCCCGCAGCGTACCCCCGGTACTTACAATATCAACGATGCAATCAGCCAGCTTGACCAGGGGCGCTAATTCCATCGCACCGTATAGCTTGATGACATCGACCTGTCGCCCCTGACTGGCAAAATAGCGGCGCGCGCAGTTAACAAATTTGGTCGCCACCTTCAGGTTATTCTGCGGCAGCGTCTGGCCTTCAAGCCCAGCGACCATCAGCTTGCAGCGCGCAATATTCAGATCCAGCATTTCGTACAGGCCCTGTCCGCCATGCTCCATCAGCACATCTTTCCCCACCACGCCAATATCTGCCGCACCGTGCTGCACATAGGTTGGCACATCAATAGCGCGAATAATAACCAGCTCCACCTCGGCCCGGCTGGTGGCGAAGATCAGCTTACGGCTGTGTTTGGGATCCTCCAGCGGCTCAATACCCGCCGCCCGCAGCAATGGCCCGGTATCATCAGAAATGCGCCCCTTCGACAGCGCAATGGTTAGCTTTTTCTTCATAGTCAGCTCAGGCACTCCATTCCTTTAAGAGGGCGCCACCGCTTGCGCAGCATGCGTCCAGTGTAAACTAGCGATGCGCGCATCATAACCAAAATGCCCCTTATCATCCATAGACCGCGTTAGCCGCGCAGGATACAACAAACGCAGACCACCCCGCCTTAGGTGCACCCTCCACCCATTCACCTGAAAAATTTGCACTTCTACCCCACAGAATGAATGATTCATACCGTATTCAAAACAATAATTATAAAAATAAAAATGAATAAATCTCACCCAAAAAACACGCGGTGCAACCGTATGATGACGCTGCTTGCACTCTTAAGCACAACACTGGGCGGCGCGGCCAATGCTGAATACCCCCCCACAACCGCCTATCATGCGTCCGCTTTTCCACAGATAGCCCCTCACCAGCAGCAGGTGATACATACCGGCCCTAACGGCCAGCAAATATACCCCGCTACCCACCCCCTCAATCAGCGTCCGTTTAATCCTGGCACACAGATGGTGGTAATGCCCTACGTGCCATTTGATAACGAGCAGCCAAACAACAGAACCAGACAACAGGCCATGCCCACCCAGCATAGCCTAATGCCCAGGCACATCGTCTACACCCCAGCTTCAATCCGTCAACCTTCCGCGCAGGCCAAAACTTGGCGACAAACCCGCACCGCACCCAATCCGGGCCGCTTGTCTCAAGCCCGCCACCAAGTCCTACTAGAAGCCCGCCGCCAACTGGGCGTGCGCTATCGCTGGGGCGGTAACACGCCACAACAGGGTTTCGATTGCAGTGGCTTCACCCGCCATGCGCTACGCGCTTCCAACATCAATATCCCACGCACAGCCGCCGAACAGAGCCGCGCCAGCCGCACACTCAGTCGCACACAACTGCGCCCCGGTGATATGATTTTCTTTAAAACCCAAGGCAAGCGCGTCAATCACACGGGTATTTATCTCGGCAACGGCCATTTTATCCATGCGGCATCAACTGGGGGCCGAATACTTATAGACGACCTGCGCAAAGCTTACTGGCAAAAACGCCTCTATAAATACGGCACGTTTCTGAGTTAGAACATCAAGTGATAAACCACCCGTGTTGACCTGCCAAATCTACCGGGAACGTGCGAATTTCAGTTTTTAAGCAGTGTTTAAACACATATTGACGCATTTTTATTAGGCGACCAAACCAGGATAACTCGTTTTTAGCTTACTTTTTAGGTTATAATCGCGACACCTTTTATTTAAGCAAAACTGAGGAGAACAACATGGGACTATTTGATTTTGCCCGCAAAATTGGCAAAAAGCTGTTTGGCGACGATGACGACCCAGCGGAGAAAATTCAGGAACATATTGAACAATCCAACCCCGGCGTCGATAACCTACAGGTCGAAGTGAATGACGGCGTTGCGACCATTAAGGGCGACGCCCAATCCCCAGGCGCACTGGAAAAAGCCATATTAATGGCCGGTAACGCCATGGGTATTGAGGAAGTCAAAGCTGACGAAGCCACCGTCGCGGGCGCACAGGCTCAGCTGGGTAGCGACGATGAATTTTACATCATTGAGAAGGGTGACTCGCTGTGGAAAATCGCGGCCAACGCTTATGGCAATGGCGCAAAATACGAAGCTATTTTCGAGGCTAATCGCGAAGTCATCGAAGACCCGGATAAGATTTTCCCCGGACAAAAAATACGTATCCCCAAGGATATTTAATTAAACAACAACCGAGAATCCGCACCGCCAGTCACTGACGGCGCAATAATTCTCAAGGTAAATATGATCACATGGATATAAGCAGCATTATGCAAGTCGGCGCACAACAGTTCCAAGACAAATTGGATTCAGACGGCGACGGCCAAATAGAAATTTCTGACCTGGTACCCGCGCTGTCGGCCCTATTTAGTAACGAGCAGGGTGAATTTGATCTCAGTTCGATCACCTCCAATTTAGGTGCAGGCGGCATGATGGACATGGTGCAATCCTGGATGGGCGATGGCGAAAACCAAGCTGTCTCCGGCGAACAAATCACCGAGATGCTGGGCGCTGATAAGGTTTCAGCCTTCGCTGAGCAGCTGGGCATCAGCCCAGAAAACGCCTTGGATGGTTTACAGGAAGCGATTCCAGGCATTATTGACCAAGCGTCCAGCGGCGGCCTGATGGATATGGCGAGCAGCGTATTGGGCCAGTCTGCGGGCTCAGCAGGCGGCATCATGGGCTTAGTTAGCGGACTCATCGGCAAGCTATTTGGCCGCTAAGCAGCCTCGCTCATGCAGTACCCTAGAAAGCCACCGCACGGTGGCTTTTTTAGTGGCGCAAGGCAATCACAGTTCGATCAGCCGACCCTATTGCAGGCACTGGCCCGCCCGCTGATGTAGCAGGCAACAGCACCCGCAAAATACCAGAGAAATAAACTTCCTTTTTGCTATAGCCGCAGCGGGCGTGTAATTTCCGCCACTGTAAACATATGAACGTATATTGCCCTTAGGGGTTAACCCATTAGCCGATAAAAAGCCCGATCAAATGAACACTCCACTCCAAAATCAGCTGCGCCTAGAACAGCCGATTGCTATTGCCAACTGGCTATATTTTGTCGCTGCCATGGTTTTCATTATGGTAGTTGTTGGCGGCATTACCCGCCTGACCGAATCGGGACTATCGATCACCGAATGGCAACTCATTACTGGCGCGCTTCCACCCTTGAGCGAAGCCGCGTGGTGGATAGAATTTGAAAAATACAAGCAAATCCCCGAATACATAGAGATCAATGGCCCGGCGGGGATGACACTGACGGAATTTAAGTTTATTTATTTTTGGGAGTGGGTGCACCGCCTGTGGGGACGCTTGATTGGCTTAGCATTCGCCTTACCGCTCGCATGGTTTGTACTGAAGCGCGCGATCCCTACCGGCTTCGGCTGGCGCCTCGGCGTTCTATTTGTCCTCGGGGGTATGCAGGGTGCCATCGGCTGGTGGATGGTGACCTCTGGCCTAGCAGAACGCACGGATGTCAGTCACTTCCGCTTGGCCACTCACCTATTAATGGCGTTGTTCATTATGGGCACATTAGTTTGGACCGCACTGGATTTACGCAGTTACGCCCGTGGCGAAACCAAACACGCCCGCCTCACGCTGTTCGGCGGTATCGTGCTCGTGGTGCTGTTTCTACAGCTGCTGTTTGGTGCTTACACCGCAGGCTTAAACGCGGGTTATATCTCAAAAACATGGCCGTTAATGACGACCAATTCACTCATTCCACACGGCATTGACTGGACAAGCAATACCTGGCACACCCTTAATAATGACCCCGTGGTCATCCATTTCATCCATCGCAGCTGGGCGTGGGTCACCGTGATTTTTTTGATCGTGCTCGCCCGGCGCATTCGCCAGCAATCACGCGCTGCTTCGGCGGCGATTCACAGTACTTATGGCCTGCAAATACTGCTGGGCATCGCTACCCTGGTGACGAGTGTTAATATCGTGTTCGCGGTGTTACATCAGGCGGTCGGTGCGCTCGTGGTGGTTGCGGCGGTGTGGGGCGTACATTTACTCAGCCGTCGCCCCAAGCAGGTCGTATAAAGGTGTAACGCACAGCACACAGTCGCTAAAGCGCTAAAACTACCTTGCATACATAAACCGCTGTACGTGTGCTGCGAATATTTTACAGATATGACTGATAACCACTCCAAGCATAGCAGCGCTCAACAGGCGCTTTGGGTTTAGAGATGTGCCTCGATAGCGGCGCGGATGCTGGCTTCGTCCAGCTCGCCCAGGTGAGTCAATAATATCTTGCCCTGCGCGTCAATCAGATAGTGGCTGGGCACCACCAGCTTATCGGTGAATTGCCTGAGGGCTGCACTCTCAAGATCTAGCGCAATCGGCAGCGTAAACTGTTCGCGCAGCACGTAATTATTCACCTCATTCGGCGGATCATAGGGCACGTTAACCGCTACAATCTGTAGCTTTCCAGCGTACTCGCGGTGCAAGGCTTCCAGATAGGGCATTTCTTTCAGGCAGGGTGGGCAGTGAATAGACCAAAAGTTAACCCAACTAAGGCCTTCACCCGGCAAACTGATCGTACCACCCGCTAGCGTGGGCAGTTTCACCGTTTTGATGCGCCCCTGCTGCATGTAAACAGCACTGGCGATACCCAACAGAAAGAGCACGGCAAAGACCAATACATTAAGCTTCGATAGACGCATCGGCTGTTTTGTCGCTAGCGGAGTTTTCATAATATATACCAGACCATTAAGTTAACTGCGCCGTTATAAAGCAAAACCCGGCGGCACCGCAAATAGACGGACTAGCCGCAACGATTAGTGCCCCAGGCACAACGCTTCAAATAGCTTACAGTCTGCATAGCAATTGCCTGTCCCAACCAAAACCACATAGAATACACGTTGTTGTTTATTTTTATCATCGACTATGTATTCAGGTGCTATGCCGTGAAGCGAGAATTTGTTATTCAACCTAACTGCTCCCTCAGTCATCGTGGCCGCACCCAATTTCTGTGGTTAGTTGGCTTGGCGATGGGCGGAGTCACGCTGGTACTAGCTTTAAAGGGGTTATGGCTGGTTGCTCCTTTTATGGGCGCTGATTTATTACTGCTGATTTATGCCTATAAAAAAGTATCTGAGGATTGTCGCATCGTCGAACGCATCGTGATAGATGATGACGAACTCACCATTTATCACGATGAAAAACGTCAGCCCAAGAGCTGGTCATTCATGCTGCACTGGGTCAGTGTAGATCTGCGCCAGCACACCATCGAGAGCTATCCTTCACGGCTACTCATTGGTTCACACGGCAAGTGGGTTGAGCTGGCAAGCTTTCTTAATGACGAAGAACGTAATAGTCTTGCCAACGCTATAAAATCCGCTATTATCAATGCCCGCCAGCCCGGCCAGGCAAACCCATAGGATACCGGCATGCAATTAGCACGACATCTGAACACCCCGAATATTCGGGCCTATTACGAGTGCTGTAAGCCTAAAGTCGTCTACCTCATCCTGTTTACTGCTTTCGTTGGCATGCTGCTTTCCACACCCGGCATGATTCCACTGGATAAGCTGTTCTGGGGCCTCATCGGCATCGGATTGGCGGCGGCGGCGGGGGCCGCACTCAATCATGTTATCGATGAAGAAATCGATCAACGCATGGAACGGACTAAAACACGTCCAGTCGCCCAGGGCGTGTTAAAACCGCTGAACGTCATCCTATTTGCTGCAGGCATGGCCGCCTTATCTGCCCTGGTATTATTCGTGTTCGTTAATACGCTCACTGCCCTGCTAACCATGGCCTCGATGGTCGGTTATGCCATTATTTATACCATGTTTCTCAAACGCAGCACCCCCCAAAATATTGTGATTGGCGGTGCAGCCGGTGCGGCACCACCTGTGTTGGGCTGGACGGCGATTACCGGCCAACTCCACCCAGAAGCGCTGCTACTGTTTCTGATTATTTTTGTGTGGACCCCCCCCCATTTCTGGGCGCTGGCGATTAAACGTCAGAAGGACTACGCCCGCGCCAAGGTACCGATGCTGCCGGTTACCCACGGTATCGCGTTTACTAAGCTGCACATTATGCTGTATACGGTTTTACTAGTAATCGTTAGCATTATTCCCTTTCTCATTTTTATGAGCGGTACGCTATATCTCGTCGGCGCTATCGGACTGGGCGCTGGCTTCGCCTATTATGCATGGAAACTTTATCATGCCGCCGGTGATGAATACGCCATGAAAACGTTTGGCTATTCCATTTTCTACCTAACCGCGCTGTTTGCTTTCTTGTTGGCTGATCATTACCTTAGGGTCATTATTCGCCACACCTTCTTAAACTAAGCGTTAGACTAGGATCGCGATGAAAAACCAAGAGCCCGAGCGAAAGGTTAACAGCCTCACTATTCTCGGCAGTGCGCTCGCTGGCTTGCTGGGTGTGCAAAAAAGGAAAAACCTGGAACGGGATTTCCAGAGCGGTAAGTTTTGGCATTTTTTTATTGCTGGGGCCATTGTCACACTCCTGTTCATTTTAGTGGTGTGGCTGGCGGTACAGGCATTGCTAAGCAGCACGGGCTGATACAGCGACACTTTCATAAGCGCGCTGTGACAAAGAGTATTTTGGAGAAAACGGGTGAAGCAGGAACGAAACACGCTGAACAAGCGCTTGAAGAACATTATCAAGCAGATGAAAAAAGTGCAGAAAGCCATTAAGGGCTCAGAAGCCCCAGCCTCCATGCATGAATTGGACAGACTCACCCGATTGGGTGAAGAATATGCATTAACCGTACAACAAATCGCACAACTGGATAACACGTCAGACAAGCAAAACAGCTGAGCAACAACAGAGTCGCATGCCTCCACTTTAATCAGAACAAAAGAGGGTGCGCGCCGGGAGTAATTTGATTGAAATAGCCATAGCCATCCGCTAGGATGCTGCTACAAAATAAACGATGATAAAGTCCGGTTCGTGTTTTTATGGCTGAGCACAACAAACGGACGGCAAATTGCACCCCCAAAGAATTTTGAAATTTATGTAATTTATTAGAGGCATCTGAATAATGAAGAAGCGTATCGCTGGTAGTTTACTCACGACGCTGCTGACACCGCTTGCTGCGCATGCTGACTGGGAAGTCAACATGACACAGGGCGTCACCGACCTGAGTAAAGAGGTATATGGTTTACATATGGCCGCATTCTGGATTTGTGTGGCGATTGGTGTCGTTGTGTTTGGTGCAATGATTTGGTCTATCATCTACCACCGCAAAGATAGAGGGGTAAAGCCTGCTACTTTCCATGAAAGCACCACCATAGAAATTCTCTGGACAATTGTGCCAGTGATCATCCTGATTTCGCTGGCGATTCCAGCCGCACAGGCCCTGGTGAAAATTGAAGATTCCAGCAATGCCGACATGACCATTAAGGTCACGGGCTATCAGTGGAAATGGCAGTATGAATATCCCGAAGAAGACATCAATTTCTTCAGCAATTTGGCCCAGAGCAGCCGCGATGCGGCGACAGATCCTACGATTGATCCAGCAAGCGTAGACAATTATCTATTAGAGGTCGATAACCCTGTGGTTATCCCGGTCGGCAAAAAAGTACGCTTCCTCTTTACTTCCAACGATGTGATTCACGCTTGGTGGGTGCCTGATCTAGCCGTTAAAAAAGACGCCATTCCCGGCTTCGTTAACGATATGTGGGCACAGGTAAACACCCCCGGCACTTATCGCGGCCAGTGCACTGAGCTGTGCGGTAAAGATCACGGTTTTATGCCCATCACTCTGATCGCCAAAGAGCAGGCAGATTATGATGCTTGGGTTGCCGAAAAGCAGGCAGCCGCTAAAAAAGAGAAGGAAATGCAAACCGTTACAATGACAAAAGATGAATTGATCGTGCGAGGCAAAAAAGTCTACACGACCAATTGTATAGCCTGTCATGGCGCAACGGGTGCAGGCGTGCCAGGTGTATTTCCTGCTATGACAGGAAGCCCCATAGTCCTTGGCCCGGTGGAGCCTCATATAGATATTTTGTTAAATGGTAGATCTGGCACTGCGATGCAAGCTTTTGGCAAGCAGTTGAGCGATTTGGATATTGCAGCCGTCATTACTTACACACGCAACAGTCTTGGCAACGACGTTGGCACTGTAGTTCAGGCCGCAGACGTTGCAGCACAGCGTTAAACGAATTAATTAAGCTTAGAGGTATCAATCATGAATGCACAAGCAGTGGATCATGCCGATCACGATGACCACCATCATGGCCCCGCCAAGGGCTGGATGCGCTGGTTAACTACGACTAACCATAAAGATATTGGTACGCTTTACCTGTGGTTTTCGCTGGCGATGTTTTTTGTCGGCGGCGCAATGGCACTGGTGATTCGCGCCGAATTGTTTCAACCGGGCCTACAGCTAGTTGCACCCGGCTTCTTTAACCAGATGACCACCATGCATGCTCTGGTAATGATCTTTCTAGCCTTGATGCCCGCGTTTGTGGGCTTGGCTAACTGGCTGCTTCCAATGATGATTGGGGCGCCGGATATGGCGCTGCCACGCATGAACAACTGGAGCTTCTGGATCCTGCCCTTTGCCAGTGCGATGTTACTGGCAACACTGTTTGTTGATGGGGGCGCGCCTGCGGGTGGTTGGACAATGTATCCACCGCTGGTACTCCAGACCGGTGCCGCTTTCCCGATGTTGATTTTCGCAGTGCATCTGCTGGGTATCTCATCCATCATGGGTTCGATAAACATTATCGCCACCATTATGAATATGCGCGCACCTGGCATGACTTACATGAAAATGCCGCTGTTCGTCTGGACCTGGTTTATTACAGCTTACCTGCTGATCGCCACCATGCCGGTACTGGCTGGCGCTGTGACTATGCTGCTGACCGATAAATACTTCGCTACTAGCTTCTTCAGCGCAGCTGGCGGGGGTGATCCTGTGATGTTCCAGCATATATTCTGGTTTTTTGGCCATCCTGAGGTCTATATCCTGATCCTACCTGCGTTTGGCATTGTATCGCAGATTATCCCAACCTTTGCCCGCAAGCCTTTGTTCGGCTACAGCTCAATGGTTTACGCAACCGCATCCATTGCCTTCCTGTCGTTCATCGTGTGGGCACACCATATGTTCACCGTCGGTCTGCCGGTAGAGGCTGAGCTGTTCTTCATGTTCGCGACTATGTTGATTGCGGTGCCGACCGGGGTGAAGGTCTTTAACTGGGTCTCTACCATGTGGCAGGGCGCAATGACTTTTGAAACACCGATGCTGTTTGCAATTGGCTTTGTGATTATGTTCACCATCGGCGGCTTTTCTGGCTTGATGCTGGCACTGACACCCGTTGACTTCCAGTACCACGACACCTATTTTGTGGTCGCTCACTTCCACTACGTCTTGGTTCCTGGTGCTATTTTCTCCGTCATGGCCGCAGCCTATTACTGGATACCCAAGTGGACCGGCAATATGTACGATGAAAAGCTGGGACGCTTCCATTTCTGGATGTCGACCATATTCGTTAATATTTTGTTCTTCCCACAGCACTTTGTCGGTCTGGCGGGTATGCCGCGACGCATCCCAGACTATGCCGTACAGTTTGCAGACTTTAATGCCATCTCTACCATCGGCGCATTCGGCTTCGGCCTCAGCCAACTGCTTTTTGCCTACATCATGATTAAAACTGCGATTGGTGGAAAAAAAGCCACGAGTGAGGTATGGGAAGGCGCAGAAGGACTGGAGTGGACGCTCAGCTCACCACCGCCTTACCACTCGTTCTCGACGCAGCCGATTATCAAGTAATCGTGCAATAACTCAGAACAAGCTAACGCAATGCGACAACTCAACAGGGGCGGGACATATCATCCCGCCCCTGTTCGTAAGGTTTATATGAAAAACGAAATCACCAAACGCAGCATCCGCAGAACAGTCATCACGCTGGTATTGCTGATCATAGTGATACTGGTCATGTTTGTTTATTCGGTTAGCATGCAAGGATCAGGAGCTTAACTGTGGAAGATAAAGCCGCAGCAGGTAAGCGTTCAATGCGCGCCCTGTTGACCAAACTGTTTGTATTTCCAGTACTGATGTTCGGTTTTGGTTATCTGATGGTACCGCTATACGATATATTCTGTGATTTAACCGGCCTTAATGGTAAGACTGGCGCGATTTCGAGCGCTCAGGCCAGTCAGATGCAGGTCGATACCAGCCGTCAAATCAAGATCGAATTTACTTCCAGCATCAATCAGCAAGGCAACTGGGAGTTTCGCCCGGCTGAGCCGACCATGTTGGTTCACCCCGGCAAGCCCTATACTACCGAGTTCATCGCGGTGAATAAGCGCAATGAAGCCGTGATTAGCCAATCCGTACCCAGCGTCACACCCAATAAAGCCGCCGCTCACTTTGATAAAACGGAATGTTTTTGCTTCACCGAGCAGAAATTTGATGCACTGGAAGAACGTAAGATGCCGGTCACTTTTGTGGTAGGCACCGCCGTGCCGAAAGACGTAGATCGCATTACGCTGTCTTATACGTTATTTACTAAAGAGCCGGGCTAGTGCAAAGCTAAACGGCACCTTACCAGCCCGCTAGCCCAGCAAATTATTGTGGCGATGACCGCAGAATCTAATGTTTAAGCAAGCAAACTTTAGATATAATCCACAAAAATTGGGGTTTTAATCGCCCACACGAGATTCAGTTTTAAACGAGGCAACTATGGCAACCAGCACAGATAAACAACATTACTTCGTACCTGATACGACCATTTGGCCGTTTCTGGCGTCTGTCGGGCTCACCACCCTGTTGATGGGCTTTATCAACATCCTGAATGATGGGGGCGGTAAGTTCCTCATGCTCGCAGGAGCAGTGGTTCTCTTTTTCACTTTCTGGCGTTGGTTTGGCGAGGTTATCCACGAAAGTGAAGGTCGGATCTACAGCAGCTGGGAAGATAAATCATTCCGACTTGGCATGAGCTGGTTTATTTTTTCCGAGGTAATGTTTTTTGCCGCCTTTTTCGGCGCGCTGTGGTATGCCAGAGTGCTTTCGGTGCCTTGGCTTGGCGGTGCAGGTGAAGAATTTGAAACGCATAAGTGGCTGTGGAATTCTTATCAGGCGGTTTGGCCGACTAATGGCCCGGCTAATGTCGGCGGCGAATTTAACGTCATTGGTGCCTGGGGCCTACCGTTGGTTAACACGCTGCTGCTGCTTGCCTCAGGTGTTACCGTGACCTGGGCACACCACGCGCTGAAGCACAATAACCGTAAACACCTGATTTGGGGTCTTGCCGCAACGGTTGCACTCGGCTTCATATTCCTATTCTGTCAGGCGCTTGAATATTCACACGCCTATCATGGCAACCTGACGTTAGGCTCCGGCATTTATGGCTCAACTTTCTTTATGCTCACAGGCTTTCACGGCATGCATGTGACTTTGGGCGCGATTATCCTGCTCATCGTTTTAATTCGCAGCATACGCGGCCACTTTACTCCTAAAAACCACTTTGCTTTCGAGGCAGCAGCCTGGTATTGGCACTTTGTTGATGTAGTTTGGTTAGGCTTGTTTATTTTCGTATATATTTTATAAAGCACTGATCAAAAAAGCTTATAAGCATGTAATCAAAATTAAGATGCGCTGCTAGTCAGCGCATTTTTTTTGACGCAGGAACCTAGCGTGCTATTTGCTCTAGAACGGGGGATTATTCAACTTGACGAACCCTGCCAAATGTCCAATCGCAATCAGCATAAACAAGAAAAGCGATAATCCGATACGCACAGCTAAGGTTTTAACAACCGTAGTAGAATCATTAGTCGTTTTATTAAGATGATACAGCGCCGTAAATAAGGAAATCACGATGAAAATCAGTAAAATGACAACGACGAGTTTGAATAGCAGCATCAGTGGAATTTTCCTTTAATGACGGTAAAAACCGGCCTATTAATACTTGCCTATAGCCTGGGTCTAGCCTTATTGCTCACCCTAGGCAGCTGGCAGATTGCGCGCGGCCTGGACAAGGCAACGGTGCTAGCCGCGACTGAGACGGGCAGCCAACAGTTACAACAAATCACAGCCTTGCCAAAAAATCCTGAACGCTTTAACTATCAGAGCGCACTGTTAGAGGGCAGCTGGGATCAAAAACGTATCATACTGCTGGCTAATCGTATTTACCAAAGCCAACTCGGTTATGAAGTGATTGTGCCCTTCCGGCTGCGTGATGATACGCTAATTTTAGTCAATCGCGGTTGGATTAAACAGGGTAAGGAAAATGAAATTCCTGCCATCCAAACGACGCAGGCAGCCACTGGCACGCTGTACATGGCGAAGAAAGGTTTTACTCTTGGGCAGGCGATACAGACGGAAGTGATCGCGAGTCCGAGATGGCCTAAAATTAGCCTTTACATGGACAGTGAGCAGTTCGAAAAGGCGCTGAAACAGCCGGTGTCACCGCTGGTTCTAGTATTAGATGGTGACAATGCGAATAGCCTAATCCGCCTCTGGAAACCTGTTGTCATCCAGCCAGAACGTCACTATGCTTACGCGCTGCAATGGTTTGGCCTGGCGGGTGCTTTTGTAGTCTTTGGTATTATCTGGTTTCGCCGACTTAAGCGGAATCCATGAACCAACCCCTTAACAACGGTTAGAAAAACGGATAGAAATTTGTGAGTACACTTAATCCTAATAAAAGAAGATTATTAATTGTCTTCGCGTTATTCCTCATCCCATTGGCGGCTGCTGCTACTTGGTACTTGCTGTTGCCTGCAGGCTATAAACCTGGCAGCACAACCAATAACGGCAACTTGATCCAACCGATTTATCCGGTACAAGCTTTCGAGCAGACGACTAAGGACGGCACACGCTTCGGCGGCAAAGATTTAGAGAAAAAATGGACGCTGGTTCATCTGATCGATGGCCAATGCGCCGAGGCTTGCAGTAAGTGGCTTTATCATACGCGCCAAATTCGTATCGCGCTGGCAGAAGATATGGAGCGAGTCAATCGCTTAGCCATCGTGGATTCTGCCCAAATCGCCGCTGAAAATAGCAAAATGTGGGCTTCTCACCCAGACATGCAGGTCATCATTAGCGCCGCAGGCGGATTGGGCACGCAAATCAGCTCAACAGTCGAACAAGCTTATCCTCGCAACTCGGTCTTTCTGATTGACCCACTGGGTAACTTGATGATGCACTTCCCGCCTGATCTGGAACCCAAGAAGTTGATGAAGGATTTGGAGAAACTACTCAGGCTTTCCCGCATTGGCTGAACGGCTGAACATCTCCTTCACAAAGCCCCCATCGTAATCCCCCAGGATTACGATGGGGGAGCATGCTTAATCAGCCCGTGCCAAAAAGCTTGGCAAAGATAATCGAAGGCTTGCCGTTAAAATCATAAAGCTGTAGCGTTGCCCCGACCTGCTCAACGCTGCCAGCACGACGTAACACCCGCAAGTAATTACCCTCCCAGTTGCCGACGTTGATAGTAGGCGCGCCGGGTGCGGGCCTTAACACTTCGCAGCCACGGCGGGTTTGTTGAATATTAACCACTTTAAAACCACGATTACCGACCTGCTTAAAACTGGCGTTATAGGTATTACAGCCTCCTAAACCCGCCATCGCCGTCTCTCCTACTTTCATAGAAATTTCCAGCGCGCTAGGGCAGCGATTACCGTAAATGGAGTACAAACGCCAGCGACTACCCAGCAGCGATGGCCCACCGCTATTTAAAGGGCAGGGGCCAGAATGGGGCACAGGCAGCGGCGTGATTGTATCCGGGTCATCGCCAGGCACCGGCGGTAGCGGTGCCAACTCGGTATCAACGTCAGTCTCAGCCATCAAGCGAGTGCCCCACAGCGCCAGGGGCAGTAACAGTAACCCCCGCCGCGACAAAGACACGTTATTAGCGCGCGCTTCTTCAGATGTTTTCATAGTTCCCTCTCCTTAACTAGGAATAATTTGAGTTCTGTAAAATTGTAGGGTTTTAACAACATCATGATTATAGAATACGCACCTGAAACTTGCTGTGCAGAATACACAGGAGTCTTTCGAAAACGCCAATGGTAAAAGCACTTAAGCTGGTGCAGGCAGGTTGTTCTGAAACACCGCCATCAAGCGCTCCCAGGCAAAAAATGGCCCTGGGTCTGTCTTGCGACCAGGTGCAATATTTGAGTGGCCTGTGATCAAATCTGGTGTTAACTTGGGATAGTGCAGGCACAGCACCTTAATCAGATCAATGAGTCTCAGGTACTGTTGTTCCGTAAACGCCACATAGTCACTCCCCTCCAGCTCAATCCCAATCGAAAAATCATTGCAACGTTTCCGCCTTTGGAACTGTGAAACCCCTGCATGAAAGGCCCGCTGCTGAAACGGCACATATTGCACAATTTCACCACAGCGACGAATTAGGATATGGCTTGCAACCCGCAGATGATTTATTTCAGCAAAAAATTCATCTTCCTGCGGATCAAGGCAATTAGTGAATAGCTGATCAATAGCTTCGCCCCCAAATTCTCCTGGCGGCAAACTGATGTTATGGATAACAATCAAAGAGGGTTCGCAGCTTGCTGGCCGGTCATCACAGTTGGGGGATGGACACCGCCGTACGCCCGCCAGCCAGCCATTTTCTATACCCGATAATACAATATTCTTCATTACGTCTACGCTTGATATACTGCTGAGTTAAGTTACATTGCGCACTTAATGGGATAACCTTATGATCAAAATATCATTAATTTATTTTATGCCTAATAAATAATATCAATTAATGAGCATATGGACTTTCTCTCTAATATTAATTCTTTATTAAGAAACTTAAATCTATAATCTATTTTATCAAACAACGACCACAAACTTATTGATAGTTGTAAAAACACAATTTCAACAGGGGAAAATTCAACCATGCAGGTTAATCATATTAACCGTTTGAGCAAGTATTTGCTCGCAACATTACTGCTATTTGGGGCTGGCATACAGACTTCACAAGCCAACCGGTTCACGCCTTATAAAGTCGACATGGTTAGAACAGATCCACAAAAACCCATCAGGAAATCTACCATCCTATCAAATATCAGAAAAAAATTTCCAGGTAGAATTCTGTGGATAAGAGAAGACGGCTCACGCGGTCCTGACTGCCACGTTGTTAAGTCCATGGGGTACGATGGTGAGCTTAGAATAATAGAAGTCGCCTGCGAATGATTCAAATTTCCACTTTATCTGAACCACCTATTAATACCTTTGATAAATTTGAGTTTGTGTGTGCACAAACACTACATTGATAGTTTTTTATTCTTTTTCTTAGGTGTATGATCATACATAGATAGGTAGTTGCAATGAGGTGGCTTGTCCCACGAAAGCTTACTGCAATCACAAATTTGATAAACACTACTCAAAGTAAAATAAAATATGCGCGTACTTATCGTTGAAGACAAAGCACCCATTCGGGAACAGCTGGCTAGTGATCTGAAGAAAAGCGGATTCACGGTCGATGTGGCCGGAGATGGGGCACAGGGGCTGTACATTGCCACTGAATATCCTATCGACATCGCAGTCATCGATCTTGGCCTGCCCCATGTCACTGGATTGGAAATCATTCGCAATGTCAGAGCAAAAGGGCTGGAATACCCTATTGTTACCTTAACTGTACGAGACCGCTGGGAAACCAAGGTCGAAGTACTTGAAGCTGGCGCCGATGATTATCTGGTAAAACCCGTACATGCGGAAGAACTGGCAGCACGTCTGCGGGCACTGTTACGCCGCACTCAAGGCTGGACTCAGGCAGAACTCAATTGCCCGCCCATTCGCCTAAATTTATCAGAGCAACGGGTCTATGTGAATGAGGAAGAAATCACTCTCACCGCTTACGAATATCGTGTCTTAGAACACCTGATGCTGCATGCCGGACAGGTTATTTCTAAAACGCATCTAACCGATAGCTTATATGAGGAAGATGCAGATCGTGACAGTAATGTTATCGAGGTTTTTATTAGACGACTCCGTCAGAAACTGGATAAAGAAGAAACCCTGAAACCCATTGAAACCCTGCGTGGTCGGGGCTACCGCTTTACCCTCACCTGCCATAGAACTAACAATCAGGAATGATGGGGTCACTTCGTAGCCGTCAGCTGGTCAGCGGCTTTACGATCATTGTTGTTGGCATCCTAGTGCTGGGTGCCTTACTCAGCCTCAGCATCTATCAGCGTAAAACTGACGCGATTAGCGAAGAATTGGAACGTACCGCACTGGATTTACTCGGCTACATTGAGTATGACAAAGGCACGTTTTTAATTACAGAGCCCAATAAAATCGCAGCAGAAGCCTTCATCAATGAGCGCAAGCTGCGCCAGAACGGCAAGGAGCGCTTCGCTTATATCTGGGATATGAATCAACGGCGAGTTATATGGGATTCAATTGATAACGATTACGTCAATCAAAATGAAGTTGAGAACAACTTCGTTATGTTTAATTTTCAAGCCATCCTACGCGAATCTGATACCCTAGGCCAAGGATTTAGCCCAGCAGAAGCCAAACGCAGGCCCTCAGTACCGCTGGAAGCCGGAGAAAAACCGGTACAGTACATGGTAGCCGCCCAAAAATTTGCCCTTAAAGTTGGCGAAGAAAAAAGAAATTATCTGTTTATCGTTGCCGCCTCGATGGCAGCGGTCGAGGAAGAAATTGATAATCTCATTATAGTTTTTGCCATTCTTTTCTTTGCTTCCGTTATCTTGATTCTTATCGCGCAGCTGGCTTCTAGCTTCTGGGTAGTAGCACCGATCCGCGAGTTTGAGGAAGAAGTGCGCGACATAGAGAACGGCGATAAAGAATCTATAGAAAACGAATATCCCGATGAACTCTCACCTATAAAAAATACAATTAATGCGCTCATCGGACACGAAAAAGGTCAGAAACAGCGTTATAAAGACTCGCTGGACGACCTCGCCCACAGCCTCAAAACACCGCTTGCTGCGATTCAGTCACATCTGGAAGGCAATAGCTTCAGCGATATACCCAATAATCATCCGGGCTTAGTGGGTATCGCCAGCGAAATGGAACACATGCAGGAAATTATTTCCCGGCAGCTGCGCAAAGCGATGGTGACGACAGACAACGCCATTATTATGTCGCAGCCCATACGCCCGATCCTCACTCGATTGGCAGCAACCATGAGGAAAGTACATCGCGGCAAGGACTTTGAAGTGCGCATTAATGTCGATGACTTCTCAAAATGCCGTCTTGATACCGAAGATTTAATGGAGCTGTTTGGTAACCTGCTCAACAACGCCTGTCGTTTTTGCGACAAACTGGTTGAAGTTTCAGCCTACCGTGATGATGATATGCTAGTCATTGATATTGATGATGATGGCATGGGTTTCCCAAGTGAAAACCCTTCCAAGCTGCTCAAACGCGGCATTCGCGAAGACAGCAAAACCGAAGGTCAGGGTATCGGCCTTGCCGTCAGTACTGAAATTGTCTCCGCTGTCAATGGGAAAATTGAGCTGCTGGTATCGCCCTATGTGGGTGCTAGAGTGCGCCTGCATTTACCCGTTTAAGCGATACTACTTAATCACACGGACATTGACCTTCGCGACGTTCGCCGCCGCATCCAACACGGTCAATTCATAGTGTCCGACCCGCTTAAATGCATAAGCCAGCCCTGTCCGATTGGCATCCCGCCCCACGGGTTCACCGTTTACTAACCACAGATAAGCGCCTTCTCCGCCGCTGGCTTGCAGCGATACCTTAAGCTCAGGGTGGGCCATCGAAGGGGACATCTTATGGGACATTGAATGAGCCGCTACCATAGCCAATGATGCCGCTGCTGGTGTTGCTGACAGCGGAAGCCTGAGCACACTACCCTGGGAAAAACTGCTGACGTGCAGCGCATGATGCTCGCCCGCACGCACACCCCGTGGACACGAGGCATCATATGCCGGTAGCTGCATGGCCTGTAATATTTCCACCGAAAGCCAGGGACGCAGCGCCGCAGGCCAAACAACGGAGCGCTGCGGCACGCGCTCAGCCACCCCACAGCGCGAGACTACCCGCAAACCTGTGCGCGGATTCACCCAAAAGTGTTTCACCCCAGCAGAGCCAGTCGGATATTGCAGACTGTTTAGGGTCGGCGGTATTTGCCCAGCAATAACCCAGGCAAGATGCTGTTGTTGGCATTCCTGTGTCGATGTTTCTTCCTGCGCTAAGCCCAATGGCCAGCAGATGGCTTGCTGGTTCACATTGTCAGGTCGAGGTAGCGCCTGACGCGCCGCTGGCAAAGCTTGAAAAACATTAAATAATAGCGGCCCAGCAGCACGCGCACCAAAATGGCCGGGCAGCGGGGTGCCATCGGGACGCCCCGTCCACACCCCCACAGTATAACGTGAATTAACCCCTAGCGCCCAAGCATCACGAAACCCGTAGCTGGTGCCCGTTTTCCAGCTCACACCCAACTGGCGCGTAGAAAAGCCAGGGGGCGCTTCTACATCACGCAGCAACTGCGCAATAACCCAGCTGGCTTCGGCAGATAATAGACGGCGCTCAACAACAGGCTCAGCTGTGGTATAGCGCGGCCGAATAGACAACCCACCACGCGCCAACGCACTAAAACCACGCACCAGGCCTTCTAAATTTGTACCCGCTCCTCCCAGAATCAGACTAAGATTGGCCTGTCCATGCTGTGGATAGCGCAGCTCAATCCCACCATGTTGGAGACGATTGTCAAACACAGCAGGCGTTATCCGCTGCAATAAATCAACCGCAGGCACGTTAAGCGATAGCTGTAGTGCCTCGGCGGCGGTCACAGGCCCCTGATAATCACGCAAGAAATTTTTAGGCGCATATCCCCCTAGCTGCAGCGGCACATCACTCAATAAACTAGCAGAATGGATGATCCCCGCTTCTAACGCCATACCATAAAGTAACGGCTTTAAGGCAGAACCCGGCGAGCGCAAGCCCTGCACCATATCAACATGACCAGAACGCGCGTCGGCATAAAAATCCGCCGACCCCACATAGGCTTTGACCTCACCTGTCGCATTTTCCATCACCACAATCGCTGTCGAAGCATAATCCGGCAGCAGCCCAAGACGCGAACGCACACTATTTTCTACGACCCACTGCAAATCTGCGTCGATCGTGGTGCGAATACGCGGCTGACCTGCATAGGTTGTTGCCTCCTTCATCCGCCGCGCAAACAAAGGGGCCGCCATCGGTTGCTGGAATCTGGCTTTAAACACCTGCTCTAGCCGAGCCTCCTCTACCCGCTGCGGCGTCCACACCCCAAGCCGGGCCATGCGCTGCAATACTTTATCCCGGTATGCTTTAGCCTGCTTCGGATGGCGATCAGGACGCAGACGTGACGGTGCCTGCGGCAACACCGCCAAGAGTGCCGCCTCCGCATGGCTTAATGCAGCGACCGGTTTGTGTAGATAGGCGTAGCTGGCGGTTTGCACGCCTTCGATTGGCCCGCCAAAAGGCGCTAAATTGAGATAGAACGTTAAAATTTCTGCTTTGCTGTAATACCATTCCAGCTGTAGCGCACGCCACATCTGTTGCAGCTTGCCTGCTAGGGAGCGTGAGTGCGGGTCAATAATGCGCGCGACCTGCATGGTGAGGGTCGAACCACCCGAAATAATGCGCCCATGCTGTAGCCACTGGCCAGCAGCACGGATTAACGCCAGTGGATTAATACCGGGGTGGTAGTAAAACCAACGATCTTCATAGCTAAGTAGCGCCTCCAGATACAGAGGCGACACCTCATCCAGGTGAACCGGATAGCGCCAAACACCAGCCTTATCCGCAAACGCACGTAGCGGCGTATTATCCTCTGCCAGCACAATCACACTTTGCATACGCCGGGGATCAGGCAGCGGAACGGCATAATCGACGGCCAAAAAAGCCAGCACCAATAAACCGACAAACAGGAACGGTTTTAGCAAAAGCCGCCGCACTAACTGTCCTACTCTAAGCCATTCTGGGTTTATTTCTCCGCCTCCCGTGGTTTAAGCACCAGCGTCCCAACGGCCTCACCCACGCCATACCAGTCGGGGCGATACATATCCTCAACGTAGGGCGGTGGCAGCGTCGATTCACCCGTAGCCAACACACGCACCAGGTAAAACAGCTGATGCTTGGCGCCCGCATTTAGTGTCAACGCAGCGACATAGCGGTCGTCGCGAAACGCTTCTGTATTTTTATCCACAGCGGCAGCCATATCCGATACGCTGCGGGTCATGCCCTCTGGCACTAGGGTCTGCAACACCTTATTTTCAAATAAATTAGTGTTTTCAATTTCAAAACCGGAGGGCAATAAGTCGACCACTAACGCATCGTTCACCCTCACCTTGCTGCTGACTTCCAGCCGGGTTAATAACAGGTCGCCCACTGCGATTGCCTCAGGCCCCACCTGCTTGCCCTCCAAGGTATACCAAAACCGCTGAATCGACATTGGCTTGGCCTTGACAGCGGGGGCCTGCTGGGGATAACCCTGTAGCGCTAGACTGATATACAGCGGCGCATCATGTTGTGAACTAATATGCAAATCGGTCGCAAAATCGGCGGCACTTAGCGTCTGCCGATAGCTCCCCTGCTGAGCCAACGGCGTGTCCTGTTGATTAATCCTTAGCGAAGCCTGCCATGCCTGACCAGACTGCCGTTGTAACTGGCGCTCCAGCAGATAAACAAACACCTGCTCCTGTGTACTAAGGTAAGTGCGGCTGTAAATAGCCGCCGTCAAGTGCTTAATCCGCTGCCCCAGACCCTCAATCGGCTGCTGATGGCGCAGCAGCTGATACAGCATCATCGCCTGATCACGCACCGGACTGCCATAATCACCCAAATACACCTCGCCGTCACGCGCCATGGCTAGACCTTTATTGATCGCCACAGCACCCTGTGCCTTATCGCCCTGTAAGCTCAAAGCCAGCCCAAGATGCACTAGCGGTAAACCGCTAACAGCCTGCTTGGCATCCTCAGCCAATAGACTGCGTAACGTCCCCAAAGTCGCCCGCTTTTCACGCGCTAATACATATGCTGCATAAGCACGCGCCGCAAATCCCAGATGAGCGGGGTTATCAGAAAAACCGTAGCGCGACCGTGGGCGACGATAACCGGCTTGCAAAAACTGTGTCAAATGATCCAGCGCACGGTTGAGCAGATAATCCGGCACACTAAACCCCTGCTGGCGGACATCGAGTAAAAAGTCCGTCACATAAGGCGTTAACCAATGTTCTGGCTGGCCGTAGCTACCCCACAGCGTGAATGCCCCATTACTCAGCTGCATTCCTGCCAAACGATGGATGGCCTGCTGAATTTTCTGGTCGCGCTCCGCCATCGCCAGCGGCGTCAAGCCCAGCCGCTCAGTATCCGCAGCCTCCAAAAACAAATAGGGATACGCCGCACTGGCGGTCTGCTCCAGGCAACCGTAGGGATAAGTAAATAGCCCCTGTAAAGCACTGGCAGCCGGTAGTACCGGCGCATTAGATACCGTCAGCTGCGCGGTCAGTGTCGCAGGTAATAATTTGCTAATCAGCTGGGCGGGCAGCTTGCTATTCGCACCGGGCTGTAGCTCGAAGTGGTGCAGCTTACGCTGTGCCGGATAAGGGGGACGCACGGCCAGCTCTAAACTACGCCTGACAACAAAGTCTTTACCCGTGAGGCTCAGCTCAATACGACCCACCCCAAGCTGCTGCCGCGCCGCAAACGGCAGTTCCAGCTGTTCTTTCTGCCCCGGCTGCAGCGTTAAGGTGCGCTCCAGCGTGCTAAACGCCAGCCGCTCATTCGCGCTCAGCTTCAGCTTGACCGTCTGCTCTACTTCCGTCACGTTATTCAACGCAAGACTCAGCGCCGAACGATCACCAGATGCCAGAAAGCGCGGTGCGCCCAAACTTGCCACCACCGGGGAGGCCACTCGCATAGCCTGCGCCACGCTGCCCATTTGTTCAGGTGTCATCGCTACCGCCATTAAGCGCAGCTGACCATCAAAACCTGGAATCAACAGCTCAGCTTCCGCCCGCCCCTGCTCATCAAACCTCAATGCCTCTCGGAATAAGGAGACGACCTGCACTTCAGGGCGAGTACGCGAACCGACGGCGCGCTTTGAGCTACCCCCGCCAAAACGCTGCCGCATGGTTTTAGCATCGACTGACTCAATGATTTTACCGTAATCATCATAAAGATCGACGCCGTACTCATGTGGCGCAAAGAAAAACTGCCAGGGGTCAGGCGTTTTGTAATCCGTCATATTTAATACGCCCACATCGACAGCTGCCAGCGTAACCAAAGCCTGCTGGCCTTTTAGGCCGCTGGCAACAATACCCACCTTAACGGATTGCTCCGGCAACACCTTCTGCGGCGCCTCTAGCGTGAGCGCCAGTTTACGCTCCGCCCGAGCTAGTGGCAGATGAATAATGCCCAAAGCGCGGTTTGGCGTGACCTTATCGTTGCTGTTCGCAGGCCGGAAGGCCGTAACTGCAATATATAAATCATGCCGCGCCCACTCGCTGGCGACTGGAATCTCTAGCGTGGTCGCACCAGCGGGCAAGGATACGGTTTTGGACCATAACAGCCGATCTGCTTCCACCGTCACCACCGCTTCCGCCGCCGTATTAGCTAGCACCTTTAGGGTCGCAATATCGCCAGCCTGATAAGCCGCTTTATCTAACTGCAATTCCAGCTGGTCGGGCCGGTTAACGCGCTTTTTCTGCGCACGCCAACCCGCAGAAAAGGCATAAACGGTTTTCAGCCCAGTTGCGGTGTCCTCCACCTCAAGCCGATAGCGCCCATAAGCCACCGGAAATTCGACCCGCCCCGGCGTCTCTGCGGCAATAGCCAGTTTCTGCTGCTTAAGCGGATATTCACTACGCACCTCACGCCGCAGCCAGCCGTCGTGCTCGGTATATTCCCAGAAATATTCGTAATCTTCTTTTATTAGCGTAACGGCCAGCTGCTCTCCCGCCAGCATCTCATCAGCACTATTAACTCTAATGAGATTAAAGCCTGCGGTCGTATCCCCCTCAACCACTCCTTCAGCAAACAGCGGCTTTATCCCCACAAGGGCCGTCGCAGGCCAATACATTTGCTGCACACTGGCACGCACCACCTGACCGCTTGGCTCGGCCAACGTCGCCACCACATCAACAGTAAGGGGCGAAGCAATCGCCGCAGAAATCGGGGCGATTGCTAACTGCGCAGCCCCCTGTACGTCCAAATTCTGTGTCTTGAGCACAGTGCGCTTTAAGCGCTTTTCATCCGCAGGATTACCAAAATAATAATCTTTATATTTTCTCGATGGCTGCCGCTGCACGGTTAATAGGCGCTCAGCCTTTAATGCATTACCCGCTGCGGGCGCACCATACAAATAGTCACCCTGCGCCAGCACCTGCATTGGCTCATCTTTGTTTAATAGCGGCTTCTCAATGCGCAACGCCAACTTCATTCGCTGTGGCACAAAGTCTTCGACATGAAAATCAAAGCGATGTGCCGGAGTCTTATCCTTGTCGGTGATTCTGATCTCTGCGCGCCACAGCCCGGTGGGCGCATCTACCGGCAGCTGAAAACGCTGATGAAAGTAGCCGAGATCTGCCGCTTTCGCCGCAATATTTTCCGCGCTGAATAATTTAGTATCTGGCCTGATCAGGCGCAAATTGAGGTACTGAATCGCCTCTGGCAGGCCATCACGATTGCGCAATACGACGGATAAATCCACCGTTTCACCGGGCCGGTATAAATCACGCGGCATATACACAAACGGCATCAATGCCGCATCACTAAGGCCGGTCACCGGATATTCTGACAAATCCAAGGCGGCCTGACGCAAGTCCAAGAACGCGAACTCATCACCTAACTCCGCTGTCAAAAGCAGTGGCCCGGCGGGCCGATAACTAAACCCAGCCCGGCCTTGCGCATCTGATACGGCAGTCAGCGTCTCCTTCCCACCTCGCAAATCCAACTGCACTTTTTCCAGCGCCCGCCCGCTGTCCAGCGCATGGGCAAATACCTCTAGCTGCTGCTTGTACAGACGCACATGCAGGCCAATATTTGTGACGATAAAGTGGGTGATGCGGTAAGCTCGCTCACTAAACTGACCGGGCTGGCGCATAATCGCAAAGTACAGGCCGGGCTGCTGCAATTCTGGCATAGACTCTACCGGCAGCACCCGCGTTTCGCGCGCATTACGCCCGGCCCCAGTTAGATAGCGCTGGCTAAAAACGCTTTCCGTCGCAGCATGTATATCATTTAAAGCCCAAGTTCGGATGGAACCCTGCAAACGCATATTACGCAACACAGCTTGTACCCGTTCGGGCCTGACCCGCAGAAACTCTAGATCCAGCTCTGGCACGTTCACCACCCGAATGGGCAGACCATTGGTCAACTGCGTCGGTAAAATACTACCCTGCGTGGCAAAATCAAACGCGGGTTTTATATCGCGGGTTTTCACCGCAAAATCACCGGGTTTTTTCAGCCTTAAACCCTCCGCTGATTTAATCCCAGGCCGTATCTGGATGCGGTAATTTTTATCCGGCTGAATGCTAGTAAAGTACAAACGCCGGGGATGACTAGTCATGCGCCAACCACTTTTTAAAACTTGCCCCTCCTGCGTAACCGTGAAGAAGCGGTCGAAGTTTAACGTACCGTCTAAATCCTGCGAGAAGGTCACACTGAGTGCCGGTATATTATCTAATGACTGTTCGGACACATCCACAATCAGCATCTGGGTTAACAACTCTTCATTGCTGTAAGCGGGTCGCTCTGCTAAGACCGTACTAGCGGACATCAACAGCAAGAGAGCACAGAGCAAATGACTTCCAAATGAGGTGAACATCGGATAGAAAAATCGGGCATTAGCGCACAACGGCATGAGCTGACCTCCATCAATGGTAGCGCTATAACTTTCTATTATAGGCGGACACGCCCGCCCTGAGCAGATCTGGGTGTTGGTTAAAGTACTATATATGGAGTGGAGAAACCGTGCAGAAGTTCACGGTAGATAGCGTTAAATGGCGTCCCTACGGGGACTCGAACCCCGGTTACCGCCGTGAAAGGGCGATGTCCTAACCGCTAGACGATAGGGACGCTGTATTTATTAACTGTTACCAAGCAGACAGGAAAGTGGCGTCCCTACGGGGATTCGAACCCCGGTTGCCGCCGTGAAAGGGCGGTGTCCTAGGCCTCTAGACGATAGGGACGTCGTTCCTGAAATCTTCTTACTCAATGGCCCGCAGACACATTGATTTGGTGGAGCTAAGCGGGATCGAACCGCTGACCTCTACACTGCCAGTGTAGCGCTCTCCCAGCTGAGCTATAGCCCCTTAAGAAGAAGCTGCGCATTCTGCGTTAATGCCCCTTACATGTCAAGACTCTGCGCACAAACATCAGCATTTTCCTGCAAAAATAACAGGGGTCACTCACCCAGCCGAGCAGTGCTTATACTTGCCGCGCAGCGATGAACTCAATGGCCCGCTCAATTCTGCTTAAGGTACGCTCTTGGCCCAGCAGACGCAGCGTAATCTCCAGCGACGGCGAAGATGAGCCGCCGGTAGTCGCAATGCGCAACGCAGGCCCCAGTTTACCCAGCTTAACCTCCAATTGCTCACAGGTCTGTTCAATCACGCCATGGATAGCCTCATCGCTCCAGTCAGTTAGCGCTTCCAGACCAGACCGTGCCGCCCGCAGGTAATCCGCCGTTGCTGACTTAAACTGTTTTTTGACCGATTTCTCATCATAATCTGTGAAATCTTCGTAAAAATAACGGCTGCCCGCAACTAAATCATGCAGCGTCTTAAACCGCTCACACTGTGCACTCACCACATCCGCCAACTCCGGGCCACTGCGGGTATCGAGCTGCTGATTCGCCACATGCCATTCCAGCTGCGCCACCACTTCAGCAGGCGGCAATGACTTAATATAGTGCTGATTAATCCAAAACAATTTATCCTGATTAATCGCCGATGGCGCACGGTTAATGCCTTCCAGCGAAAACAGTTCCACCATTTCATCGCGTGAGAAAATCTCCTGATCGCCGTGTGACCAGCCCAGTCGCACCAGATAATTCATCAGCGCCTCAGCGGTATAACCCTCATCACGGTACTGCATCACGCTTACCGCGCCATGACGCTTCGACAGCCGCTGTCCATCCGGCCCCAGAATCATTGGCACATGCGCAAACTGCGGCGTGTCATAGCCCAGAGCACGCATAATATTAATCTGGCGCGGCGTATTATTAATATGATCATCGCCACGAATAACGTGGCTAATTTCCATATCAATATCATCCACCACTACCGTCATATTGTAGGTAGGCGTGCCATCAGAACGCGCAATAATCAGATCATCCAGCTCGGCATTGCGCACCGTGATTTTACCGCGCACCAAGTCATCAAATTCGACCGCGCCATCCAGTGGATTCTTAAACCGAATCACCGGCTCAACCCCCTCCGGCGGCGTCGCATCACTATCGCGCCAACGCCCGTCATAACGCGGCTTTTCCTTACGCTGCATTTGTGCCGCGCGTAATTCATCCAGCTCTTCCTTCGAGCAATAGCAGTAATAAGCATGCCCACTGTCCATCAGCTGCTGAATCACTTCTTTATACCGTTCAAACCGGTCTGTCTGGTAAATTGGCCCTTCGTCATGATCCAGCCCCATCCAGGCCATGCCTTCCAGAATCGCATCCACCGACGCCTGTGTAGAACGCTCACGATCCGTATCTTCAATACGCAACACAAATTCACCGCCCATTTTACGGGCGTATAACCAGGAGAATAATGCGGTACGGGCACCACCAATATGCAAATAACCAGTGGGACTGGGGGCAAAACGGGTTCTGACTTTCATGTCGTTTCCGATAAATAATTTAGGGAGTTACTAAAGCGATTGACAACAGACTTAAACGGTGAAATAGACAGCGTGTACGATGACAATACAATAAAGCACAGCCAGCGCAAAACTCCCGGCCAGAATATCATCCAGCATGATACCCAAACCACCGTCGACCTGCTGATCAATCAGTTTAATTGGCCAGGGCTTCCAAATATCAAACAGACGAAACAGCACAAAGCCCAAGACAATCCACAGCCATTCTGGCGGCACAAACAGCATGGTGATCCAAAACCCTACAAACTCGTCCCAGACAATGCCACCATGATCATGCACACCTAATAAACGCGCGGACTCACCGCACAGCCAGATACCAAGCGCGATTGCCATCAGTAATAGCAGGACGTAATACATCCAAGGCAATCGAACCATCAGCAAATACAACGGCACCGCCATCAAGGTACCCACGGTACCCGGTGCTACTGGCGACAGACCACTACCAAAACCAAAAGCCAGGAAATGTATCGGTGAGCTAAGTACGGTCTTAGTGAGCATACGGGCTTACTGTGTCCGCGCAACAATCAGCTGCTTAACCGCATCCACATCGGCATCCAATACCTCAAAACGCTGCGGCAACGACTCAATATCCTCCAAGCCAATGGGACGATCCGGGCTCATCTGCAACGCCTCCTGCATCGCATCTTCAAACTTAGCGGGCAGCGCCGTTTCCAATACCAACATAGGCACACCAGCTTCACGCCGCTCCTGCGCTACCTTCAGACCGTCAGCCGTATGCGTATCAATCATTATCTGATGTTGCCCCCAGGTATTGCGGATCGTCGCCATACGCTCAGCGTGCGAACTGGAACCGGACTGAAAACCAAAATCCTTAACCCTGGCAAACAGACCGCTGGCATTCAGGTCAAAAGCACCGCCCTGATCTACCGCCTGCCAAAGCTCCTTAACCTGTGCGCCGTCCTGTCCGGCCAGATCATAGACAAAACGCTCAAAATTCGAAGCTTTAGAAATATCCATCGACGGGCTGCTGGTGTGGTAAGTGTTGGCTGAACCACGTGGGCGATACACACCGGTGCGGAAAAACTCATCCAACACATCATTTTCATTGGTCGCCACCACCAGATGCTTAACCGGCAGGCCCATCATGCGTGCGATATGTCCGGCACAAATGTTACCAAAATTACCCGAGGGCACACAGAAACTAACCTGCTGCTCATTCGATTTCGTCGCCGCCAGATAACCCTTAAAGTAGTAAATCACCTGCGCGGCAATACGCCCCCAGTTAATCGAGTTGACTGCGCCGATATGGTTTGCGTGCTTAAAGGCATGATCATTTGATACCGCCTTCACCATGTCCTGACAATCATCAAACACGCCGCGCACCGCAATATTATGAATATTCTCATCCTGTAGACTAAACATCTGCGCGGTCTGGAAGCGACTCATTTTCTCGTGCGGCGATAGCATAAAGACATTCACCGCCTGCTTGCCCCGCATGGCGTATTCCGCCGCTGAGCCGGTATCGCCGGAGGTCGCTCCCAGAATATTGATGTGCCTACCGGTTTTTGCCAATACATACTCAAACAGATGACCCAATAGCTGCATCGCCATATCTTTAAATGCAATAGTTGGGCCATTAGACAGACATAACAAATGCAGACCAGGCTCTAGTGTTAGTAACGGTGTAATGTCTGTTGCATCAGTACTAACACGCGCATGACAAAAAACTTCTGGCGTATAGGCCTTATCAATAATCGTACGTAAATCAGCCGCCGGAATATCCGTCACCAGCCGTTGCAAAATGGCGAAAGCCAGATCGCGATAATTCATCGAACGCATCTCGCTTAGCTCATCATCGCCAAACTGTGGATAGCTTTCCGGCAAATACAGCCCACCATCCGGCGCGAGGCCGCCTAACAGAATCTCGCTGAACGACTGTGCCGGAGACTGCCCACGAGTTGAAATATACTTCATTGCGTTTCTCTATTTTTCTTAAGCCAGCGCTTCCACCCGAATTCGGGTTACTTCACCCGCTACCGCTGCAAGCTGCTCAATTTGACCAATCGCCTCATTCATATTGCCCTCACGCACCCGCTGCGTCAGCATAATAATATCCACATCCGATTCGTCTTTAGCCGGTTCTTTTTGCAGGAAGGCTTCAATACTAATGTCACGCTCACCAAGAATGCGGGTAATGTCCGCTAATACGCCGGGGCGATCGGCCACTTTCATGCGCAGATAAAAAGCGGTTTCGACCTCTTCAATCGGCAACACCTGAGTATTCGTCAGTTTTGATGGCTGGAACGCCAAATGTGGCACACGATTATTCGGATCAGCCGTCATAGCACGTACAACGTCCACAATATCAGCGATCACAGCGGAAGCCGTTGGTTCAGCCCCCGCCCCCGGCCCATAGTATAACGTTGGCCCAACGGCGTCACCCTGCACCTGTACCGCATTCATTACACCATGCACGTTAGCAATCAGGCAGCGCTGCGGAATCAACGTCGGATGCACCCGCTGTTCAATGCCTTTTGCCGTGCGTCGCGCCAGGCCCAGATGCTTGATGTTGTAGCCCAACTCACCCGCATAAGCCACATCCTCAGCGGTAATACGGCTAATACCCTCGGTGTAGGTCTGTTTAAACTGTAGCGGCGTGCCATAGGCGATAGAGGACAGAATGGTCAACTTATGCGCGGCATCAATGCCTTCCACGTCAAAGGTTGGATCCGCTTCGGCATAGCCCAGCGCCTGCGCCTCAGCCAGCACATCCGCAAAGTCCCGGCTCTTCTGCAACATTTCGGTCAGGATAAAGTTACCGGTACCGTTAATTATCCCCGCCAACCACTCGATGCGGTTAGCCGATAAGCCTTCACGCAGCGCCTTAATCACCGGAATACCACCGGCCACGCCCGCCTCAAAGGCAACCATCACACCCTTTGCTTCCGCTGCGGCAAAAATTTCATTCCCGTGCAGCGCGATCAGCGCCTTATTCGCAGTCACCACATGCTTGCCATTAGCGATGGCCTTCACTAGCAACTCCTTAGCCAGCGTATCGCCCCCAAATAGCTCGACCACCATATCAACTGCGGGATCGTCGACCACGTCCCAGGCATTATCGGTCAGGCGTGCGGCCGTTAACCCAAGGGCTTTTGCCTTTGCAGCATCCCGCGTCGCGACAAAGTCGACATAGATATCACGGCCCGCACGACGGGTGATTTCCTCAGCATTACGCAGCAGAACCGTTGCTGTACCCTGGCCCACCGTTCCCAAACCCAGCAACCCCACCCTGACAGGTTCCATTTTCCTTTACTCCACAGTCAATAATATTTAACGGGACATTGTAGCGCGCCACATTACAATTCAGTATAAGGAGTGTCAATTATACAGACGTGAAACAACCATGAAGTTTAATGAAGATCGGGAAAATGGCCTGTATCTGCTGAAGGCCTATGACAAGGGCTGGATACAGGTAAACGACAAGCAGCTCAGCAGCGGCTTTATTTTAGGCCCATCGGTCTTGATTGAGAGTGGCGTGCCCGCGACATTTGAAACGCTAAAGGCTGCACATCTGAATGCGCTGCTTGCCCATCCAGCGGAGATCATTCTAATTGGTACCGGCGTTACCCAAAAACTACCTACGCCAGCGGTGCATCAGGCACTAATTAATAGCCGCAGAGGCTTTGAATTGATGACCACAGCGGCGGCCTGCCGAACCTATAAAGTACTGAACGCGGAGGCACGCTCAGTACTGGCCTTATTATTTCCGACTTGAAGCGGCCTACAGCCCGCCGAGTAAATTAGCGCCCGATAGGCCTTTATTCTCAAGAATACGGCGCAAACGCTTGAGCGCGTCCATTTGAATCTGGCGCACTCGCTCGCGGGTTAGTCCCAGCTCGGCGCCAACCTGCTCCAGCGTGGCACGCTCATAGCCATGCAGGCCAAAGCGCCGCACAATCACCTCTTTTTGCTTATGCTCCAACTGCCCGAGCCAATTGTCCACGGACTGCGTCACATCCTCCTCTTCCAGTACAGCGGTGGGTTCCTTCTCCTCCTCCATCGGAACAAAATCAACCAGCGGGCTATCGCCCTCTTTACCAACCGACGTGTCCAGCGAGGTGATGTGCTCATTAAAATTAAGCAGCTTGCGCAAACTTTCCAATGGCCTGTCCAAGGCTTCCGCCACTTCATGCAAAGAAGGCTCACGCCCAAGCTGCTGCGTCATCGCCCGCAGCTTGCGCATATACGCATTCAGCTCTTTATTGATGTGAATCGGTAGGCGGATGGTGCGAGTCTGATTCATCAGTGCTCGTTCAATATTCTGTCGAATCCACCAGGTGGCATAGGTAGAGAAGCGAAAACCGCGCTCTGGATCAAACTTTTCCACAGCATGGATCAGACCAAGATTACCCTCTTCAATCAAATCAGGCAGCGGCAGGCCACGCCCCATATAACGCCGCGCAATTTTAACCACTAGCCGTAAATTACAAGTAATCATTTTCTTACGCCCAAACTCGTCACCGCCACGCGCGAGACGGCCAAAGCGAATTTCTTCTTCGGGCGTTAACAGGGGAGAAAATTCAATTTCACGCAAGTAGAGCTGGGTCGCATCACGTTCGCCACCGCCGGACTTAAGCGATGTGTGTGGCACTGCGGTTGGATCCGTTCCATCAATTAAACCACTCACTTCTGCTGTGGCCTGAGTGCTGCTTATTTCAGTCGCTACAGGCGGCGCTTCATGCACCTCTTCCGTAACGTCCTCAGTGTAAGCATATGATTGTAGACTATGCATTGCATGGGACTCCTCTGGGTTTGCAAGACGCAGCTGTCAATCCATGACTGACGACTACAGTTCCCCAAATCAACACTCTCTCTACCTATCTACTGCTCTAACTTATTATGTTTTTTGTTATACCGCCTCAACCCTATCTATAACTGTATTAAGTCGAAGACTTCTACATATGTGAACATCTGCCCCCCACATGTGTGCTATTAAAATTAACATAAACCTTATCGACTGAAAAGACCTTAACCTTAACTTAATAAAATAACAAATTGTTTATTTACAACAGGTTACAAAAAAAGCTGATAATTTAGGCAAAAGAACAACAAAGACTAAGATGAATGCTTCCTTAATTTAGCCAGCCATTCGTCAGATAATTTGCCCGCTCGCACCCGTTCTTCAGCCGTCAACTCACGTGCAACCCGCTCACGGTAGCGCGCCGCATTAACCACACCTAATTCCGCCGCAATGCTAAACCATTTGTAAGCTTCTGCATCGCTACGTTCAACCCCCTCACCCAAGGCAAAACAGCGCCCAAGATTATTACAAGCTTCGGGGTATCCACGCTCAGCTGCGGAAAAATACCATTTAGTGGCCTGATCGGCATCAGCGGGTAAGCCATCTCCGGTATCAAATTTAAGGCCAATTTTAAACTGCGCCTGGGCGTTGCCCTTTTCTGCGGCGACCCAATACCAACGCACGGCCTGATTAGGATCGCAGGCAATACCTTCACCCTCATCCAGCAGAATGGCTAAGTTTAACGCAGCGTCGGGATAACCTTGTTCCGCCGCCAAACGATAGTAATAGAGCGCCAGCTCCGGGTTGCGCTCAACGCCCTGACCGTTATCCAATAATACGCCGAGATTATATTGCGAGCGAATGTCACCCTGTTCGGCACATTCCTGCCAGATAGCAACCGCCGACTCCCGTTCACCGCGTTGCCATGCTTTTAAAGCAAATTCAAAAGTCATAAAAGGCCCTGCCCTACTAATAGGGTTTAGCGTAAAGCACTACGTCTCACCGTGCAGTTCAACAGCCGAAAGAATCTCAGTTACAGCTGACGAGTGGTAAAGCAATAGTAACATTAATCGTATCCGATCAGTCATTTGCTTCGCCTTCATCCTACGTCGCCCTACGGGCATTTCTGTGAAATAATTGGTGCAAAATGTAAATTGGCTCAATGAGTATTGACGTAAGGAGAAACCCCAATGCGCTGGAGATCAGGCAGACGCAGCAGCAATATTGAAGATCGACGCGGCAGGAGAAGTTTCGGCAGGCCCGCAAAATTTAGCGGTATCGGATTAATCCTTATGCTGATATTCGCCTGGCTCATGGGCGCAGATGCCATGCAGCTACTCGGCATGGCTGGGGGACAAATGAGTGGCACCACTCAACAAAACCAATCTCCCGCATCGACAGCCAATCAGGAAAGTGTAGCCTTTGTCAGTGCCGTCGTGGCGCAAACTGAAGATGTCTGGAACCCCTTATTCCGCCAAGTCGGGCTCAGATACCGCGAACCGAAGCTAGTGCTCTACGAAAACGAGGTGCAATCAGCCTGTGGTTATTCAACCGCCGCCAGCGGTCCCTTTTACTGTCCGGGCGACCAGAAAGTATACCTCGACCTCAGTTTCTTCAACGAACTCAAACAAATGGGTGCGCCCGGTGACTTTGCTCAAGCCTATGTCATTGGTCATGAAATTGCCCACCACGTACAAAAACAACTCGGCACCTCTGATAAAGTAAGCAACATGCGAAGGCGAGTCAGCCAGCGTGATGCCAACGTTCTGTCCGTATTATTGGAATTACAGGCGGACTGCTACGCTGGGGTATGGGCGCATCACGCCCAGCAGCAGAAACAATTTCTGGAGCCTGGCGATTTAGAAGAAGGTTTAAATGCGGCAGCCTCAATCGGCGATGATCGCCTGCAACGCATGGCTGGCCGCCGGATAAACCCGGACAGTTTCACCCACGGTACCTCAGCCCAGCGCGTGCAATGGTTTAAAACTGGCTTGCAATACGGTGATATGCAGCGTTGTGATACCTTCGCCCAAATTCAATAAGGCCCCATAAAAAAACCTTAACGGGGCATTCATGTTTAACCCCTAGCGAGCCTATTCGACCTAAAAAGAAATTGATCAAAAAACTCGCTAACTATTAAGGTTTAGTTCAGTGGATTCTTTTTAGAATGAATTTCAACTTCAGCAAGGGTCGCAAAAATAAATTGGGGTTTGTGGTAGCGATTCTGTCGTCAGGAGATTCTGTAATACAAAAATAAACACACGCCGTTCTGACACTCAATGGCTTAAAGGTTTCAGAATGACGCGAGCTGAGGTTGTTTAAACTTAATTCTACTCATACAACCGGCCATTTATTGGGGAGCTGGTTGTTGAGTAGAGGCAAGGAGGAGAGAAAGGCTTACACAGTTTTCTTGTCTCCTTGCTGATAACAGGTTCAATTGTTATCGATCCGGGGTTAAGTACTCTGGAGTTCTTGAGTCACCTTCATAAAGCACGCGAGTCACTTTGGCTCGCGTTTTTTATTTACCCGCTTTTTTTGTACTTCATGTCCACGCTGAAACCATCCATTATTTTTTCTTAGTATAATTAATTTTTATTAAGCTAGCAATCAGTAACTTGTAGTTTTTCTCGTACTTACCTAGTATTAGCAAGAAAAAGCCATATATTACAAGTAATCATCCGCGGATTAATGTGCTTATGACTTATACATTGCGAAAAATTGTTGGCTTCTTCCTGCTTTGCATGACGATTGGCCTGACCAGCCTGCAATCCATTTTTTATCTGTTTTTGTGAAGCCCGCCTATGTCTAAAGCCAAGCGTTATAACCCGAATTCACCGGCGACGGCGAGTGACGCCGCCCATGCCCTGCGTTACGGCTTGAAAGGCCTCTTACTGTACATATTGCCTTTTCCAGCACTGATCGCCGGTATTGTTGCGCTGATTCGGGGCGACATCGCTGGCACATTAGTGACCGGAGGGGCCTTTGCGGCTTATATGCTCGCAGCACATATCGCCCGCCATGGCTTCAAGCACGAAGGCGAGTACAAACGCCGCCAAATCGCCCGCGCACCGCGCGCACCGTTTAAAACGGTGGCCGCCATAGTAATCGCAGTCACGACTACCTTACTCGCCAACCTGGGCGCTAATTACTCCCTCCCAGCCGCCATGGTACTGGGTGGCGTTGCCTTTTTGGGTTTCACCCTATCTTATGGCCTTGATCCACGCCGCGATAAAACAGGCAATATTAGCGGCTACGGTGTATCCGTAGAGGAAGTCCTAGCGGCACTAGAGCAGGCAGAAGTCCGTATAACGGCGATTGATCACGCCAAACGGAAAATAACTAACCCAGACTATCAGCAGCGTTTGCACAGAATCACCGGCAAAGCACGCCAAATTCTTAACACCATTGAGGAAGACCCGGTACGTCTGTCACACGCCCGTAAATTCCTTAAGGTGTATCTTGAAGGTGCCAAAAAGGTAACCGAAGGCTATGTGAAAAGCAGCTCGAATCACATCGGTACCACAGCCGCCTTAGAAACGGACTTCAGCAACGTCCTCAACGCCATTGAAACCACCTTTGAGGAGCAGCACACCAAGTTATTGTCTAACGACAATTTTGATCTTGATGTCCAAATCGAAGTCCTTGAACAACAGTTAAAACGCTAAAATGCTAAAACGCTTTTTAACGATAAAAACGTAGCGCAGCGCCCGATGACGGCAGCAAACTTTGCAAGCACGTTCCGGCACCCTAAATTTAGGAGACAACCCAATGAGCGAGACCGCTGTACAAACTGTGACAACCACACAGGTAGCCGTTATTCCTGGCACAGAAATCAAGCCGACCCCTGCAATCACTCAGGAAATCGTTCCCTATGCTCAAATAGAGGATGCGAGCGATAAACAAGCGCTGGAAGTCATCATCGATGAAATTAACCTCGATGATCGCAGCAGCATCATGTTCTTCGGCAGCCAAACTCAGGAACAAATGAGCTCGATCTCTGAAAAGATGCTGGAAGGCGTACGCAACAAAGACCTAGGCCAGGCCGGGAGTGCGCTGAATAACATGGTAACAGCGATTAAGGGTTTCGACATTGATGAGCTGAACCCCAATCGCAAACAGGGCTTTTGGGAACGCCTATTGGGTAAAGCCAAGCCAGTGGTGCAATTTCTGAACCGCTATGAAGATGTGCGCAAACAGATTGATACCATCACCGACGATATGGAAGGCCATAAAACCCAGCTGCTAACGGATGTGGTGACGCTCGATAAGCTGTACGAAGCCAACCTAGACTTTTTCCATAAGCTGGAGCTGTACATTGCCGCCGGGGAAGAAAAACTCAGCCGCATCGAAAGCACTGAAATCCCGACCTTAGTCGCTCAGGCTGAAGTGAATAGTGAAGATATGCTGGCGGCCCAAGCACTGCGTGACCTGCGCAGCGCACGCGATGACCTGGAACGGCGGGTACATGACCTCCGCCTGACCCGTCAGGTCGCTATGCAAAGCCTGCCTAGTATCCGGCTGGTACAAGAAAATGATAAAACCCTGATTAACAAAATAAACTCAACGCTGATCAATACCGTGCCGCTGTGGAAAAACCAACTGGCCCAAGCCGTCACCATCTTTCGGATGAGTGATGCTGCCGACACGGTGAAACGTGCGACCGACCTGACGAACGATCTGCTGGAATCCAACGCAGCGAATCTACGCACGGCTAATCAGGAAGTGCGCAAACAGATGGAGCGCGGCGTGTTTGATGTGAACTCAGTACGCAAAGCGAATGACAGCCTAATTGCCACCATCAATGACTCCCTGGAAATTGCAGAAGAAGGCAAGACGATGCGCGCTCAGGCCGAGGCTGAAATTCAGGAAATGGAAGCAGAACTGCGCCAAGCACTGATCTCAGCCAAGTCCAAGAACCGCTCTCCAGCAGCAGCATCCTAACGACAGTGATTGAAACATAAAGGAGCATAGGCATGGGATTATGGGATAAATTAATGGGTGAGTTTGTTGATGTCATCGCTTGGACAGATGACAGCAACGACACCATGGTATACCGCTTTGAGCGCCACGGTAATGAGATCAAATACGGCGCCAAACTGACGGTACGTGAATCACAGATTGCAGTCTTTGTGAATGAAGGTCAGATTGCTGATGTGCTTGGACCGGGCCTTTATCAGCTGGAAACACAGAATTTACCCCTATTGTCTACGCTACAGCATTGGGACCATGGCTTTAACAGCCCTTTTAAAGCTGAAGTCTATTTCTTCAACACCAAACAGTTCGTCAACCTGAAATGGGGCACCCGCAACCCCATCATGGTGCGCGACCCGGAATTTGATGCGGTACGACTGCGTGCCTTTGGCACGTATGCGGTGCGGATTGCTGATACCAAAAAATTTATCCGCGAAATTATGGGCACCGACGGTCATTTCACCGTGGATGAGATCAGTGATCAGCTGCGCAACCTGATTGTGACCCGCCTATCGACCGTAGTGGCACAGTCTAATATTCCGGTGCTAGATATGGCCGGAAACTACGAGCAACTCAGCGCTTATGTCACCCAAAAGATTGCGCCAGAATTTGACGACTATGGCCTTCAGCTCACCAAAATACTGATTGAAAATATTTCGCTGCCGAATGAGGTTGAGCAGGCGCTCGACAAGCGCAGCAGTATGGGCATGATTGGTAATCTGGATAAGTACCTGCAATTTCAGGCCGCCGAAAGCCTAGGCAAAAGTGACGGCAATAGCGGGATGGATATGGGCATGGGTTTTGCCATGGCGAATAAAATGGCGGACAGCCTACAAGGCAACACGACCAACGCACCGACCCAGACGACTCCGCCACCGCTACCCCAGCAGCACTGGCATATCGCACGGGGCGATAGCAGTACCGGGCCACATGCCTTAGCCGCCGTCACCCAAATGATTGCACAAGGGGTAATTAACGGCACCACTTTAGTCTGGTGCAGCGGCATGGAGAACTGGCAGGCCGCCGCAGAGGTGACGGAACTGAACGCCCTACTCCGCGTGCAGACACCCCCACCGCTGCCTGGACAGAGCGGCTAGAGTACGTGACCGGTACATTGCCGCAATAACGAACAACCCAAGCTAAACTGGGCGGGCATGGAACACCAACATAACAGCACACCAAACATGCGACCAAACAGCATACCGGGCATGCGACCAAACAGCATACCGGGCATGCGACCAAACAGCATACCGGGCATGCAACAAAACAGCATACCGGGCATGCAACAAAACAGCATACCGGGCATGCAACAAAACAGCATACCGGGCATGCAGGAAACACCCGCACAGGTTATGGCACAGCGACACTTCCCCTGCGGTCAATGCGGAGCGGACTTAGTGTACGCACCGGGCATGCATTCGTTGGGCTGCGAATATTGCGGCCATGAAAACCCCATTGTCGACTCGCCCATCAAAATTCAGGAGTATGATTTTGCGGCCGCGCTGGAAGCACTGGCCCATGCCGACCGTCATCCGCTAGATAGCACTCAGGCGATTAAATGCCCGAACTGTGCGGCCTGTTTCGAACTCAAAACGAATCAGCACGCTGGGGACTGCCCATTTTGCAGCACGCCAGTCGTCATCAGCACCGAGCATGTCCGCCTGTTTCAACCCAAATCACTCCTCCCCTTTGTGATTACGCAGGAAGCCGCGCAGGCCCGCTTCGACCAATGGATTGCGGACCTGTGGTTTGCACCCTCCGCACTCCAGAATAAAGCGCGCCGTGACGAGAAGCTAATCGGCATCTATGTGCCTTACTGGACTTATGACAGTCACACGGATAGCATTTATCACGGCCAGCGCGGCACCGTTTATTATGAACGCCGCACCGTCGTTGAAAGGATCAATGGCCGCACCCGCCAACGCACCATCAAGACGCCTAGAGTACGCTGGACACCGGCTTCAGGCCGAGTCCGCCAGCTGTTTGATGATGTTCTCGTGGGGGCGACACGCACCCTACCGCGCCGCATTCTGGACAGCATCAGCCCCTGGGATTTGGATCAACTGGTCTCCTATAATCAGGCCTACCTCAGCGGCTTTCAAAGTGAAATTTATCAGGTCGAGCTAGACACAGGTTTTCAACAGGCCCGCAAACTCATGGAACGCGCCATTAAAAACGCCGTGCGCCGTGATATTGGTGGTGACCGCCAGCAAATTCACTCACTCAACACCCACCACTCCAACACTACCTTCAAGCATATCTTACTGCCCGTTTGGTCAGCCGCTTTCCGCTACCGAGGTAAAACCTACCGTTTTATTATTAATGGGCGCACAGGTCGCACTCAGGGCGAACGTCCCTACAGCAAGCTCAAGATTGGCCTCATGCTTAGCAGCCTTGCTCTCGGCCTGTTTGGCATGGTCTGGTACTTAGAAACCAGCGGACTCCTGCAACAAATGAGCTATGAGTTTGAGCATACGCTTGGGGCGCCAGTTGAATATTATTACCGCTAGACCTTCATCATTCAGTGTCGTTAAATTAAATTAAATTAATACCCTTTATCAGAAAAAATAATTAATTAGGAACTCAAGATAGACACACCCTGTCCAATCACTCACTATGTTCAGCCTAACATTAATATAAAAATAGGGGCGACTGTCTAGCTGTAGCAGCGTTTGACGCAAACATCACAGCCTGTTGAACATTTAATAGTCATAACGCTCAGCTCGTCATTTTTATTGGTCAACGAATAAAAGCGACGCTAAGCTGAGACACAATAATAATCAAAATAAAAATCGGGACTTACAATTATGACAAAGCGATTCTTCGGGGGAAGTCGTGTCTTTGCATCTCTATGTATTTTGCTGAGCAGTAGCTTGAGCAGCAATACTACCCAGGCCTATTTCAACAGCAGTTCACCGCTGGGTACCAATACAAATGAAGTGCTCGAATATGATAGTAGCGTACCCTATATTGACTTATTCAAGGCATCATTGCCTTTTCGGGAAGCGGCCCCTCATCTCACTAAGGGAAGGGTTGAGTATGACCGCTACGGCTGGCCCACTTCAATCTCACCGGGGGGCATGGCGGGCACACGCCTGATTCACCGATTGCACGAGGATGCCATTCCAAGGGGTTATTACACCGTATTATACGATGGCAAGGGCAAACTTGAATACGGCCTCGATGCCAAACTGGTGCAATCTCAGCCAGGCCGGGATGTCATTAAACTGGATCCGGGTGAAGACAAACAATACAGCGCCAAAGTAACGATCAAGTCGACCACGCGGGGCAACCACCTGCGTAATATCCGCATCCTGCCGCAGGGGGGCATTTGTCGGAGCAATCCGTTTCAGCGGGTACACAAAGCCAGTCAGTGTGGCCGCAACGACTATATTGACTTCGAGCGGCACCACGAGAAAATTATCTTTAACCCGGATTACCTAAAATTCATGCGGGACTACAAAGTGGTTCGCTTCATGAATATGAGCGGTATAACCCGCAATCCGATTCGCCACTGGAAAGACCGACCACTGGTACATAATGCAACTTGGGGCGGGGCTGAAGGCGTACGCGGCGCACCGATTGAAATCATGGTCGAACTGGCTAATCGCCTGAATGCTGATCCATGGTTCACGATCCCACACGGTGCTGATAACGATTATGTCCGGCGCTTTTCTTTGTATGTCAAAAAGCATCTGAAGCCTAATCTTAAGGTCTATCTTGAATACAGCAACGAGACCTGGAACGGTATCTTTAGCCAACACGCCTATATGAAACAGGGTGGCAAACGCATCGGTCTGAAGGATGCGCCCCACGTCGCGGGCTGGAAATTTTACTCCAAACGCGCCGTAGAAATGTTCAAAATCTGGGAACAGGCCTTTGGCGGCAAGCAACGCATGGTGCGTATTCTCGCGGGCCTCACGGGCAGCACTGACATGACTGAAACCATGCTCAAATTTGAAGATGCCTATAAAAACATTGATGCCTTTGCCGTTGCGCCTTATGTTTTTGGTGACTACAAGGCCTTACGCAGAGCGCGCAATGTGCAGCAGGTTTTCCAGATCATGCAGGACAAACGCTACTATTATTCCCTGCCCCGCGTGCTGGAAGCCGTGCGTAAACAGTCCGCCCTCACCCGTAAATACGGCGTTGATCTGGTCGCTTATGAAGGCGGCCAGCATCTCATTGATGATAAAACCAAGAAGGAAATGCAGCATCCCAACCCACTGTTTTATAAGGCAAACCGCCATCCGCAAATGGGCGTCATCTACAAACGCCTATTAAACGGCTGGAAACAAGCTGGGGGCAAGATGTTTGTTCATTTCTCATCACCACGTCAATACAACCGTTTCGGCAGCAAGGGCATCAAAGAATATATCACCCAGCCTGATCACACCGCGCCTAAACAAATGGCGGTCAAAAGCTTCATCAAAGGCAATCCATGCTGGTGGCCGGGTTGTCGCAGCACGAATACAATGCGCGCCCCAAAACCACAATTCCGCACCACCAAACAGCTGGGTAAACTTAGTGGCGATCAGGCACCGCCACTGCCTAACACACAAAGTGACCGGCGCGCACCCAATCAAACCGCCAATCAGAACAGCAAGACAGTACCACAGGCAGGTGCATTACGCAGCGCTGCGGCACAGGCACCGCGCGCTATTCCTCAGGCGACGCCTCAAGCGCAGCAACTGGCTCAACAACGATTAGCACAACAACGGCAGCAGCAACTGACTCAACAGCGACTAGCACAACAGCGGCAGCGGCAACTGGCTCAACAACGATTAGCACAACAACGGCTCGACCAGCAGCGACTGGCTCAGGGTCGCACGCTTCAGGCCAACAACCGAACCGGCATTCCACCGCTGAATAGTCATGCTCAACAGCCTAACCAACACTCGTCAAGCAACGCTCAGCGCCCTATTCCTGGATTGGAACCGGTCACAGCCCACCCGACCATGAAGTACCAACCTGTTTTAGTCGCACTGAATCGCCCACCACAGGAACAGTATGTCTTTGGCCGCAAAGCCGTCGCTAATTATGAACGCAATTCGGCTGCTCCACTGACAAACGCTTCGACCTATCAACTCCGCCAGATTGTCTCTGGGCGCATTGATGGTGCGCGTGACCTCGCCGCTATTTGGCAAACCAGCTGGGATGAACGCCATCTATACCTGCGCATTGCGGTACGGGATGATGCGTTCAGCCGGGACTCACGCTTTAGCTGGGAGGATGACAGCATTGAGATATTCATTGATGCTGATGCCAGCGCCCAACAACGCTATGACGGCTACAATGATTTCCACCTGCTATACCGCTGGCGGGATAAACGCCTTACGCTCGGCATGAATTCGCAAAGTATTAGGGCAGCACACCAGAGTCAGCATGTAAGCGACGGTCATTATGTCCTGGATCTCAGCATCCCATGGGCCATGATGCGAGTCCGGCCCCGTTCAGGACATCGAATTGGCATTGATGTGCATGTGAATGATGATGATGATGGACAGGGACGCGAAGGCAAACTGACCTGGTTCGGCAAGGTGGACGATGCTTATCGCAACCCCTCCGTACTCGGCGAATTGGTTTTACGTTAAGCATGAAACGTTTAATAAAAGTTTAAAGACTGGTCTCTTTAAAACGGCCGGTGGTGCTTATGCATCACCGCGCCACCCCAGATAAATAGGCCGTGCCCCCTAGTTGGCGCATCTGCCGCAGAATATGACGCTGGCGGCGTATAACACGCCTAGAAGGCTGTTCAACACGATAGCGCGCCGGAGCAGGTAATACAGCCGCCAACAAGGCAGCCTCTCGCCGCGTTAGCTGCGCTGGCGTTTTCTCAAAAAAATGCTTGGCTGCTGCCGCGACGCCATAGTCCTGCGGACTGAACTGCGCAATATTCAGGTAAACCTCCAGAATACGCTGCTTATCCCAAAGCAGCTCAAGCAGGAGCGCCAGCACCCATTCCAGCCCTTTACGCAGGTAATCACGCTCCCCCCACAGGAATAAATTCTTCGCCACCTGTTGCGTAATCGTGCTGCCCCCACCCGCCTTATGTCCGCGCCATGCTGCCTGAATAGCACGCTGAGTAGACGCAATATCAATACCCCAGTGCTGTGGGAATAATTGATCTTCAGCAGCGACCACTGCCAGAGCCATCTGCGGCGATATATCGGCATAATCGACCCATTGCTGCCGCACCGGCAGCAATGGGTCGCTGTGGCGTGCAGTCATTTGCTGCTGCAACATGAAAGATGAGGTGGTGACGGGGACAAAGCGAAAAACCAACAGCAAGAGCGTGACCAATAGCAGGAGCAATACAGGAATGCGCCACAGCCAGTGCAGCCAGCGCCAACGGGGGCGCGGAAAATACCTGAGAACCGATATTTGCATGAGGCACTCGCTCAGCCGAAAACGTTACTGTAGAAGTCGTAGACTTCTATGCTTGAGGGTGAGTTTTTTTCATACTCGTACTGTAGAAGTCGTAGACTTCTATGCTTGAGGGTGAAATTTTTTCACGCTTGCCACTGTAGCCGACACATGCTCAATGGACAAGCCTTAAGAAAGCGTGCCCAACCTTCACCTAAAATCCTGGGCTGTTTGAAGTACTTGCCTCTCGCTAGAGGGTCTGCCCTGCTCCAGGTTTTCTAAGCCAATTTTTTGCTGGTGTCATGCTTAGATTTTCTGATAGGGAGACCGCAAGGCTATTGCCAGAATAGGAGTGTGGGGGAAACGTGGGGAATTGGAATAAAAAAAAAGGGGCTGCAATATCTGCAACCCCTTGATTTATATGGCGCCCCAGAAGGACTCACAAAACAACTCATGAACCCTAATAGGCCGACAATCTCAAAAAGCTGATAACGATTTATACCAACAAAAGTACCAACACTTTTAAAACCTACCCCTTATTCTACGCAACAAGACATTAGAAAGGCCAGCTCAAAGAACCGACCTCACCTTGTTTGCTACCTAAGTTCACTAACTCATCAGCTCCGCATTAACCGCTTTTTGCACATCATCATCCGGGAATACTTCCAGCTGTCTATGCTCAGTACCAAAGGCATTCACGCTGTCCAATAACTCTGCTTCCTCTGGGTCAGTGATCCAATAACCATCAGGCCAGTAGCACACAACTTGTTTCTCGCTGGGGTTAGTCATGTCGTCGCTCCTATCCAGATAAATTTCTTACCACCATTTTTATACTTCGAGTTCTTCTTCATCAGGCCATCATGTATAGCACGGTTAAAGAATGCTTTTTGCATAGTGCTGATCCTGGTGCGGTCGTGGGTACGACTTCCGGTTTCTTTATTGCTGATACGCTTCTGTATCCATTCCCATGTTGGTCGCACTGAGGGTTTGCATTCCTTCTCTGTCACTGCCTGTACCCACTGGTCATACAAACCCATGCGCTGACCGTCAGCTGAGGGTTTACTGATGGTCTGTTGCCCTGATTCATTGGTAATGATCTCATCACCCTCAGCTGAGGGTTTACTGAGGGTTGCATGCAATGCCTCGCCAGCTTGTAAGCCTTTGTTAATGATGCATTGGATGGTTGTTTTGTCTTCGACCTTATCCAGTGACTTGTCAGCAGGTGAGTCGATACCATGCCCGGATAATTCCTGATTCCAGGTGGAGAGTTCATCTCTCTTTTCTCTGATTGCTGGTTCAGATAATCCCGGCATTTCCAACTGAGTTTCAGCGGTACCCAGTTTAGCGACTGTCGTCTTCTGCGTTGGAGATACTGCTGGCTTATTCAGCTGGTCAGTGCGAATAAAGCCAACAGGCTGCATTAATTGCTGTGCTTGCTGGTATTTGAATTGCGCAGTAGCAGGCATACCAAAACCCATTGGAGAGGGAGACTGTTCACGTACATCGTCCATGTTCAGGACAGAATCATCGGTAAAGTCTTCTGGTCTGAATGCCTTACCTGTTGAATTGAGGTAGGCAGCTTCCATGTTGATGATGGATTGTGTTAGCCAATCTTTACGTCTTAACTTCTGACTGAGAAACAGGATCAGCAGCAGATGACTAATCTCAAAGATAACGCTGATAAAGGTTGTGACCAACATGACACCGGTACTGATGGTGACGCCAAAACTATCACGGATAGCTTTAAATGCTGGCTTATAGCTGTCTTCTTTCAGTTCTTGCAGCGCTTTAGTCTTCACCTCGATAGCCGCAACGCTGGCACGCTCTGCAGAATCCATAGCGCGTTGTTCTGCATCCAGATAGCCCTGCAATTTAGCGGCATCACCTTTACAGTGTGGCTCACGTCCATCTTTTAGCTTTTCCTCACACCTTGCCAGCTGCTTTTGTGCTTCGGCAATCAAAGAAGCCATTGAGCCGGTCTGGATGGTGCCTGTTTTGGTGTTGGTAATAACTTCAAAGGTTTTCGACTTCTCTGCTGCACTGGTACTGATGTGCTGCTGTTGTGATGAACTGCTGATGGATTCATAAACGACACCGGCAAAGGCTAGGATGAAGACGATTAGCCCAACCACAGCCCAATTATTGCGATACTTCGCAAAGTGCTTATAACCAATCTCCTTAATCATCGCCATAGAGAGAGGTAGCGTGACAGCCAGCACGGTATAGATAATCAGTGCTGCTATCTCAGATAGGTTGTCCACCAGCCAGGAAGTGAAGCCCCAAAGGTCGGAGACATACATCATCCAGACGAAGACGAAGTACACAACGAACGTTGCCACGAATGCCAGACGATAAGCCCATTCTGTTACCCAGATTTCTTTCAGTACCTCAGCCAAATCATTTTGTAGGGTGATTATCTGCTGGTGCTGTTTATAAGCGGTAGAAATATCCATTGTGCGCACCTCAGAAGATAGCGACAAGGCCAGCCAGCCCTGTCAGCCAAATGACGTTGAACATCTGCTGTAAGCCTTTACGCGTAACAAACAACATGCAGGTGAGAAACAGCCCGATAAGCCACTGACCAACAGCAGGCAGGTAGCCAATAGGATCAGTCTGCAAATAGTCCGCCAGGGTCAGCGATAGATAAATCATGCAAACTGCTGCCAATAGCCAGCAGGCCAGTCGGCATAGCCAGAGAATGAAAGATGCCTGCTTTTTCATGCAACAGCCTCCATGCTTTCCAGTTGAATGGCTGCTCGTTCACGTCGCATTTCCAGAGCATCCGCCTCTTCTTGCGTACAGTTATTTACAGAACTCCAAGGAAAAGCGGAAAAGCCATCAGCCTGTAAAAAATGCGCGTCTGTAGCAGGGAGCGTGAAGGTGGCAAGTACTGATGCCAGCACATCGTGTGTGGTATGTGATTTAGTGTTCGCAATAGTGCTGTTGATGGTTTGCTCTGACTGGTCAGCCTTACTCTGAATAGTCCATGTCTTCAGCCGCGTTTCTATGGCTGGCATATTATTCAGGGCGATACCCTTAACCCGCTCGATAAATTCACCATAGCGGTTTTGACAGACTTCGCCGGTTTCGGTGTCGGTATGTTCAACGGTATACACTCTGAGAGGCTGCGCTTTCCGGTCAATATTAGCGCCCCCTTGCAAGGTCATATACAAAGCCCAATCGCCCGCATCAGCAGCCTGTCGGGCTTCCTCCAGCAAACCATCAGGGGCAGACTCAATGCGTCGCAGTTCACGCCACACACCCACAGGAGCGCCACCAATTTGCTGAAATTGACGGATACCCCAACAGGAAGCCCATGCACGCACACGCTGCGCTGAGTCACTGGCAGCTTCACCGGTTTCTTCGTCGCTATCTATACCAAAACCATCAATATTTTTAGCGACATATTTGGCGATATAACCGGTAGCACTGCCTTTGCTCTGGTCGATGGCCACGACTTCAAAACGATGCTTGTCCGCACCGGCTTCATCGCCATCTTCCTGCATGGCATAGTGTTGCAGGGTTGCTGTGACCGCCTCACTGTGTCCCTGATCCATAAACAACAACAGATGCCAGTGCGGTGTGCCGTCGTGATGGGGTTCAGCAATACGGAAGCCATAAACGTTCAGGCCATCGCGCTTCAGCTTCGCTCTGATGCATGCCCACAGGTCACACAAGTAGCGCTGTGCATCGCGTGGTGTGCTGTCATGGTACTTATCATTGAGACCATTGCCTGATACCCGGTGATACTTTGATGGGCATGTCAGGGTATAGAACATGGCGACATGATTTTGTTGCTTGGCATAATCTTCAAAACCCCGCATACGCACCATGAGTTCAGCACGTCGTATGACAGGGTTAGCGGTAGAGCCTTTGAGTACTGCCAACAGGTCACAGGTGTCACCTTCATCGGATACCGCTTCATAACTTTGCAGTATTTCCATAGAGCGCTGATGACGCTGCTGTATGCGCTGTAGCAAAGCAGTGGAGCAATAAGGCTGAAAAGCAGTCCGGATATGGCCCAGCTGGATAGACAGCAATTCCTGTTCACGGTCTTGCTTTCTGCGTAATGCCTTCTCCCACCAGACCGCGCATTTTACTCTTGCCAGGATACTGGCTTCAGTGTCACCAGCAGGCAGGGAGAGGCCAGCAGACAACAGGTACGCTGCTGACTTCTCTTTACTGGTGACGTTGCAGATTTTGGCTAAGCGTTCAGCCTTAGTTCTCAGAGTATCGTCTGAGTGGGTCAGCAGGGTTTTGTCGTTGGTATAATCTTGTACGGATAGCAGGTACAGATTAGCGGCCTGTCGCCCTTTCTGGATATATTGATAGCTGTAGGTGTTTCTTACACTAGCAGCGATACTGACAGGTAGTTTATGCAGTGTGTCTTCGATGAAGAATACATCTGCTGGGTGATGGCTCATAGCCGCTACTGGGGGCGCTTGCTTTAATGCTGGCGTTGCATTTACTTTGTCGTCAGACGCGACAGTGCTAGAATCAGACATTGCTGATACTCCTTTCATTAGCGTGATGGTAGTTCAGTAATTTGGCGATGACGTTGGCGCGTCTTTGCCTTAAAGCCCTTTCAGTTAGCGCTGATGGGGCTTTGTTCTTTATGACCTATGATGCATTCATTTCTGCTGCTTTCTCCTTCTTCAGAATCTGATTGATTTCGCCGTTAATGCTGCGTCCTTGTGCCTGGGCGCGATCAGTTAGCCATTGTCTTATCTCTTCCGGCATCCGCACCGGGTAGGCATAGCGTTTTTTCTTTTTGGTATCTGTCATGGTTAAACTCTATCCATTTGTATCCTTGAGATAATAAGCAATCAATACAGAGGATACAATACCTATCCATTTATATCGTTGATACAAAATGATTCATTCTGGACAATGAAGACAATGAGCAAAGACGATAATCGCATCAACCCTTACCCCATACGTCTGCCGCAATCCTTGCGGGAGCGTCTGGAGGCTGTTGCTAAAGCAAATGGTCGTTCATTGAATGCCGAAATGCTTTTGCGACTGGAAGCTTCGCTAGATGGGCAGGATGGCTTTGTGGTCAACGATGACCTGGAAGCCCGTATGCGCGAAATCGCGAAAGAAGAAGCCCAAAAAATAATAAGGGACAAGTGATGTATAGAGAGACGGCCTTTTCTTTAATCACCGAACCGGGCATTTATGGCGAACAATTCAAACCCCAGTACTCAGAACCAGTCCTCTGTCTATCAGCATCAGGAAGAAGCTGTCCAACGCCCTGATGTTGGCGTACAGGCTGAATTTCAAGATCGAAAGCCTCCAAAGACCTACCGCTATGATTCTTCGTTAGCACCTGAGCTGTGCTGGGATGAAAATGCTGAACGTGAGTATACGGAATGGCTGCTAAACCTTGTCAGTGAAGCTGCCAGTAAGGGAGAAGATGAAGTCTTTGCTGAGCCACAAGTCTGGCAAGGTAACGGTGATAAATTCTTCGGCATTCAGGATTGTGTTGAACGTTTGCGCACGCTGACACAACCCTTCCTGAACTGGACGGGCAAAGCTGAACGCCCCCAAATCAAAATCCCTACCATCCCGCTATTTGTGCATGAACGCCATTCCACACAGGGCATTCTTAATGCATTGGAAAGTTACCGCCAATTAGGTACGAATCTGGATTTATTCGGTGATCCTCAGCTGGACGTATCTGAAAAGCTGGATGCTTATGAGCATACCGGCCCCTGGACGAATCGCATGGTGTTGGGTGATTCGCTGCATGTCATGAACTCTCTGCTGGAATATGAAGGCATGGGGGGACAAGTGCAGATGATCTATATTGATCCGCCGTATGGGGTGAAGTTCGGGTCTAACTTTCAGCCGTTTGTGCGGAAGCGGGATGTGAAGCACGGTAAAGATGATGAGATGATCCGGGAACCGGAGATGGTGAAAGCTTACCGGGATACCTGGGAGCTGGGGTTACATTCTTATCTGACTTATCTTCGTGATCGGCTGTTGTTAGCGCGTGAACTATTAAATGAATCTGGCTCTATCTTCGTACAAATTTCAGATGAAAATCTTCACCATGTTCGAGAGCTAATGGACGAAGTATTGGGTCATGCAAATTTCATATCACTGATTAGCTTTTCAACAACAAGTGGACACTCTGCCAAGCATATTTCAAATACAACAGACTATATACTCTACTACGCAAAAGATATTTCAAAACTGAAGTATAATCAGGTATTTGGAGAAAAGAGTTTATCCAATGCAAAAGGGGGAAAGTATCGCAACTTGGAATTGCCTGATGGCAATTCTAGACCTTTAACCAAGGAAGAGTTGGCTGGAATAAAAAAACTTCCTGATGGCTCACGAGTTTACACACTTGGAGACTTAACGTCCAAAGGATGGTCAGAAATCGGTTCAGCACCATTTGACTATCAAGATAAACAGTTTCAATGTCCAGGTAACAGCCATTGGAAGACCACCCAGCAAGGTTTAAATAGATTGGCTGAGAAAGGTCGTTTAGTCCCCACTGGCAAAAGGATAATGTTCAAAAGATATTTAAAGGACTTTCCTGCATTCCCAATAAACAATCAATGGTCAGACACTAGCAGTGGTTTTAGCCTTTCTGATCCCAAAATTTATGCCGTGCAAACTCGTCCATTAGTGATACAAAGATGCATATTGATGGCAACTGATCCAGGCGACTTAGTACTCGACCCAACATGTGGAAGCGGTACAACTGCTTATGTAGCAGAACAATGGGGCCGTCGTTGGATAACTGCTGATACTTCCCGCGTCCCTCTAGCATTAGCCCGTCAACGCTTACTGACAGCAACCTATCCATGGTATGAACTAGAGCATCCAGACAGTGGCCCTACTGGTGGATTTGTTTATCAACGCAAACAGAACCGCAAAGGCGAAGAAATCGGCGGCAAAGTCCCCCGTATTACCCTAAAATCTATCGCCAACGATGAAGAACCAGAAACAATCACACTGGTTGACAAGCCAGAGTTAAACAAAAAAGTCACCCGCGTCTGTGGCCCCTTCACCGTAGAAGCCACCGTCCAAGCCGCAAACTCCCTACTGGATGACCAGAACGCCATAGACGAATCCGTACAGGTACAAGGCGATGCCGTCGCTTACCTGGACAGAATGCTGGAAGTCCTGCGCAAGTCCGAACGTCTGAGCCTACCCGGTAACAAGCAATTAAAACTCGATAACGTCCGCTCCCTTTCACCGGAAGACTCCGAATACCTGCATGCAGAAGCAACAGAGCAGAATGGTTCTGATAAGCGCATTGCCATCATGTTTGGCCCGGAGAATGGAGCGATCAGCTCAGATCATGTCTACGACGCTGCACGCGATGCGCACTACATGCGCTACGATGCGCTGTACTTCTTCGGTTTCGCTATCCAGGCCAAAGCACGCGAAATGATTGCAGATCACAAGAAGCTACGCATACCCTGTACTTTCGTGTCAGTCACTCCAGATGTAGTCATGTCTGACCTGCTGAAAACCAGCAAGGCATCAGAAATCTTCTCCATCACGGGCTTACCGGATATTGGCTTCTGGCAAACCAGCGAGAAAGCCGCCAATGGCAACCCGTTGTATCAGGTTAAACTGCTGGGACTGGATATATTCACTCCGCACAACATGGAGACCGACCACATTGAAGCAGAGAATCTTCCCTGCTGGATGCTGGACACCGATTACAACGGTATGAGCTTCATCGCCAGACAGGTTTTCTTCCCAAAGACCAAAGCCTGGGACAATCTGCAAAAATCACTCAAAGGCAAGTTTGATGAATCAGTCTGGGATCATCTGGCAGGTATCGAGAGTGAACCTTTCCTGATAGGTGATAAGCAGCGTATAGCGGTCAAAGTCATTGATGAGCGTGGTAATGAACTGATGGTCGTGCGCGATGCAGCAGAGGCCACACGATGACCACAGAAGCCCCTGCTGATCCTATTGAGGCTATCGACAACCCTATTATCAATTCTCCCTTTCTGGAGCCACAAGGCTACTGGCAGGTAGAGAAAGGCCAGCAACCCAAAGTCATCACTGGTAGACGCGATGCGCATTACTACTACCGAGTTCCGGATAGTGCGAAACGGGGGCGTAAGAGTAAGAAGCAACTGGACTTAGGGGGCGAGCTGGGAGCCGGTCAGAAAGAAGACCTCCCTATCGTCAACTGGCTGCGCAAGCAGGTTAAAACATGGCGTGAAGGCACTTTAACCCAAAAGCCTTATGATGGGGCATCGTCTGTTACCAAAGAACTGTTGCGACTCTGGACACGTACAGAAGGTCGTAAACAGCGCTTATTCTTCGCACAAGTTGAGTCAGCAGAAACTATCATTTTTCTGGCAGAAGCTAACCCGCTGTATAAGCGCGGTATGCCAGCGATACCGATTGATTTACCCGGAGAAAAAGCACAGGCAGAGGGTTACAAGGCATTTACCCGCTATGCCTGCAAGATGGCGACTGGTACCGGAAAGACTACCGTCATGGGGATGTTGGCTGCATGGTCTATTTTAAACCGGGTAGCTGCACCAACAGATGACCGCTTTTCCGATACTATCCTGATCGTCTGTCCTAATGTCACTATCCGGGAACGACTGAAAGAACTTGACCCCGCTACCGGTGATTTTAGCTTGTACCGCACGCGCCAATTAGTGCCACCACACCGCATGGAAGAGTTACGTCGTGGCGAAGTCATTATTGCTAACTGGCATCGTCTGGCGAAGAAAGAAACCAGCTCTGTTAATGGCGACTCTGCCAAAGTCGTAAAAACCGGCGAAGCAACTGAGATAGTCAAAAACGCTGGCAAGAAGAATGAATCTGTCGAAGTAAAATACTTTGAGTCTGACCGGGCATGGTTCAAGCGTATTCGCCAGGAGCTGGGCAATGGAAAAGGCAGAAGTGAACATTGGCTGGTGTTCAACGATGAGGCCCACCATGCCTATCGTCGGGGTGATGCGGAAGACAAAGGTGATGTATCACTGGATGAAACTGCGACACAAGATCGTTCCACACTGGCCAAAAAACTGGATAAAGAAGCCACTATCTGGGTTGAAGGCTTAGACCGAATCAACAAGCTAGCCAATGGCAGGAAGAAAGGTATTAACCTTTGTATCGACCTGTCAGCAACACCTTTTTATATTCAGGGTTCCGGTAATGAAGTCGGGAAACCTTACCCTTGGATAGTCACTGACTTTGGCTTATTGGATGCGATTGAGTCCGGACTGGTAAAAATCCCTCAGCTGCCTACTAGGGATATTGCGGGTAAAGAAGAGTCTAACTTCTTCAACATCTGGCGATGGGTAGAAGAACAAGCCTATCAGGAAGGCTTAGCCAGTCAGTCAAGAGACTTAACGCCCCCAGTCGTCATGCGCTATGCATCACGCCCTATTCTGTTACAGGCAACCGACTGGCATGAACGTTTCCAGCAATGGATGGAGACGGAAAAACAGGAACTACACCCGGTACCACCAGTATTCATCATCGTGTGCCGTGATACCCAGTTAGCTGCTGAGGTTTACAACTGGCTGGCCGAAGGTAAAGGTGAATACGGTGAACCTCCTGAGTTTTTCCGTAATGCTCCCGGCGATGAAAAAACAGTGCGCGTTGACTCCAAAGTCATGGAAAGCATGGATGAAGGCACTGGTACTGATGAAATCAAACGGCTGCGCTTTATCTTAGATACCGTTGGCCGTAAGACCTGGGATGGAGGCAAAGTCCCAGAAGAATATGCTGAGATTGTCCGCAAGAACAACGAGAAAGCCGCCAGTGATGACAACGATGGTTCTTTCGTCCGGATTGATGAGCGCATACCGCCCGGACGTGATATTCGCTGCATTATCTCTGTCGCGATGCTGGCAGAAGGCTGGGACGCCAATACGGTCACACATATCGTTGGCCTACGTCCATTTGGGTCACAGCTACTCTGTGAACAGGTAGTCGGTCGCGCATTGCGCCGCCGTAGCTACGTGTTGCAAGACGATGACCGTTTTGCAGCAGAAACCGCCAGAGTCTTTGGTGTGCCCTTTGAATTGATACCGCTAAAAGTTTCCAAGACTGGTCAAACTAAAGAGACAAAAGAACCTACGCATATCTTCAGCGTACCGGAGAAAAAGCAGTATCAAATCTCCTTCCCCATCGTGAATGGTTACTTCATGCGGGAGGAGAATAATATCAGCGTCAATTATTCACGTATCCAACAAGTCACGATCAATCCGACCGACTTACCCGACTCTGTTGAACTGTCCTCTATGACTGTCCCAGATGGCAAACTGGCTGCCTTTGGCCCTGGAGAAAAGAAGACCATCACGCTGAATGCATGGCGCGAATTGTATGGCCGTAATCAGATGGTTGCTTTTAAGCTAGCTTGTGATGTTTGTGAACGCTGGGAGCAGTCACGCGATGATAACGAAGACGAATCTGAAACTCTGTTAAAGCTTCAGGCATTATTCCCAAAGATGATGTTTACCGCAAAGCGCCTGCTGGCAGACAAAGAAAAACTAATCTGCATCGGTACAGCGAAGCCTTGCGACGTGCTACTTGCCGGTAAGTACCACACCGCTGTCGTTGATTCACTGCACCAGGCCATCAGCTACGGGGGCGTAGACAACCATGAAATGCCACGTATACCGAAGGGAGCAGATGGACGCGGGTCTACCGACTTCGTTGACTTCCATACCCATAAACCTACCTATCCGGTGACTAAGTGTCATATCAACCTTCTGGTGGCCGATACCAAGACCTGGGAGCAAAGTACCGGCTATGCGCTGGACACTCATCCCGGTGTTATCAAATGGGTCAAGAACGAACACCTGAACTTTGATATTCCTTACCGCAAAGCTGGCACGCCATCACGTTATATTCCCGACTTCATCGCTGTGCTGGACACAGGACTGAATCTGATTATCGAGACCAAAGGGCGTTATCTGGACGATGCAGACCGTAAAGCTAAAGCTGCTGACAGATGGGTAAAGGCAGTGAATGCGACTAAGCAGCATGGAGAATGGGGTTATGTTGTGGTTAAAGAACCTTCGGAATTACCTGTGCAGCTTGATGGGTTGGCTGAGAACAAGTGGGTTATTTAATAAGAAGGCAGAGTACTCCAGCCAGCAAGCCACAGCACGAAATCAAATGACAGATAGGTATACCCTTTGGGTTGCTGTTTTCAGCCTAGTTATTGCAATTTTCACCTTGATAGTAACTATGGCTGCTATCTTTCACGATCAAATTGCACGTCGCTACATTACTGATATAACTGGAGAATGGTCAACTGGCAGGCTTCAGAAAATTGTTTCAAACGAATTGAAAAGATTTAATTGGGCTGAAGAAGAAAGTGTTTGTGGTGGCGAAGAATGCACCCCAGTACATAGGTTCGTCGGTGAGTACATTCTTCCTCCTCATGAAGATCAACGCGACTCTATGGCTATTGTGATAGTTACAGACGCAGAATTCTGCGAAACATCCCCATGCCCATCTAAACTAAGTTTTTTTCAGTTAAAAGATACAGGGTTTGGCTGGCATTTAGCTTCTTCAGAAATAGCATTTACAGAAGCCTACTTGGGTGAGGACTCCACGATTGAGTTCATGCCTATTGCTCCCAAAAAATCTGGCATGTTCATATATGACTCATACTCCAAACATGGCTATTCACACGATTCGTTAGCTGTCCACACATCAATAGGCGGAAAGTTTAAAAACATCTTTATACCGTCAGATGTTCATTTCAACAATACAGGGGCTGGAAAAAATACAGCAGTAGATTACACGCACGAACTATTCGAGAAAAAGTATGGTTACTATGACATTGTTGTGACTGTAAAGGGACATGAGGAGGAAAAGGTTATTGATGGAGAAATTTACTACCGATTTACCGGAAATGGGTATGTCGAATTTAAACGTACCGGCGTTCTTTTATCCCCAGAGCCTGAAGAAGACTCGTACCAATAAAACTGCTGGTTATCCCTCAAAACTATGACATAATTTTTACCTCTCCAGGACATTAAGGCCATCGTGCTATGAACGAAGCCACAGAACACGCCATAAACGATATTAAAGAAGCAAACAACTGGCAGCATGTCTTCTCCGATCCGCTAACGCCAGACAATGTAGAAGATTATATCCAGACTTTGATTATGGAACAGGCTGATTGTTGGTCAAGCGTCTACACCTTGAAAGATGTTGAGTGGGAGATTGTGAAGTCTAACGTCTACACGCATTGACCGTTCGCCACTGGGCAAGGGTTGCATGCACTCTGTCCTGCAACCATGCACCCAAGGGTAAATATACCGATGGTCGTACCTAGCGACCTACAGCCGCGCCCGCTGGTTGCGGATCAAGGCAGAGGAAATAACAGTGCGCTATCGCCGTTTAAATTGCTCTGAACCTACCAAGAAATCCATGCTCTGCTACGAAGAACCTATCATTAAACCTTACCGTCTCCGTACAATTTAAAGCGCTGTTGACGAGTCAAGAATACGCAGATTTCTACACCCTGAAAAAAGTACTGAAAAAGACCTTTTTCTAACCTCTCTAGGTCTAAAAAAATGCACTATAATTTATCAGGTAAAGACACCAATAATTGGGGAAAATTTCTATGTTTGGAAGAGTAAAACAACCTCGCCGCACTGCTCGTGCAAATCTTCGTCGTAATCCATACAACTGCAAGTCAGCCAGCCCATCAAAGATCAGAAAAATAATGCGCAGTATTGGCGATGATATGGCAAGCAACACCCGTTAAAATTATATTTTGCTTTACAGGACTGGCAAGCAGAATTATTTATAATTTACATATTGCTTGTCAGTAGCAGCTCAACCTTACTGCAAGCACTTCTGCCAAAATTCTTAAAATCTTACACACTTCGATGATCAGCTCGCCGCTGGGCAAGGGTTGCATGCACTTTGTTCCTGCAACCATGCACCCAAGTATATGCAAGCGATAGGTAGCCGTATGCTCCACCTACCGCCGCGCCCGTTGGTTGCGGATCAGTATTGCAGTAACAAGGGTTCGCTACGCCATATGAATCGCTATAAGCTTAGTTCTCCTGGCACACCCTTCGTATTAAACAACTTGCCAACTTCTTAATCTCGAAACGATTCATAAGCCCTTGACGGAATAATATTCATGCTTACTGCATCTGATATTTATTTGCCAACTCAATCGCCCGAAACTCATACAGGCCAAGGGTTTCAAGCAATCTAATAGTGGTCATTTAGGTATGGATTGGTTAATAAGGGTGCCAGATAGTAGTTTACTTACTTTTGAGTACTCCAATGCTTCTGGTATCAGGTCTCCATCTCTGTCCTTACTAACAGTCCCAACACGTGCTTTGATTAATCGCCCCCGTAGCATCCGCATAGGTATTCTATCTAGTCTGCCTGGCATATGGCTTGTTACCCTGACATAATCGCGTATGAAGCTGCTGCGCTTAGTTACAGAAAACTTACCCTTTTTACCTGCTTGACCAATCAACCTCGTTGCTAAATAAAATCGTTCTAATACTTTCCCTTTGTACTGACCTTCTGCTATGGCAAACCGTACAATAATGCGTGGTTTACCAAACATATTTGCGGTGGCATGACTCTGATAAACAACGCTATAGATACCGGGAACAATCAGAGGAAGTTCTGCTCCTGTAATTCCAAATGACCCACAGGCTTCATCAATATGATGTACTGTGGCACTCATATTACAAGCCACCTTCATTTTGATTATTCATTTACATGACTCCCTTCACTGATGCTTCAGGTATCCCATTATTTTTTAGATACCAAGCATACTCTGCGTCCCACACACTGACACGCTCACCATACTTTGTCGGCTTGCTAATCCGGCCATCTTTAACATATTTAGAAAATGTTGACTCACCGATGCCAAGAAAGGCAGAGAATTGTTTCCGGCGAACTTTGCCAGTATTAGGGAAGGTATCAACTAACAGCTTACGACGCGCCATAACTTCCGCACCTGGAAGTTTGCGAGTGCGTTTTTTAGCAATTTTTGTATCAGTCATTATCTAATAAACTCCATCTTCATCTAAGATGAAATCAATTAAATCATTGATAAATAAATCATAAAAACCGCCTGCACTGTAAATCATGTTGCCTTGCAGTGCAGGCCGACTAACTTTTGGGAGGAGGATTATCCGATAAGTATTGATAAACTTTTCGGAGCATATCTTTACCAAGCCCTCTATGCTTACTGTCTCCACCAGATACTTGGAAATTTATCTCTTGGTCACAGTAGTCTATGAAGTGTGAAACCCCTCGTCGCTCAACAGAGACGCTTCGCCCCGTCCTGGTCAAAATCTTGGTCTCGCTTATTTGAAATTTTTTGAAATATGGCGTGCAGACCTGGATAGCCTCTGCAAACTGGCGTTCAGCCTTCACCCTTGCGGCAAATGCCTTTTTCTTACTTCTACCTTTCTCTGCTGCTTCATTAATGGTGATTATCTTGTCTGCAATTCGATGCTCTACATCATGTGTTTGGTTTTCCTGCTCCCATACGGCAAAAGCATGACCGACCTTATCTTCATACTGTGAAAATGAATTAAGCAGCTCTTGAATCTTTTGTTCATAAGCCTGTACCGTCACACGCAGAAGATACCTGTCTGAACAGTACTGACACATCATTCTCCTTAGCCAGTACTCTTTATCAATCTCATCGCCATCTCCATCTGACAACAGATCAGCAAATGCAGTAATTATTTTTACAAAGGCTGGATTACCGACTCCATCTCCATCTATAAACTTATCGACCACTGCATCAAACGTTTCACCTAAGTTAGCGATCAACTCATCTTCCAGACTCTGATCAGGATTATTCAGACACTCTTTGATAAAGCTTGTTATTTCATGCTTATCCATCAGCACACCTTCACATGTGCCTTCACGAATAAATCACCAGGGAAACCAGTGTGAAGGGTTCTGGCGTTCGGTTGGCCGACCTATCCCTGATGTTGTTCTGCTATGCCTGTTTTTGATGTATTGGTATGATTTGCGCCCCTTCTCTTAGGCTATCCAGATAGTCAGCCCACGCTTGTAGCATCTCACGTCGCTCTTGCAAATATTTGGCTCTATTGTAAGCTGCCCTCACCTGATTGGCTTCCTTGTGAAATAGCGCAGCCTCAATGACATCAGACCGATAACCCATTTCATTTAGCAATGTTGAGGCTGTACTTCTGAAACCATGAGAGGTCATCATGTCACCAAAACCAAGGCTTTTAATTGCATTGTTCATGGTGTTCTCAGACATAGCCCCAGACTGTGAGCGACTTGAATAGAACACATATTTAAAATGGCCGGTAAGGGGGCATATATCTTCCAAAATTTCCAGCGCTTGCCGTGAAAGTGGAACAGTTTGTGCGTCCTCTATCTGGTCAGCATTTTTTAAAGTCTGCTTAAGTTTAATTTTTGCAGCTGGCACTTCCCACAGCCCTTCTTCCATATTGATTTCACTCCATTCCACGAATCGTATATTCTGGGGCCTGGTCATCACCAGTGGAGCAAATTTGAGTGCCTGTGTTGTTGTGTATTCCCCACGGTAACGCTCGATAGAGCGTAGCAACTCCCCAAGCTTTGCAGGATCAGTAATTGCAGCATAATGCTTAGAAGGTCGTTTTTTGATAGCGCCTTTCAAATCAGCTGTAGGATCACGTTGGCAATAGCCATTCTGAACACCATAGCGAAAAATCTGGCTCATCATCTGTCGTGCTTTACGAGTAGTATCTCCTACGCGTTTTTCCATACGTCGAAGAATTTGCAACACTTCGGGTGGTTCCAGCTCATCAATCGGACGCCTACCTAACCACGGTAAGATGTCTTTTCTTAAAATGCGCTCTACAGAATTGCTATGTGATTGGCTCCAATTAGGCGACTCATAAGCACGCCACTCTTCTGATACCGATTGAAAAGTATTTTTATGGTGGCGAATCGAATCTAACTTTTCACGATCTCGTGCAACTTTGGGATCAATACCTTCGGCAAGCCATGACCTCGCTTGTTGATGCAGTCTTCGTGCATCCGCTAAACCAATATCAGGATAAACACCCAAAGCTAGAGTTTGCTGCTTTTTGTCATATCGGTATGAATACCGCCAATACTTACCAGACTTGTTTACTAAAAGAAACAGACCTCCACCATCACTCTTCTTCTCCGGCCTACCGTCTGATTTTGGCTTCGCATTCTTAATTGCAGTATCAGTCAGTTTTCCAGCCATTTGTTGGTATCTCCAAAGACGATTGGGTTTTGTACCAACACATATACCAACTTTTCGTTGGTATGTCAGTGTCTTTATAAGAAATCAATAGACAACAAAAAACCCCAAAACTGTTGCCAGTCCGGGGTTTTTGGGCTTCCTTGGAGTTAGGAAGACTGAATAATGGCGCGCCCAGAAGGATTCGAACCTCCGACCGCCTGGTTCGTAGCCAGGTACTCTATCCAGCTGAGCTATGGGCGCTTAATTTGAGATGCGCATTCTGCGCATTTCACACGTTAAGGTCAAGTAGTATTTCAATACATCCATCACCTAACTGTTAATGGCGGAGAGTGAGGGATTCGAACCCTCGATGAGGCTATAAACCCCATACTCCCTTAGCAGGGGAGCGCCTTCAGCCACTCGGCCAACTCTCCAAATCTAGAAAAACTTTAGAGGCGGTAAGAATAACCGCCAATCGATAGCGGGTAAAGACCTAATGTGAATTTTCTTCGACGACAACGGGCTCTGCCGTTTCCTGATTAATGCGATCATAGATTTCTTCGCGATGAACAGCAACGTCCCGAGGCGCATTTATCCCCAACCGCACCTGATTTCCTTTCACTCCTAATACTGTGACGCTCACATCATCCCCAATCATCAAGGTCTCCCCAACCCTGCGAGTCAGTATCAACATAACGCAAATCTCCATATGCCATATTTTTGCCACTTACCCTAACGGGCATACACCACACCCCACAGGCGCAAAACCTGAGCCGTCACAATCTCATACGAGCACTGAACTGAGACTGAACTTCTTATTATTGTGTTGTACTTTTACCATTAAGTGACAAAAAGCAACAGCATTTATTAGTGTTTTTAGTGAAGATTGACCAAATAGTGAGTTTTTAATGTAAAATTAACAAACCGCTTCCCGAAAAATGACATTTTTTTAACTTTTCACTGAAACATTTTGCAACACTGTAGCATCAAGCCAACGCCAATAATTCACGACGATTCAGTCCGCTGGACATCAAACCGATAGCCTAATATCAGTTTAAATCAGCCGCCATTTTTTTAAGATCATCCAGCGCAATAACCTTTAATGCCGCCTCATGCGTCGCTAGTAATACAACCCTGGGCGCAACACCCGCCGTAAAAGCCTCTTGCCAACGCAGCGCACACAAACACCAGCGATCTCCCGGTTCCAGCCCCGGAAAATCAAATTGAGGAACAGGCGTCATTAAGTCATTGCCCCGCGCCTTGCTAAATTCCAGAAACGCTGCGGTAACCCGCACACAAACCGTATGCGAACCCCGATCCTGTGGCCCAGTGGCACAACAGCCGTTACGAAAAAACCCAGTCATCGGGTCAGTGCCGCATTCTTCCAGCTCAGTGCCCAATACGTTCAACATATCCTGCATGATTTGACGCTCCTCATGTTAATCTCAAAACAACCGGCACACTATAGGTACGACAGGAGAACAGCCTATGCACGCAAACCGCCGCCGCTTCAGCGCGCGCGAATATACTGCCCGTCAGCAGAAAACCCGAGCCGCCATGATCGCGCAGAATCTCGATCTGCTGATTGTGTATGACCCATCGAATATCAACTGGCTGACCGGCTATGATGCCTGGTCATTTTACGTGCATCAGTGCGTGTTGATCGGTAGCGCAGGCGAACTGTTTTGGTTTGGGCGCGGCATTGATGCCAGCGCAGCCCATATTACCACCGATCTAGCGCCGAATGACATTATCGCTTATCCCGATCACTATGTGCAGAACCCAACGCTGCATCCGATGAGCTATTTGGCTGACTTATTGCACCAGCGCAAGCTACACACCTGCCGTATTGGGCTGGAAAAGGACAACTACTATTTTTCAGCCAGCGCGCTGGAAGCCTTATACGGCAGCCTGCCAGACGCTGCATTTGCCGATGCCACCGCCCTGGTTAACTGGCAGCGCGCCGTTAAATCCCCCGCCGAAATCACCCTCATGCGCCGCGCAGGCAAAATCGTGGAAAGCGTCTACCAGCGTGTATTAGAAGTTGCCCAGCCGGGCATGCGTAAAAATGAACTAGCGGCTGAAATACTGCATGCTGGCGTACAAGGCACGCCAGAATATTACGGTGACTACACCGCCATCGTGCCTCTGATGGGCATGGGCGCAGAAGCTGCCGCCTGTCACCTTACTTGGGATGAACAGCCCATCGAAGATAATAACGGCATGTTTCTCGAACTGGCCGGAGCACACGCGCGTTACCACTGCCCGGTATCACGCACCCTCTACTTTGGCACACCTACAGCTAAGTATCGAGCGATTGAACAGGTGATTGCTGAAGCGATTGAGATTACGCTGCCGCTGTTTAAACCGGGCAATACCTGTGGCGAAGTGGCCGACGCCTTCTTTAGGTATCTGCGCCAACAGGGCTACGAAAAAGACAACCGCTGCGGCTATCCAATCGGCCTAAGTTATCCTCCAGACTGGGGCGAACGCACCATGAGCTTACGCAGTAACGATACCACTGTGCTGGAGGAAGGCATGTGTTTTCACTTTATGCCGGGGATGTGGTTTGACGACTGGGGCTTTGAGATGACAGAAAGCCTGACGGTGGCCGCACAGGGCGGTGTCTGTTTAGCCCAGGTACCACGGACGCTGTTGGTCAAGCCCTAGTGTCGGCACCGCGCACAAAAACTAGAGCACCATACATTTAAAACGGTGCTGGCCTCTAGTTACTCACATAAAAAAACACCGCATAAATACAGTGCTTTTTTATTCTTTCTGCTTTCCGCATAACTTTACTGGAAAGCTATTTGGCTCTTCATCAGGCCAGGAAACAGTATGACATAGCCGCTGGAGACGGGTGTTTTTCAACCAGATGCTATACTATTTATCCTATATTCAGTACCTTAATTAAAATGACTATTTTGTTTGTTTTTTAATCATTGCTAATTTAATTCACTATCCTCAGCAGGACGACCCACTATGACAGCAGGCGTTGGCGGCTCTGACCCCACAACCGAACTGGCAAAACTCACCTCCAGCCGTGATCAGGCCACCCCCATCCAACCGCAGGAATATCACATCCGCCTACAAAAAGTGCGTGAGCTGCTGCGCGCACAAAACATTGACGCCCTGTACCTCGACGCGACCACTAGCCTGCGTTATTTCACTGGCCTATCGTGCTACCCCAGCGAACGACTGCACGGCGCACTGATTACCACCAGCAATGAATTGATCTACCTCTGCCCGCAGTTTGAGGCCGAGAAAATCCGCGCCGGACTCGTGCTACCCGGTGAACTCGCCTGCTGGGAGGAACATGAAGATCCAACTGCGTTAGTCGCCCGCACGGCGCTGCAACTCAGCACTAAAGCCAAGGTCACGCTGGCACTGGATCATCAGACACCCTTTTTTACCGCTAGTCGCCTGCTAAATGCCTCAGCACGCCTGACCATTGTCAATGGTGAAGCGCTGATTGCATGCTGTCGCCGCGTTAAGTCAGCCGCCGAACTGGCTTTACTGACCCAGGCCAAGGCCATGACGCTGCGCGTACAACAGGCCACCGCCCGCATCTTGCATACCGGCATTGATACTCGCACAGTACAGGCCTTTATTGATCAGGCACACCGCGCCTGTGGCATGGACGGCGCATCCACCTTTAAGATCGTATTGTTTGGCGCACCGACAGCCTATCCGCACGGCGTACCTTACCCTCAGCAGCTACAGGACAATGATATGGTGCTGATTGATACCGGCGGCACGCTGCATGGCTATCACTCAGACATTACCCGCAGCTACGTCTTCGGCGAACCCAGTGCACGCCAGCGCGAAATCTGGGAGCTGGAACACGCCGCCCAACAGGCCGCTTTTAATGCTGCTCAGCTGGGCGCACCCTGCTCCGCCCCCGATGCTGCGGCTCGTGCTGTCATCACCGCCGCAGGGCTTGGCCCGGATTACCAAACCCCCGGACTGCCACACCGCACCGGCCACGGCGTCGGTATGGATGTGCATGAACATCCCTATATCGTGCGCGGTAATGATCTGGCGCTGGCAACGGGCATGTGCTTTTCCATTGAACCGATGATTTGTAGCTACGGCGAATTTGGAGTGCGCCTGGAAGACCACGCCTACCTCACCGCCGACGGGCCACATTGGTTTACTGAACCGAGTCGCTCACTTGACCAACCCCTATAAATTCAGCACGCCACTTTTATACCAAACGGTAGATGGCTATGGGCCACTGTACGTATTGGATGATGGTGAACGCCGCACGCTGGCCTTTGGCGTGGATGATACACAGAGCTGTTGCCTAAAAAGCGCGCCGCATATCCCGGAGTATGAATACACGCAGGCGATGCTACTGGTGCTGCTCTTCTGCCAGCCAAAACGGATTACCCTGTTAGGATTAGGTGGCGGTAGTTTGCTGAGCGCGCTGCACCGCCAGATTCCTGGGGTTCATATCACCGCCGTCGAACGGCGACAGGCGGTGATTGACGTGGCCTACCGATACTTCCAGCTGCCGCGTGGTAAGCGTTTGAGTGTACTGCACCAGGATGCGAGTGCTTATTTGGCGCGTGATACCGGGCGCAAAGTCGATATTGTATTTGCTGATTTATACCACGCAACCGGCGTGGATCAGCAACAGCTAGACCCTCATTTTATTGCGCGCTGTGCGGGGTGTTTAAAGGCTGAGGGCTGGCTAGTTTTAAATTGCTGGACAGAACACCAGGATGAGACAGATTTTCTGCTTGCGCTACGCGCGCAGTTTGCGGATGTGCGTGTGGTCATGACCGGCAGCCGGAACTGGATCGTGTTGGCAGGGAAGGCATCAGATCGACAGTCCATCAGCGCTTTAAAGGATAAGGCGCACCGGCTCGGAGCAGAAATGGGCTTTCCGCTACAGCGCTATTTAAGCCGGAAGTGTCAGCTGGATTAAATCTCAACTTTAAACTCTAACGTGTCTTTACCAAACCCAGCTTCTATGACCTTATGGTAGCCGTGGCCGGGATTGATTTCTTTCCGAATATGGATAAGGCCATATTTAGAGAGTAATTTCAGGTCATTATTAAGGCTGCTTGGTGAACGCTGAAGCGCTGTCAGCAGTTTAGAAAAAACAATACGGTTTTCTTTACGCAGGAACTGCAACAAAGCCGTGCGTTCCGGCTTCAACAGCTTCATCAAATCCTCGGCCTCGACCCAAATCGTGTTTTTACGTGTGATCGTTTGCTTATTGTCAATTTCCCGCGCAGTTTCCTTAACAGATGAGAAAAAATCGTCGAGGGAACCCGTTTTGATTTGAATACTCATGATAATAGCTCCTTGAGTTCAGACTCAAAGCGTTCAATGATGTCCTCGTAGCCGATAAAGTCATCTACAGGATAGATATAACCACGATTGTGTCTGTGGTGATAGTTGTGTGCATTGTCATAGCCAAATACACGCCCGTTATCACCTTGGTAGATAGCATGGTTTATATAAGCTATGTTGTACTTGACCACATCGCCGGACTGATCTTCCCAAGCTTCAACTCTGACCGAGCCTCCTCCTCGCTTTGACGAAAGTGAGGAGCGTTCATCAACCACTTTAGTGAATTTTTTTTGTCTGGTTGATTTAGACATACAACAAATTTAACAGGTGCGTAATATTTTGTAAACCTGTGAGAACGATTGGTTCCGCGACCCCAAACGCCTACTTTCTGGCGAGTGCATACTGTTTCCATCGAGACAAAGGTCGAAGTATGCGCCACATGCGGCAGCGAAGCGATTTGTTCGCCCAACACTTTGCGGTAGGCGTGTATATCTCGCGTGCGGCTGGAGTCAACCAATAAATAATCAAAATTTCCTGCAATCATATGGCATTGCTCGACAGGGGCAATGTTATATAATTTCAAATGCGGAATAGTTAATGCCACACATCACCCTTGAAGGCGGCTTTAGTGCCGATTAGACTGACCCTACAATCATTCACCTCATCCGTTTCACCTAACCGGGCGCCCACGATATGTTTTACGCAACTGATACTCCGCATGGCTTAACCCATGATCCATTTAAGGCCCTAATCGTCCCCCGCCCCATTGGCTGGATTGGCACCGTGGATCAAGACGGCACGCCTAATCTTGCGCCGTTTAGCTTTTTCAATGCGGTTTCAGATAATCCGCATATGATTATGTTCTCCGTGGGCTGGCGAAATAACACCTTGGAGAATATTGAAGCAAATGGTGAATGCACCTGCTCTTTTGTCAATAAGGCGATGATGGATGCCATGAATATGAGCAGCGCGGGCGTCGAACACTCGGTCGATGAATTTGCGCTGGCGCAGGTAGCCACCGCCGCCTCAAAATTAGTCACCCCGCCGTACGTGGCCGCCAGCCCCGCCGCGTTGGAGTGCAAACTGTGGCAAACCCTTAAACTCCCACCCCGCCCTGGCAAAGATAGCGCTTATACCCTGGTGCTAGCCAGCGTGGTTGGCATCCATATCGATGATACTTACCTGATTAACGGCCAGGTGGACACCGCCGCGATGCAGCCACTGGCACGCCTCGGTTATATGGAGTATGCCGAAATCACCGCGCAGAATATTTTTAGCCTAAACCGCCCGGTGGTTAGCGCTGATGGTCAAACGGCCAGCCTGCAAAGCGGGCCTTGGCATGGCCGATACGACTGATTAGGCCCACCCCCACTTATTGACCTTAATAGGCGCTGTCCGTACAGTCTACCTACAGCGTACCACCCTATTTTTATACGTTTTTCTGCGGAGTCTGCTATGAGCCTGCCCATCCTACGCCTACATGACAGCGACCAGCCTTTTAGTCTGGAGGCCGCAGAGTCGTTCACTATCCCAGCACGCTTTTATCATAATGCTGAGATCTATCAGCAGGAAAAAGAGGCCGTGTTCTACAATAGCTGGTGGTTTGTCGGCCACGCCAGCCAGGTCGCTAACACTGGCGATTATATGACGGCGACCGTACACGACCAGAACGTCTTTGTGACGCGCGCCGCCGACGGTAATATCAATGCGTTTTACAACGTTTGTCAGCATCGCGGCCATGCCCTATTACAAGGCTCCGGCACGGCACGCGCTATTGTCTGCCCCTATCACGCTTGGTCATACGGCCAAAACGGCGAATTAAAGTTTGCGCGTAATACTGACAAAATGGCAGGCTTCAATAAGTGTGATTTTTCGTTAAAGCCGGTGCGGGTCGAAGTCTTCTGTAGCATGGTATTTGTGAGCCTTGATCCCGATGCGATCCCCCTCGTGGAACAAGCCGGTGAGTTGGAGGCAGAAATCCGCCATTATTGCCCGCGCATTGATGAACTGATGTTTGCGCAACGCGATACCTATCACGTCGAATCAAACTGGAAAGTGCTGATTGACAACTTCCTGGAATGCTACCACTGCGCGCCCGCACATAAGGATTTCGTTGACCTAGTCGACATGAAATCCTACCGCACACGCACCCAAGGCATCTATTCCAGCCACTGCTCCGGTCAGGCGCGCAGCACAGACAGCAAAGCGTTTTCCTTTCAGCCCGGCGATGTGGATTTTGGCTATGCCGGTTGGTTCCTCTGGCCGAACCTCACTCTCTGGGTTTACCCCGGCGAACCCAATATTTCCACTCTACAAATGATCCCAGATGGCCCAGTGAATAGCATTGAATATCAGGACTGGTTTATCGCCACCCCGGAGCCGAGCCAGCAATTAGCAGAAGCAATGGCCTATCAGAAAGACGTGCTCCAACCAGAAGACGTGGGCCTGTGTGAAAGCGTGCAGCAGGGGCTACACTCTAAGGGCTATAATCAGGGACGTTTCGTCGTTGACCCAGAGCGCAGTGAGCTTAGTGAACACGGCGTACACCATTTTCAGCAGTTATATGTTGCGGCGATGGGGGCAGAGATTATGAATGGGGACTGCGACAGCTAATACGCTAAATCAGGAAAATATTTTGCCAGTGGCGTAAAAAACAGTGCAACAAAACACAAAACAACGAACCTCCGGCAAACGCAGCACACAATTTCCACACACGGTAAATAAACAATGCATATTGAAACATGGCTCGCCTTTACCGCCGCCTCGACCATCCTGTTAATCATTCCCGGCCCTACCATTCTAACCGTCATCAGCTATTCGATTTCACACGGCTATCGCGCCAAAATACCGCTTATTCTCGCAGTGGCACTGGGCGATTCCACCGCGCTGGCGCTATCGTTACTAGGGCTGGGGGCGTTACTGGCAGAGTCAGTGTTCTGGTTTCAGGTGATTAAATGGGCGGGTGGTTTGTACCTGATTTATTTAGGGATCAAACTCTTCAGAGCGGGCTTTACAGCCAGCCAGGCATCACCCGACATCAAACAAGCGCCTAAACTGGCATCCGGCTGGCGCTTGTTTGCTGATACCTACCTAGTAACCGCGCTGAATCCAAAAGGCATGGTGTTTTTTCTCGCTTTCCTGCCACAGTTTGTGGATACATCCACTGCGGTAGCGCCACAGCTTTGGTTGCTGGCGCTCACTTTTGTCGCACTGGCGACTTTAAACGCGACTATGTATGCGCTATTCGCGGGCAAAGCGAGCGAGCTGCTGGCTGCCCCAAAAACACAGCGGCGGTTTAATTTTACAGGTGGCTCACTACTAATAGTGGCCGGATTATGGACTTTATCGGCACAGCAATCATGATTAGATCATCCCAGGCAGCAATCTTTAGTCATTTACGCCAGCTCGAAATTGACTTGCATCAATACGAAACCAGAACCGATATCAAACAGTTACAAAAACTGCTACATCCGGCTTTTATAGAAATCGGCTACTCTGGCAGGCGCTATAATTTTATAACCGTAGCAGCAGGCTTAATCGCTGAAGAACCACCTACACATACTCTCTGGTCACAGAACTACGAATTTATTGAACACACCGCAAGCAATATTCAGCTGCTCTATCAGTCAGCTAATATGAATGCACATGACAAACTCAGCAGACATGCACTACGCACCTCTATTTGGGTAAAATCCGCCGCAAACTGGCAAATGATTTATCATCAGGGCACACCCACCGGGCCATTTGCACAGGAGCAAGATCATGCAAACCTATAACGGCAGCTGTCACTGCGGCGATGTCACCTTCTCATTCAACAGCGCCACTATTACCGAAGGCGCACGTTGCAACTGCTCCATTTGTCGGCGCAAGGGCGCAGTCATGTCCACATTCACCCTACCACCGGAACAGATCAATATCGAGGCGGAGGAAGACACATTAGGCTTATATCAGTTCGACACGAAAGTCGCACAACACTATTTCTGTAAGGCCTGCGGCATTTACCCTTTCCATCAAACCATGAGCAAACCCGGCGAATACCGAATCAACCTTGGCTGCCTTGATGGTGTGGATACAGAGCAGCTGACAATCCAGCTATTTGACGGTAAAAGTATTTAGGCGAGCGGCACCTTACTTCTTTCAAGGGGCACATTGATGACACAAACCCAAGACTTCGATTTCATCATCATCGGCGCAGGCTCCGCCGGTTGCGTGCTCGCTAATCGCCTGTCGGAGGACGGTAAACACAGCGTCATGATACTGGAAGCCGGGCCAATGAATCATAAGCTGATGATTCATATCCCCGCCGGGGTGTATCACGCCTATAAAGACCCGTCGATCAACTGGAACTATAAAAGTGAGGCCGAATCGGGGTGCCATAATCGTCAGGTAGAACTACCGCGTGGCAAAGTCATTGGCGGTTCTTCGTCGATTAATTCCATGGTGTATATGCGCGGCCACCCGCTGGATTATGACCGCTGGGCTGATGAACACGGTCTGACGGAATGGTCATATGACCAGTGCTTACCCTACTTCAAGCGCTGTGAAACTTCGGATCGTGGTGCAAACGACTGGCGGGGTGACAGCGGGCCATTAGGCGTCACCCGGGGCAAGATAGAAAATCCTTTAAGCGCTGCGCTGATGCAGGCGGGCGAACAATCCGGCCAGGGCACATCAGACGATCTAAACGGCTATAAACCGGAAGGCATCGCCCGCCTCGACAGCACCACTAAAAACGGTTTCCGCAGCAGCGCTGCCGTCGCCCACCTAAAACCCGCTCTGCGCCGTCCCAATGTCCGCCTGAAAACCCGTGCTTTTGTGCAGCGGATTTTGCTGGAACATGGCCGGGCGGTGGGCGTTGCGTTTGAGCATAACGGTGTCACCCAACAAATCCGCGCCAATCAGTCGGTCATCGTCAGCGCGGGCGCAATTAAGACGCCACAGCTGCTGATGCTGTCTGGTATTGGTGATACCCATTATTTACGCACCATGCACATCAAACCGCTGCATCACCTGGCGGGCGTTGGTCAGAACTTACAGGATCACCTCACCATTATCACCGGCTTTGAGTGTACGCAGGACGTCACGCTGCATAAGCTCACACAGCCACATAAGAAACTGCAAATTGGCCTGGAATGGCTGATGACGCGCAAAGGCTTTGGTGCGTCCAACGTCTGGGAGATGGGTGGACTGGTCTTTGGTAATGAAGAGGTTGAATACCCCAACCTGCAATACCACTTCACGCCGGTGTATAACGAGTATGACGGACGGAAACTCAAACTGTTTCAGGGGTTCCAGCTCAACTGTGACCAGCTGCGACCGCGCAGCCGGGGTGAACTGAAGCTGCATTCAAATGATCCGCATGCAAAACCTGCCGCACACTTCAACTACCTGTCTGATCCGTATGATATGCGCGAGATGAAACAAGCGTTTCAGAAGATGCAGGACTTACTGCTACAACCCGCTTTCGATGAATTTCGCGGGCGGCGCATTACACCCACGCCGGAAGCCACTTCTGAGCGTGCGATCGAAGACTGGATACGTGCTACCGCGTCAACCGACTATCATCCCTGTGGCACCTGTCGCATGGGTATGGGTGAAGATGCGGTGGTGGATGGACGTTTCAAAGTGCGCGGGCTGGACGGGCTGCATGTGGTCGATGCTTCGGTGCTGCCGGAGATAGTGAGCGGTAACCTCAATGCGCCAACGCAGATGATGGCGGAACGGGCGGCGGACTTTATTTTAGGGAAGGAACCGCTGACAGCTGAGCGGGTTCGGTTTCATTTTCGGGACTGATCGTTAATAGTGGAAACGGCATTGCGCAATCAATACCTGCTCCCCCCCTATTTTGTACACCAGACGATGTTCACCACTGATTCGGCGTGACCAATAACCAGACCAATGATGCTTTAACGACTCCGGCTTACCGATACCTTCAAAAGGCTGGCGTTTAATGTCTTTAATCAACTCGTTGATCCGCTTCAGCATTTTTTTGTCATTTCTCTGCCAGTACAGATAATCATCCCAGGCATCTTCTGCCCAGCACAACAGCATCAGTCCGCCTCAATCAATTCATGTACTTTACCTTGCCCGGACTCTAATTCCGCGATAGCCCGATTCAAACGTTTAGCGTTACGCGAACTGGAAGCAAGGTGCGCTGTTTCCATATAAGCATTATATTCATCCAGCGACATCAGCACAGCGGAGGTACCATTACGACGGGTAATCAACAGCGGCGCACGGTCGCGCTCAACTTTATCCATAGACTCGGTGAGACGCTGACGAAATGTTGAATAGTTAACCGCTTCCATAAATAATCACCCTTAAGTAAACGTACAGTTATTTGTACTTGAAGATGACTGAAATAACAAGTACCACCCATCTATCAGGCAGGCACTATCAGGTATTAAAACCACGCCAGATCAAATTAATCCCCATCAAACAAAACGCCACTAACAGCACCTTAAAAAACTGCTCGTTATTAATTCGGTGGCGTAGCTGTCGCCCAATAAACAAACCCACCAACACCGGTACAACCATTAAAGCAGAGGCCAGCGCCGTCTCACGATTTAACAGCCCCGCCGTAATATAGCCCAGGGTCAGCGGCAGGGTACCCAATAAAATAATAAAGCCGGTGAACTGAATAAAATCCTCTTTATTCACCCGCCGCGCCAACAAATAAACCACCATCGACGGCGACCAGATACCCGATAAACCACCCAACAAACCAGCGAGCACACCCGCCACCGGCTGTACCACCGGGTCTAGACGATCAGGTAATTTCGGCGGCGTTTTCCATAGACTGGTCAGCGTCCACAGCACCACCACTACCCCAATTCCGGTCACCATCAAACCCACCGGCGCAGCCGCAGCAAACAGGGAGGTGATGTACATCGCGATCATCATGGTGACCACATAAGGCCCGAGCAGTTTCGCCGGGCGCAGCATATTACCGCCCTGCCATACCTGCCACGAGTTACTGATGAGAGAAGGAATCAGCACCATCGCAATCGCCACGCGCGGATCAACAAACTGCGCCAGCAGCGTAATAGCAATGGTGGGCAGGCCTATTCCGATCACGCCTTTGACCATGCCCGCCAGCGTGAATACAGCAGCGGCAATCCATAGAAACTCATTCGACATAAGACATTGTTGCGGTAAATTGCCGGGCTGTCTATGTCACAGATAACAAAACCCAGGCAGCCATCACGCACAAAAAATACGGGTAATCCCACTAAACAGTAAAATCTGAACTACGCTTAAAGTGGATGTATTCCAAACGCACCGTGCCGTTCATAGGTCGGGCATGAACCCTTTCAGCCCTGATATGAATACTTTTAAGCGCCACCGCAATAATTAACCGCAATACCGTGGCCGCTGGCAGCGTGAGTTTTTTTAATCTAATAACGTGCGCATTCATTACTACCCCAGCTTCCAAGCAATGGCATGCGCCGTATCACTGGAGGAAACCATGAAAAAAACCAGACTGGCTGCGGCCATCGCTCCCTTTGTCGTCGCTGCAGCAGCCCTGAGCAGTCCTGCTTATGCCGATGGACATGGCATCAGCGCCTGCTTAATCACGAAAACAGACACCAACCCTTTCTTCGTCAAGATGAAAGAAGGTGCAGCGGCCAAGGCGGAAGAGCTTGGCATTACGCTGAAAGCCTACGCCGGTAAAATTGACGGCGATTCAGAAAGCCAAGTTGCCGCGATTGAAACCTGTATTGCTGACGGTGCGAAAGGCATTTTGCTAACTGCTTCTGACACCAAAGGCATTGTGCCCTCCGTGCAGCAAGCACGCGATGCCGGCTTGTTGGTGATTGCGCTGGATACGCCGCTTGAGCCAATTGACTCGGCGGATGCGACCTTCGCCACGGATAACTTTTTGGCTGGCGAGTTGATTGGACAGTGGGCCGCCGCATCACTGGGCGATAAAGCAGCCGAGGCTAAAATCGCTATGTTAGATCTCGCGGTAAGCCAGCCATCAGTGGGCGTACTGCGCGACCAGGGTTTCTTACAGGGCTTTGGTATTGACCTTGGCGATCCCAACAAATGGGGCGATGAGGAGGACCCACGCGATGGACAGGCCAAAGATGCCCGCGC
>CALAMO010000007.1 GCA_937925855.1 uncultured Thiotrichaceae bacterium
GGCTGCGGGGATGACGGTGGGGGCGATGCGTGACTGGCTGAATAAGCATTACAGCTGGGCGCTGGCGCTGGATTTCACGGCTGAAGCTAGCCGCAGCCGGTTTTGGTATGTGTCAGAAGAAAAGCTGGAACCGCGCTTGGGTGAGCGCTTTGATGAGCCGGGAATGGAGCTGGAGCAGCCGCTCTGCATTGGTTGGCATGTGCATCAGCTTGATGCTGCGCTAGCGGCATGGACTGATCCTGAGGATACGCTGGCGGTGTTTCTACAGCAGTATCCTGAATTTCGCCATGTGGCGAGGCGGACGCAGTATGCAGATAAATTCCCCTATATGGAAATTCAGGATAATCTCATCGCGGCCGAGATGATGCCTATTGATTTACTGCGGCTAAAGCTGTCGTTTTTTGGGGCGACTAAGTTCGACCCACGCTCAGACCGCTGGGTGCGCATTACTTTGTTTCAACATGCGCCGTTCCCACATGAGTTGGCGGATATGTCGGCAGATGACTGGGTTTATCCGCCGCTGTGGCAGAGTGCTGAAGAAAAAATGGCTTGAGTGGGATGACAAACATGACAGCAACGACGGTTTACTCGCTGAGCGAAATTACAGCGCATGCTAGGAAAGCAGCGCGGGGCGCGGGCTTTGCCTGGGGCTATGCGGAAGAGGTCGCGCAGGCAGTGCGCCTGCTTGCTGCCCATCAGCTGCCGGGCGCAGTCGTCTTGGCAGCCTACCTTGCGGAGCGCGCGGATACGATGGTGTTTTGTGGGCCGGTGAGGGCAGATGATCTCTGGTCAGCGCCGGAGCCGAAGTCGGCGCTGTGTCCGGTACTCAGCGGGGCAATGCTCTTTGATGATGTTGCCGTGGTGCAAGCAGAGCAGGGTCTGGTATTAACACAGCTGGCTTACCCCTTGTTACTGCTACCTTATATTGCCTTATTGAGTCAGCGATTGGGCTGTGCGTTCCAGCTAAACTGGGAGGCGATCGAACTGGTGTGTGAGCAGGGCCGCCTGCTGCGGATCGTTGAGGAGACGGACACTGCGCTGCTGGCGGCACGCACGGCGCGCTTCAGCTGTCGTGTGCTAGCCGTCTCTGGGGTGGGCGTGACAGCGGGTCAGCGCGGGCAGGCTATTAGTGCTGCGGTTTGGCAGGGGCTGAATCATTTTGCGCAGCAGACCTACGTGCCAGCGACTGAGGCTTCACGGCGCGGTGCCGGGCCGGCGAATTGACTCAGTGAGATTGACTCAGTGGAATGGAATCAGGGGCCAAAGTCGGTGGATTGAGTGATGAATCGTATTAACCCGAAAAAACTCCTGCACAGTAAGTGGACAGCCGTTATCCCGCTCAGGAAAGAACTGCACTTCATGGTGACGGAAGTGACGTTCGATGAGGACGGAGAGGGTGTACTGGCGTGTACGCTGGAGGCCGTGCTAACACGGCGGACACGGCCGATTGACTGGCACGAGTTACAAGATGAAACGCAGTGGCTTCACGGCTGGAAGTAGGCGCTTGTATTCGCAAACAGTCGATCTCAATTAAGTTCCTCTAACCCGGTGGCATCAGGGCTATTAACACCCGTTTCTTAGCATCTCCTAATATGGGGTGGCCTCAACGGTTTTGGCGCGCACTCGTGTTAACTATAGGCTGAGTTGTGGCGCGAAGCTTTTAGGCGGATGACTGATGAGTAATTTAAATGATAGGGTGGGCAGGTCACTATGATACAGCGTTATATACACTTCTGGTTCGGGCTATTGTTGCTTACTTTGAGCGGCACTGTGCTGGCGATTGAAGAGCCCAGCTATACGGTGCTTGAGCAGGCGGATGCGTTTGAGCTGCGCCGCTATGAACCTAAAATTGTTGCAGAAACCCTGGTGTCTGGTTCGATGGATTCGGCTTCAGGCGGGGCGTTTAAACTGTTGGCGGGTTATATTTTTGGTGATAATACGGCGCGCACCGGCGGCAATGAAACCATCAGTATGACTGCACCGGTGACGCTGGAACCTCGCTCACAGCAAATCAACATGACCTCGCCCGTCACGCTGGAGCAAGCCGGTGGACAATGGCGAGTGCACTTTGTCATGCCAGCGCAATACACCATGGCGACGCTGCCAAAGCCGAATAATCCGGCGGTAACGCTGCGTCAGATTCCAGCGGTGCGCTATGCCGTCGTACGTTTTTCCGGTTTCACCGGCGAAGCCAAAGTTGCGCAGAAGACGGCGGAGCTCATGGCGTGGATGAAGACCAAAGGGCTGCGCCCGGCGGGGGCTGCTGAGCTATCACGCTACAACCCGCCGTGGACGCTGCCTTTTCTGCGGCGCAATGAAGTGATGATTCGCTACTGATGCTGAGCGCAGGTCACGCTGACAGGCGGTAAAACGCCTGAGCGTTGTGGTGAAAAATCTGTGCGATGTCCTGCTTAGATAAACCACAGCGTTCAGCGCACAGCAATACTTGATCGATGACAACGTCATAGCCACGCATCAGTTTATCAACGGGGAAATTACTGCCCCACAGCATGCGCTCCGCACCAAACAATTCCAGCATCGTATCAAACAGTGATTGTATGCTGTCTGCACTCCAGTTCTGATCAAACATACCAAAGCCGGATAGCTTCACCGTACACTGCGGCAGTGCGGCCAGTTCTGCGAGCGCCGTCTGCCAGGTCTTAAGGCCCTGAGCGCTTTGGTCGTAGGGGCTGCCCGCGTGATCGAGTACCAGCGGGACATTTTCATGCTGGGCAAAGAATGCAGCGGCCTCTGCCATTTGCTCTGGGTAGAGCTGCAGATCAAAGCTTAACTGCTGCTCCGCCAGTTGGGCGAACTGCCTGCGCCACGTTGGGTTCTTGAGGTAATGTTCGCCCGCAAAGCTAATGTCCGGCCGATCATCAATTCGGCTTAGAATCTGGCGCACACCGCGAAAACCTGGGAGTGCCTGATAACGCTGGAGGGTGTCTTGCAAGTCGGCGGCGGTTAAATCGAGAAAGCCGATGTGGGCAGAGGGCAGGGCGTGTGCGTTGCTCAGCGTTTGCAGCCAGTCTGCCTCACGTACCGGGTCCGGGATGGCACCATCGGCCTGGACGTGGATGGATGCAACAATATCATGCCTGCTGGATTCGGCGCGAAATTCATCGATGAGGTAATCGCGCTGAATTGGAGTGGGGTCGCCGAAGGGCTTGGGAGCACCAATCTTCTTCAGCCAGACATAGTTGATGGCGGCGCTGTCGTTTACGGGACACCAAAGGTGGTGGTGGGCGTCGGTTATTTGCATGTTAGCAAGCCACCTCTAGGCTAAGTGTGGGGTTGTCGGATTCATGATGTTTGCGGTTCGCGTCAGCACATCCAGGCCTTGCTGTTTTAACCACCACGGCAAATCTATCAGCACCCAGTTCTCCGCCAGTTTATTACCCTCGCGCCGGTAGACATCGACTACCTGCATCGACGCCTTCACCTGTCCACCCGGCAAGCCCAGCCAGCCCCCCAGCGGCGTGTTACTCAGATTGGGCCAGCCAAAAAAGCAGGCAAAATTACCCTCAGCAAACCGACAGACGTGGCCCTCAAATTTTTTATCGCCCAGCTGCGCGCGGAAAGGCAACTGATGCTGCTCCTGATAGCGCGGAATGGTGTATGTTGCGCCGATTCCCGCCGGGCCATACCACAGCATATCCTTAGCCCAGGTTTTTTCCAGTATTTCCGGTGGACAGGTCATGGAGCCGCTTTCATTCAGCTGACCGAGGTCATCCACCATGCGGTTGACTAGGTCGAGTGTGGCCGCCGCTTCAGCTGTCGGTGCATCGTGATATAACAGGCCATCATGCGTGCGCGGGCCGGGATAGTTAAAGTAAACGCCGGTAGACGGCGGCAGTGGATAGACACCGGCCTGTGCCATTAGGCCTATGAGGTCGATAAATAAGCCGGTTTGGCTAATCTTACCGTCTTGGACGCAGTTAAATTCGGCATAGCGCACATTAACAATTTTGCGCGTGGGTGGGATGCCGAGAAAGTCATGGTCAAATAGCCCCATGAAATTGCCCATGCTCATGACCCAGGTTTCACCGCCGTAAAGATTGGCTCCGGCGATAAAAATATCCTGGCGGCGCTGCATGTGCCGGATGGCATGCATGAAGGGCTGCCAGAAGCTGGTGCTGGCGGCGGCGACCCCCTGCTGTTCGCGAAACGGATAGACGCCGCGCCACAGATAATCAGGAGCCGTGTATTCAGCCAGCACCGCGCTGACGGTGCTGGGGGTGGCCTGTTCCAGCGCCTCGAAGTACTGGCGGATCAGTGTCTTGGCAGCCTGGAAAGAGGCGGTTTGCGGATCATTCTGCTGGCTCATAATGTGCCTGAAGCTAAAGAAATAGTGGATTTTGCATCGCCCTACCTGGAGTTACAAGTGATCTTAGCGCTAGACAGGACAAGATGCAGCACTTCCATTGGGGTGTTTAGACCGGTTTGACGGCGGCGAGCCGCGCAATAGGCTGTTCTTTGATTGGCCAATGTAGGGCGGCGGCCACCAGCGAAAACATAACCCCCAGCCACCACACTAGGTTGTAGTTGCCGGTTTGTTCATAGGTCCAGCCACCGAGCCAGACGCCGCTAAAGCTGCCGAGCTGATGGCATAAAAACACCACACCATAGAGCAAGGACATATAACGTGTGCCGAACATAATGGACACCAACCCGGAAGTGGGTGGCACAGTCGCCAGCCATAAAAAGCCCATGGCAGCACAAAAAATGAAGACGCTGTACAGGGTGATGGGTGTGAGTACGAAAACGGCAATGATCACGCCCCGCAGTAGGTAAATCCAGAGCAGCACCTGTTTGCGCTGAAATTTACTGGATAAAACACCCGCATAGTAAGCCCCGAAGATATTACAAAAGCCAATAACCGAAATAGCCCACGCACCTACCTGCCCCGAGAAGCCAAGATCCGACAGATAGGCTGGCATGTGTGCGGTAATAAAGGCGACGTGAAAGCCGCAGACATAAAAGCCCAGCACCAGTAAAATATAAGAGCGATGACCCAGTGCTTCACGCAGTGCCTCGGTCATGGTTTGTGCTTTGTGGCTACGGTCGTTGGCATCTGGGGCTTTACTGCCTGCGTAAGGGGCCAGCGGCATAGCGAGTAGGCACATCGCCAGGGTGGACAGCGCCAGAATATGCAGTGTATTTACCCAGCCGACTGACTCGATCAGTGATTGCGCCACGGGTACCATCAGAAACTGTCCGGCGGAACCGGCGGCAGCGCCTAAGCCTAATACCCACTGCTGCCGATCCGGGCTGACCGCGCGGGCGAGTGCGGGCAGAATAATACCAAACGAAGTGCCCGCTACCCCCGCACCGACCAGCAATCCAGCGGTGCTATTCAGCATCCAAGGTGCAGTGACATGGGGCGTTAAGCCCAAGCCCAGCGCATATAATAAGGCGGCGACGCAAATGACTTTGATGTTGCCAAAGCGATCTGCCAACCCGCCCGCAAAAACGGCGACCACGCCCCAGATGAGATTTTGCAGCGCGAGTGCAAAGCCAATCGTGTCACGGCCCCAGCCATTGGCATCAGCCAGTGGCTTAACGTATAGCCCGAAGCCAGAGCGATAGCCAAAAGAGAGCAGCACCAGTAAACAGGCCGATAAGATTAACAGCCAAACATGCGGCGGCACGCGAGACATTTTTTCGGACATAGCGGCTCCAAATTGTTGTTGATGTCTGTTCTTTGCGCTGACAATATAGGGTGAATAGGGTGATTCACTCAGCGATCGGTATAATAATACGCTTTTTTACGCTGCTACGTGCGCCTGCCGATAACCAATAAAATCTAATCAGCGTTTAATTCCTCAGGTGAATCTATTAAGGGTGTCCATTAAATGAGTCAGTTTATGATAAATAGCCAGAAAAAAATCGCTCAGTGCTTGGTGTATGCCCTACTGTTTGTGTTGTTGAGCAGCTGTAGTGGTGTTCAGGTGAGCTATCGCTTTCTAGATGATCTGCTGCGTTGGCGTTTGAATGACTATGTCAGTATTGAGGGGCCGGCGAGCCGTGAGCTGGATGCGGCGCTCAGCGCGTTCCACCGCTGGCATCGTAGTGAACAGCTGCCGCTATATGTTGACTTTTTGAGTGATCAAATGCGCATCCTGCAAGGGGATAAGATTAACGCGGCTCAACTACAGCAGGCCTATAACAGGGGAATGCATTTCTGGCAGTTGAGTATGCAGCAGCTTGCACCTGAGTTGGCGCTGACCCTTAGCCGTCTGGATGAGGCGCAGCTGAGGCAGCTGGCGAAAAACATGGATCAAAAGAATGCTGAATATGAGGCAGAACGCATTAATCTGGCGCGTACCGAGCGGCGGCAGGAGCGGATTCAGCGGATGCGCGATAGGCTGGAAGATTGGCTGGGGAGCGTGACGGACACGCAGGCACAGCGGATTGAACAATGGGCTGATGATCTCAGCTATGAAACAGCTGCCCGCCTAGCGCAGCGGCGTTTACTGCGGCAGCGCTTTGACGGCTTGCTGAGCCTACAGAAGCAGCCGCAGCGGATGCAACAGCAGCTGATTCAACTCATCGCAACCCCACAGCAACAATGGACACCTGCCTATCGGCAGTATTCCACATTGAACCAACACACCACCTATCAACTACTCATTGATTTACATGCTTCGCTCACAGTGGTGCAAGCTAAGACGCTGTTAAATCGATTGGATGGGTATCGAAGCGACTTTAGTAAACTGGCGGCTATGCAGTAATGTGAGCCGCTGGCTGCCTTTAATACTCCTGTTGCTTGGTGCACAGTCACGTTGACAGCATGAAATGATGCTTTGATACAACATTTGATAAAAGGGATAAATGCGATGAACAAGATATTACGTACTGCCTTATTGGCCGTGCTAATGGCGTGTAGTGGTACTGCGTTGGCGGAGATGGTTAATATTAATAAGGCTGATGCTGCCGCGCTAATGGAAAATTTACCGGGTATTGGTGAAGTCAAAGCCAAGGCAATTATTAAATACCGTAAGGAAAAAGGTAATTTCAAATCCATTGATGGGCTACTTGAAGTGCCGGGCATTGGCGAGAAAACGTTCCAGAGTTTGAAGAGCGAGGTGTCGGTCAGCAAAGGGGCAACTCAGGCTACGGGAAAAAAACCGATTACTTCCGCCAAGCAGACCGGTGCTGCTGAGTCCTCTAAGCGCACGACAAAAACAGAGAAAGACAGCAAATCCAGCAGTAAAGACAGTAAATCCAGCAGTAAAGACAGCAAATCCAGCAGTAAAGACAGCAAATCCAGCAGTAAAGACAGCAATTCCAGCAGTAAAGACAGCAATTCCAGCAGTAAAGACAGCAAATCCAGCAGCAGCAAATCTGCGGACAGTAAAACCAAGGTGGATAAGCCCAAGAGCAAAAGCCAATCTAAGCCTAAAAAGACGGATGCGAAGAAGCCCAAGCCAACAGTGACGCCTAAACCGAAGACTAAGAAGAGCAGTACTAAGAAGAGCAGTACTAAGAAGAAAAAGAAGTCCGCTAAGCAGTAGCGTGGATAAAGGCGTTGCCGCCTGCGGATTTTATTCCCGCTGGCGGTGGTGCTTTAGCGACTCAGGTACTTCTGTGCTGTCTTAATATAATGCGCGGTATCCCATTTTAGATAGTCATAGTCTTTTTCATTCATCGCACGCAGTTTCCTCGCGGGCGAGCCACCCCAGAGTTCACCCGTAGGGACTCGCTTATTCGGCGTTAATAGCGCACCCGCCGCCAGCATAGATCCCGGTTCGAGTACGCAGCCATCCAAAATGACTGAGCCAATTCCGACCAGTGAACCATCACCAATCGTACAGCTATGCAGCATAGCGCCGTGGCCAATCACAACATTATCGCCCAGGATAGTGGGCTGACCACCCAGGGTGGCATGTAACACGGAACCATCCTGTACGCTGGTGTTTTTGCCAATAATCAGCGCGTGGTCATCGCCCCGCAAGACGCAGCTGTACCAAATGCTGGAGCCGGAACCAATCGTAACATCACCAATAATACTGGCCGTGGCGGCCACAAAAACATCATCGGCAATCACTGGTGTTTTGCCATCAAAGGTTTCGATGTGACCGGTCTGTGGGGGTCGAGCGCTGTGAGTCATTAGTTAATCAGTCCCATATCTTCCAATTTTAAAATCACCTGATGCGCGCAGTTATCCACATCGGCACTTTCTGTTTCAATGCCCAGCTCTGGGGTTTCCGGCATGTCATAGGGGTCAGAGATACCGGTGAATGTTGTTATCTTACCCGCTCGTGCCAGTTTGTACAGACCTTCAATAAAGTGGGTGCAGCCGTGATTCTTGCGGATCAGGCCGCGCCAGAGTGCTTCTCGCGGCCTGGCCATGCGCATCGCCAAAATCACCCCTTCCTGGTCACGCCGCGCAATGTCTTGGTTCGGTATAATCGCGTCTGCAAAAGGCCTGTGTGACATCCAGCGTGATGGGTATTGGCCACAGTGCGTCTTCTGCCAGTCGCATGGTGTCGACCACTGATTCATAATCGGCCTGCGTCAAAAAGCCCTCAAGTGGTGCAAACCCACTATTCATAAGTCGTTCAAGGTCGCAAATTTGGCGCAGGGTCAGATCCCACGAGTTCAGTGCGGCCGCTTTGTGTTTGAGTTTTTGCGCGCTACCGAAGGAGGCATAGCGTTCTGGCATGGGGGCGTGTTGCATTGTCGGTCTAATCCTGCTTTAGCCCTGAGGCATGAATAACACCTAGATTATCAGTTTCTGCTGTAGGGTGCAGGTGTACTGTGTGTCGTTAACGCTCCTTATTTGTTTCTGCGCGAATAGCCGCTATGCTGTGATTTTTAGGGTGTTACAATGAGCACTGAGAACACACTGAGAGGCGATAATGAAGCGAGAAATTAAACGCAGTCTTGCACCCCAAATGACGCAGGATGGCGCTGGTGTTAAGTTGAAACGGTTGTTCCCGGCTGCGGGACTGGATGATATTGATCCCTTCTTGTTGTTTGATCATTTTGGTTCAGACAACCCGGATGACTTTATCGCTGGGTTTCCGATGCATCCGCACCGCGGCATTGAAACGGTGACCTATATGCTGGATGGGCGAGTTAAACACAGCGATAGTACCGGACGCAGCGGCTCGATTGAAGCTGGTGACGTGCAGTGGATGAGCGCTGGGCGCGGTATTCTACATGAAGAAATGCCGGAGCGGGCCGAGGGGCGACTGTCTGGTTTTCAGCTGTGGGTTAATCTGCCTGCGCGTGAGAAGATGAAGGCACCGGCTTATCAGGAGTATAAGGCCAGTGAAATCAATGCCTTCGATTATCAGGGGCATAATATCCGCTTGTTAAGTGGTGAACTGCTCGGACAGCAGGGCGTGGTGCAAAATGTCAGTACCCTGCCGCTGTACGCCGATTTGACGCTGACGGCTGGGCGCTTGGTGTTACAGCTGCCTGCTGAACACCATGCTTTTATTTATGTCTTTGAGGGTGAGACCCAGATCGTTAATGAGGCCGCCGAACCGCAGCTGGTGTCGTCTCCCCGGCTGGTGGTGCTGAGTGCGGGTGATGAACTGGTGTTAGAGACGCCGCAGTCTGCGCGCTTGATGCTGGCCGCAGCGCAGAAAATCAACGAGCCGATTGCACGTTGGGGGCCGTTTGTTATGAACACCCCAGCAGAGATTGAGCAAACACTGGCCGAACTCCGCGCCGGGCAGTTTCCACCGCCGTAATCGGGCTAAATAAACGGTCACCGTGCGTATGTTAAGCAAGAATAAACAGCGGCCTGATCTAAGCGCCGGCAGCCTAATTGGTCTACTTGCCTTTGTTGTTTTTGGTTTTGGTTTTGCCTGTTTATTGAACTGGAATGCCCGTCCGGGTGCGGCGCTGAATCAGGTTGCTGCTGCTGTGGGCAGTTTGTTGCTGTGCGTGCCCGCGCTGTTTTCCTTCATTAAACGCAGCGCCAGCACGCAAAGCCCACCACAGTGGTTTGTCTGGCATGTGCTGGCCTCCAGCGCTGGGGCTGTCTTGATCTTTATGCATGCTGCGGGTGGGCGTTGGCTATCACCGCCTGGCTTGCTGCTGCTCATTTTGCTGCTACTGGTGCTCCAGGGCTTACTGGCGCGGCTGTTATTGGCTAGGAAACTCAGCCACTTATTTGCGGCCGCCACCCCGGCATTCAATGTCAATACGCCGTTGCAAACCGATCGGGCCGCGCTGGCGCGGGTCATTAAAGCTAAAGGAGTGCTGTTGCAGCAGCTGGAGGTGGGTGCGGATGAAGCCTTATTTTCACCGACGTTATACCACTGGCTCCAGTCACCGCTATTGACGCTGCGTTACCAGCGCCTGATTGAGCGCGAGGATGCGCTGGTGGGTGCGCGGCGCCATGCAGGTAAACTGCTGAGCTATTGGCGGCGCTTACACATGGCACTGGCCGCCGTATTTTTTCTTGGGCTGCTGGCGCACAGCGTGGTCGTGCTGTTTTTCGCGGGCTATGTGGCCGGAGGAGCGGGCATTGACTGGTGGTATATTACGGATTGGGGCGCAGACTAATGGCACAACTTGCCTTAATGATTGATCTGGAGCGTTGTACGGGCTGTAAAAGCTGTGAGGCGGCCTGCAAGCAAACCCACGCGCTAGGCCCACATAGCTATCGTAATCGGGTGATGTGGTTCAGCGATCAGCACACGTTGGAGGCCAGCGCAACCCCGTCTGGGGCGCTTAATTTTCTGACTGTGACCTGCCAGCAGTGTGCTCGTCCGGCCTGTCTGCGTGCCTGCCCGGTTAACCCGAAAGCCATTCGCAAAGATGCGGATAGCGGTGTGGTTACCATTGACGAGTCGCGCTGCACAGGCTGTGGTGAGTGCGCGCTGGCCTGTCCGTATGGGGCGATTGGCTATAATGCGGAACAGCATCATGCGGTGAAGTGTGATTTATGTTCGAACCGGCGGGCGCAGGGGGCTGGCCCGGCCTGCGCCAGCGTCTGTCCAACGGCGGCGATTAGCTTTGGTGCGCGCGCTGATTTGCTGGCTCAAGCAGAGCAGGCGGAGCGTCGTCTATTAGATCATGATCATTTTTTGCAGGAGCCGGCCACGATTTACCTACAGCGTTTAGCGCACAGAGCCGAGCCTAATAACCGTCCCGCGCGCCAAATCCCGGCCCTCATGGCTGACCAAAGCGTACGCAGCAACCTCAATGCAGCGCTGACTACGCCAACTTATCGCCCCACACACCAGCAACAAATCGCCCAACATCCCGTAAACATTATCCCCGGTGGCTGTAATATCTGTTTCAACGCCTGCCCGGTGAATTACCACTTCCGGGGTAATGAGCTGGTTAATATCTATGGTAACGAGCGCGATCCGGTCTTTGCAGGGCGGATTTGTCCGAAGTCACAAATGACCTTACAGATGTATGGCAGCGAGCAGCGTGTATTACAGCCGTTAAAGCGGGTGGGGGAGCGCGGTAAAGCTGAGTTTGTGCCGGTGAGTTGGGATGAGGCGCTGGATGATATTGCGGCGCGGCTGACAACAGTGCGCGCTGATTACGGCAGCAAAGCACTGGCGATTCAGGCGGGGTCACGCACCGGCGTACTGAATTTACTCGGCGCTATTCCGCTATTTGCCCAGCTTTGGGGGACGGCGAATGTGGCGTCGACCGAACCGTTCTGCGACCTCAGCAAAGTCGTAGCCTTAGGGATGACCCTGGGGTCAACCATGTTGGGTAATATCTATAGCGCAGCGGACATCGGCAGCGCGGCGATGTATCTCTATGTCGGTGATAATCAGGCTGAAACCCGACCGGTGAATTTCGGCCTAGTCAATGACTGGCGGCTTAAAAATAAGGCACGCATGGTGGTGGTTGATCCCCGGCTGACGGTGACTGCAAGCAAAGCGGATCGCTGGTTGGGTATTCGGCCTGGTACTGATTTGGCCTTAGCCTTGGCGCTGGCGCATACGTTGTTCATTGAAGACTTGGCCGATTTGGAGTTTTGTCGGGATTGGGTGCTGGGTTGGGAAGTTTGGCGTGATTTTATCATAGCGCGTGGCTATGACGCGGCGTGGGCGGCACCGATTACTGATTTAACGGCGGCGGACATTAAGACGCTGGCGCGGGAGATAGCGGCGGCAGATGGCTGCATGATTTTTCTGAGTCGCGGGATTAATCAGCACAGCAACGCCACGCAGACCAATCGTGCCTTTATGTTTGTGGCGGCGATTACGGCTAATTGGGGGCGGCGCGGCGGCGGCTTCTTCAATGTTTCCGCAGAGCCGGACTGGCGCAAACCGACGGTACCCGCTGAGCGGGCCGCCGCGATGGCACCTGCGATTAATAAAAGCCCGGCGGGCTGGCTGGATGCCATGTTGGGAGACGATGTGTACCCGCTGAAGGCGCTGATCACCGGTAATAATCCGCTGGGGCAGTGGCCGGATCAAAATAAAGCCCGGCGGGCCGTGGCGAATCTTGATTTGGTGGTGCATATGGATTTGTACCTGAATGAGACCTCGCAGTATGCGGATTATGTGCTGCCGATGGCGAGCGGGGTGGAGAAGGGTGGCCCGACTCGACTAGCAGAGGATCGACGAATTGTCTGGAATGATCGCTTGATTGAACCACCGGGTGAGGCTAAATCAGATCACTGGTTTTGGATAGAGTTGGGTAAGCGTTTTGGTTTTGCGGACGTGCTGAAAGAAGCGTACAAAGCGCCGCGTGTGCTGTGGGATGAGGTCGTGCGCGCTACGACACCGAGCCTGCGAGGGATTACGCTTAAGCGCCTGTTGCAGCAGCCCAATCGGACGGTGCGTTTTCCGGTGGCGACCGAAGACTGTCCTGAGACGGACACGCTGTATTTGCCGGATACGCCGACCTTTAATCAGCCGCCGGGTAAGCGCTTTCCCACGCCAAGTGGCAAGCTAGAATTTTGGACGGAGCAGTTGGAGGCAAACTGCCGTCTGATGGGGCTGTCGGCGCTGCCAGAATTTTATAGCGAAGCCGGACAACTGGTCGATTTACCGCATACTTCGACGGTTTCCGTGCGGGATAAGCCGCTGATGTCGCCGTTTGTAGGTACTTATGCGCGGGCTGCAGAGATCGTAGCGCACCGCGCAGGACGTGTCCTCGGCTATGACACTGAATTAGTCACTGGTCGCCCACCTGCACCACATTTTCATTCTTGGACGCACTATTTCTGGCAGGCGCAGGAGATGTGGCCGCAGCTCTACTGTCAGATTCACCCAGAAAAGGCGGCAAGCTTGGGTATTGCTGATGGTGATCAGGTGAAGCTTGAGACGGAATCTGGGGTGTTGGAAGCGCGCGCCTGGGTTTATGGTGGCATTCGTAAAACAGCGGTGTTTGTGCCGATTGGCTGGGATGAGCAGCAGCCGTTTCATCCTGGTGCGAGCGTGAATCAGTTAACGACGGTGGCGCTTGACCCGCTGTCGCAGCAGGCGAACCTGAAAGTGCATTTGTGCCGGGTGACTAAGCTGTAGTCGTTTTTTGATGGTATGTGATTGGGATCAATGGAAACACTTGAACAATCGGTAAAATACCACCAAAATTTCCAACGCAACATTTCTTCTAAGGCAGGTGTCCCCAGGTCGCGCTATGGCTAAATTATATTTCTATTATTCCAGTATGAACGCCGGTAAATCGACCACCCTGCTGCAATCGAGTTTTAATTACCGCGAGCGCGGTATGCGGACGCTGCTGTTTACCGCGGCGTTTGATGATCGCTTTGCATTGGGTAAGGTGGCGTCGCGTATTGGGCTGGAGCAGGATGCGGAATTATTCCGGGTGGACGACGATTTATTGCAGCGTGTGCAGCGCCAGCACGCACAGTCTCCGCTGCACTGTGTTTTGGTGGATGAGGCGCAGTTTTTGACGAAGGCACAGGTCTGGCAGCTGAGTGATGTCTGTGATCAGCTGGGTATTCCAGTATTGTGCTACGGGATTCGGACGGATTTTCGCGGCGAGCTGTTTGCGGGCAGCCAGTGGTTGCTAGCGTGGGCAGATACCTTGGTTGAGCTGAAGACAATCTGTCACTGCGGCTCAAAAGCGCCGATGGTGGTGCGCGTTGATGCGGAGGGTCAGGCCATTCAGGACGGCGCGCAGGTAGAGATTGGCGGCAATGAACGTTATGTGCCGCTGTGCCGGGCACATTTTAAAGAAGCGATGAAAATTTACCCAGAGGTCGGTGAGTAACGATGAAAATTGCCATACTTGATGATTATCAGCACGCAGTGCCTGCGCTGGACTGTTTTAAGCTGCTGGATGGGCATGCTGTCACCGTGTTCAATGATACGCTGACGGATTTTGACGCGCTGGTGGCGCGTTTACAGGATTTCGACGCGCTGGTTTTAATTCGTGAACGTACCGTGATCACGCCTGAACTACTAGCACGCCTGCCAAAGCTTAAGCTGATTAGCCAGACCGGGAAATTGAGCAACCATGTCAATCTGGCGGATTGTACGCGCTATGGCGTTGCGTTTGCTGAAGGCCGGGGCTCACCGGTGGCACCCTCGGAACTCTGTTGGGCACTGATTATGGCGGCGAGCCGTCAGCTGCTGCCGTATTGTAATCAGCTTGCTGCGGGACACTGGCAGCAGTCAGGTGCTGTTGGGCTGGGGCGCACCTTACACGGTTTGACGCTGGGGATTTGGGGCTATGGTAAAATAGGCCGGCGCATCGCACAGTATGCGAAGGCTTTTGGGATGGACGTGCTGGTTTGGGGGCGGGAAGCTTCGCGCGAACAGGCCGTGGCCGATGGCTTTCAGGCTGCTGCTAACAAACATGCGTTCTTTCAGACGGTGGATGTGTTGTCGCTGCACCTGCGCTTAAACACAGCGACTCGTGACAGTGTGGCCTTGGCCGATTTGCAGCGCATGAAACCGGATGCGCTGCTGGTCAACACTAGCCGAGCTGAGTTGATTGCGCCGGGCGCTTTGCTGGCAGCGCTGCGTGCTGGACGACCCGGTTTTGCGGCGTTGGATGTGTATGCTGCTGAGCCGACGGGAGCGGAGCTGGATGCACTGCTGACGCTGGAGAATGTGTTGTGTACACCGCATTTGGGCTATGTTGAACAGAACAGCTATGAGCTTTATTTCCGCATTGCCTTTGAAAACGTTAATGCGTTTTGTCAGGGTGAGGCGCAGCATATTGCGAATCCTGAAGTGCTTTAACGCGGCGTATTACGATGAAAGCGCAGCAGGGCTAAAAACCGATAGACCCCGTGTACCATTTTGGAATAGGGCAGCACCAAAAATAGCGTTAGTACAAAGCCAAGATGCACCGCCAGCAGCGTCCCCATAGCGGCGCTTTCCCGCAAAAATAGCAGCAGCAAGCCGGTGAGGCTGGTTAAGAACAGCAGCGCAATAAAGCCGGTTTCCATCCCCCATAACGCAGGCGAACGCAGGCTGGTTTCGGTTTTTAGTTTTAACCGGTAGAGTCCTGCCGTACCGATACACAGCAATACGCCCCCAACCGTGCCAAAGATCACCGGCAGACTCAGATAAGCATGGGGCGCTTCCCAGCCAAAAGCATAGTGATACAGCGTGCCGGTAGAGGTGGCCGCGAAGCAGAGCATAAACCCATAGAATGTGGCATGGTGCAGGTAGCGGCGCTGCATCGAGAAGCGTTCGGAATGATCGTTGCAGCCGTGGCCTGCCCCTGAGAGATTCTTCAGGGTCAGCGTGTCTTTGAGCGCATTGAGCAGTGCCGGTAGCCCGCTGTTTTTGCCGCCAGGCCGCAGTGTGGCCGGCTGGCTGACGGCGGCCCCGCGCGCCCAAAATGCCCAGCCGCCCATGCCCATTGCAAATAGCGCAAATAAAAATACTGGCCCCGCGACCGCCACCATCACGCCGTGCGGAATAATGGCGTGGAAATTACCGTCCGGGTAGGCGCTGAAAAAACCTGGCAGATCATTCAAGAGTGCACTGCCGATAAAGACAATCGCCATGGCCAGCGCGCAGACGAGCGACAACAGGACGCCATTGCCCGCAAATGCCCGCGCCATAAAGCCGGGCCAAGCATAATCCTGCCAGCTTTGGGCGCGCAGCTCGTTAAAGGTTTGTGGAACGTTTACCTTAAATTCGTGTGGCTCAGCATACTGACAGGCGTAGTAACAGCCCCGGCAGTTGTGGCAGAGATTAGCCAGATAATCCAGCGTGTCGGCGTTAAAATGGCGGTATTGCGTCATCGCGGGGAACACGCTACAAAAGCCTTCGCAATAACGGCAGGCATTACAGATTTGCATAATACGCTGCGCTTCAGCCTGTGGCGTCGCCGCAGGTGGGGCACTCTGATTTTCTGCCTCTACCTGCTGTAGGGTGTGCTGGATACGCATGTGTTGTGTGGTCTCAGCCATGTTGTGCGGCCTCCTGCCCGGCGATGCGGCCAAATACGGTGCCAATGGTCATGCCCAAGCCCGCGAGATAGCCTTGGCCCATGATATTGCCCGCCATGATCTCACCGGCGGCGTAAATATTATCGCTGGGGTGGTCATCTGGCCACATTACCTGGGCCCGCTCGTTCACTTTTAAGCTCAAATAGGTGAAGGTCACGCCAGGACGTAGGATGTAACCATAAAACGGTGGCTCGCTAATCGGGCGCGCCCAATTGGTTTTATTTGGACTTAAGCCCTGGGTTGCCCGTCCGTCGAGACGGTCAGGGTCAAATGCACCGGGCTGACAGGCCGCGTTAAAGCTGCGAATGCTGTGTTGCATGGCGATGGGGTCAAGGCCCATTTGCTGCGCTAAGTCCGCTAGTGTGTCGGCCTTATAAGGCGGGAATACCGACGGCATAAATAGCGCCAGCGAACGGGCGTCAATAATGGCATAGCCGACTTGCTGCGGCTGTTGGGCGACTAGTCGTCCCCAGATGGCGTAGCGTTTCGGCCAGAAGTCTTCCCCTTCATCATAAAAGCGCTGTCCCTGCTGGTTAAGCACGACCGAAAAAGGCACGCAGTCCAACCGCGTGGCAATGCCACCGTCGTATTTGGGGGCACGGCCATCAATCGCCACCATATGGCCTTGAGTGTCATCGCCTAGCATGGCGCAGCCCTGGGTGCGCAAATCGCGCAGGATGCGTCCCTTATTAAACGGGGTGCCACGAATCAGAAAATTATCGACCCGCTCGCCCCAGGCTTCGCGCATCCATGTGGCGTTACCCTGAAACCCACCGGATGCGGCGACTACGGCGCGGCAGGCAATATCGAAGGTTTGCTCATGCTGGCGCACCGTGACCTGCGTGCAGTGCCTGCCATCCAGCTTTAAGGTGAGCGCTTCGCACTCATATTCGATGTGCACGCCCCTGTCTTCTGCGGTTGCATAGTAGGCATTGATGAGCGCTTTACCGCCGCCTAAAAAGAAAGCATTGGTGCGCTCCAGATTAAGCGTGCCGGATAGGCTGGGCTGAAAGCGAACGCCGTGTGCCTCCATCCAGGGTTGCAGGGTGCGCGAGGCCGCTAGTACCTGACGCGCCAGCGCGGGGCAGGTATGACCGGCGGTGACTTTTAGTAGGTCGTCGTAGTATTCATCGACACTATAACTATCGGTAAGTACCGAGGTGGGGGCGTCGTGCGCGAGACGTAAGTTGCGGGTATGGCGTGAGTTACCGCCGCGTACATTGCGTGGCGCGTGTTCTAATAGCAGGACGCTCGCCCCCGCCGCGCGCGCGGTGAGCGCCGCACAGAGCGCCGCGTTACCGCCGCCAATAACAACAACATCAGCCGCATCAAGCATACTTACTCGCTCCAACTCGCCGCTGGCACCATGAGTTCACCGCGCATCAATAGTCGGGCGGTACGCACGCTGCCCGCTGAGTGCAGCTGGAGCTGGCCATCGGTAAGGGTATAATCCACCGTTACGGTCATCGTGCCCATCGGGTGCTCAAACACTAATTGCGGGGTCGGGGCGGTGATGGGGTTGAGGGTATCAGCAATGGTACCCGGTGCTAGCATGCAGCCTGCAAAGGCCATACTGCCGGTTACGGCTAGCGACGGGTGACACTGCCAGGGCATAAAGTAGCGAATCGTCATACAGCCACCGGCCTGTGGCGGTGCGAGCAGGCCAACTTTAGGCACTACCTTTTGCGTGACATCGCCCAGCCCCATCCGCTTGCCGGCCTGTAGACGCATCGCTTCCAGCCGCTGCATAAACGCCTGATCCGCGTCCAACGCAGTGGCACTTTCAGTCCCGGTTTTGCCCAAATCAGCTGCTCGTACTAACATCATAGGCACGGCGACATCGATCAAGGTGACCTCAACACCGTCAATGTGCTCCAGCGTATGTCCGCTGGGGAAGAGGGCGCCGGTTTTGGAGCCAACCACGTCCATAAAATTGAGGCTGATAGGGGCTGCCGTGCCCGGCACACCCGCAATGGCGGTAGCGCCGTCATATTCGACCCTGGGTTTGGGGTCGCAGGGCGTCTGCACGATTGACTCGATCAGTGCGCCGGTATTGACGGCGCGAATCTTAAGGCGGGTTTCGCCAGGAGTGGGCGCGACCAAGCCCATCTCCAGCGCCGCTGGGCCGACGCCTGCCAGCATATTGCCACAGGTCGGTGAAAAGTCGACGCCGTGGTCTGCGACATTGACCTGCGCAAAGAAATAATCGATGTCGGCCTGTGCATCCGTCGAGGGTGAGAGCATTGCCACTTTGGTGGTGACGGCGTTACCCCCGCCGATGCCATCAATATTCAAGCGATGCCCCGCACCCAGCGCAGCGACAAGCACCTTAGCAAGCGCGTCTAATGACTGGGGCAGATGATGGCGGTTGAAATACGGCCCGCGTGAGGTGCCGCCGCGCATAAATAAACAGGGGATGCTGATGGGTGCTGTCATCTTGACGTTGGCTGTCAGAGGTTTAAAGAACGGCATATTAACGACCTGATTGGGTCAGCGCAAATTCCGGTGAGCCTAGCGCAGCAGCATTTCACTTTACGGCCCTTTGCTTCATGGCATAAGATGAGCAAGCAGTAGAAGACCCGATATACCCACCTGTGTGTGAGCACGCCTAATGCCTGGATGGAGGCCGTAAAACGGTATGAGCGAAAACAATGCGTTGTCCTGTTGTGGCCCCGGATATGCTAGCCCAGCGCAGGCGATGAGCGCGCCGCGTGAAAAACTGCTGTATACCCTTGCTATTTACACCGGCACGGGCATCCAGAAGCCAGACTATCTGGCGACGATTGATGTCGATCCGGCGAGCCCACATTATTCACAGGTGATCCATCGCTTAGAAATGCCGGGGATTGGCGATGAGCTGCACCATATGGGCTGGAATGCCTGTTCATCCTGCCATGATGATGCGTCAATGGCGCGTAAATACCTGTTGGTTCCGGGGGTGCGGTCGAATAATATTTATATCGTTGATACCGCAACTGACCCTAGAGCACCGCGCCTACATCAGGTGATTGATGGCGCTGAAATTAAACGCAAAGCCAACTTGTCTGGGCCGCATACCGTACATTGCCTAGGCTCAGAAATTATTATTTCCTTTCTGGGGGATGCGAAAGGTGAGGCGCCCGGCGGTTATCTGCACCTGAATAAAGCGTTTGAAATTATGGGGCGCTGGGAAGCAACCATGGGTGACATTCCGTTCTCCTATGATTTCTGGTACCAGCCACGCCATAATGTCATGGTCAGCTCCGAATGGGCTGCGCCGAACACGTTTATGCCGGGCTTTGACCTCGAAGAAGTAGGGCACCTGAAATACGGTCGCCGTTTACACCTCTGGGATTTTGCGCAGCGTAAGCCGGTGGAAACCCTGTATCTAGGGGAAGATGGTTTAATTCCGTTGGAGGTTAAATTCCACCATGATCCCGACAGCACACACGGTTTCTGTGGTGCCGCGTTGAGCACGAATGTGATTCATTTTTGGCGGGCAGAGAGCGGCCAATGGCAGTGGGAAAAGATTATCGACGTGGCGAATGAACCGCACCCCGAATGGCCGATACCCGTGCCGGGGGTGATGTCTGCGATTCTGGTGTCGATGGATGATAAATACCTTTACCTGAATAACTGGCTGCACGGTGATATGCGCCAGTATGACATTAGTGACCCGCATCACCCAAAGCTCACCGGTCAGGTATGGATGGGGGGCCTGTTAGGCAAAGCTCCAGAAGTCAACGGCGTCAAGGTTGCCGGTGGGCCACAGATGTTTCAGCTCTCACTGGATGGGCGGCGGCTCTACGTGACGACCTCGCTGTTCTCGACCTGGGATAATCAATTTTACCCGGAAATACGTACGCAAGGTGGCGTCATGGTGCTGATTGACTGTGACGTTGAGCAGGGTGGGATGACGATTAATGAAGATTTTATCGTCGATTTTGGTCAGGAGCCCAATGGACCAAGCCGCTGCCACGAAGCCCGTTATCCAGGGGGCGACTGCACCAGTGATATCTGGCTATGACGCCTGCTGAACCGTTGTCAGGTCGGGCTACGCCGCACTATACCGTCACCCTCGCCAACCGGGATGATGCCACTTACGAGGTCGATGCGCGCCGTTCTTTGCTCAGCAGCCTGCGGGCGCAGGGCGTTGACCTGCCGTATGGCTGTCGCTATGGCGGCTGTATTACTTGTGCGGCCAAGTTGCTGGCGGGTTCGGTCGACCAACAGCAGCAGCTCGCCTTAAATAATCGCCAGCTGAATGACGGCTATGTTTTGCTCTGTGTGGCCCGACCTTTGTCGGATTGTACCTTCAATATTGGCGTCGAGAGCCATGATAAGCTGTATCGCAATCCCTTTCTTGATCCACTAGAACCGCACGAATTGAAAGCGGACATTGCCACCTCGAAGGAGCTGTAAATGGCTGAAGCTGAGATTGATCCATTGTACGACTATCCGCCTGCATTTCTGGCTGATATTTTAAGTTCAGTGAAAACCATTGCGATGGTCGGTGCCAGCGGCGATAAGACCAAGTTCAGCTACGGTGTACTGCGGGTACTCCACGAAACCGGCTATGAAATGCTGCCGGTTAACCCAAATCCAAAGCTGATGGAAATACGTGGCATTCCAGTTTACCGTTCGCTTGAAGACATACCGCACCCCATTGATATGGTCGATGTGTTTCGACCGAAAGAAGAGCTTTATGGGATCGCAGAGCAGGCGATAGCGGTGGGGGCGAAAGTACTCTGGGGTCAGATTGGCGTCTACGATGACCGTGCCGCCCAACTGGCTGAGGACGCGGGGCTGAAAGTTGTCATGGACCGCTGCCCTAAGATTGAGTTGTTTCGTCCGTTCTGGAAACCACGGCTTGATTTGGGGCTGTAGCGAGCAGGCTGTTGTGATAACCACTGGACATTGAAAAAGGTGGGAAGCTCCACCCCCAAGCTCACGTCTCGACCACCACCATTTCCTCAGGCGCGCGCCGCGTCAGCAATTCGGCCCCGTCTGCGGTAATCAATAAATTCTCCTCATGCACAATGTTTTTCCCTGGGGCAAATTCTAGTCCCGGTTCAATCGTCATGATCATTCCCGGCTGCAGCACGGTTTGATCCCCCGGTCTATTCGACGGTGGCTCCGTCAGATGCAGGCCCAGGCCATGGCCGGAACGCCCGACATCATTACCGGCTTTCGCCCCGGCGGCGGTTAGTACTTTGTGTTGCGCGGCCCATAAATCCTCAGCGGTTATCCCAGGGCGCGCCGCTTCAATTCCGGCCTGTGTGGCCTGCCATACCGCTGCATGCGCCCGCTGCGCCGCGGCGCTAATATGGCCGAAGGCAAAATTACGGTCAAAATCGCAAAAATAAGCGTCAAACTGTAGGCCGGTATCAATAAACATAATGCGTCCGGCGGTCTGCGCGATGTCAGACGGCCCCGCGATAATCTGGCCGTAACCATTGTCACCGGAACACACCGATACAAACGGTGCGTTATCGGCACCGCAGGCGAACGCCGCTTGCCGAAACGCCCGCGCCACCTCGACTTCTGTCCAGCCGTATTGCACGCGCTGCGCAAATAAGTCGAAGGTATCACTACCAATGCGACAGGCCTCGCGCACCTTGGCGACTTCCCGCGCTGATTTGATCATGCGCAAGTCCCAGATCAGCGCGGCGGCATCAACAAACTCAAGCCCGCTAATCGTCGCGCGCAGCCGATCGAAATCGACAATCGGCATGCGAATCACTGACTCCCGTCCCATCTCCCAGCCGATCTTTGCAAAGCGGCGGGGTAAGGCACTTAGCACGCTATCCAGTAAGGTAACGCCATCATCCTCAGGGCAGGGCGCTGCCCACGTTTCAATCTGGCTAATCCAGGTGGTTTCCGCCACCGCCGGCGCGCCAATACTGGGCACGACCGCAATCGGCAAACCTTCCCGTGGCACCACCAGAAAGAACGGCCGCGTTGGACTTTCCCAGAACTGGGAATTAAACCCGGAAAAATAGCGAAAGTTCTGCGGTGTAGAGAGGACAATAGCGTCCATTGCGTTTTGGTGCATCGCGACCTGGGCTTTGGCGACGCGGGCTTCAAATTCGTCCACCGGAAAACCGCGTGCAGGGGGTTGTGTGTTCATTAATGCTGACCTGATTGGGATGAAAGGTGGGTGGGTTGAGACTGCTGCTCAAAAAACGACGCTCCCGTTGGCATCTCTGCCAGCGCCATCTCATAGGGCGAGCAGCGGATGCGCCCGGTTGCCGTGCCGCGCACTACCTCATATTGGTAGCGACTTGGAATATGATTGGCATGCAGCGGATAGGCGTCCTCGGCGGTATAAGAACAGATAAACAGCGTGCGCGGCCCCGTCGATAAATTAGGCTCGGAGCCATGCAGCACGCGGGTATGCATCAAACACGCCGCACCTGCTGGGCCAACACACGGCACGGCCTGCGCCCTGATCGCCTTATCCACGGTCGCACTCACCGCACCGGTAAAAAAGCCGTCATGCCAGTGTTCATAGATCGGGCCGTGCTGTGAACCGGGTACTACCATCAGTGGGCCATTGTCCGCTGTGACCGCATCAATAAAAAACAGCACCGTGACCATATCGTCGTTGCTGTGCGCCTCAAAGGCAAAGTCCTGGTGGTACTTGACCGCCGTGGCGGCCCCAGGCTGCTTGGAATTAATCTTGGCGTTTTCAAATTTAATATTCGGTCCGATCAGATCCTGTAGCGCATCCAGCGCCCGGTTATCGCGCATCGCGGCGAGGTAGTTCGCGGAGATTTCTACCGGCGAGGCAATCCGCCGCAGGGCCGGTTTTGCCGCGCTATGACCGGGTTCGAGGCTAAAACGCGGGCGGCCATCGAGGGTGCTGCCGTAGGCTTGTGTTTGCTGGCGGCTTTCTTCCTTCCAGTGCTCGAAGTCTTGTCGCAGCTTGCTGAGCTTATCGGGGGTGAGCGCGTCTTCCAGGAGTAAATAGCCTTCGCGCCGGAAGGTTTCGATTTGGTGCTGAGTCAGCGTTGCCATAAGGTGTCCTCCTGTTGGGGGGGGGTGAGATGCTCACCCACGCAGCCGTAAATTCTCGCGGTCATACATCGCGGTCAAACTGACCTGCGCCGCAATCATTTCCCCGGCCACTAAAATGGCCCAGTCCTGTTCAGGCAGCGCCGCAATCGTCATGCCCTCGGGCAAGGTTACCCAGCCCAAACCTACGGGTGCACCTAGGGTGTGGCCATAAGTTCCGGTGCTGATTGAGCCTACTAATGCTCCATTCAAATAAATCGGTTCGTGGTGATAGAGAAATTTCTCATTGCGCGTTAGCAAAAACTGGAGCAGCACCCGCCGATTATCGCCCGCTGCGATCTTTGCCCGCAGCGCCGCAGCGCCGATAAAGCCGCCTGCTTTATCCAACTGACTGGCGAACAGCAGGCCGCTGTCCAGCGGCGTATCCGCATAGCCAATATCATGGCCCCAGTGGCGATATGCCTTTTCCGTGCGCAGTGATTCTGCGGCATGAAAACCAATTAACGTTGGCGCGGGCGCGCGCTCACCCGACATGAGCAGCTCAAATAAATACGGCGCAAATGAGGCTTCTACAAAGACCTCCCAGCCGCATTCACCGTTATAGCTGATGCGCTGCGCTCGTACCGCGACGGGGCCAAGGCTGAGGTATTGTGTGCTGCTAAATGGGAAGGCGGCGTTGGACATATCGGTAGCGCTGTACGCTGCTAGCAAGGCGCGCGCCCGTGGCCCGCTAATGCCCAATACGGCCTGAGTCGCACTAATGTCGCTGAGCGTGACCCGCGCCTTATCTGGCTTGTGCTGCCGTAGCCAGCGCAGCTCATTCAGCCCGGTGGCCGCTGAGGTCATCACGAGATAAGTCTCTTCCTCCAGCCGCGCTACGGTGACATCTGCCTCAATACCGGCGCGTTCATTCAACCACTGCGTGTAGACTACACGCCCCGGCTTAACGGCGACATTATTGGTACAGATCCGCTGTAAAAATGCTGCGGCGTCTGGCCCGGTGACTTGAATTTTACTGAACGGGCTCAGATCAATCAGGCCGACATCATTACGCACGGCGTGATGCTCATGCGCCCAGTGCTCAAACCACGGCGTGCGGTTATAGCCATACACGTATTCAGCCTTAACGCCTGGGGGGGCAAACCACATCGGTCGTTCCCAGCCTGCGGATTCGCCAAACACCGCACCGGCCTGTTGCAGCTGCGCATGTAACGGTGAGCGGCGCAGTCCGCGCAGGGTAGTCCGCTGCTTATAGGGGTAATGTGCGGCGTAGGTTTCGCTCAGCGTTTCTGGACCGCGCTGTAATAGGTATTCGTGATTCGCCTGATGCGGTTGAATGCGCCGCACGTCGACATCGATCAAATCACGCGGTGCATGACCCTGTAATATCCACTGCGCCAGCATCATGCCCGCACCGGGGCCATTTTGTATCCCGCTGGAATTAAAGCCCGCTGCTACGAACAGCCCCGCAATATTGGGGTCTGCGCCCAGGTAATACCGTCCATCTGGCGTATAGCCTTCGGGGCCATTAAAAAATAAGCGAATCCCCACGTCGCCCAGCGCGGGTACGCGCTCAATGCAGGTTTCCAGCACCGCATCGAGGTGATCATCCGGGTAGGGCAGCTCATCAAATTCAAATTCAGCGGGAATGCCGTGTTTGGGGTTCCACGCCAGCCCGTTCAGCTCGGCAAAGCCAATCATGAGTTTACCGGCGTCGGCTTTATAATAGGCCTGTTCATCGTAGACTCGCAGCACTGGCGTCGCGGGGTCTAAGCCCGCCACCGGCTCGCTGACGATATAAAAGTGCTGATTATGCTGAATGGGGAGCTGGGTGCCGTTTGCTGCGGCGAAAGCCTTACCCCAGATGCCAGTGCAGTTGACCACGTTCTCTGCCCGAATTTCACCGCTAGCCGTCTGTACCCCAACCACCTTGCCCTGCTGCACGCTCAGCGCAGTGACTGCGGTATGCTCGAACAGCTTTGCGCCGGCCAGGCGCGCGCCCTTAGCGAGTGCGGTGGTGGTGTCGGTGGGATTGGTCTGGCCGTCGTTGGGAAAATGAATCGCCTCTAAAATGCCCGCAGTGGACAAGAGCGGCCACTGCGCCTGGAGCTGGTCGATACTGAGGCTGTGAACCTCGATACCTTGGCCGATGGCGCTGTCTTTCCGGCGGCGCAGCTCCTCCTGACGCGCTGGATTGAGCGCCACTGCGGTCGCACCGACTCGCTTAAAGCCGGTGGCCTGTCCGGTTTCTGCGGCGAGCTGCTGCATCAGTTCGATGCCATAACAGGCCAGCTTAGTGATACAGGGGAAACCGTGGAACTGACTAACTAAGCCTGCGGCGTGCCAGGTAGAACCGCAGGCCAACTGCTTGCGCTCAAGCAGGACAACATCGTGCCCGGCCTTGGCGAGGTGATAGGCGACGGAACAGCCAACAATACCACCGCCAATGACAACGGTTTGGGTGTGCGTGGGCAGGCTCATGGCAAGGCCGCATTAAAATCATCAATCATCGCATCCCACACCGGCACAATATCCATCAGTTCGTCCCAGAAGGCCTGATCGCGGCGCGCATCAAAATCTGCGACCGAAACGCCTTGCTGCTCAACCCAAGTGTAATAGCCCAGATTAAACATGCGCTGCTTATCCGTGCGTGTCATTTCCAGCAAATTATCCGTCGCTGCACCGCGCAGATAACAGCCAAAGGTTTCCGCCGCCGCCAGTTCATCAAAGCTGCCGCCAAAACGCTGTGCCAGAGCTTTCTCACGCTCACTGCCATACATTTCAGCGCCTGAGGTCGAGACTGTCAGCACAACATCATCGCTGCCCAGCTGGTGGTACTTCGCATACTTAATCGCCGCCAGTATATTCGCCTGTGATGATAGGCCTAGCTGCGTGAGCGCGCTTAGCATGGTGTCATCTAAGCCCAGGCGCTGGCTGAGAAAGGTTTGTCCTGCTGTTGTGTTATACAGCAGATTGAGTGAATCGGTCGCCACATCCGAAATGCCAATCGCATAATCCGTATTCAGCACATTATGAATAAACGGCACATGCTTATCGCCGATGCCCTGGATATTATGCTCGCCGTAGCCATTGTGCAGTAGGGTCGGACACTGTGTTGATTCGACTGCACAAATGTCCGTGCCCAAGGTGTTTTTCAGGTAATCGCCCGCCGCGATGGTGCCCGCTGAGCCAGTGGCTGAGACAAACGCATGGGCGCGCAGCTGGCCCCCAGTGTTCAGCGCATGAAAGATGCGCTCCAGCGCCGGGCCGGTGACGGCGCGATGCACGATGTAATTACCGAACTCATTGAACTGATTCAGAATGACATTATCGCGGTCTTCCGCCAGCTTGTGGCAGGCGTCGTAAATTTCTTTGACGTTACTCTCGGTGCCATAAGTACGGATAATGTCGGCCTGATTTAACACCCACTGTTCCAGCCAGGCAAAGCGCTCACGGCTCATGCCTTCGGGTAAGACTGCGGCGCTGCGGCAGCCTAGAATGCGCGAAATCGCCACGCCGCCCCGGCAGTAATTTCCGGTTGAGGGCCAAACCGCACAGCTCTCATCCAGGTTAAAGCGCCCGCTAATCAGGCGCGGTATCAAGCAGCCATAGGCCGCCAATACCTTGTGCGCGCGGATCATCGGGAATTTATTACCCAGCGCAATCACAATCTTGGCATCTACCCCGGTTAGCTCTGAGGGTAAAACAATATGCTCCGGTACCGCGGTAAAGCCCCGGCGCGTGGCGTCATTATGCCAATGTACGCGGAACAAATTGCGCGCATCGGGCGCATCGGGATCCACCGTTAGCAGCTCCGCCCGCAGGCCTGCGTCAATCGTATTGGGATCAGCCAGCTCCGCCAGTTTTGGCAGGCGGATAGCGGCGCTGCTAAAACGCGCTAGCGTGCGCTGATAGTTCGCGGGGTCGACGATGGCGCGTTCGAGAGTGAGAGACATGGAGCTTACCTGCTGCGATGAATGATGCGCTTATTCTACGAGAAAAGGCGGGGGATGGAAGTAAAAACTCGCGACCGATTCAGACATAACAGCCGATTAGCGTTATGATCTGCCATTTCTGCGCCATCATGGCGGATTGGCGCAATGTCCCTCCGGTCTGAGTGTCGCTATCTATAGCTGTGCATCTGAACTAGGCGTAAATCAACCGGGAAGAATAAGGCAGAAGGATAGGAATTAACCACTATGTGCTTTGCATTACTGGCGCTGGAGCAGTTGCCGGACTATCCGTTCATCTTGGCAGCCAACCGCGATGAGTTTAGCGCGCGGCCCGCGCAGGCGATGCATGACTGGGACGATGTTCCCGGCGTGCTGGCGGGGCGCGATTTAAGCTCGATGGGGTCTTGGCTGGCCTTAAACCGGACGGATCGACGCTGTGCGGTGGTGACCAATGTGCGTGACGGTGTTCAAACGGCAGCGGCGCGTTCGCGTGGATTGCTGGTTCGCGATTTGGCCGATGCACGCTATGCGCTGAATACGAGCCTGCAAACGCTAGTGGCTGAACAGTCCCGCTATGCTGGTTTTAACGTGCTGACGGGGGTGATGGGGGCGGAGCTTTATTACTTCTCTAATCGCGGGGCGCAGGCACCACGGCGACTGAGTGCCGGTGTGTATGGTCTGAGTAATGCCGCGCTGGATACGCCCTGGCCCAAGGTTGAGAAGGGCAAACGCCACCTTCAGGCTTTATTGCAGTCGCAGTCGCAGTCGCAGTCGCAGTCGCAGTCGCAGTCGCATCCGTCTGCGCTGACAGCAGCGGCGTTGGCGCAGGCTTTATTTACGCTGTTGGCGGATGATGAACAGGCCGCAGATGCCGCCTTACCCGCAACCGGCGTCAGCCTGGCGTGGGAGCGTTTGTTGTCTCCATTGTTTATTCGCGGCGTGGATTATCGGACGCGCTGCTCGACAGTGGTGTTAATGGACAAGCAGCACACCGTTTACTGCTGGGAACGCAGCTTTCAGCATGACGGCGATTTTAGCACGCGGCATTTTATGTTTTAGCCGCCCGTTTTGTGCTATCAGGCTATAAGTCTTTCAGCGGCGCGCTATTAAATAGAATGCGTCCCACGTAGCGCGCACCCGGCTGGGTGAAATGACCACCGTCAAAGGTAATTAAACGCACCTCATCGGTGAATAAAGGGCAGGTATTTGGCTCGCCACAGACCAGCTGCTGTTGATCAACGAAAACCCCAGCGGGCAGATTGGCGCGCATCAGCTGGTTGATCTGTGTTTGTTTGGCATCGACCTCATTACGTAGTTCACGCAGCTTACTCTCCGGCATGCGCAGGTAGCGGCGAATATTCAGCTTGCCATAGCTTTTACGCCCAATCACCACCAGCCGCTGCTGCGCGCTTAGCTTTAGGTTTTGGATGCTTTCTGGCAGGCGCTGTGCCGACCAATCACGCCAGTTTGCGGCTAAAATCACCAGATCGGCCTGTGCAATTTGGGCTTGCGCCTGGGCCAGAGTATCGGCGCTCGCGCAGATGCTGTGGTGGCGCGCCTCACGCAGGTGATCAATATTCTCCGTGCCGAGATACATCTGACAAACCGTAGGGATATAGCGCGTGCTGAGCTGGTAATTAGCGAGTGCGCCGCTCTCTAAGATGGCGTTATAGAAATCCTGGGCGTGGCTGTCGCCAATTAGCAACGCTTTTTTCTGGCCGTTAGCAACAAACGGTTTTTTCATCTGCTTGAGAAAACGCGCCCGCACATACTCACCGCTGGCTTTATTGTCTGCGGCGCGCAGCATATCAGCCCGCACATCCGCCTGCGCCGGTGCGCTAGTGGCGAGTAATACGGCTCCGATGAGCAGCGGGCGTAACAGTTTAGTACACAGTGACTGGGTGCTGAGGTGGTTCATTAGTCATTTCCCCGTTGTGGCAGCAGAAAGGCTTGGCTACGCAAAGCGCTCCGGCATGCCGTCTAATAAAATGAAACTTAGTGCCAGTACAATTAACGCACTACTGGCGGCTAGCGCCATGAGAAAAATCTGCCGCTGGCTGAAGTTTTTGCGGTTGCGAAACGGTTTTTCAATGAAGCGCCAGCTAATAAAGGCCAGCACAAAAGCGGATGCCGCCAGACTGAGCATGAGCAAGTGCGACGGCTCATCGGCCAGATACAGGCGGGTAAACGCAAACAGTGGCTGGTGCCACAGGTAGGCGCTGTACGACAGTAGGCCCAGCGCGACCAGCGCCTTAAGCGACAGCATACGCCCGACGCCGGAGCGGCTGTGCGCGCTGATAATAATAAGTGCGGTACCCAAAACCGGCGGAATCGCATAAAGGCCTGGAAAAGGCACGCTGTCATCCAGCCCGATAATGCTGCCCACAATCAGGCACAGACCAGCAAGGCTCAGCCCGGCGCCGAGGCGGCTTTGGCGCAGCGGATAGCGCTGTAGGTAAAACGCACAGGCTGCACCGGTCATGAGCTCCCAGGCTCGACTCGGCAGCAGGTAAAAATTCGTGGCGGCATCACCTACACCGGAGGCCAGAGTGATGGCGAGGCCTAAACTCAGCGCGGCAATCAGCGTGATGATGAGCATGAGCTTACGCCGCCCCAAGTGCCAGCACAGCATCAGCAGGAGTGGGAACAGCACGTAGTATTGTTCCTCAACCGCCAAGCTCCAGGTATGCAGCAGTGGAATCAACTCAGAATCCGCAGCGAAATAGTCGCTGTCCTGCCAGAACAGCAGATTGGAGACAAACACCACCACCGCAATCAGGCTGCGCCCGAAAGCTACCAGCTCATGCGGTAGCAATAACCACCAGGCAAAAGGCAGGCAGGCCAGCATGACAAAAAACAGCGCGGGTAGAATGCGGCGGATACGGCGCTCATAGAAGGCGGCGAGGGTGAAGGTGCCGGCGGCTAATTCAGCGCTAATAATCGTGGTGATGAGGTAGCCGCTGATCACAAAAAACATATCAACGCCGACAAAGCCACCGCTGAAACCGGTGATGCCGGCATGAAATAAAATCACCGGTATCACCGCTAGGGCGCGCAGTCCATCGACTTCACTTCGGTATTGCATAGGCTATTCCTATTGATATAAGTTGCCTCAAAACACCTTCACCCCCCACCCCCTCCGCCCCCTCTCCCTCAAAGGGCGAGGGGGAGACAAGATAAGAATGCTTTTAATCTTTAGCCCCTCTCCTCTTTGAGGGAGAGGGGTTGGGGTGAGGGTGTTTCAAAGCTTAGCTGCGGATGCCGATCCCACGGTTTAGTAGCGACAGGCTAAACGTACCTAATAGAATAATAAAGATGATAATGATAGCGTAGCTTACACCCACTGGGATGTCGGAAATGCCGAGAATCCCGTAGCGGAAACCGTTCACCATGTATAAGACCGGGTTTAACAGAGAAACGTTCTGCCAAAATGGCGATAACATGGAAATTGAATAAAATACGCCGCCCAGATAGGTCAGCGGGGTCAGCACAAACGTGGGAATAATCGAAATATCATCAAAGCTTTTGGCGTAGACCGCATTAATCAGTCCAGCAAGTGCGAACAAGGTCGCGGTAAGCAGAACGATAGTCACCATCACCCAGGCATTTTCAATGCGCAGGTCGCTAAAAAACAGCGAAATCAGCGTAACCGCAATACCGACGACCAGACCGCGCGCAATACCGCCGCTGATAAAACCGGCGAGAATAATCCAGTTCGGCACTGGCGATACCAGCATTTCTTCGATATTGCCCTGGTACTTGCTGCTGTAGAACGATGAGACCACGTTGGAATAGGCGTTGGTAATAATCGCCATCATTATCAGGCCAGGGACAATAAAGTCCATGTAATTATGCCCGTCCATGCTGCCGATTTTAGGGCCGATCAAATTACCGAAGATCACGAAGTACAGCGCGGTGGTAATCACTGGTGGGAAAATCGTCTGCACCCAGATGCGGCTAAAGCGCAGAATTTCACGCACCACAATAGTACGGTAGGCGGTCCAGAGTTCCTGTCTATTCATGGGGTGCTCGCCTCCGTGCTCTGCGTGTTCGTGCGCTTATCATCCCAGGCCTCAATTTTTGCCGCTGGCCGGTCAGTGGTGACCATGTCCATAAACAGCTGCTCCAGTCGGTTAGTTTTATTGCGCATGCTGCTAATGTCCAGCTGATGGTGGTTGAGGTAGGCAAACACCTGATTCAGTGAATACTGCTGCTTATTAAAAGACACATCAACAGTAGTTGGGTCGCGCAGGCTAATCGCACAGCCCGCATCAGCCGGGGGTAAAACGGCGGTTTCTTGCTTCAGGTCGAACACGTAGTTTTCCGTATCCAGCCGATTCAGCAGTTGCTTCATGCTGGTGTTTTCGACCAGTTCGCCCTGTTTAATGATGCCGATATTGCGGCACAGGCTTTCTGCTTCTTCCAGATAATGAGTGGTGAGAATAATGGTGGTGCCACTGGCGTTAAGCGTTCCGAGAAAATCCCACATGGAGCGGCGGATCTCGATATCAACGCCGGCGGTTGGTTCATCCAGGATCAATAGGCGCGGGCGATGGATCAGGGCACGGGCAATCATAAGCCGTCGCTTCATCCCACCGGATAATTTTTGCGCCATGACTTTGCGCTTGTCCCACAGGCCGAGCTGTTTAAGCAGCTGTTCGGTACGCGGCAGGGTAACGCTGCGCGGGATGCCGTAGTAGCCGCCCTGATTGGCAATAATTTCCTGTACCGGCTCGTACATATTGAAGTTAAATTCTTGCGGCACCAGACCGATGAGCGCCTTTGCCTGTTCGCGCGCGCTGTCGAGGTCATGGCCGAATATTTTTACCTGTCCGGCGGTTTTATTTACTAATGAACAGATAATGCCGATGGTGGTTGATTTGCCTGCGCCATTAGCGCCGAGCAAAGCGTAGAAATCGCCGGGTTGAACGTCGAGGTCGATGCCTTTGAGGGCGACGAAATCATCGCCGTAGGTTTTGTGCAGGCCGCTGATCGACAGTGCTGCTGTCATGGTTTGTGGTTCCCGTTTGCGCGTCAAAATGCCGGAAAAGATAGTAGCATGAAGTCTGGGATGATGCTCCTTGAAATCATCGCCGCAGGTTTTGTGTCACAGGCATTGCCGGATAGCGTTTTAGCACTGATAATGCGGTTCATCCTGAGTTAGAGAACCCGTGGCGTGAATGCAAATACCCAAACCCTGATGGTGCAGGGCACGACATCTGATGCCGGTAAGAGTACGCTGGTCTGCGCCTTAGCGCGTCTTTGGCAACGCGAGGGCAGAGCGGTTGTACCTTTTAAGCCGCAAAATATGGCGCTGAATAGCGCGGTCACTGCAACCGGGGGTGAAATAGGGCGGGCGCAAGCCTTACAGGCCCAGGCCTGTGGTTTAGTGCCGCACGTTGATATGAATCCAATACTGCTTAAACCCAGCAGTAATATCGGCGCGCAGGTGATTATTCAGGGTAAGGCGCTTAACCACCAGCTGGCACGCGAATACCAGACGTTTAAGCCGCAGGCGATGGGCTATGTGTTGGATTCTTATCAGCGCTTACAGCAGCAGTATGATTATATTCTGGTGGAAGGGGCGGGCAGCCCGGCGGAGATTAATCTGCGGGCGCATGATATTGCCAATATGGGCTTTGCGGAAGCCGTAGACTGTCCGGTGATCTTAGTGGCGGACATTGATCGCGGTGGCGTGTATGCGCACTTGCTGGGCACGATGGCCTGCCTGAGTGACAGTGAGCGGGCGCGGGTGTTGGGCTTTGTGATTAATCGCTTTCGTGGCGATGAAAGCCTGCTACAAGCGGCGAATGAGTGGCTGGAGCAACAAACTGGCAAGCCGATTCTAGGGGTGGTGCACTTTCATCCGGGCCTGCACCTGGATGCCGAAGATGCGTTTAAGACGCCGCTGCGCAACGAGTCTGCCGAGGCGTTAAACGTGGTGATTCCCGTGTACCCGCGCACCAGCAACCACAATGATTTTGATGCCTTAATCGCACATCCACAGGTGGATGTCGCACTGGTGCGCAGCGGTGAGGAGAAGCCAGCGGCTGATTGGGTGATTCTTCCGGGCACTAAGAACACGCGGGACGATTTGGCCTGGCTCAAAGCGCAGGGTTGGGAAGATTACCTCCGGCGGCATTTGCGTTATGGCGGTAAGGTCATGGGTATTTGCGGTGGTTTACAGATGCTGGGGCGGGTGATTCATGATCCTCTAGGGGTAGAGGCCACCGCCGGTAGCTCTACTGGGCTGGATTTACTGCCGATTGAAACCACGATGGATCATACAAAATCACTGTTGCTGAAACAGGGTGAGCTCACTTTAGCCGGGCGCACTGTGGCGACACAGGGTTATGAAATTCACTGTGGGCTGTCGTCTTTTGGTGAATTAGAAACGGTGATGCGCGACGATACGGGACAGGGTGCGGCGTTTCTGAGCGCGGATCAGCAGATCTTGGCGACGTATTGGCATGGGATATTTGATACCCCGGCAGCGCTGAATACCCTTTTGCAGTGGGCCGGTGGGCGCCACTTTAGCGCGCTGGATTATGCTGCGCTGCGTGAGGCGAGTCTGGATACATTGGCGGATTGGGTGGGAGAGCAAATGGATAGGGCGCGGTTGGATGCGTTGGTGGGCGCGTTTTATGCGCAGCGCCAGCCTCAGCGTCCAGCGCCGGGCAAATCATAGTGCCCAAGTGCCCAAGTGCCCAAGTGCCCAAGTCTAAGCGAAAAAAAGACGCCGCAGCGGGCGTCTTTGTGTATTTAGGGCCTGGGGGCTGCTTATTTCAGCCCGGCTAACTGGTCAAGAATAGCGCCGGACAGCGCGCCTGATTCCCGTAAGCGCTTAATAACCGCTGGGGGTAAGCACACCATCTGCGGCGTGGCCGCCGGTAGTAATGGGCCACCGCCGCCACAGCGCTGCCGCTTGGCATCGCCTTCTTGGGTTTTCTGCGGGTCCTGCCGCAGGTGAGCGGTATTAACCCAACCGTTCTTACCGGCCCAGCGCACTTTTTCAAAGGCAATGCCGTCGCCTTTGGCAATTTGGCCCAACTTGGTGACCCAGGTCGCATTATGCGGAATTTCAATCGCTACCGCCGAAGTGCCCTGTTCCATATACATCATCAGGCTTTGTCCCGGCTTCAGGGCACGCACTGAAAAGACGGGCACCGAACGGAAAGGGATGCCTTTAGCGCTTTCAGGATAGCCACAACACAGCTTGTCGACGGTTTTGGGGTTGTTCATACAGGCGCGGCGGGATGCTGCGATGCGGGTCGATTGGGGATCAAAACGCAGGCGGTTAGTATCAACCCAGCCGGTCTGTTTATCCCAGCTCACCTTTTCCCAGGTGGTACCCTTAGCGGCGACCTGCGCCCCGCGTCTGACTATCCAGGTCGCATTATGTGGCAAATTGACCATTACATCAGCACCGGGGTTTGCGTACATTTTTAGCACATTTCCTGGCGTTAACCCTTGCGTTTGATAAATTTTTGAACTATCTGCGGGCAGCGTCAGTGGAGCCGCACTGGCGCTGCTGATGGCGACAGCTGACATTCCTGCCAGTATAGCTGCCGCTGTCGTCTTTATGAGTCGTTGCTTCATGGTTTCCTCCGGCTTGTCCATTCCCTATGTTATTAGTAGATAAAAGGAAATTTTGCCTTCGCTATTTGGTTTGACTGAAACTGTATTGCTTAATTGGGGGGCAACACAGTTTGCTGTGAATATAGCCAGCGCTGGTGATTGCACGCATATCTGGGCATCCAGCACTGAGGTAAGGATACTACATGTGGTAAAAAAGTCACATTAAAACGACTGATACAGGGTCATTGAACCCCGATGACAGGTGTTGGCAGCCCGCAGTATGTCACTTCAAACCGTAGGACTGGGAGCGTCAGCGTTTTATCAAAAACATGGCATCACCGTAGCTAAAGAAACGGTAGCGTTCCGCCACTGCGTGCTGATAGGCCGCACGGATGGTGTCATAGCCGGAGAAGGCCGAGACCAACATCAGCAGCGTTGATTCTGGCAGGTGGAAATTAGTAATCATCGCATCGACGACGTTGAACTGATAGCCCGGTGTAATGAATAGACGGGTGTCGTTCTCGAACGGGTTTAAGTAGCCGTTTGCTGCGGCGCTTTCCAAGCTGCGTACCGAGGTGGTGCCAACGGCGATCACGCGGCCACCACGTTCCCGACAGGCGGCCACGGCGGCACAGGTTTGGGCACTGACGACAGCAAACTCGGCATGCATGGTGTGCGCGGCGAGGTCATGGCTGCGCACGGGTTGAAAGGTACCGGCACCAACGTGCAGGGTGACCTCGGTGAAGTGTACGCCTCGGTCTTGTAGCTGTTGCAGCAGAGCGGCATCAAAATGTAACCCGGCAGTGGGGGCGGCGACTGCGCCGGGGTGGCGTGCGTAAACGGTCTGATAGCGTTCGCGGTCGGCGGCGGCATCGGGACGTGTGATGTAGGGGGGCAGCGGGATATGGCCGTGCGCTTCGAGTAATTCGAGTGCCGGTGTGTCATGTAGGAACTTGAGGTGGAATAGGTCGCCCTGTCGCCCCAGCATTTCCGCATTTATCTGTTCTTCTAGCCGCAGGCGGGTGCCGCTTTTGGGCGCTTTACTGGCGCGGACATGTGCGACGACTTCATGCGTGCTGATAATGCGCTCGACCAGCACTTCAACTTTGCCGCCGCTGACTTTGCGGCCATGCAGGCGAGCTGGAATCACGCGGGTGTTATTGAAGACCAAAAGGTCTTCGGACTGGATCAGTGCGGGTAGCGCGCTGAAGGTTGTATCGGCCAGTTCGCCTGCAGGATCAACGAACAGCAGTCGACTGTCGGTGCGCTGCGCTAGGGGCTGGTGTGCAATCAGCTCCGGCGGCAGTTCATAATGGAAATCACTCAGCGTCATTGGCTTATTCATGGGGGCGCATGATACACCGTGTAAAAAGACTTTCCAAACAGGGAAAAACAGGTAGAATATGCAGCTTCACACCTGTGCCTGGGTGGCGGAATTGGTAGACGCAGCGGATTCAAAATCCGCCGGTGGTAACACTGTGAGAGTTCGAGTCTCTCTCTAGGCACCATTAGCTCATTCGAGCAAGTCCGAAAAAGTCCATAAAATCAGTAACATCAATACCTTAAGGCATATTCTTTGTACGTTAGCGTCCGGCTGTATCCCGTGACAGCCAGCAAAAAAAGGGGCAAGATAAGGGGCATATACAGAAACTTGCCCCAGCGGATTTTGATGTGAAGCCAGCAAAGCCATTAACTGACACCAAGGTAAAAGCAGCTAAACCCAAAGACAAAACCTATAAGCTGTCTGATGGCGGTGGTTTGTATCTGGAAGTGATGGTGTCTGGTGCGAAGGTCTGGCGCTTAAAGTACCTTCACCCAACTAAACGCAATGAGAAAGGCAAGCGTACCGAAAACCGTTTGACCATTGGCAAATACCCGAAGGTATCCATTCGTGATGCCCGTAAAGCTAGCATTGAAGCCAAAGAGTTGATAGAGCAGGGCACTGACCCAAATACACAGAAGAAACGCGAAAGATTAAAGCGGGCCGGTGAATATGAAAACGGCTTTGAAGTGTTGGCGCGGGAATGGCATCAGAAAAACCTGAACCGCTGGAAGCCTAACCATGCGGCGCGTGTCTTGCGTTCTTTGGAGTTGGACGTGTTCAAGTTTATTGGCGCTATGCCGATAACAGATATTGAGGCACCGGACGTACTGGCAGTATTGAGGCGCAAAGAGAGTGAAGGTGCATTACATTATGTTGCCAAACTGAGACAGCGTATTGGCGCGGTATTTCGCTATGCGGTGGCTACTGGCAAGGTTCGCTATAACCCTGTGCCCGATCTGATTGGCGCTACCGAAGTCCACAAGAGCAAAAACAGAAAAGCACTTGCCCGCGCTGACCTTCCCGCATTTCTTGCTGATCTGGATAGTTATAGCAGCGAGATTTTAAAACGGGCGTTACGTTTGACCCTACTCACTTTTGTACGCACTGCTGAAATTAGGGGCGGGCGTTGGTCAGAAATCGACTGGCAGGCCAGAGAATGGCATATACCGGGCGAACGCATGAAGATGGGCGAAGCGCACATTGTACCGCTATCTGATCAGGCGTTGGCATTGTTGGAAGAGTTAAGGGTGTTTACCAGTGATTCTGATTACCTGTTTTATACGCGGCGACGTAAAGACCCTATGAGTGAAAATGCCATGTTGCAGGCAGTAAGGCGCATGGGATGGCAGAACAGAACCACCGTGCATGGCTTCAGAGCTACTGCTAGTACTGTTCTTAATGAGTCAGGTTTTCGGCCTGATGTTATTGAGCGTCAATTAGCCCACGCGGAACAGAACAAAGTTAGAGCAGCTTATCATCGTTCTGAATACCTAGCTGAACGCCACCAGATGATGCAATGGTGGGCTGATTTTCTGGATGCACAGCAGCATGGTATTGATGTAATACCAGTTAGGGCAGGGCAAAGTTTTGCAGAGCAACACCATAACGAGGTGTAACTGATAATGAGTACAAGTGTAAGTTCTGGTGGTGGTAGCGCAGATTCTACCGACTTAGATAGAGAGCCAGATTGGGATCACTGTTTGGATATACCCAATATTCAAATCAAAGATGCTGTGTCCCTCTCTATTGGTATTAATCCAAGCAATTACGACGATATACAGGCTGACATTATCAAACGTAAGCAATATTTTCCCGATAAGGTTTGTGAGGAAGAACTTGGTCAGGTTAAGAGGTGGCATAAAAGGCTGCTGCTTGCTAAGAGGCATGCGGAAAACGGGAGTTTGAAAATAGCCAAAAGTGCAGGCGTACATTGGATGGTTCCTGAAGCAGTCGATATAGAGCATTCAGAAGTCAACTTGGTAGCGTTCGTTCAGTGGTCGCAATCTTTACGCACACCTTGGAAGCTTCCAGAGCCGTTAATGAATTTAAGTTGTGTTGAACAAGTGGGAGAAGACGATGAACTATCTATTGGCGATACACTGAAGGTTATCGCAACACTATTGAAAGTAATTCAGGCCAATGCTAAATCACACAATCAATCTTGGGTATCAGACGCTATTGCAGAGGACGACAAATATAAAATACAAGGTATTGGCAAAAGAAAACTTAATGGTATTTTTGCTAGTGCAAACAAAGAGTTAAAAAAGTAATTTTTGCAGTGCAAAACTTTCGTTTTTGCGTGCAATGCAATAATCAGTAACTGCCCATAGCATCTGCTCATTCGTTAACGGACATAACCGGATGAGTGCAGATGCTTCAGTGTCACCACTCATCCATTGATAAGCTTTATGGAAAGGATGAGTAGATGCAGACGAGTAATACACCCCAGGCTCATGATCGGGCTATCCGACTCCCTGAGCTAATCAGCATCACCGGGAAGTCGCGCACTTCAATTTACGAAGATATGAAAGCGGGTACGTTTCCGGCTGGCTTTTTGATTGGCAAGCGGGCGCGTGCGTGGTCGCTTAATGCGGTGAATGAGTGGTTGGAGCAGCAAAAGGAGGGCGCTTAATATGGCTATGAAGGTTAGCCAAAGCGCTGCATCTGAACTAAGCATGGAGTGGACGTATTTTCGGAATTTACGCGCTAATCAGGGAGAATTGCGTACAAGCAGTTGGCTGGAATTTTGCGATATGATTCGTCATGCAGAACACTACGGCGCTAAGAACGAACAACCCTTGTTGAAGCTGGGCAGTTATGAGAATAACAGCCGCGCTCCTGATTCTCAGCTCATAAAAATTTCAGGCATTGAAGTTGACTATGATGCAGGTAAAGTCACCTTAGCCGAAGCTCAGCAACGGGTGTCAGCGGCTAAGATTGAAGCGTTTTTTTGCAGCACGTATAACAGTAAACCAGAGCAACCTAAGTGGCGGCTTTTCGTTCCGTTATCACAGGCGACAGATGCAATACACCGTGCATCATGGGTAGCAGCAATCAATCAGGTAATAGGCAACATAGCCGCTAAAGAATCCTTCACGCCAAAACAGATATTTTTCTTTGGGCGGGGTGATGGTGATTATCAGACGGTGCATTGTCAAGGCGAGTATTTAAACCGCATTCCAGCCATGCAAGCGATAGCTGATGATTATATGCTAAACGGTCAGGCTCCTCCCAAGCCTAAACCGGCAACTCATATCAATCATTTTGCCCATGCTGATAATGATGAATTGGCAAGGCTCGAAAGGGCATTGTCAGTGCTGGATTCCGCTGATACTGATACGTGGACTGAAGCAATGTTTGGTATTGCGGGATCGTTAGGTGAAGCGGGTTATTCGACGTTTGATACGTGGAGCGCCTCAGCGCCTAATTACAATGCTGCTCAGAATCGTAAGCGCTATCTGTCTTGTATAGGCTCAACTAAGACAGTGGCGACTGTTTTCAGCATGGCTAATCAGGTTGATCGTGATTGGAATAAATCTGATAAGACGCAGCGGAGTCATGCGCTATCGCAGCAGGCAGGTTATCACTATCAGCCTGATATTAAACACCAGCGCCAACAGGGTCAATCTGAAGGTAGTCACGTTAAATTAGTTGCGGCTTCGCTCATCGCACCGAAGCGTCTTGAATGGCTATGGCCTGAAAATATTCCTAAAAATGCGTTATCGCTGTTTGTGGGTATGCCTAAGACAGGTAAGACCATGCTGTTAATTATGATTGTTGCTATTGTCTCATCAGGTGGTAAGTACCCGGATGGTACACAGGCGACCATTGGTAAGGTGTTATTCTGGACGGGTGAAGATGATATACAGGATACGATTCTGCCACGCCTTAAAGCAGCAGGAGCGAATCTTGATAATGTGATGTTTGTTAATGACACAGTATCTGATGGTGAATGCCATCCGTTTTCACCGGCTGATGACATGGCGTTGTTACTGGATACCATCGAACGCATGCAGGAAAAACCTGTATTACTGGTGGTTGACCCCATTGTATCCGTCGTTAAGGAAATGAATAATGCGCTGGAAGTTCGTCGTGGCCTGGAGCCACTGCGCACCATAGCGCAGAATTATAAAATGGCCGTAGTCGGTATTACCCATTTTCGCAAAAGCCGGGGTGAGAGTGGTCTGGGTGAACAAATTATTGGTAGCTCTGCATTCCTGCAAGTGCCGCGTGTGGTTTTCTATACCTTGAAGGTGCCTGACTCTGATGGACAGTGTGTATTCTTTCGGGGTGACACCAACATGGCTGCTTCAGATTGTGGTTTCACCTATGCAATCGAAAGCACTGAGGCTGACTTTCCAGAGCATCAGATGGTGATTGATACCGCTACAGTGACTTGGGGTAGTCGCATTGAAGGTGATGACCTGCAAATGCTGATTAGTCCTGATGGCCGAGGAGATTCAGCACCTGCACGCTTAGCTGCTGAGGATATGCTAAAAGCTTTCCTTGCCGGGGGTGAACAGCTCAAGGAAGAGATTGACCATGAAGCTAAACGGCAGGGTATTACTACGATTAGTTTAACCCGTGCCAAGAAAGCATTGGGTATTAAGCACCGTAAGCGCAAGAAATCTGAGTCCAGTCCGGGTAAGTCGGTGTGGTACTTAGCGGATCAGGGCCAACCTGATCAAGTTGACCCTGTTGAAAAAGGTGATCAGGTTGATTGTGTTGATAAAGTTACCGAGGCTTAAGCCCGCAATATCTCAGCCTATTTACCGTGGGTGTTATACAGTTTGCCACCAGCGCTACAACTTTATCAGCCTGATCTATGTTAGATAAGATGATCAGGTTGATAAAGTTGATAAACTTAGTTAAATCAATAGCATAATCTTTAAAGTTATCAGTAAGACGCACTTGTTTTATTGCCTTGTCTTATGTTATTCCTAAAAGGGAATGTACCGTGCCTAGTGGAATCTTAGGAGCGGCATGCCACGTCTTTATCAAGACAATTACTTTCTTCTCTGCACTTTTTCTCTGCCGACCTGATCAACGTTATCAACTGGATCAAGCGATTCAGCAGAGGTATTGCTGATCAAGTTAATCAGAATATGGAGAATCTTATGGTTAGTGAGTCAAAGTATCACTACAAGCACTATCGTTATTCCAGCGCCGCAGTAGCGGCTGTTATCCGCAAACAAGACGGTGTAAAGCGCTGTGGACGCTGTGAGCAGACTAAGCCACTTGACCAGTATCACCACGATAAATCACGCGCTGATGGCCTTTATGCTTATTGTCTTACCTGTTCGGCTTTACTGAGAGAGCAACGCAGGGACAAAAGGCGGGCAGCAGACCGAGCAAGGTATGTCGCTAGAAAACCGGCTAACAGTCAGGAGGGCTGAAATTGGGTTACTAAAGGTGACATTCTACAGCAGAATTTTCCGTTTTTCTGCTGATGGTTCCCGCGCATTTCGCCAAACCTAGCTACAGCGAGCTTTCAGGACATTGCAGGCATTCCGGCTAACGATAAAAAGTGTGTTTTCGGTTTGCTGTGGTTGACCCACAAACACCTAGCGGTTTTGCTACACACTGATAATTCGCTGTTGATTTCTGAAACGTCGTTATAGCGTACTTCTAGGAGTATGGAAGTATTCCGGCCAACGACAAAAAGCCCGTTATAGGTTTCGTGAGGTTTGGTTATTGGCGCTTCAAGATCGGGTGCATTCCGGCCAATAAAGATGGTTGGTTTTTTATCTGACTGGACTAGACATTTTACCCTCTGTTTCCGTCAAGGGCGTTGGAATCGTTGCAGAATCTTGATGTTTAGGAAGCCTTGCCTATGTTTCCGTTATTACAGTTGAGTCGATTTATAAGCGATTCTAACGGCGTAGCGTACCCTTGTTGCTGCGACCTTTGGTTTGACTCAGTATGAGTCATGGCAGTTTATCGGATACGGCTATCAGGCTGCTTGTGTATCCTTGGGCGCATGGTTGCAGGAACAGAGTGTATGCAACTCTTGCCCAGCGGCGAGCGTTAAAACGTTTCATCCCAGACATACTTATAGGCTAAGCCACTGATGCTACCTTCCCGCACTTGAGCAATAAGACCTTCATCCGGCACACTGTCAGAAATCAAAGCGATTTCAGATGCTCTTAAATAGGGTTCGCCTTTTTTGCTGCCGTCCTTGTTGTGCTTTTGGCAAACTTTTACGGTAGCTATGTATTGCGTACCAATGGGGAACAGTTCACGTAGTTTCCTTGGAAATTCAACACGAGCACATGCATCGAAACCTTCGACGGGCCTGACGCGTGGCCGGGTAACTTTTTCATCCCGGCATGTTTCCAGTTTGATACCCTTGAATGACTTCCCAATCTGATTATCCAGATTCATAGCAAGTCCTCCTGCCATTGCCCTGTGATGATTTCCTTAGCGTTAGTAGCAACCATAAAATCCACACCTAACTCATTAAAGTGAGCTTTACCGCACTTAATTTTCAAATTCTCAGATTTACGGCGTTTTTCGCTGTCATGGGTGCTTTTGCTTTCCCGTACCAGATAGAGCTTGCCCTCATCTTCCGTGACGATAGCCCAATCAGGGTTATAGCTGCCTAATGGTGTGGGTACTTTGAACCAACTCGGTAATTTACAGAAAAAGCGCACACTTTCATCTTCATCCAATGCCTGGGCAATTTGCTTCTCTACATCAGAGTCAAATTCAATGTAGTCATACGGTGTACGTGTTATTTGGCTGCTACCATCACCCTCAGCCTGATGTTGTACTTCATAAAGTCGGCTGAGATATTTCTCAACATCGTCTTGCTCAAACAAGTGCATTTCGTATGTCTGCCCTTCGATTCTCTCATACTGAATGTCAGTGATGATTAGTTCTTGCAGAGTGCGTTTGATCTGTTTGGCAACTTCGATCATGAATGCCTGGGGATTTAAACGAAACTCTCTCAGGCGCTCGCATTGCTTCAGAATATCAACCAGTGTGCCGCGTGTTAGGTCAGTTTCGCGCTGCAAAAAGGCTAATATATCCGGCAATGTGTCATGAGTGATAACCGTCTTATCACGTGCCTGCTGCAAAGTACGTCCTGCTTCGACCCCCGCCGCACTGATTTTAACTTCCTGTTTGCCGACAGTTAGCGCCAGTGGTTTAATTTCTGGCATATCATGGATTTTTTCCAATGCCAGCCGGATTAACACGTCGTTGTCGAACTGTACCTTATAGCGGGTTTTCTGTTTGATCTTATCCCAAAGTGCCTGAAAGTCAGGGTTCATTTCTACGCGCTTGGTATATTTAACGCTGGTTTTATCACGTGCATCAACAACGCGACCACTGAATAAATACCGTTTCATTTCATCCGTAATAGCTCCCGCCATGTGAGCCAATTCTTCCGGCAACTCAAGCTTGAATCCCTTCTGTTTAGGATCAAACTTTTCGGTAATGTCACCTTCTGTGCTGATATAGCCATTATTTTGTAGCGCCAGCCAGATTTGCCGGGATTGTGTCTGGCCGACAGCAGTATCTTCCCAGTCGCAGGCGAGCTGTGAAAAAGCAATCGGCTGGATGCGGCCAAACTTAAAGCCATCGCCCATATCCTTTTCCATATCGCTCTGTAAGCCTTTGGCGTATTCCTCAAAGGATTCACTAGCAATAACGGTCAGCTTATTGATTGAGGGATCATAGATACGCTCACCGTCCTGATTAACCGGTAGTCTTAGCCCGCGCCCGATAGTTTGGCGACGTTCTTGTTCTGAGCCAATTTCCCGCAATGTGCATATCTGAAAAACATTGGGGTTATCCCAGCCTTCTTTGAGCGCGGTATGGCTGAACAGGAAGCGTAGAGGAATGTCTTCTGATAGTAAGCGTTCCTTGTCTTTCATGATCAATTCGTAGGTATCATCGTCTTTCGCAACCTTGCCAGAGGTATCGACTAACCCAACCACCTTGCCTTTTTTCTTATCCACCGAAAAATAGCCATTATGAACTTCTTTGGCATCACGTTTGGGCAACGTGCTAAATAGGGGGCGATTTGCCATTTCGGCATAAATAGCTTCAAACCACTCGGCTAGTTTCCCGTTTTGTGGCTGTCCTTCATCGTCGTAAGTCCGGTAATTAGATACCTTGTCGATAAAGAAAAGCGAGAGTACTTTTATCTGTTTTCCCTGCTTCTGGAAGTTGCGTTCCTTCTTAAAATGTTCCTCTACCGCTTGCCGGATTTGTGCCTTCAGCACTTCATCGGTCATACCATCTTTTTCTTGCTGTTCTTCCAGCACATGGTTGTTGGCAAACATGACATACCCAGCATTAGGTGTAGCGTCAATTTCATCAACAATAAAGCCTTCGTAGCCTTCACGATTGGTTTGGTCACTTAAATCAAGCCCTACCACAAGATTAACTGACTTTTTCTTTGTTCCATTTGGGGTGTTTTCAAGGATGGTGGCTTTTGCGGTTGGCGATTTTGCCTTGCCTTTAAAGCCGATGAAATCAAGTTTTAAGTAGGCTTCATTGCTGTTAGTCCCTGATTCAATGGAGGCTATTTCAATTTGCTTTACCAACTTCAGGTCATAAGCCTTTAGAGGGTCAAGCTGGTACAGCAGATTGTATGGGTTTCTGTGCGTGGCAGAGTAACGTAATGCAAACAAGGGATTTAGCGTGCTAATCGCTTTTTGCGCCTTAGCGGTATTATCAACGCTTTGCGGTTCGTCAATAATAACGATGGGGCGAGTCAGCTGCACATACTCAATCCAGCGCCGTCCGCCGGAGCGGTCATCTTCACGATGGATAATATTCAGCTTGCGTACTTGTGCTTCGGTGAGTTTGCTGTAGTCCTCAACATTACCTGCATCCTTCTGGAATGCCTGAATGTTGATAACCATAATCTGAATTTCATTGCCGATAGCGAATTGGCGCAGCTTGGAAACATCTTTAGAAACGTAGAGGAAGCTGTCAAATGGCGCGTTATCGTACAGCTCAGCGAAGTGTTCCCGCATGATGCGTAGCGATGAGGTTACGCCTTCACGTATGGCGACAGAAGGCACAACGATAATGAATTTCTTCAGGCCATATTGTTGGCTTAACTCGAAAATGGTGCGCAGGTAAACATACGTCTTACCAGTACCGGTTTCCATCTCCACTGAGAAATTTGGAAAGCTGTAAGGGTCTTGCTGGCCTTGCAGGGAAGCGGATAATTCAATGGTGTTGCGTTCCTGAATGCGGTTCAGGTTTTCCAGCAGCCTGGCTTCATCAATCGACAATTCATTAGCTAAGCCCACCTCGGTTTGGGTAAGGCCCGCCATGTTCATCTGGGTAGACAGTTCAAATTGCCCCTGCTGAATAGGTTGACCGTTTAACAGGTCAATGGCTGCACTGATTGCGTCTTGCTGATATTCAAGCTTGGCATCAAATTTTAGTTTCATGAGTATTTATACACCGACAATATAAACTGAGTTTTGAGGATGTGATCTATCACTGAGTCATTTCCCAGCTAGGTATAAATTGATCTCTTAACGGCTCAAGGTTTTCTGGCAGCCTCTCTTTGCAAGAAATGCCAAAGTACGTTGCAGCGCGAGTTGCGCCAACATATAGGTATTTGCTAAATAGCTCTGGGTTGTTCTCAGCGAGGGTATCAACGCCAATGAAAAATACGGCCTCAAATTCCAACCCTTTGATATGCTGAACATCAAATACACGTATATCAGTGCCTTCTCCTAGTGATTGGCCGTCACTACAAGCAACAGCTCTCAGGTTCATGTCTTCAACCATTTCGTTTAATGCTGCTGCCATTGGCTTTACTTCTGCTTCGGAGTTCACTAGCACAGCTACCGTCGGCATTTGACCAATATCTGTGATTTTGTCTATTTCCTGCAAATGCCCCGCCAACCAAATAGCTACATCATCCAGTTCCTGACCGCCTTCCATCAGTATGGGGGCGAGGCCCTCATTGTTCATTTCTTCTGGTAGCTTGCCACGGCTGCTCAGGTCGCCATCAAATTGCTGCAATAGCATTCCAGCAAACTCATTGAGCTTCTGGCTTTGGCGGTAGACTGTATTGATAGCTTCGGTAGTTACTTGTCTGGAGACCCATTCCATTTGACCCTGTGAGCGGATTCCCCATCTGGTGATACGCTGGTTAAAGTCTCCACATGCAAAAAATGAGCGTGTTTTGAGGGATGTAAGGGATTCCATTGCAGCCAATTGCAGTGGAGAAAAGTCTGTAGCTTCATCAACTAAGATCTGATTTTTAAATTGCTGGGAAATAATGTTGAGCGTATTAAATGCGGCCTGCTCAATATTGTTAATGACAAAGCGCTGCTCTAACAATTCTCGGGTATTTCTTAACATTAACAAGGTAACGGCATCCAGCTCAGTCGCGTCGATATGCCTATTGTTTTTGGGTTTGTTTAGGTATTGAGAACTCTTGTTTTTCAAGGCATTTTTACGAAACTCTTTGTAGCTCGCAGGAACATTATTTACATAGCGATTGAATACTTTTACAAAACGTCTCAGGCCATTTTGAGTGGCAATGCTCTGACCTATTTCCAGTAATTTTTCATCAGTTGGAAGACGAACCCCTAGCCAGTCATTGATTTTCCGGGTACGTCCGTTTTTTGGTGGCTGACGTTTTTGATACTTATATCTTGCTAAGCTACGCAAAGTTCTTTCATACGTTTTTATGGCTTTCTTCTGGCTGGTCGAGCTTGTAGGGTCTTCGCTTTCTTCTTCTGTATCATTATCAAATTCGTTATCTTCGTCTTCCTCTTCGTCTTCTGCTTCTTCTGAGGACTGAAGGCTAGCAAGGAAAGAGGCTAGGTCTTCTGCGAACTGCCTTCCTTCCGTATTAATGATCAGGGTCAGACTTTTTCTTATTTCTTGATCCGACTCGGTTTTGAGTTGTTTGATCTGTTCACCCAATGCAGCTTCCATCTGGTAAAGCTGGGATAACACATTCAGAACTGTTTCTATTTTGGCTTTCTCTGTAATGACTTTTAATTGACCAATTAACTGTTCATTTTCATCGTTGATCAATTTATTAAGAATGGCTATGCCTTGATGTAGTTGTGAGAGAATCCGTTGTCTGTGGAAATCTTTGAAACTTTCATACCAATCAACTGGGTTTAGCTGCACTTCAGAGCTTACAAAGTTGCTGTTGTTCTTATAGATGAACTTGTTGGTAGCTCCCGAGGTTTGCATAATTCCTAAAATATTACGTGTTAAATCACTCCGGTATGTGTCCCAGGTTTTAATGTTTTGATCGGTCGCACTAACGCTTACCTGTTCTCTGTTGAAAGCTTCTTTAACAAAGTGTTTGAGTAAGTCAGTCGGGGTGAACATGAGCCAGCTATGTTGGTGGTCACGTATATCAGCCTCACTTTGTATAACTAAACCTCTTTCGGCTGAGTTGAGTGCTTCTAATGTCAGTTTCTGGCCAAGGCGGCGAATCAAGGTGGTTGTTTTTCCTGTGCCCGGAGGGCCAACAATTAACAACTGACTGTTGATGGGTAAACGGAAAATTTTATCCTGAAATCTGTCTAGAATGGGTTGATCACGAAGGGCTATTGCGGTGCGAACTTGGTGACGTAAACCTTCTAATATTTCTGCGGATTCAGAGCGGTCGCTAAATATAGCGTCTAGGATAGCATCTGCGTCCTCGCCCGATTCTTCCAGCAACTCACGCAGAGATTGAACGGTAAATGTTCCCGAGTCTAGGCGAAAGATAGTAGGTTTAGAGTCCCAATATCTCTGTTCTCTTTGTGGTTGATACCTTGATGATTCAAGCACTTCAAAAGATTGTATTTGCCCCTTGTGCTCAATATCTTCTTCTTCCCCAACTGGCAGGGAAGCTAATCGCCCCAGTGGGTTCAAATAGGATACAAGTTTTGCGTCGTGCTCGAATACAATGGTGGAGCGGCGCGATACATAATACGTTTGTATTTGTCCTTCTTCGTTGGAAACAACAATACGTGCAAAAGCGGGTTGCTTCTTCAAATCATATAGGTCTTCAGTCAATTCGCTAGAAATGCTATCCATATTCTTACTAGCTTTGCCGCCACCTGTAATGCCATTGGCATAGATTAATGCTGACGCACCACCAACGTTACCTTGTCGTTTCGCTAACTCAATATCAGCTTTGTTGGTAATCGCTTCAAAAACGTCTAAGGTTTCTTCAGCTACGCTTTTGATATGGTTTTCACGTTCCATGTCCTGACTCATCAAATTACCTCCTATACTGTCCGAAACTCAATCTTGATTTCGCGATTCTGATTCAATGATTTAAAGGTCTGCACCGCATTAGCCTTGAGCTGGTCATTGCCACCAAAGGCTTTGTCCAGACAGATGAAACGAGCTGGTTCTGCATCAGCAACGGCTTGTATCAGTTCATGATTAACTTCATCTTCCAGACAGACCAACAAACCGCCCTCAGCGATGCTATAAACCGTTTTTCCAGCCAATGTGATGGTTTCTACTTTTTCGGTTGGCATGAAGCCTGCTTTGATGAGCAGTTCATAGAGTATGGCTTCGGGGTCGGCGGTTTCTTGTATGTGGTCGATATGAAGTTCCATTTGTTGGATCAGGTCTTCATCGGTGGTTTTGCGGTCGGGGGCTTGCCATTGTTTGAAGTTGGATTGGTCTAGTTTCAGGACTTTGAAGCCTAGGTCGCCTTTGTAGTCAGGGTTTTCAGATTGGATTTTTTTGGCGGCGCGGCGGATGCGTTCTATTGCTATAGCTGATATTGTGTTATAACCTTGCTCAAAAGCCTTCAAATTATTCTTCTTTGGCCGTTTGGCTCCATTCACAATTTCGTATGTCGGTTCTGGTAACTGTACTGAGATACACTTCCTTGGAATTCCGTCTTCCAAGCTTTGAAGAAATACTGCGTGTGCAGTTGTTCCTGAGCCAGCAAAAAAATCTAAGATTATATCTTCGCTCTCTTCTGAACCGAGAAGAGTTGCACGTTTTATCAGTTCTACGGGTTTGGGGAATTCTAGCAATCCTCCCATATCTATGCGCCCAGCCTCAACAGTACCTTGCTCGTTAATAACAGCTGTGTCAGCCCATATTGATTTTGCTTTTGTTGTATTCTTTCTGGATTTTTCATAGATATTCCATCCCCCATCTCTTTTTTGCTTTCCCCATATTGCAGGCACTTTTCCTTGGATACCTTCTTTGAGTAATTTTTCTTTCCCCCATCTCCAGCAGCTATCTGCTCCTTCACTATTTCTAGGATAAACAGCTGTTGTGTATGTCGAGGATTGAGATAGACTGACTCCTAAAAGCCCATCATTTTCCGTTGCCTGTGGATTTACATAAATTGGATAAAAAAGGTTTGGCCTGTTATGCCTTCCAAATTTTGGATTCCTATTTCGTAGCTCCCACAAGTCGTATTGCCCATGCTTATCGCTAAAAGGCAAAGCCCCATCTTTTTTCTCAATTTCACCTAAGGTGGAGTCATTAGATTTATAATAGACTAATAAATATTCATGGCACTTTGCTATTTCTTTATAAGTTTGTCCGCGTCTATTTGACTGAATTATTAATTGTGAAAGAAAGTTTTCTTCCCCAAAAATCTCATCACATATCCGCCGCAAGTTTTCGACTTCATTATCATCAATCGAAATAAAAATAACTCCGTCGTCACGCAGTAAGTTACGCGCCAAATACAGGCGCGGATACATCATGTTCAACCACTTAGTGTGGAATCTGCCCTCAGCCGCTGTATTAGTAGTAAACTTTCGACCTTCATCATCCACTAAACCAGCATAAGAAAGATAAGTCTCTAACGACTCTGAATATTTATCTGGGTATATGAACTCTTTCCCCGTGTTATATGGCGGGTCGATATATATCATCTTTACCTTACCGTAGTAAGACTTCTGCAATAGTTTCAGCACTTCCAGATTGTCACCTTCAATAAACAGGTTCTCTGTATTATCAAAGTTTACCGATTCTTCCCGACAAGGCTTCAACGTAGCACGCGAAGGCTCCTGCACCAGCCTCAGTGCATCACGTTTCCCCGGCCAAACCATACCGTACTTTTCCCGCCGACTCTCGAAGGTATCCGTAAACTCCCCCAATTCAGCTTTAAGTCGTTCAAAATCCACGCTGGTAACGAACTCACCTTGTTCATTCATGGTTTCTGTGAAAGCCCCAGGAAATAGCTGCTGGAGTTCACGTTTACGCTGTTCAGCAATATCCAGTGTTTCGCCATTCATTTCGGTGTTGGTGGTGTCCTGACTCATGTGATGCTCTGTCCTGAAGTTTGGGGTTTAGTCGTTAATGATTTTGATAATTTATAAGGCACTAAATCAAGTGCCAGTGAATCGCAAACAAACATTCATCATGCTGTTCAAACCGTAAACGTGCTTCGATGTTATCCAGTAAGCTATCTTTCTGCTTTTCAATGGTTTTCGCCTGTTCGTCATACTCACGCCATGCTTCATCACGATTCTTTTCCAGTTTCTGCGCCCGTCGTTGAAAGGCTATTTTCTCTGGCAGGCTTTTAGCCGTGCGGATGAATTTTTTCAGCTCTTTAATCTGTGCATCAAAATCATTCAACTGACTTTTGAGCGCATTGCGTTTATCTGAAGCCCAGCCATCCAGCTTATCTATTTCCTGTTCAAACAGCTCGCCGTAGCGGAGTTGCAAAGCATCCAGAATGGTGGTTTTTTCTGCTTCATAATCAACCTGAAAGTGATCGGCTGTTGTACCTGTCTGTTCAACCTGAGCGGTAAGCGTAAACAAGCGCTGTATTTGATCCTGAGTGAGCTTATCGCCTGCGCTGGTATATCCAATAAAGATCAGGTGATCTTCGTTATCTGCACCCCTAATGCTGAACTTATGCAAAGCCAGTTCGCCAGTTTGCCCAAGCAGTGATTCCAGCGTTGTGATTTTTTGCGGATGCTGCGTGTAATCAAAAATCAGCGTAGCAGGTTCCAACACCTGCTCAGCGTATTCATGAATAAGGTGCTGCGCTAAGGGATGCCCTATACGATAGTTATGGGCATCTTCGACTTGCTTACCCAGCTCATAATGGCCGGTTTCAATCACCAAATCAGCAGTGGGCGTTTGGCGTAAATGGAACCGATGCTTGTCCTTAGTATCAGTAAAACTGGCAACGTCAGCTAAGCCAAAACGGGTTAGCTGCCATAGCCACTGATTGTACTTATCGAGATAGGCTTTGCTTTCTTGTAGATTCACTTTCAGCTTATCGTGTACTTCCGCATCAAAATTTTCCAATAACTGCTGACGGGTATTGTCCATCGCCTCACTGATCTGTTCGTCCATTTCCTGGCGTAAAGCGGCAAATTGAGCATCAATAGCTTCCTCAGTGCGGCAAGTTTGATAAATCTCAATGATACGTTTTTCAAAATCAATGCCCGATTCAATCGCACCCAGCACTTCATCACTGGCCCCAAAAACACCACTGAACAGATTGAGCTTCTCATCCAGTAACTCAAAGACCCGTTGATCTGCTGCATTCTTCTTATTGAGAAAGTTGATAACGACAACATCATGCTTTTGTCCGTAACGGTGGCAGCGACCAATGCGCTGTTCAATGCGTTGCGGATTCCAGGGTAAATCATAGTTGACCAGCAGAGAGCAGAATTGCAGGTTGATACCTTCCGCTGCTGCCTCGGTCGCAATCATTATCTGTGCCTGATCACGGAAATAATCGACTAAGGCGGCGCGCATATCAGAGGTGCGGGAACCACTTAATTTATCAGTGCCTTGGTACGCTTCTTTCCAATCGGCATAAATCTCACGTGACTTTGGATCGGTATTAGAGCCATTGAACAAAACTAACCCATCGCCATAGCCTTGCTCTGTTAATAGCTCGACCAGATAGTTTTGTGTGCGACGCGACTCTGTAAAAATAATGGCTTTATCAGCAGCACCCAATTCTTTTGCTTTAGCAAAACCCGCTTTAAGTGCTTCCAGTAGAGCATAACCTTTAGCATTTTTATTGATGGACTGTGCCAATTTGCTGAAGGTGTCCAGCTCTTCGGCTTCTTCCTGAATTGCCGCAACTTCCTCTTCCGTTAAAGGTACGGGTTGTTCGCCATAAACGACTTCATCGTCATAGTCTTCAATACCTTCAAAGTCATCTCCAACGCCAGATAAGCCATCTACTAACTTTTCATTAGAGGCTAGCTGCTGTTTCAGTTTATTTGCCAGTGATGCCAGTGCGCCCGCAATCGCAAAGGTGGAAGATGCCAATAACTTGCGTAGCACCAGCGTCATTAGTTTGCGCTGTGCGTTTGGTAATGCCTGTAACTCTGGCTTGACTAGATAGTCTGACACCATATCGTACAGGTCTTGCTCGTCCTGCGTTGGAACAAATTCTTTAGTAATGGGTAAACGTTGCGTGTATTTAATATCCAATACCTGCCGCCGTAATGTCCGATGGCATAATGGGGCAAGCCGCTTTTTGAGTGTTTCAAACTGTTCCTGGCCGGTTATTCTTGCGTATTGATTACGAAAGCTCTTTTCATCACCAAAAGCATATTCATCAATAAAGCTCACAAGGCCATACAGTTCCATTAGGCTGTTTTGTAATGGCGTTGCTGTTAGTAATACCTTAGGTGCATTCACCAAAGCTGTGCGTAAAGCCCGCGCCGTTTTATTTTGCTTTTTGTAGACATTCCGTACCCGGTGGGCTTCATCCAGAATCACCAAATCCCAGGGCACCAGCATCAGCTTTTCTGCTTGTCTTGCAGCAAAAGGGTAAGAGCAAATCAGAATTTCATCATGCAAAAACGGATTATCGTTCCCACGCTTCAGCGCTTCCTTAAATGATTTTGCTTCCAGAATATGAGAAGGCAGATAAAACTTATCTGCCAGTTCCTGCTGCCACTGTTTACGCAAGCTGGCCGGAACGATAATGAGTATTCGTCTTTTATGTTCAACCCATATCTGCGATAGCACTAAACCTGCTTCAATCGTTTTGCCTAAGCCAACCTCATCGGCGAGTATTGCACCATTTGATAGGGGAGATTTAAACGCAAATAAAGCGGCTTCGACCTGATGTGGATTGAGGTCAACTTTTGCCTGTACATCGGTAAGCGTGCCAGCCAGTTTGCCCATGCTGTCTGAAGAGTGGTGTCTGCTTAGCTCATGCGCATAGTACTTGGCATGATAATCTGTAATCATAATCTTAGTGCCCAAATTTGGTTTGCAAGAGCAAATCCGCAGAATAGAGAAACGCTAGGCTTGGAAAATAATTAACAAAAAAGTTACTGATCTTTTGCTAATTCATCTCGAATTATCTGCCGAATAAAATCTTCAGCACTGATTTGCCCCACATCGCCTGAGTACGATGTTTCTAACCGTTTAATAATTTCATTATTCAAACTGCGTGTGCCTTCATCAGCTGACTGAGACAGCTTTTCATGCAGGGTTTGCGGTATGCGCAATGTGATTCTGACGTGCTCTTTGCTCATGAGTTGGAAAGATACACCAAAATGACACTAAAAAATGATTTGACACTATATGGTGTCGTGATTAAATTAGATACACACTATTTGGTGTCACCATTGAGAATGACTATGGACACAGTAAGAACACAGCTGCGCATGCCGGGTAGCCTGCACCAATGGCTAACCCAACGCGCACGCGGCAAAGACCGCAGTATGAACGCCGAAATCAATCGGATATTAAAAGCAGAACGCCGCAGGGAGGAAGAAAAAGAAAGACAATATACAGCTAACGCATAGCCCAAAGTAAAAAGCCCACAGACTGCAATCCGTAGGCTTTAGCGGCAAAGAAGACTGCAATCTTCGATGCCAAATTACTGAACCAACCTATCGACTAAGAAAGGAGTATCAGCAATGCCTGATAATAGCATTGTCACGTCCTGCGACAAAACCACAGTGTCCCCGTTTTCGATTCAATCTATGAATAAAGGGCGCACAGCATGAACCACCATCCAGCCGATACACTGTTTATTGACGATACCCTGCAAAAGCTACCCGCCAGCATCGCCGCCAGTGTGCGCAATACCTACAGCTACCAATACGACCAGCAAGGCCGACAAGCCGCAAACCTGTATTTGTTGGGTGTGCAGGATTACACCACTGGCAAAACCCTGCTGACGCACTCAGACGACACCCTGAAAACCAAAGCCGAACGCATAGCCAAGGTTTGCGACGTAAGCAGCGTAGAGAAAGCAGCGGCCTACCTTGATTCTGTTGGTTTACCCTTACCTACTGGTGACACCGAAGAAAGCGTACTGGCGCGGGTTAAATGCCCGCTATGGTGGGAGCGAGCGCTACGCAGAAAGCAGGATCGTGAGCAGGAATTACTGAGCATCCAACTGGGTCACATCCGCAAGGGATTACAGCCGTATTGCTCCACCGCCCTGCTGAACCGCATACAAGCCCGTCACAAGCGCTCTATGGAAATCATGGCGGGCTTTGAGGCAGTCAGCGACGAAGGCGACACGCTCAATCTGCTGGAAGTGCTGCAAGGCTCCACCGCAAACCCGGCGATCAGACGCGCTGAACTCATGGTGAGAATGCGCGGCTTTGAGGACTACGCCAATACTCAGGATCACGCGGCCATGTTCTACACCATCACATGCCCGTCTAAATTCCACCGCGTATCAGGCGGTGGATTGAACGACAAATATGCAGACACCACGCCACGCGATGCACAGCGTTATCTGTGTGAGCTTTGGGCCTGCATCCGCGCCAAACTAAAGCGCGATGGCCTGAACGTCTACGGCTTCAGAGTAGCGGAACCCCACCACGACGGTTGCCCTCACTGGCACCTGCTGTTGTTCATGGATCAGGCGCACAGTGAAGCCGTCACCAGCATCATGCAAAGCTATGCCATGAAAGAAGATGGCGACGAACCCGGCGCGGCTAAGCACCGTTTTGAAGTGGTGGCGATTAATTCCGAGAAAGGCAGCGCCACCGGTTATATCGCCAAATACGTGGCAAAGAATATCGACGGTTTTGGTATGGATACCGACGACGAAACTGGCGATGCTGCCAACGACTCAGCGCAGCGTGTGCGGGCATGGGCTTCCGCGTGGGGTATTCGCCAGTTCCAGCAGGTTGGCGGCGCTCCTGTTGGCGTGTGGCGTGAATTGCGGCGGGTTGAATCTGCCCCTGATGGTCTGCTGGAAGAAGCCCGACAAGCTGCTGATTCTGGTGATTGGGCTTTATACATGACCCTGCAAGGTGGCGCTGATACCAACCGCAACACGCAACCGCTCAAGGTCTACACCGTGGAACATATCGACACCGAAACCGGCGAAGTATGCCACAACAAATACGGTGAACTGGTGGAGCGTGTCAAAGGTATTGCCCTGAACAACACACCGGCCATAGAAACCCGGCTCAAGGCGTGGACGATCCAGAGCAAAGCGGATCAGCCAGCGCGGGCCGATTTTGCCGCCACTGCACCACGTAACACACATGACGTACTGGCATCAGTGCTGGCTACCTTCAACCCTGCCGACTACAGCGCGGAATTTTTGCAGGCTGGCGGTTTTTCCGCTGTTCCTTGGACTCGTGTCAATAACTGTACGATTGAGGAGGCAGAAGCTTATGAGGTAAGACAGGAACGGGCTGCTATCCAGTTAGAGAGCATGGAGGTAGCCGCATGAAGCCATCAGAAATTAAAACCCGTCTCCGGCTGGCTGTGCTGTTGCTATTAGTGGCAATGGGTTTACTGGTTTATTTGCTAAAGGGGGGCGCATGAATACCAAAACATCAACACCCCTATTCATTTGGCTATACCGGCTGGCCTGTCGCCTGCTGGCGGCGGTCTGCATGATCTACATCACTTATACCCTGGCTAACTATTTGCAGATTGACCCGGTTGGCTATTTGCCTTCGGTCGGTCAATGGCTGGTCGGGCTATTCTGGTGCGTGCTGCTGTTCGTCAACCGGCGCGGCTGGCTGCAATCCCTAAACATTCTCTATCTGACTGGCCTTGCGGGTCTGGTCAGCATCTATTGAGGGCTAAACAATGGATATTTCTACCGCATACAAACAACATCAACAAATCATCAACCTACAGGCTGATATTGCCGAAGTCGTGAAGGAAATCAAAATCACGGAATGGGCCTACCGGCTGGCGTTCGTGGCCACGTTCGTTGTGTACTTCGTGTTCGTCTGGATGATGTACGTGAGTGACCTATGGGGCTTTACGTCGTGGCTGGTCGATAACCTGTCTGAAATTGCTGCGCTGGTCATATACACGGTGCTGGCTATCACCCTACCGCTATCAATGGCGATGATTAAAGAAATTGGTTATAAACACTTTGCCAAGTACCGCAATAATTGGGCCGTCGTTGTGTTGATAGTGGGCATTCTGGCCTTTGCTGGTGTCGTCTATGAGTCAATCAGCAGTTCATCGCAGCAACAGCACATCAGCACCAGTGCCGCCGAAAAAAGCAAAACCTTTGACGTAATCACCAACACCCAACCCAACACCATACAGGCTGGTTCTATGGCGCTGCTGATTGCCGAAGCGCAAAAGAAGTACAACCAGTGTGAGGAACGGCTAAAGGATGGACGCGAGCCACACTGTAAGGGTGATAAAGGCAAATTACAGGGCTTGCTTGATGCAGAAGCGCGGGCGATGGATTCAGCCGAACGTGCCAGCGTTGCTGCTATCGAAACCAAAACCAAGGCGCTACAGGAACTCAAAGAAGATGCTTATAAACCGGCATTTAAAGCTATCCGTGATTCCTTCGGTGTCACGATCAGTACCGGCGTGATGCTGGTGACTACCTTTATCAGCGTGATATTTGAAATCTCACACTTATTGCTGATTCTGTTTCTCAGTCAGAAACTACGGCGTAAAGACTGGCTAACGCAGTCGATTATCAATCTGGAAGCTGCCTATTTGAACGCCACCGGTAAGGCATTCAAGACTGAGGACTTCACAGACGATTCCGTGCTGAATATGCAGGATGTGCGCGAACAATCACCCAATCAAATGGGTTTTGGTCAACCGGCGATGGCGCAATTCAAATACCAACATGCGCAGCAGGAACCACAGCAGCCAGTCGGCTTTATTCGCACTGACCACCTGAGCAAGCCAGCGACACCGCCACCGGCACCTGCTAAAACGGCACCGGCACAGAAACCAGTCAGTGCAAAATTAGGCACCCATGATGACCAGATAGAAATGCCTGGACTAACTGCACCTACCATCAGTACATATAACCGGGAATTGTCCGGGCATGGTATCGACTCACCTGCTGATAAGGCACTGAACAAGGCTGATAATAAGGCCACGATTCAGCGGATTATTAACAAGGGATTGCAGGCCGGTAAACCAGAACCGGAAACCCTCAGTCAACCGTCAGCTGACGGTAGTAAAACCGGTTCAGGCGATGCACAGCAATCAACCATCAGCAAACCATCAGCTGAGGGTAGTGAAACCCTTACCGGTACACCGGATCAGCAAACCCTCAGTACACCGTCAGCTGACGGTCAGAAAACCGGTTTGTATGACCAGTGGGTGCAGGCCGTTACAGTGAAGGAATGCAAACCCTCAGTACGGCCAACGTGGGAATGGATACAAAAGCGGATCAGTAACAAAGAAACCGGAAGCCGCACCCATGACCGTACCCGGATCAGCACCATGCAAAAAGCATTCTTTAGCCGTGCTATTCACGATGGCCTGATGATGGCAAATCCAAAGTACCGCAACGGCGGCAAGAAATTTATCTGGAAGGGGGCAAACGCATGAACAACGAAACGTCGCAAAACCGGATTATCTGTTATTGGCCTGATGGCTACTGGATTACTGACCCGGAAGAGGCCGAACTGTTAGATAGTGTTAATGCCTTTGGTGCTGAGCATCAACAGCTGGAAGTTGTACACGGTGATGATGTGCAAACGGCGGTTAATGCTGAACTGGCATAAGTGACAAAATAAAAAAATAATCAGGGTGGGCTGGTTCTTTTGAGTCGGCCTTTTTTGCATCTGGTACCATAAACCGTAGTGTCTACTAATCCATAATATAGTGTACACCTGAAAAGAGGCTGTTTTGTGCGTCTATTAAATCTATATTTGTATTTAGTAGACACAATTAGTATACTAAGCGAATTAGTAGACATTCAGAAGGGTTACACCATGCGTTTATTCGGATACGCCAGAGTCAGCACCAGTCAGCAATGCTTAGACATTCAAAAGCAGGCGCTTATAGATGCTGGTGTGCAGGAAGACAGGATATTCAGCGACAAGGCAACCGGTAGCAATACGGATCGTGACGGGCTGCAAATGCTCAAGCTCAAAGTGGAAAAGGGCGATGTGATCATTGTTAAAAAGCTGGATCGTTTGGGGCGTAACACGCTGGATATGTTGGAACTGGTAGAGGCATTCAATAAGCAGGGCGTTGCGGTACGCTTTCTGGATGACGGGATTAGTACGGATGGGCCAATGGGGACAATGGTTATTACCATACTGGCAGCAGTCGCACAGGCAGAACGTGCCAGAATCATGGAACGCACAAACGAAGGGCTTGCAGAGGCTAAAGCCAATGGTGTGCAGCTGGGGCGTAAGCGCCATATAGATCGGGATCAGTTACAGGCACTTAAAGCCAGTGGCAAAGGTGCTACGGCGATTGCTAAGGAAATGGGAATAGGGCGGGCTACTGTCTACAAGATTTTGAAAGAAATGGAATCTACTTCTGAAGTATGAGCACACATGGCCGCATGCTCATAAAAACTAAGCTTATCTCTGAAAGTTAATCTTGTAGGTTTAGCTACCTACTCGCACATAACCCCTGGCCGTTCTTCAAAAATAAATTCATGCTGCTCTTTTGTCGATAACGATACAACTGTCCCTCTTTCAACGGTTGTGCCTGCTGCGGGGTATTGCTTGAACACTATCGCGTTATAAATATCGGTTTCACAGTTTGTCCTTCGTATATGGCGGTCAAATTTGGGGCCTTTTATAACTTGTGTTCTGATCCCATATTTTTGCAGCGCTGTATCATTGAACCAAGTGTTTGTACCTGTGCCGACAAAGTTTGGGACTGAAACGTTTGTGCTTGATGTGACAGCTGTGCCAGCAAGAAGTGGAAGGGGAGAAAATTCTACATCAGCAGTTGCTGTAGAGCTGCTTGCAATCAAGGCAGCAAATAAAAGTGAAGTGAGATGTTTCATCATTTAACCTCGTAGATGCTAAAACTAAACTTTAACTGAATGCAATATGAATGATTATCGCTTGTTTAGGTTATGTTGCTGAAAATATATACTCCCCTATTTAAGGGAGTTGAATTTTTACCCACTAAGTTGCTACTAACGTTATGGGCAGGGATCAGCTAAACCGTTCAGGGTAGAGTGAGAAGCACCATGAATTTAGGCATATTGCGAATGCTCTAGAATGTAGGTCTTTGTTTGAGACCCACACTCTTGAGGAAACAAAGAAAAGTTTAGGGGCAAGCGAAGGGGCAAATTCTAAATGATATATTTAAAAGTTTATTTTAATCAGTTGGTTGTTGTTTTAGACTGTGTTCCTCTCTAGCACCATTTCATGATCTCTGCTTGTTTAAATTTATCTACTTTTCTTAAAATTCAAAACCTCAGTAGCCTAATGTACTTTCGTTGTTTTATTACAGTCTAAAAAATAGGTACATGATTAGGTATATCAAAACCCGCCTGTTCATAAACTCTTTTGTTAAACAACATCACCTGCTAGTCGGTAGGCGCGCTGTGCCAAGCCATAGGCCAGTTCATGCGCGACCTCAACAGCCTCTTGTTCACGCAGTCGCCCAGTCATCACCAGATCGGCCAAATAAGCACAGTCCGTACGGCGCGCAACGTCATGCCGCGCTGGGATCGAGCAAAAAGCGCGGGTGTCATCATTAAAGCCGACCGTATTGTAAAAGCCACAGGTTTCGGTCGTCGCTTCCCGGAAACGACGCATGCCATTGGGGCTATCAAAAAACCACCAGGCGGGGCCAAGCTTGAGCGCGGGATAGGCACCGGCCAGCGGAGCCAGTTCGCGCCCATAGGCCGTTTCATCCAGGGTGAATAGAATAATGCTGAGTGTCGGCTCCATACCTACGGCGTCTAACAGCGGTTTTAACGCCTGTACATATTGAGTTTGCGTCGGAATATCAAAGCCTTTATCGCGCCCAAAGCGTTGAAAGACCGTGGCCGAATGGTTGCGGAATGAGCCGGGGTGAATTTGTAGGACTAAGCCATCCTCCAGGCTCATGCGCGCCATTTCGGTGAGCATCTGAGCGCGAAATAAATCCGCTTCCTGCGGCGTGCACCGGCCGCTTAGGGCCTGCTGGAAGAGTTTTTCTGCCGCTGCGGTGCTGAGGTCAGCGGTGCGGGCGGTAAAGTGGCCGTGGTCGCTGGCGGTCGCTCCGTGGGCCTTAAAAAATGCGCGCCGCGTATGGTGCGCGCGCAGATAGCCCTGCCAACTTAGCGTGTCTTCACCGGTGAGTTCACCGAGGGTAGCGATGTTCGCCTGAAAGCCTTCAAATTCAGGATCAACCACCGCATCGGGGCGGTAGGTAGTAATGACCCGACCCGCCCAGTCGCTGTCTTGGATGGCTTTGTGCCAGCGCAAGTCATCTAATGCGCCTTCGGTGGTCGCCAGCACTTCAATGTTAAAGCGTTCAAACAGCTGGCGCGGTCGGAATGCCGCCTGAGCCAGCTGTTGATCAATGTGGGCGTAATAGTCCGCAGCATTGGCGGCGGTTAAGGGTTCTTCTAAGCCGAAGACATGCTCAAACGCATGATCCAGCCAGCCTGCTGAGGGGGTGCCCCTAAACAGGGAGTAGTTTTCTGCAAATAGCTGCCAGATTTTATGCGGGTCGCTTTCTGGGGTGCTGCCATCCGCTCGTGGAATGCCAAGGTCATCCAAGGCGATTCCCTGTGAGACCAGCATGCGGAAGACATAGTGATCTGGGGTAATAAACAGCTCCGCCGGATTGGGGAAGCGTTTATTTTCTGCGAACCAGCGCGGATCACAGTGGCCGTGCGGGCTGAGAATCGGGAGGTCGCTGATGTGTCGGTACAGCGTGCGCGCCAGATCGCGGCTAGCCGGATCGACAGGAAAAAGGCGGTCAGGGTGATTTAGAGCCATGATGTTTTAGTCCGCAAGTTTTTTTTGTATAACACGCCAAATCGCCGCCATGATCACCCAGCGCCGCTTTTTTGTGAACGTGTTTTATAAACGGTGCTTGGTAAGCGGTGTTTCGGGGTGCGAGGGGATTGAATGCTTTTACTACACCCTCACCAGAATTGGCGAGGGTGAGTGTCTTTAAGCCAAGGCTTTAAGTGTAAAGCTGCGGTACGCCCAGCTGGGCGTGGATTTGATTGCTGGTTTCGTTGGAAATGTTCAGTCCTTGGGCCAGCTGATCAAGGTAGACCGCTTCCTCTTTGCTATCCAGCGTAATGCCGAGTAAGGACATCAGATAAACCTGCTGCTCCATCCCTTGGGGGACGCTGGCGATCAGGCCGGGCAGATCAACGGGGGCCTGTAATTCCTGGCGCACAAGATTCGCTTCGTCTTCGGAAATATCGCCGAGGTGCTCTGTGATCTTGCGTTTTTCATCATCATCTAATGTGCCGTCGGCTTTAGCTGCGCTAATCATCGCTTTTAACATCAGCTCTGCATTAGCCTCATCGTCAGGCGTAACTTGCTCAGGCTCTTCACCTTGCAGTGCTGTATTAAACAGGTCGCCAAAGTTATTGCTTGTGCCTGCGCTCTGGCCTTGCTGTGCACCACCGCCCAGTGAGTTGAGTAAGCCACCGAGGCCGCCTGCCATGGCACCGCCGCCTTGCTGGCCGCCGGTCAGGCTGCCGAGTAAGCCACCGAGGCCGCCTGCAGCGCCACCGCCCTGTTGGCCGCCAGTTAGGCTGCCGAGTAAACCGCCGAGGCCGCCTGCGGCGCCACCACCCTGTTGGCCGCCAGTCAAGCTGCCGAGCAAACCGCCAAGGCCGCCACTTTGCTGGCTGCCACCGGCTAGTCCACCGAGTAAGCCGCCGAGGCCACCGCCACTGCCGCTACCAGAACCCATCATTTTTCCTACGCCCTTCGCGACGATAACGCCCATTGCTACTTTACCGAGTGTGCCCATTAAGCTCATTGTGTTCTCCGCTTAGATTAATTAATTACCATCACTAGAATATCACTTATCTGTCTGAAAAGTAGGGTACACCGGTTCATTTGGAGTAAAAGTTATTTATAGTGCGGGATTATAAGCCGCCATGATCTGTTGGTTATTTGTGTAAATGTCAGGATTTGGCTCGTAGAGTTTATGGCTATGCGGTTTATCGCAGGCTGTGAGCGACCTCAACAATCAGACGCCGCATCCAGCGGTGTGCCGGGTTATGCTGCACCAGCGGGCTCCAGGCCATTTTTAACTCCAGCGGAGGGATCTTAAACGGCGGTGTTTTAATCGCTACTCTGGGATTATTTTCCTGGAGCCTTGCGGCGCGTGAGGGCACAGTCACAATCAGGTCATTTTGTTCCGCTAGCAGCATGGCGGCCTGATAGTGGCGGGTAAACACGCTGATACGGCGCTGTTTGCCTAGTGCTCGCAGCGCTTCATCTACCCAGCCGAGATGTTGCACATCATGTGGGTTCATGCCAACCCCCACGCCCATCCCCGTTTTACTGACCCAGACATGTGATGCTTGGAGATAATTGTCCAGGGTAAAGTTGGCTAAAATCGGATGATTAACGCTGAGTAGGCATTCAAAATCGTCTTCCCACACGTTGATTTGGTGAAATGACTGGGGCATGCCTTCAAAGCGGTTAATCACCATATCGACCTTGCCCCGTTCCACATCCAGAAAGCTCACATCGCTCGGGGTCATAATGTCGAGAATAATGCCGGGGGCCTCTTGCCGCAGGCGGTGTAATACCTGTGGGAACAGCGTTGATTCCGCATAGTCGCTCGCCATGATACGGAAGAAATGCTCTTCTGTTGAAGTATCGAAGGCGGCCTGTGGCTGAATCGCTTTATCCACTTTGGTAAGCACGTCGCGAATGATGGGGCGTAATTGTTCAGCACGCTCGGTCGGCACCATGCCTTGGCTGGTACGAATCAAGAGCGGATCATCAAACAGTTCTCGCAGGCGGCGTAGGCCATTGCTTAGTGCGGGCTGGCTTAGCCCCAGATGATTGGCCGCCTTAGTGACGTTGCGTTCGCGCAGTAAAACATCAAGATAAACCAGCAGGTTAAGGTCAATACGGTCAAGATTCATCAGGACAGTGTTTCGCGGCAGTTAACGAGCCTAGCAGTATAAAGCGGGTCACCATTATTTTCACGGTGAATAATAAAAATAACCGGTATTTATTTCATTTATGCCTTGGGGCGGCATAAGATAATTAGTATGTTTCACTCTCGTATTTCCGTCAACAACGCCAGAAGATTTTAGGAGTTTATCCATGTCAGAATATCAAGACACCATTAGCACCGCTGCGGGTGTGTGCGACAGCGCCGGTAGCGGCTGGAGCGCCATTAACCCTGAATATGCTGCTCGTATGCGCATGCAGAATCGCTTTCAAACCGGTCTGGAGATTGCGAAATACACCGCAGGCATTATGCGCGCTGACATGGCCGCTTACGATGCGGACGCCGCCCAATATACGCAGTCGCTGGGCTGCTGGCATGGCTTTATCGGCCAGCAGAAGATGATCTCAATCAAAAAGCATTTCGGCACCACCGATAAGAAATACCTGTATCTGTCGGGCTGGATGGTGGCGGCACTGCGCTCAGAATTTGGTCCGCTGCCGGATCAGTCGATGCATGAAAAGACCACCGTTGCGAGTTTGATTGCTGAGCTGTATACCTTTCTGCGGCAGGCCGATGCGCGTGTCTTAGGCGGTCTGTTCCGTGAGCTGGATGCGGCGGCTGAGACCGATAAGCCTGCGATTCAGGCGCAAATTGATGGCTTTGAGACGCATGTCGTACCGATTATTGCGGACATTGATGCCGGTTTTGGTAATGCGGAAGCGACTTACCTGATGGCAAAACAGATGATTGAGGCCGGTGCCTGCTGTATTCAAATTGAAAACCAGGTATCCGATGAAAAACAGTGTGGGCACCAGGACGGTAAAGTGACGGTACCGCATGAAGATTTTCTCGCTAAGATTCGCGCGGTGCGCTACGCATTCTTGGAGCTGGGCGTAGACGATGGCGTGATTGTAGCGCGCACCGATTCCCTGGGAGCTGGCTTGACCAAGCAGATTGCTTACACCCGTGAGCCGGGCGATTTGGGTGATCAGTACAATAGTTTCCTTGATGTGGATGAAGTGACGCTGGATGAGATGAATAACGGCGATGTGGTGATTAAGCAGGGTGGCAAGCTGGTACGCCCGAAGCGCCTGCCGTCTAATTTGTTTCAGTTCCGTAAGGGCACTGGCGAAGACCGCTGCGTATTGGATTCAATCACCTCGCTGCAAAACGGCGCAGATATGATCTGGATTGAAACTGAAAAGCCACATATTGGCCAAATTGGCGGCATGGTGAACCGTATTCGTGAAGTGGTTCCAAACGCTAAGCTGGTGTATAACAACAGTCCGTCGTTTAACTGGACGCTGAACTTCCGGCAGCAGGTGTTTGATGCGATGGTCGAAGCGGGTGAAGATGTATCGGCCTATGATCGTGCTAATCTGATGAGCGCGGATTATGATGATTCCGAGCTGTCGGCGCGGGCAGATGAGAAAATTCGTACCTTCCAGGCAGATTCCTCGCGTGAAGCGGGTATCTTCCATCACCTGATTACCCTGCCGACTTATCATACGGCGGCGCTGTCGACTGATAATCTGGCGAAGGAATACTTCGGTGAAATGGGTATGCTGGGCTATGTAGCTGGCGTACAGCGCAAAGAAATTCGGCAGGGCATTGCCTGTGTCAAACACCAGAATATGTCGGGTTCCGATATGGGTGATGATCACAAGGAATACTTTGCGGGTGAGGCTGCGCTCAAAGCCGCCGGTAAAGATAATACGATGAATCAGTTTGGCTAAGTATCCGTTGAACTTAAAACCGCTAACGTAGAAGTGCCTATGACCTTTAAAACTGCAGATTTATTGGATGACTACGCGGATAAGGCGTTACAGGTCGTACAACCCGGTTTCCACAGCTACGGTGCCCACAAGCGTTTTTCTGGCCCGGTCTCTACCATTAAGGCCTTCGAGGATAATTCTCTCGTTCGGGTCGCGGTGGCTGAGGCCGGTGAGGGCAGGGTTTTGGTGGTGGATGGTGGTGGTTCGACACGCTGCGCGATGCTCGGCGATCAGTTGGCGCAGCAGGCGCTGACGAATGGCTGGAGTGGCGTGGTGATTTACGGCCTGATTCGCGATTCGGCGGATATTAATGCCATGGCGTTGGGCGTGCGTGCGCTGGGAACTATTCCGTTAAAAAGTGTCAAGCGGGGCGTTGGGTTACGTGATGAAGTCGTGCATTTTCATGATGCTGATTTTGTGCCCGGCCATTATCTGTATGCTGATGAAGATGGGATTATTTTATCGCCAGTGGCGTTGTTATAGCGACTAATGGTATTAAGCTACGGTGACATAGCGCGGCTGCCCTTTTGGGCAGCCGCTGTCGTTTTAAAGACTTAGTGGCGGTGATAGTGACGCTGCTGGCCGTAGTGAACGCGGACATTATTATGTTTTAACTGGCGAATGTTTCTATCAGCGCGCCGCAGGCGCTTAGTCAACTGATTAGCCTCCTGCTTAGTTAAGCAGTGCTGGCTATTGCGCATCCGCTGTTCGGCTTGTTTAATATGACGCTGCTGTTGCTTCAGCTGCCTGACTTCCCAACGCACCAATCTACCCTGGCGTTTTCCGCGTTGGATACGGCTTTTCTGACTTGCCTGCATTTTATTGATGTGCTTACCGCTGACACAGTGCCTTACCGGCTGCGGTGCGGGTTTGATGATCGGCGTAATGATCTGAAATTGATGACTGTGGTAATCGTGTTGTGAGTGTGCCATAACGGGTGCAGCGCACAATAGTCCGACACCGATTAGGCTATGCATGATAATTTGTTTAAACATTTTGTACTCCATGTAAAGGATTTGTGGTTTGTCCTGGGTGCATGCTAGGCATGCGCACTATCAACGAATGTACCCATTTTGACCGTCGCTATTCTATTGTGCAGTCGTGACAGCGCTAAACAATGCTGGCAGCTCTGCTCACTGTTGATGTTAAAATTATGCTGGGTGCCACACTTGTTATGCTATAACGCCGACCTCCTTACTTAATGAAAATGGCGGCAGCTAAGCTGTTATCACATGACGAATAAGGTTGTTTAATTAGGCAGTAATCTGGGCGTTGGGGAGCTAAGCAGCTCGCGCTGAGCACAGCAAGAACCGCGAAAATTCCAGGGTTTGCTTGCTTTCTGAGCGTTTTGTTACCAAATAACAATCGACTGTCATGCAATTAATAGCACCATTTATAGGCAATTTGCTTCCAAGTGGCGGCGGGCTTGTTAGTATCTGAGCGCTGAACAAGGAGACGTAACAATGGATGCAAAAAAAGCCGTAGCCCTATCGTTGGCCGGTTGGTTACTGCTGGCGCTGCCTAATGCGCATGCGCTGGAATGTGAGCTTAAGTATACGGCCAAGCGGGTGCAGAAAGATTCCAACTGGTTTGGCTCGGTGGAAAAGCCAAAATTTAAATCCGGTCAGTATTCTGGCACTGGTAAAAATAAAGCGCGCTGTACGCAAAATGCCTTACAGAAGATAAAGGCGGAAATTGAAACAGAGGGTTGGGAAATAACGGGCTATCGCATCATTCGGCTGAAACCTTAGGCGAGCGATTATAAGCCCGCGGCGAGAAGACGCTTTACTATCCCTCTTTTATTCGGACATTATCAGGGTCTATTTCAGCCCAGTAGCCTTTGCCCCGGCGGCTTTTAATCAAATTTTGTTCCACTAGTCTAGCGCCGAGTTCTTCGCGCAAACGCTTGATCATTTGAGTGCCGTTATCACCCGGTAGTTCGCTGGGGTGCAGCGGCTCACCGGCGAGGCGCTTATTAATCAGCGTCTTCAACGTGTGATATTGCGCGCGATTCAATTCGATCTCGGTACTATTAATGCGTAGGCGGTTACCGGGCATCAATTCAAGGCGTTCCACTACCAGTCCACTATGCTGCCAGTCCGCTAGCTTGCGACGATCTTTAGCCCAGAGCAATAACTGTGCACCCAAAAGAATAATAATGAGCAGTAAAGCCGCAACCAAAATGCCAATCACCGTGGTCAAAAACCTAAGCACGGTATTAACCAGTCCTACATATTCTGCAAAACTTTGTTCCTCAACAATAGCGCCGCTGTCGGGATAATTGGGCGCTGTGCTGATGGTGATTAGGGCAAAAAGTGTGACCGATACTAAGAGCACAACCGAGACTAAAATGGTAATGGAAATGCCAAGCGGCAGGTCTGAACGGCTGAATAAGCGTGTTGCGATCGACTTAAACATCTTGACATCCTGAGGTTCTGATGGAGTTAAACATGATTTTAGCTTACAGCATACAAGGCTATACTTTGTACAGTAAGAGGTTGATTTTTAATGATTGAATAAGTTTTACCTGCCGGTGTATGTATATCCCTAAAACGGGTGATGACACCCTTGTGGGCGGTGGGCATCATGTGTCTATAGATTATGTTGATTCACAAAGAGCATAATTTATCAGCATTTTTACGGGTTCATTGAGGTGTCGTGACAGCACCTGCGTTCCCAGTGTACCAGAATTGCCCCATTGGCAATACGAGTCTCTCTTTGAACCGGTACTATCCCCTGTGATTTGCCGGTTTTTTTCTTGCAATTTTCTGTATCAGCCTTATTGTTAGGCCATCTTACCTAAGAAGATTAACGAATACGGAAGCCAGCATGTCTCAATCTCCCTTTATCTTTGAAGCAAACACACAGAATTTCGCCCAGGTCTTGCAGCATTCCCATCAGCTGCCGGTTCTCGTTGATTTTTGGGCTGACTGGTGCCAGCCCTGCCAGACGTTAATGCCGTTGCTGGCTAAGCTGGCAGATGAGTATCAGGGTGCCTTTGTCTTAGTCAAGGTAAATGCCGATGACAACCAGGAATTAGTTGCACAGTTTGGCGTGCGTAGTCTGCCGACCGTTAAGCTGTTTAAACAGGGTGAAGTAGTCGATGAGTTTACCGGGGTGTTACCGGAAGAAGAAATTCGCAGGTTCATCGATAAGCATCGTACCCGCCAGACTGAGCCGTATCGCCAGCAGGCGCTGGTCATGCAGGAGCAGGGTGATTTGGTTGGTGCGGTCGATCTCATGTCGCAGGTTATCCAACATGAGCCAGATTTTCATGAGGCAGGTTTAGAATTGGCTTCGATGCTATTAGCGCAAGGTGAGTTGGACCAGGCCGAAGCCCGGCTGCAGGCAGTGCCTGAGGAAGAGGCCACGGCCGCACAGCGTAAGCAGCTGATGGCAGACCTAAAAATGGCAAGGCTACAGGAGCAGGCTTCTGGTGAGGACAGTGGCGAACTTGAGCAGAAGCTGGCGGATAACCCCAATGATTTGGCGACGATGCTGGAATTGGCAAAACTGCGGGTCGCCCAGGGCGATGCTGAAGCCGGGCTGGCCTTGTATCTAGCGGTAATGCAGCAGGACGCGACGTTTGCTGAGGGCGCCGGCCGCCAGAGGCTGTTGGATACTTTTGAACTTTTGGGCGGTGCTAATCCGCTGGTGAAAAAGTACCGGATTAAGATGTTTTCTCTGCTGTATTAATTAGCAGTGGGGCCCAGAGTGAGTGTGGTGTAACTGTGCTGTGACTGCGGCTTAGTCCGAGCGGTGAATAGTATTAAGGCGCCGCCTGTCGCCGAATTGTAGTCTGTTGTGCGCTTCTGCTGGTGGAAGGCTTGGTGCCGAACTTTTTCTTATAGGCCTGTGAGAAATGGGCTGAGTTTGCAAAGCCGGTCGCTAGCGCAATCTCCGTAATATTAAGCGGTGACTCGATCAACAGGTCATGTGCTTTAATGAGGCGTAAATCACGGTAAAAAGCCATGGTTGTGACCTGCATATGATTGTGGAACAGGCGGTTTAGCTGGCGCGGGCCGATATTAGTGTAGTCTGCCAGCACCTCTAAGGTGAGTGGTTCGGATAAATTAGCGCGCATCAGCGCAATCACCGCGAGTACCGAGGCGTTATTAGTTTTGTAGTAAGCGGCCAGACCATGATGCTGTGATTCTGTACCGGGCCGAATATCCTTATGCAAGAACCAGTCGCAGACGCGGCGCGCAAATTCACCACCGTGATGACCAGAAATCAGCTGGTACATCATGTCCAGCGGTGCGGTCCCCCCGGCGCAGGTCATACGATCACGGTCAACGACGTATAAACTGCGTTCAATTTTGAGCTCAGGGTATAACTCGCGCAGCGCTGGAATGTGCTGCCAGTGCAGGGTCATGCGGCGGCGTTGCATGACTCCTGCCGAGGCCAGAATCATTGGGCCACCAGAAATACCGCCGAGCACCACGCCCCGGCTGGATAGGTGGCGAAGCCACTGGAAAATACGCGGATCGCGAAACGCACCGGGATTGTCTCCGGCAGCCACTAAGACCAGATCAAAATCCACCCTTTCTCCCAGGTGGGCGTTCGCTTTAATTTCCGCCCCGCTCGAACTCACCGAGCGTCCGCCAGCGGCGGGCATATTGTACACCTCGTACAGCGTTTTACCCGCTAGCTTATTCGCCGCCCGCAGTGGTTCAATGCAGGCCGAATAAGACATTAGCGCAAAACCATCTATCAGTAAGATACCGATACGATAGGGGCGCTCATTGAGAAAAACTGAAGATGCCTGGATGTCCATATATCAAAACAATGTGACTTTTATGAGAAGGTTTCTATCCCTAATTGTTTATACTATATCCTCACTCATAGTTAAAGCGATTGTCATGACCACAGAAACTAACTTAAAACAGGCTGAAGCCCGCAAAGGTGTCTGGAAGTCTGGTAAAGGCCGGGGCCGCCATACGCCAAAAGGCCGCCAGCTCGACGATAATGCACTGGAAGCAATCCAGGCGTTGTTAGGAGATCGTCCACGCCGTGAAGATTTGTTGATTGAATGCCTGCATTTGATTCAGGATCAATACGGTCATTTGTCCGCAGCACATTTGCGCGCGCTGGCCAATGAAATGCGGTTACCACAAGCGGCGGTGTACGAAGTCGCCACGTTCTATGCGCATTTTGATGTGGTGAAAGAGGGTGAAGAAGCACCTGCGCCATTGACGATTCGGGTTTGTGATTCGCTGTCTTGTGAAATGGCGGGGGCGCAAACCTTATTGGCTGCGCTGAGCGATGAATATAACGGTGGCCGTGAAGTGCGGGTGGTGCGTGCGCCGTGTATGGGGCGCTGTGATACCGCGCCGACGCTGGAATTAGGTCATAACCACATTGATTACGCCACGCCGGAAAAAGTAGCGGCAGCCATTGCTGCTGATGATACGCATGCCCACATCCCGGCTTACCAGAATCTGGCGACGTATCAGGCGCAGGGTGGCTATCAGGCATTAACGGATTTGCGCGGTGGCAGTAAAACGCCGGAACAGGTACAGGATGAAATTCTGGAATCTGGTCTGCGTGGTCTGGGCGGTGCGGGTTTCCCCTCGGGCCGTAAGTGGTCATTTGTGCGGGCTGAAGCCGGGCCGCGTTATCTGGCGGTAAACGGTGATGAGGGCGAGCCGGGTACTTTTAAGGATCGCTATTATCTGGAGCGGGTGCCGCATCTGTTTCTGGAGGGCATGTTGATTGCTGCCTGGGCGGTGGAGGCGGAGAAGGCGTTCATTTACATGCGGGATGAATACCCGGCGGTGTTACATATTTTGCGCACTGAAATTGCTGCGCTGGAAGCTGCCGGTATTGTGGAGCCGGGTTATATTGACCTGCGCCGTGGTGCTGGTGCTTATATCTGTGGTGAAGAATCGGCGATGATTGAGTCGATTGAAGGCAAGCGCGGTCTGCCGCGACATCGTCCGCCTTATGTGGCACAGGTCGGTATCTTTAATCAGCCAACCTTAGTACACAATGTAGAAACCCTGCATTGGATCGCAAAGATTTGTCGCGAAGGGCCGGAAGTACTAAATAGCATCGAGAAGAATGGGCGCAAAGGCCTGCGCAGCTACTCGGTTTCCGGTCGGGTGAATAATCCCGGTGTACACCTGCTGCCCGCGGGTTCAACCATTACCGACATTATTGAGGCTTGTGGTGGCATGTTGGACGGCCACACGTTGAAAGCCTACCAGCCTGGTGGCCCATCTTCCGGTTTGCTACCGGCGAGTATGGATGATGTGCCACTGGACTTTGATACCTTACAACCGCATGGCACTTTTATTGGTTCGGCAGCGGTCATTGTCTTATCTGATGAGGATAGTGCTAAGGCTGCGGCGCTTAATATGCTGCGTTTCTTCGAAGATGAAAGTTGCGGTCAGTGTACGCCGTGTCGGGTGGGCTGTGAGAAAGCGGTGAAGCTAATGGATCAGCCAACATGGGACACCGAACTGTTGGAGTCGCTGTCACAAACCATGGTTGATGCCTCCATTTGTGGCCTGGGACAGGCAGCGCCCAATCCGATTCGCATGGTGATTAAACATTTTCCTGAGGAGGTCTCCTCATGAGTTCCAATACGACGCCGGACAATACCGTGCGAACCATTAATTTTATGCTCGACGGTAAGTCTGTCTCTGCCAATGACGGCGAGTCGCTGTGGGCAGTGGCGAAGCGAGAAGGTACGACGATTCCTCATCTTTGCCACGCCGACCAGCCGGGCTACCGCTCCGATGGTAACTGCCGTGCCTGTATGGTGGAAATCGAAGGTGAGCGCGTGTTGGCTGCCTCCTGCGTGCGTACACCGACCGAAGGCATGGTGGTGCGTACCGATACGGAGCGTGCAGATAATGCCCGTAAGATGGTGATGGAGCTATTGCTTTCGGATCAGCCGGAGCGGGCGGATGCGCATGATAAATCGTCACAGCTGTGGCAAATGGCGGATGCACAGGGTGTCGCGGAAAGTCGTTTCCCGGCGATTGAAGCTAAGCGTGTACCGCTGCTGGATGATTCGCATATTGCGATGAAAGTGAATCTGGACGCCTGTATCCACTGTAACCTGTGCGTACGAGCCTGTCGTGAAGTGCAGGTTAATGACGTGATTGGTATGGCCGGACGCGGCCATGATGCCAAAATTGTCTTCGATTTTGATGACGCTATGGGACAGAGTACCTGTGTAGCCTGTGGCGAATGTGTGCAGGCCTGTCCAACTGGAGCGTTAATGCCGTCTACTGCGCTGGATGAAGCCGGGCGTGGTGATAACAAAGATTATGATCGTGAAGTGAAGTCGGTTTGTCCTTATTGTGGTGTGGGTTGTCAGGTCAGCTTTAAGGTTAAAGACGAAAAAATCGCCTGGGTTGATGGCGCGAATGGCCCGGCAAATGAACAGCGTTTATGTGTTAAGGGGCGTTTTGGTTTCGATTATATTGACCATGAACATCGCCTGCGTAAGCCGCTGATTCGACGTATAGATGCGCCAGCAAAAGGGTTAAACGTTGATCCGGCGAATATCGGTGAGTTTTTCCGTGAGGCCAGCTGGGATGAAGCGCTGGCTGCAGCGGCGGGTGGTTTAGGCGGACTGCGGGATAATCATGGCGGCCAGTCGGTGGCGGGTTTTGGTTCGGCGAAGTGCTCGAACGAAGAAGCTTACCTGTTCCAGAAGCTGATTCGCACCGGTTTTGGTCATAATAACGTCGATCACTGTACACGCCTGTGTCACGCCTCATCGGTGGCGGCCTTGTTGGAAAATGTCGGTTCCGGTGCGGTGACCGCGACGTTTAATGAAATCGAGAATGCGGACTGCGCGATTGTGATTGGGGCTAACCCGATTGAAAATCACCCGGTCGCAGCGACCTATTTCAAGCAATTTACCAAGCGTGGCGGCAAACTGATCGTGATGGATCCGCGTGCGACCGTATTATCGCGCTACGCCGAGCATTTCCTGCAGTTTAAATCCGGTTCCGATGTGGCGATGCTGAATGCGATTATGCACACCATTCTGGATGAAGGTCTGCACAACGAAGATTATATCGACCAGTTCACCGAAGGCTGGGATGCGTTTAAAGCGCACCTCGCTGATTTCTCACCGGAAGCGATGGCTGCGGTTTGCGGTATTAGCGCTGAGGAACTGCGTCAGGTCGCACGCACCTTTGCCAATGCTGAGGCTGGCATGATCTTCTGGGGCATGGGTATTTCGCAGCATATTCACGGCACGGATAATTCACGTTGTCTAATCTCGCTGGCGTTGATGACCGGCCATGTCGGTCGTCCCGGTTCTGGTTTGCATCCGCTGCGTGGTCAGAACAATGTGCAGGGTGCCTCAGATGCCGGTTTGATCCCGATGTTCCTGCCGGATTACCAGACGGTGACGGATGACGGCGTGCGCGCTTCCTTTAATGAAATCTGGGGGACGGATACGGACTTTTCTGCGGAGAAGGGTTTGACCGTGGTCGAGATTATGGATGCGGTACACGCGGATAAGATCAAGGGCATGTATGTGCTGGGTGAGAATCCGGCAATGTCTGACCCCGATGTGGAACATGCGCGTGATGCGCTGGCCAAGCTGGAATGTCTGGTGGTACAGGACATCTTTCTCACCGAAACCGCGAACTATGCCGATGTGATTTTACCGGCGACAGCGTGGCCGGAAAAAACCGGTACCGTGACTAATACCAATCGTCAGGTACAGCTCGGTCGTCCGGCTGTGTCCCCGCCGGGTGAAGCACGGGAAGACTGGGCGATTACCACGGCGCTGGCTAACCGTTTGGGGTTGAACTGGGAATATACGCATCCGCGTGAAGTGTTCAATGAGATGAAACGCTCAATGAACTCGCTGGATAATATTACCTGGGAACGGCTGGAAACTGAGGCCGTCACTTATCCGAGTTTATCACCGACAGATCCGGGCCAGCCGATTGTCTTTGGCGATGGTTTTCCGCGGCCCGACGGTCGCGCTAAGTTCACACCAGCGGCGATTATTCCGCCGGATGAAGCGCCGGATGATGAGTATCCGATGATTATGATTACGGGGCGGCAGCTGGAGCATTGGCATACCGGCTCGATGACGCGGCGGGCGACGGTACTGGATCATCTGGAACCGGAGGCGAACTGTTCCTTGCATCCGCGCACCCTGCGTGATTTAGGGGTGGAGCCGGGCGGCATGATTCGGCTGAGCACACGACGTGGCTCGGTACAGCTAATGGCGCGTGCGGATCGGGCGGTGAGTGAGGGCAGTGTGTTTGTGCCGTTTGCTTATGTTGAGGCGGCGGCGAATATTCTGACGAATCCGGCGCTGGATCCTTATGGCAAGATACCGGAGTTCAAGTATTCTGCGGTTCGGGCGGAGAAGGCTTAGAAAACCTCCTTTCTCTCCTGCCTGATAAGAACGGGGGGGCGAAAGAGGCCTGACTGTAAGAGGCTGGTGATGCTTGTGGCAGGGTCTGCTCAGCAGGGAAGCTGAGCAGAAGTCTACAGGGATGTATTTACGACGTCCCTGACATGAGTGCCACCAGCCGGTCAGCTGGCACACTGTTTTTGATGGTTTTGACGTTACGCAGAGCATCAAAAATAAAAATTTAGATTTACACAACCAATGATTCCGACGCTGAAAAAAACAGGGGCGGATACACGGAGAACACGCAAATGGGTTACAAAAGCGACATCGAAATTGCACGCGAAGCGAATAAGCAGCAGATTCAGGATGTGGGTGCGAAGCTGGATATTCCTACGGAACACCTGCTGCCTTATGGTCATGACAAGGCGAAGGTTTCTGCGGAATTCATTAAGTCAGTGCAGGGTAATGACAACGGTAAGTTGATTCTGGTGACTGCAATCAACCCAACGCCAGCGGGTGAAGGTAAGACGACGACTACCGTTGGTTTGGGCGATGGCCTGAATAAGATTGGTAAGCGTACGGCGATTTGTATTCGTGAAGCGTCGCTTGGGCCGTGTTTTGGGATGAAGGGTGGTGCTGCTGGTGGTGGTTACGCGCAGGTTGTTCCTATGGAAGACATGAATCTGCATTTTACCGGTGATTTCCATGCGATTACCTCGGCGCATAATCTGCTGTCGGCGATGATTGATAACCATATTCATTGGGGGAACGAGCTGGAAATTGATACGCGCCGTGTGGCATGGCGGCGGGTGATGGATATGAATGATCGTGCGCTGCGTGAGATTACCTGTGCGCTGGGCGGCCCGTTTAATGGTTTCCCGCGTGAAGGTGGTTTTGACATTACGGTCGCGTCTGAGGTGATGGCGATTCTGTGTCTGGCGACGGATCTGGAAGATCTGGAGAAGCGTTTAGGCGATATTATTGTGGCTTACCGACGCGACCTGTCGCCGGTTTACTGCCGTGATATTAAAGCAGACGGTGCGATGGCGGTGCTGTTGAAAGATGCGATGCAGCCTAACTTAGTACAGACGCTGGAAAATAATCCGGCCTTTGTGCACGGCGGCCCGTTCGCGAATATAGCGCATGGCTGTAATTCTGTGGTGTCTACGACGACTGCGCTGAAGATTGCGGACTATGTGGTGACTGAAGCCGGTTTTGGTGCTGATTTGGGCGCTGAAAAGTTCTTTGATATTAAGTGCCGTAAAGCGGGCCTGGCTCCCGATGCTTGTGTGTTGGTTGCGACGGTACGTGCGATGAAGATGAACGGCGGCGTGGCGAAAGAAGACCTTGGCCCGGAAAATGTGCAGGCCGTGGTCGATGGCTGTCCAAATCTGGGGCGCCACATTGAAAATATCAAGCAGTTTGGTGTGCCGGTGCTGGTCGCTATTAATCACTTCGTGACGGATACCGATGCAGAAGTACAGGCGGTGAAAGACTATGTCGCTGCGCAGGGAGCGGAAGCTGTTTTGTGCCGTCATTGGGAGCTGGGTTCAGAAGGAACGGTTGATTTGGCGGAGAAGGTGGTGGCATTGGCCGATTCCGGTACTTCAAAATTTGCGCCGATTTACCCGGATGATATGCCGCTGTTCGACAAAATTAACACGGTGGTACAAAAAATCTATCGCGGTACTGAGGCGATTGCGGATCAGAAAATTCGTAACCAGCTGAAGGCGTGGGAAGAGCAGGGTTATGGCAATTTGCCGGTATGTATGGCGAAGACACAGTATTCGTTCTCGACTGATCCAAACCTGCGCGGTGCGCCGTTTGACCATACCGTGCCCATTCGCGAAGTACGCTTATCTGCCGGTGCTGGTTTTGTGGTGGTGATCTGTGGCTCGATTATGACGATGCCGGGCTTGCCGCGTTCACCGGCGTCCGAGCGTATTCACCTCAATGATGCGGGTGAGATTGAAGGCTTGTTTTAGCCCTAGGCGTTGACTTTAAAAAACGAATGCTTGGCCCCTGCGTGCTGCTAAGGCGTAGGGGATAGGAGGCATAGCACCAGCCGTTTTATTAGTTGTAATGTAATGATTAACGCGACAGCGCGTTATACAGTCGCAAGCGTTTATTCCACCGCCGACGAATAGGTCGGAACGTGGCCGATAGGGCTTATTGATAAGGTGTGAATAGGGTTGTGCTGTGCTTGAAATATCTTACTGAAGGAGAAGTTTATTCATGTGTACACAGACACGTTTGGCTAGATTGACCCCACGCGAACACGAAGTTTTAGCGTGGCTCAGCAGTGGGAAAACTAACAACGTTATCGCTCAGCATCTAGGAATATCCGGTGGCACCGTCAAAATTCATGTGCGCTCAATTCTGCGCAAACTCAAAATAACATCGCGCATGGAAGCAGCTATTATTGCGGTTAAACATGGTATCTACCAGCCGGATCTGCGTACCAGTGAGTTACCCTATAGCAAGCTGCGACTATAAACGGCACGCTGATAAATCAGAATCTACGATAGCAAATTTTCTAAAAATGGGGAAGTGCGTTTTCGGAAAATTTAGCTGTTTAAATCGGCTCTAGCCAATTGTTAGGTTTTAATTTACGTTAAAATTTTACAAATAAACTAGCGTTGTGTAATATTTATTCATTGCTGTTTTCATCCTTTTTTATAATGCAGCGGGGTGTTACTTAAAATGGATGCTGTTGTAGATATACCACGATCAACTATTAAAACTAAAACTGAAAGTCCAACGGTGCTTAATGCTGAAATTGTTACTGCGGCCGATAAAAAAAATAAACGTGGCCGACCGAAGGGGGCGCGTACCACCCGGCTGTCTGAGGTAAGGCAGCAGGCAGCGGAAGAAAAAAAGAAAATTCGGGCTGAGTTGAGCGCAAAAATTACTGCTCTGCAAGCTGATTTACAAGCCTTGCAGCAGCGCTATGAGCAAGATACTCATCAGCTGAGTGATGAGCTTGAGCTACTGCGCCGGCGTGAAAGCAGCTACCAACAGGTATTGAGCGTGCGCTTGAATGAAGTGGCAGAACACCTACAAAGCACGCTGATTAAGTGGGGCACGGCGGAGCTGAAGGAAGCGCAGATCGATAAGCGTGGCCGGGGTAGGCCACGCAAGACGCTGAAATAAATAAGCTTTTACGGTGAATAGCTTTTACAGCAGATAGCGCAGTATGCCTTGGTAGACCTTGCTGATAGTATCTAAATCAGCAACGGACACACATTCATTGATCTGGTGGATGGTTTTGTTGCACGGGCCAAGCTCTACCACCTGCGCACCGGTGGGTGCAATAAAGCGTCCATCTGAGGTGCCACCTGCGGTTGACAGTTGCGTTTCAATGCCAGTGTGTTGGCGGATGCTGTTAACACAAGCCGCTACCAGCTCGCCCTCTGCGGTCAGAAAAGGCTGGCCGGATAGCTTCCAGTTCAGCTGATAATTGAGTTCGTGGCGATTTAATATGGCTTCTGTTTGCGTGCGGATTTGATCTTCGGTTAATTCGGTTGAAAAACGGAAATTAATCAATGCATTTATTTCACCGGGAATCACATTAGTCGCACCGGTGCCCGCATTTAAATTAGAGATCTGAAATGTGGTCGGTGGGAAAAAGGCATTGCCCTGATCCCATTTTACGGCGGCTAATTCAGCCAGTGCAGGCGCGGCACGGTGGATGGGGTTATCCGCCAGCTGTGGATAAGCGACGTGTCCCTGTTTGCCAAAAATTTTGAGCTGTGCATTGAGCGAACCACGGCGACCATTCTTGATAATGTCGCCAGCCTGCTGGGTACTTGACGGCTCACCCACTAAGCACCAGTCAATTTTCTCAGCGCGAGCCTGAAGCGTTTCTACGACTTTAACGGTGCCGTTAATAGACGGTCCTTCCTCGTCACTGGTGATTAATAGTGCAATCGAGCCTTTGTGTTGTGGGTGCTGCGCGATAAACTGCTCACACGCGACCACAAACGCCGCAATACTGCCTTTCATATCCGCCGCACCCCGACCATAGAGCAGCCCGTCGCGTACCTCTGGTTGGAACGGGTCGCTCTGCCATTCACCCAGTGGCCCGGTTGGCACAACGTCGGTGTGTCCAGCAAAGCACAGCACGGGGCCTTCGGTTCCCCGTCGCAGCCAGAGATTATCGACTTCCCCAAAGCGCATATGCTCTGCCTGAAAGCCCAGTGGTTCCAGTCGGTCACAGATCAACTGTTGACAGCCCTGATCATCTGGCGTGATTGAGGGGCGGGCAATTAGAGCTTGTGTAAGTTCGAGTGTGGCTGACATAAGGCTTATCCGTGGCAGTATTGTATTTGGTGTGGTAATCGCTAGCGTTGTACTAGGAGGCGCTTAATGTTGAAACAATTGTTGATAACGTTCAGCTGAGAAACCAATCACTGTGCCGCTGCTGTGTTCCAATACGGGGCGTTTTATCAGCGTGGGTTCCGCTTCCATCACAACTTGGGCTAGCGTTGCGTTCATATTGTCCCGCGTTTCCTGTGGCAGCTGGCGCCAGGTAGTGCTGCGCTTGTTGGCCAGTGCTTCCCAGCCTAGTGCTGTGATCCAGTGCTGTAGCTGGATCGGATTGAGCCCGTCTTTACGGAAATCATGGAAGGTGTACGCGATGTCACGTTCATTTAACCAGTGGCGTGTTTTACGGACGGTGTCACAGTTGCTGATGCCGTATAGAATAGTCATGTTGTTGTGCCTGCTGCGGTAGCGCTCATAGAGGATCGGGTGCTGCTGGGGCTAATCATACCACTTATGATAGGCGCGGCGTTTACCGGCGCGCTGTGTAATTACGCCCATGATTTTATCCTTGCCGTTGATTTGGAGGTTGGGGTAGAGTGAATTTAGCGGCTCTAAGTAATAGTGCTTATCGACAATGCGCAGTCGCCGAAAAATATATGCATTGGCTGCGTCTTTTGCCAATACATAAGCCCCATCACGCACCACGCCACCGGGGTCAATAATGATAATGCAGCCTGGGTCAAACTCAGGCAGCATGCTGTCATCGGTGACGCTGAGCGCAAAGGGTTCAGCGGCGGCGCAGCTGCTACCATCCGCTAGCTCAGCCTGGGCGCTGTCTTGGCCGTTGTTTTTGGCTGCTGTGCCCGGCTTGAAAATTTGGGCGATAGGAATATGGGTTTCTGCCATTGGTTCATTTTTCCTACGATTTTTTCCTGGGTGCTGGCTTGGGTGCGGGATGGTCAGGATAGGGTGCCTGATTGCGGGCGTTTAAACTAAATTCACTGCGGGTGACATGACGCTCTGGTTCATACCAATGCAGCTTATCATGCAGCTGCACGACTTCGCCTACAATTGTCAGGGTGGGTGCGCGCACGCCACGCTCTTGTATAAGCGCAGGTAGCGTTGCCAGCGTGCCAATATGTACGCGCTGCTGGCGCGTTGTGCCCTGTTCGACTAGTGCCGCAGGCATCTCGGCAGGCATGCCGTGGGCGATGAGCTGTTGGCTGATAATCGGCATGCCGGTGAGTCCCATATAAAACACCAGGGTCTGGCTGGGGCGTGCCAGCTTATCCCAGTCAAGATCAATGCTGCCATCGCGCAGGTGACCCGTCGCAAAGGTACAGGATTGGGCATAATCACGGTGGGTCAGCGGTATACCCGCATAGGATGCACAGCCCGCTGCGGCGGTAACACCGGGGACGACCTGAAAGGCGATGCCGTTTTGGGCCAGTGTTTCAATTTCTTCACCGCCCCGCCCAAAGATAAATGGGTCGCCGCCTTTAAGGCGCAGGACGCGCTTGCCTTGGTGGGCGAGTTTGACTAGCAGATCGTTGATGTCTTCCTGGGGTACGGCATGGTTGGACTTTTGTTTGCCAACATAAATACGCTCCGCATTATAATTAGCCATATCCAGAATAGATTTTGCCACCAGCCGGTCATACACCATTACATCGGCCTGCTGCATGAGGCGTAGGGCACGAAAAGTTAACAGGTCTGGGTCGCCTGGCCCAGCCCCAACCAAATAAACCTCACCCACCGGCGGTAAATCTGGCTCAGTCAACAGCGTATCGAGCAGGCGCTCTGCGGCGCGGCTGTCACCATTATAGACCAGCTCGGCAAAGGGGCCGTGTAATGCCTGTTCCCAGAACTGTTTGCGCTGGGCTGAGGTGGGGAAACGCTGTTTCACCCGTTCACGATAGGCTTCAGTAATGGCTGCGAGTTGGCCGGTAGAGGAGGGTATTACCGTTTCTAGCTTCATGCGCAGTTGGCGTGCTAGTACAGGCGAAGCGCCGCCGGTGGACACGGCAATACACACCGGTGATCGATCCACAATGGAGGGCGTGATAAAACTGCATTCGCTGCGCTTATCCGCAACATTCACCGGGATGTTATGCGCGTGTGCCAGCTCGGCGACGCGGGCGTTTACGGCGCGTTTGTCCGTGGCCGCAATAGCGAGTTTCTTACCCGTAAGATCGCTGTCCCGAAACGGACGGGCGTGATAACTCACCTGCTGCGGATAGCGCGCTATAATGAGGTCGAGTTCGGGCGCGAGTTGAGGTGAGACCAGCGAGACGTGTGCACCACTTTGTAACAGGGTTTCTACTTTGCGCTGGGCCACTTTTCCTGCGCCTACAACCAGGCAAGGTTGCGCATGCAGCTGTAAAAAAACCGGATAATGTTCCACGCTATTTTTCCCACTCCATTAGGATGGGCTGTTCGCGTTTTTCCTGTAGATTTTCTTCCGCTTCCAGCTGAGTACCTGCAAAAACCAGCTTATAAGTGGCCTGTTCGCCCGCAGTGGTTGCTGCACGTAGCGTTCTAGCCAGCGCGCGGGCTGATTTATAGTCGTCAAAATAGTCCTGTAGCACCAGGTTTTTAACGATCTTTGTGGGCTGTGTGATTTTGAAAACGTAATAGGGCATTGGCGCTTACCGTAGTTAATGCTGTGAGACAGCCTGCTAATAGAGCAGAAGCTGTTGCATCGGGCTGTTGTTGTCAGGCCCAGATTCTAACGCTGATCAGCGCAGGGGGGAATATACCTGTTGGTACGCATGCGGGGAAAGTTTATGCCAGCAGCGTGTGCTGCTGGCGGGTAGGCTGAGTGCTGAGTAGAATCTAGGCTATTAACCTAAATCGTCAAGCTTCATCTGGATAAACTCAGTAGAACCGCCCTGATTCGTAAGGATGGCTCGCTCATAGGCTTTGCGCGCTTCGTCCGTTTTCTTTTGGGCTGCAAAAATATCGCCTTTGATCTCTTCCAGCAGAGACTCGTATGCTTCGGGATAATCCAGTGCGGTTAATTCCAGTGCTTTGTCGGCTTGATCCATTACCAGCAGCACGCGCGCTAGGCGCAAACGAGCCACATCTTGGTATTCCAGTTCGCTGCTTTCGGCAATCACCCATTCTAATGCTTCGGCAGCCTTTGGGTATTCACCAGCTTCAGCGTGATCTTTAGCCATTTGCAGACCCGCCATCGCGCCATAAGGGGTGGCACCATATTCATCGCGTAACTGCTGCAGAATGCGGGTCGCATCTTCTGGTTTTTCTGCGCTCTGGCTTTCACTATACAGCGCAGAGGCGTTTTCAGCCGTCGTTATTTTATGGTCTTTCCAATATTCCCAGCCAAAGAGCGCGCTCACAGCCAGTGCAACGCCTACAATGACTGAGGTGCCGTTTTCTTTCCACCACGCTTTGAGTTCTTCTGCTTTTTCTTCGTCGGTTTTAAAATCAGTCATGTTTATGCCTTAGTCTGAGCTTGATCTTTATGCCAAATAGTTGGGAGTGCATTGTATCGATTGAAGATTAAATAGCAAGCAGCGATTGAATATAGGGCACCAGCTTGCCTGTAGGAATTGATTGCTGAGTTTGCTGTCGTAGGTCTTTCACTAAAATTTCATCGTGTTCAAATTCAGTCTCGCCCGCAATTAAGGCGATTTTGATGCCTTTTTTATTAGCGTGTGCCAACTGATTCTTAAGTTTTTTAGGCTCAAGATATATTTCAGTTTTAATGCCGGCTGTTCTAAGCTGAGCGGTGAGTGCCAAATAGTGCGTCATCTTCGACTGATCAATGACGGTCACTAAAACTGGCGCAATGCTTTGTGGGCCAACCGTTAGAATTTGTTTTTCAATCAGCTCACCCAGCAGGCGACTCAAGCCAATGGAAATGCCTACGCCGGGATAGCGTTTTTTAGAAAAGTTCTCCGCGAGATTGTCATACCGCCCGCCGCTGCAAATGCTGCCAATTGAGGGATTTGATAATAGCTGGGTTTCGTAGACGGTGCCGGTATAGTAATCAAGCCCGCGCGCAATACTTAGGTCGATTTTAAAAGCGGTTGCGGGTACGCCGAATGCGGTAATGGCTGTGCAGACCGTGGTGAGCTCAGTTACCCCTTGGCTAAACGTTTCACCATAATCAAGAGCCTGTAGTTCATTGAGTATGGCATTGACAGGGCCGTTGATACTGAAAAACCCAGTGATGGCGCTTAGTGCTTTTGGATCAGCCCCTAGCGCAGTTAGGCGCTGAGTGACGTCTTCCAGGCCGGTTTTTTCAAGATCATCAATAATATTGAGTGCTTCTAGCTCGGCAGCATCGCCTTGAATACCGAAATGATTCAAAATTCCTTTCAGCACTTTGCGATTGTTAATGCGAATAACAAAAGCGCCAATTTCGAGCGAGCTGAAGATTTGATAGATGACTGCCGGTATTTCAGCATCGTACAGCAGCGACAGCTGACCGTCGCCGATCACATCAACGTCACACTGATAGAACTGGCGATAGCGTTTATTTTGGGCGCGTTCGCCGCGCCATACCGGTTGAATCTGGTAGCGCTTAAACGGAAAGACCAGCCGATGGCCGTTCTGGGCGACATAGCGCGCTAGGGGCAGCGTGAGGTCGAAGTGCAGCGCATAGTCTTTTGCGGCAGAATCGCTGGCATCCTGCAGGCGGTGTAAGCCATAAATTTCCTTATCATTACCGCCTTTCGCAAGGATATGGCTGGTGCGTTCAACCGCGCTTGTTTCTATCGGGATGGCGCCACAGCCCTCATAAGCCTCGCGTATTTTGGCGATGACTTGATTAAACAATATCTGGGCTTCAGGACTAAATTCGGGAAATCCAGATATGTTTTTGAGGATATGTTTATCTGCGCTTGCTGGCATGAGATTTTCTGCTATTTCGAGTCAGTGTCTGAGTGTTTAATCTTGGTTCACAGTCTTAGTTTACGCTGAACTGAGAGACGCTGCCTTTGGTGTAAGGTTTTTGGTCGACCAGCTGACCGTTTAGGTAAATCTTCACGCCGGGTGCATTACCTACCCTAAAGTTCAGGGGGGTGCGTGCTGTTAGGTTGCGCCGCGTGCCTGGGCTGCTGAGGGCAGCAAAGATATTTTTCCCATTGGCATCTTTGATTGACATCCATACGTTAGCGGAGAAAACCAGGCGAATCGCGACGTTGCCCTCCATCGGTTGCTTAAAGTTGTCTTTCTTTTCTTGCTCGGCCTTCTCGGCGGCCAGCTTCCTAGCTTTTTCTTCCTCAGCTGCTTTTTGCGCAGCTTCTGCTTCGGCCAATTTCTTAGCTTCCTCTTCCGCTTTTTTAGCGGCTTCTGCTAGACGTTGTGCTTCTTGCTGAGCAGCTTCTTCGGCAAGTCTTTTTGCTTCGGCTTCTTCCTCGGCTTTTCTGGCGGTTTCTTCCTCTGCCTGCTGCTGTGCACGTTCTTCTTCTGCTAGCTTGGCGGCGATGGCCTCGGTACTTTCGGGATCTTCAGCGGTCGCGTCAGTGGTGCTGTCTGTGTTTTCCGCACTATCGTTGTCGGCATTGCCATCTGTGGTTACTTCTGTCGTGGCCGCTTGCGTTGTGTTCTCTGCTATCGTAGTGGACGTGCTGGCGCTGTTGGTTTGTGCGGTCAAGTTGTTTGTATCTGTGCTGTCAGCAGTCGTGTTGTCGTCATTGTCGCCCGCTGTTGTTTGGCTGCTGTTGTCGGTGTCAGTCACTGTGCTATCGTTATCACTGTTTGCACCGCTGCTGTCTTGATTGGCGTCCTGATTATTTAAGGCGAGCTGCTCGTTATTAGTGTTGGGCGCGGCGGTATCATTGCTGCTGCTTGAAATTGCAGTGACGTCTGTTTGGCTGGCGTTGTCACCCTCTGTGTCGCTGGCGAGACTAGCGTCGTCGCTCATGGCGTTATTATCATCACTAGCAGTCGCTTCATTATTCTGCGCGGTTGAAGCCGTATTATCGGCGATTGCAATTTGCTGTTCCGTTGGCGGTTCTGAAAAGGAGCGCCAGGTCGCAGTGGCCCATTGGCTAACTGCCGGAATCATTGACAGTACGCCAAGCACCAGGACCATCAGCATCAGGCCAGCCAGCTTAACGGTGGATGGTGAGACCGCCGGTTTATTGTTAGCGCGCTGGAGCTGTGTAGCCGGGGCAAAGGCAGGCACATCATTAGGGTCAGCACCGCGCAATATTTCATAGCGGCGGATTAATTCGTTGGGATCACTTTCATTCAGACGGGCATAGCTGCGCAGATAGCCTCGAATATAAGGAGGTTCCGGTAGATTGTCGAACTCTTCTGCCTCAAGGGATTTCAGCACGCCCAGCGGCAGTCGCATTTCAGCGGCAGCCTGTTTGATGTCCATGTCGGCCCCGGCACGGCACTTTTCTAAACCGCGTGTTAAAGAGCCGGGACTAACAATGGTCTCATCAATGATGGTTTGTTCTGTCGTGTCCGCAGAGTGTGCTGTCCTGGCTGTATCTGTGGTTTTGTCCGTCACGCCTTAACTCCAAAATTAATTAAGTTCACTCGCTTCCTTGCTATTCGGGAAGTTTGCCAACAATTGAGCTGAACATTTTTGTGCAGATGCCACTTCATTCAGTGCCGTAGAAATACGATAGCACAACTTCAGTGTCTCCGATGTGATCGGAGCACGTTCATTATACCGATAAAGATAGGCTTGTGCCTTAGCATTTTTATTTTGTCGATGCGATAATTCGGCCATGTGATAGAGGGCTGAAGGGAAGGTGGGGTTGAGGGATAATGCTTTACTTAGATAGCCCTCAGCTCTGCGATAATTGTTGCGTTTTTTTAGGCAGATACCGGCATTAGTAAACGCAAATTCTGGTGTGTCATACAAGGGGTTTGCCGTCGCGCGCAAAAAAGCCATCTCTGCTCTGTTGACCGCACCATGTTTACACAGGAACGACCCATAATTATTAAGCAGCTCAGGATTATTACGGTCTTGTTTAACGGCTAGGGCAAAGTAGCGGGCGGCCAGCTGCTTATTACCAATTCGATCCTGTAGCAGGGCATAATAGTGCTGAACTGTGGGGGATTTTGGGTTGGCGGCTAAGGCTTTGCCAAGGTACTGCTGCGCCAACTTCAAGCGATTGCGCTGTAGATAACCGATGCCTAGCTGAGCGTGGTAGCCCGCAGCTTCAAGACTCTTACTTTTTTTGCTATTAGTGGCGCAGCCCTGCATTAGGGCGCTTGCTGCTAGTAGGACGATGATCAGGGTCAGTTTTATTTTCATTGTTATTAACTCTCTGCTCAATACGGGCGAAGTGAATTTCTCTTCGACTGCGGTCGTTGACTTTCCCAGCCAGTTGGCCGCAGGCCGCGTCAATATCTTCACCGCGTGTTTTTCTAGTAATCACAGTATAACCTGCATTTACCAGAATGTCGCGAAACCGATGTATACGGTTGTTACTGGAACGTTTATAGCGCGTATCGGGGAAAGGATTAAACGGGATTAGGTTGATTTTGGATGGAATGCCACGTAGCAGTGTGGCTAGTTGTTGGGCATGTTCATCACTATCGTTCACCTTGTCCAGCATGACATATTCCCAAGTAATATGTTTGCGCTGTGTTTCTTTTTTATCCAGAAAACGGCGACATTCCGTTAATAAGCGTTCAATAGGGTATTTTCGATTCAGCGGCACCAGCTGGTCACGCAGCGCATCATTGGGTGCATGTAGAGACACCGCTAGCGAAACATCAATGACATCGCCCAAGCGGTCTAAGGCGGGCACAACGCCGGAGGTGCTGACGGTGACCCGGCGTCGGCTGAGGCCATAGGCATGGTCATCCATCATCAGCGCTAGCGCGGCAACCAGTGGCTCAAAGTTAAGCAGTGGTTCGCCCATGCCCATCATCACCACATTAGTGACGGCACGCGGGCCTTTCGGGTCGCGTTGCAACGCGCGTTTGGCAATCCACAGCTGCCCAATGATTTCGGCGACGGTCAGGTTGCGGTTAAAGCCCTGGCGGGCGGTGGAGCAGAAGGTGCAATCCAGCGCACAGCCCACCTGAGAAGAGATGCACAGCGTGCCGCGATCATCTTCTGGGATAAATACGGTCTCAATGGCGTTACCGTCGTCCAGCCGCAGCAGCCATTTATAGGTGCCATCGGCGGATTGCTGCTCCATCGCAATTTCCGGGGGGCGGATTTCGGTGTGTTCCTGCAAGAAGGCGCGCAAGTCTTTGCTTAGGTTACTCATCTGATCAACGTCGGTCACCCCCATCTGGTGCAGCCATTTAATCACCTGCGTTGCACGAAAAGGCTTTTCGCCAACGGTGCGAAAGTAATCTTTCAGCGCCTCCTGGCTATAGTTCAACAGATTGACTTTAGTGGCGGTGGGCATGTGGGTTCCGGTAGGTTGCGCAGCGCTTCGCCATGACGGAAAACGCTGCGCCAATAATCAGTATTAGCGTGTACGTGGACACAGTCCATCAGCGAAGAAGAAAGCAATTTCAATTGCTGCGTTTTCTGCACTGTCTGAGCCGTGTACAGCATTTTCGTCAATGCTGTCCGCGAAGTCCGCGCGAATTGTGCCAGCATCCGCGTCTTTTGGGTTAGTGGCGCCCATGAGTTCACGGTTTTTAGCAACGGCGTCTTCGCCTTCCAGCACCTGTACCATAACTGGGCCAGAGGTCATAAAGTTAACGAGGTCAGCAAAGAACGGACGTTCCTTATGCACAGCATAGAAACCCTCGGCTTGTTCTTGGCTGAGGTGAATCATTTGTGCAGCGATGACCTGTAGACCCGCGTTTTCAAAACGGCTGTAGATCTGGCCGATCACATTTTTAGCGACCGCGTCCGGCTTGATAATAGAAATTGTGCGTTCGATAGACACTGTTTATCTCCAATGCGTTCAAAGTATTATGGAATCTAATGCGGCGCGATTGTAAAGCCTAGGGAGGTTGCAGGCAAATGAATTGCATCTATTTCAATTTCGAGGCCCAGATTGCCAGCCGATGTTTAATCTCAGGTAAAGACAGTTTATCCTGTGGCAGCGGCTGAATAATTTTATCGTGGACTAACAGACGGTAGATATAGTTGATTTTATCTTCTGCCGAGTCCGTTGGTTCAAACTCAACCACTTTCCTGCGTTCACCGTAGACCACGCCTGCTGCAATGGCTTTTTTTAGCAGTTCTTTTTCATTTTTGAGTTTTTTCATTGTTCTGATTACTTATTAAAGAGTGAATAGCTATGCTGTATTAATTGGCATTATACCCGCTAAACGGTTTTTGCAAAGCCCGCCCGCATCAGCTGTCAACAGTCTGCTAGAGTAGGCCTGTCAGCGTGTGGCAGGTTCGATGAGGGTAGAAAATGATGAAAGGGAGAAAGGCTGAGATGCAGAATTTTAACGCGGTACTTTTTGATATGGATGGGCTGCTATTGGACAGTGAAAAGCTAGCCTTGGCGGCTTTCGAGTCGACCTGTGCGCGTTTTGAGCTGGGTGACTTATCGCATGTGTTTACCCGTCTGGTGGGTACGAATACCGCCTTGGGTAAGACGCTGTTGCGAGAAGGTCTGGCGGGTATCATGGATGCTGAGGTGTTTGCAGCGCAGTGGCAAACACAGTATCGAGCGCTGACGGAGGATACACCCATTCCATTAATGCCGGGTGTTGCGGCATTTCTAAAGCATACTACGGCCTTAAATATTCCAATGGCAGTGGTGACTTCTAGTACAAGCGCACAGGCCAAGCATAAATTAACACAGGCTGGGATTTTGGATTATTTCCGCCTGATTGTCGGTGGTGATCAGGTCATGCAGAGCAAACCTGCGCCGGAGATTTACCTGCTAGCGGCGGCACGCATGGCGGTTGAACCTGCGACTTGTCTAGCGCTGGAAGACTCTGCTAATGGGGTAAAAGCCGCCGTGGCGGCGGGAATGACGGTGGTGCAAATACCAGATTTAGTGCCGCCGGATGATGAATTATTAGCGTTGGGCCATACCGTGTTGGATAATATCATGGCGGTGACGAATAATGAGTTCATATGCGCATGAATCCCCTACTGACAACGCTGCTGGATGAAATACATACGCTGCACACTACCGTGCCGGAGGTGGCTGAATTTGTCGCTTTTCCTGATGACTTACAGCCGCTTGACCTGAGTCCGCGGCATTTACCCTGTGCGGATCACTTCAGGGCCGAGGTGTGTTTTCAAAATGCGGAGCACCCGTTAGCACAGGTGTTATATCAGGCCGGGTCAGTGGCTCACTGGGGTGATAGTTACGCTGGGAGCGGGGCCAGCGCTGATTTTATGCAGCGCTTTAGCTGTTACTGTCTAATCGGCAGCGGCGGCATTTGGACAAGTGCAACAATGGCAGCTTATATGGTCGCTATGCCCGCTGATTTTTATTACCCCTGGCACCAGCATCCGGCTGAAGAACTGTATTATGTGCTGGCCGGAGAAGGTGTCTTTAAGCGGCAGGAGCAGGTTGGCGAGGTGAGTGTAAACCTGAACGTGGGCGATAGCGCATTCCACGCTTCCAATCAGCCGCACGCCTTGGAAACGCAAGCACAGCCGGTGATGGCCTATGTGGTGTGGCGCAATCATTTGGGGATTAAGCCGGTGATGATTGGGTCATAACGACTCCGCTTAAGCTATGAAAACCTTCACCCCTCAAAGCCGATCCAACGGCGAATGCCGCAGCAGCACACCCCCCACATAGCGCGCCCCATCCTGGGTTAAGTGCCCGCCATCAAAGCTAATTAAGCGCAGTTCCGGGGTGAATAACGGACAGTCGTCTGCGCTTTGGCAGAGCAAGCCTTGAATATCGACAAACACGTCGCGGGCTAAGGTCTGCTGCATAATCTGGTTGATGGCCTGTTGGGCGCCGCGTACCGGGTTGCGCAGCTGGCGCAGCTCAGTTGCTGACAGGCGCAGGTATTGACGCAGTCGCAGCTTACCGAAATTTTTGCGCCCAACGACGAACAGCTGCTGCGGTGCTTGCATAGCGAGGTTCTGTACCGTTGTTTGCAAGCGCTGCACTGACCACAGTTTCCAGTTGGCGGCGATAATGACCACGTCGGCCTGCCTGATCTGTGGCAGCGCATTGTGCAAGGTATCCGCTTCAGCGCAAATGGCGCGGTGTTTCTGGTCTATCAGCGCTTTAATATTTTCTGTGCCGAGGTATAAGCCACAAATGGCTGGGATGCGCCGGGTGCTGAACTGATAGCGCTGCTGCACCCCATTTTCCCACAGCGCATTTGTCAAGTCCTGCGCGTGACTGTCGCCTATAATCAGCAGTTTTTTACGCGCGTCGTCTGGATTAAACGGTTGTTCCAGCTGTGTGCTAAAACGCTGGCGCACATATTTCCCGCTTTTGACCGTATCAGAGACCGCTAGAATGTGGGCGCGTACGGCAGCGTCGGCGGCGTATGCCGCTTGGCCGGTGGCGAACAGCAGCAAACAACATAGGCTTTTAAGCCATCGGTACAGACTTTGTGGCATGATTCGACTCCTGAGTAATGATTTAATGTAAAATTTCAGATTGCAGAGCTTGTGGATAAAATTTCTTGCGGGCTAGTGACTGTGACCCTGATTAAACGTGCCTAATTGCAGCAATGGAACCCACACCCCATGAAGATTCTCTTCGCCGCCAGCGAAATCTACCCGCTTATTAAAACCGGTGGCCTCGCCGATGTGGCTTACGGTTTGCCACGGGCGCTCAGTGATATGGACAACGATGTGTGCTTATTGTTGCCTGCTTATGCCTCTGTGCTCGCGCAAGTTGAGCACACTTGCCAGCTTGGCACACTGGATATTTGGGGGGATGGCCGCACGCATCAGGTGACTATCTTAGCTGCCCAGCATGAGGCGTTTGCCGGTACGCTCTGGCTGGCGGAGTGTGCTGCGTTATTCGAGCGCCCTGGAAATCCCTACCTACAGCCTGACGGCACTGACTGGCCGGATAATGCAGAGCGCTTTTGTGTGTTTGCGCGCGCGGTGGCTGTATTGGCTGCCGATCAGCTGGCGCTGAATTGGAAACCAGATGTGGTGCATGTGCATGATTGGCAAACCGGTTTAGTGCCCGCTCTGCTGGAGGATTTGCCGGAGCGGCCACGCTGTGTATTCACCATTCATAATTTAGCCTACGGCGGTCATTTCTCGCGTGAACTGTTTGAGCGTCTGCATCTGAGTGAGCACTGGTGGTCGAGTGAGGGCATGGAGTTTTACGGCGGGTTTTCCATGCTGAAAGCGGGCATTGTTTATGCCGATGCGGTGACAACGGTTAGCCCAACTTACGCCCAGGAAATTTGCACGCCGGCCTTTGGCTATGGTTTGGAGGGTTTGCTGCGTTCCCGCGCCTGGAAGCTCAGCGGTATTTTAAATGGTGTTGACGAGGTGGCCTGGAACCCAGCGCATGATCCGTATCTGCCTCATTATTTTAGCGCTGAAGCGATCCAGCCGGGTAAGACGCAGAACAAACAGGCGCTGCTAGACCAGTTTGGCCTTGGCGCAGATGACGAGGCCTCAGCCCAGCCGCTGCTAGGTTTTGTGGGACGGCTGGTAGAGCAAAAGGGAATTGACCTGATTTTACAGGCTATCCCTGAACTGTTAGCACACACAGCGGCGCGCTTTATCCTGATTGGGAGTGGGGTCGCCCACTACGAGCAGTGGATGAATCAGCTGGCGGCACAGCACCCGGAGCGGGTAGCGGTTTATATCGGTTACAACGAAGCGCTGGCCCACCTGTTGGAGGCGGGTTGCGATCTGTTTATGATGCCGTCGCGCTTTGAACCTTGTGGCCTGAATCAGATGTATAGCCTTAAATACGGCACCTTGCCGGTGGTGTATCACACCGGTGGCTTGGCGGATACGGTGGTGAATGCTACGGATGAAAACATCGCGGCGGGAACGGCTAACGGCTTTGTATTTTACCGCCCGGATGCGCAGGCGCTCAGTGGGACAATCCATTGGGCCTTGCAGCACTACGCTGATAAAAACCATTGGCAGCAGCTACAGCGTAATGCCATGCGCGCTGATTTTGGCTGGCAGCGTAGTGCGCGCGCTTACCTGCGTGTATACTCCGCCGTCCATTAATGAATCAGGTGGCGTCCAACGACGCACAGCGTAAAATATAAATATGAATAGTGAAACCAAACTGGCACCTGCTGACGTGTACGCGGGCTGCACACCGGCCACCTTAGCTCCGGCAGATAATTCTCCCGCCGCCTTAAACCACGATGTGCAGCGTTACCTGTACCGCCACCTCGGGCGCTCTTCGGACTGTGAGCCGGTTTATCGCTACAGCGCGCTGGCTTATACCCTGCGTGATCGGTTGATGGCCGACTGGCACAAAACCCAGCAGGCTTACCAGCAACGCGGCGTGCGGCGCGCTTATTACATGTCGCTCGAATTTCTAATCGGGCGGTCGCTGGGCAATAATTTGTTGAATCTGGGGCTGACCGCAGCCGTTGAGCAGGCGCTGCATGCTGACTGTGCTGAGCTGGAAGATATTGCCTCGCAGGAAGCCGATGCCGGGCTGGGCAACGGCGGTTTAGGCCGGTTGGCGGCCTGCTTTATGGACAGCTGTGCCACGCTGTCACTGCCGGTGACTGGCTATGGTCTGCGCTATGAATACGGTATGTTTCGCCAGCAGCTAGTGAATGGCTATCAGCTGGAAGAGCCGGATCACTGGCTGCGCGACGGCCAGCCGTGGGAAATTGAACGCCCCGAATACGCGAGAACCATTCATTTTGGTGGGCAGACTGAATTTTATCGTGATGACAGTGGCCGCCAGCGCGCGCGCTGGGCGCAGACTCATACCGTGCTGGCGATTCCCTATGATATGCCGATTACAGGTTACCAAAATGGCACGGTGAATACGCTGCGCCTGTGGAAAGCCGCCGCCACTGATGCCTTTGATCTCAATGAATTTAACGCCGGTAGTTATACCGAGGCGGTGCAAGCGAAGAATAACGCCGAGCATATTTCCATGGTGCTGTATCCGAATGATAGCAGCGAAAATGGCAAAGAGTTGCGCCTGCGCCAGCAGTATTTCCTGGCGTCTGCTAGCCTGCAGGATGCGATTCGCAGTTGGGAAGATCAGTATATCGCGGCGCAGGAGCAACCAGACTTCCGACGCTTTGCGACTGAAAATGTGTTCCAAATGAATGATACCCATCCCACCATTGCGGTGGCGGAGCTGATGCGCATTCTGCTGGATGATAAACAGCTGGCCTGGACTGAAGCCTGGCAGATCACCACGCAGTGCCTTGCTTATACCAATCATACCCTGCTGCCGGAAGCGCTGGAACGCTGGCCGGTGCACTTATTCGAGCGCCTGCTACCGCGCCTATTGGATATTATCTACGAGATTAATGCCCGCTTCTTACGCGAAGTGGCACAGCATTGGCCCGGCGATACCGCCCGCCAGCAGCGCATGTCGATCATTGAGGAAGGTGAGGTGCCCCAGGTGCGCATGGCTTGGCTGGCGATTGTGGGCAGTTTCTCGGTAAACGGCGTGGCGGCGCTGCATTCCCAGCTGCTGGTCGAGGGCCTGTTCCAAGATTTTTATCAGCTGTGGCCGCATAAATTCAACAATAAAACCAACGGGGTCACGCCCCGACGCTGGTTGGCGCACGCTAACCCGGCGCTTAGCCGTTTGATTAGCTCGGTATTGGGCGAGGGCTGGATCAGGGATTTGGCCCAGCTAGACCAGCTGCAGCCTTATGCGCAGGCCAAGCAGGCCGATTTTCAGCGGGAGTGGCAGGCCGTCAAACAGCATAATAAGCAGCGTTTGGCTGAGCTGATTCAACAGACCTGTGGGATTATGGTCGATAGCCGCGCGCTGTTTGATATTCAGGTCAAACGTATCCATGAATATAAGCGGCAGCTGCTGAACGTACTGCATGTGATTCACTGCTATATCCAGATTAAACAGCGGGTTCAGGTTCAGTCGGACGGGCAGTTAGACCGCGATATGCCGGTCAAACGGGTTGTGCTAATTGGTGGCAAAGCCGCACCGGGTTACTGGATGGCGAAGGCGATTATTAAGCTGATTAATAATGTGGCAGATGTCATTAACAATGACCCCGATGTGGGTGATCAGCTTAAATTGGTGTTCTTCCCGAACTACCGGGTATCCAGTATGGAAGTCATTGCCCCTGCTGCCGATTTATCCGAACAAATTTCCACGGCGGGCAAGGAAGCCTCCGGCACCGGTAATATGAAATTCATGATGAACGGGGCGCTGACGATTGGCACGTATGATGGCGCTAATATTGAAATTATGGAGGCGGTTGGGCGCGATAATTTCTTTCTGTTTGGGCTGAATGCGGCGGAGGTAGACGCGGCACGCCATGATTATCGCCCCGCTGATATTGTGGCAGCTGATACGGATCTACAGCAGGTGTTGGCGCTGCTGCAATCTGGTCATTTTAACGCCTGTGAACCCGGTATTTTTGATCATGTGATCAATGCCCTGTTGAGTGCGGATGACCCCTGGCTGACACTGGCAGATTTTCGCAGTTTTATTGAGGCACAGCTGCAGGTTGAACAGACTTGGCGCAATTCTCAGCGTTGGACGCAGATGAGCATCCTAAATACCGCGCACAGCGGCTTTTTTTCCACTGACCGCACGATGCAGGCTTATAATAAAGAGATATGGAGGCTTAGTCCGATCAATTGAGGCGAGGAGAGGGATATGGAAGCACACAGATTAGCCCAGCGCACCATGGCATTCGTGTTGGCAGGCGGGCGCGGTAGTCGCCTGCATGAATTAACGGATAACCGGGTTAAACCCGCCGTTTTTTTTAGCGGTAAAAGCCGCATTATTGACTTCCCGTTGTCGAACGCGGTGAACTCAGGGATTCGTCGCATTGGCGTCGCGACCCAATATAAAGCGCATAGCCTGATCCGTCATTTACAGCGCGGCTGGCACTTTTTCCGTGCTGAGCGCAATGAATCTTTAGATATCCTGCCTGCCTCACAGCGCACCGGTAAAACCGATTGGTATAAGGGCACCGCTGATGCGGTCACACAGAATATTGATATTATCGAGGGCTATGCGCCGGACTACGTGCTGGTGCTGGCTGGTGATCATGTGTACAAGCAGGATTACTCACTAATGATTAAGCAGCACGTCGATACCGATGCCGAAGTGACGGTGGGCTGTATCGAAGTGCCGCGCGCCGAAGCGTCTGGCTTTGGGGTGATGCGGGTCGATAGCCATGACCTGATTCAGGATTTTTTGGAAAAACCGGCTGATCCCCCAGCGATACCCGGTTCGCCGGAACTGGCCCTGGCGAGTATGGGGATTTATGTATTTAAGACCGATTTTCTCATCGAGCTCTTAAAACAGGACGCAGACAACCTCGATTCCAGCCATGATTTTGGGCATGACCTGATTCCGGCTTTAGTGCAGCGCGGCAAGGCGTTTGCCCACCCGTTCAGCCGTTCCTGTGTGCGCAGCGATTCAGAAGAAGCGCCCTATTGGCGTGATGTCGGTACGATCGATTCGTTCTGGCAGGCAAATATTGACCTGACTGACTTTAGTCCCAAGCTGGATATCTATGATAATGCCTGGCCGATCTGGACTTATTCTGAGCTGACGGCTCCGGCTAAGTTTATTCACAATGAGGCGGGCCGTCGCGGTAGCGCCGTGTCCTCGATGGTATCCGGTGGTTGTATTGTTTCCGGTTCACAATTAGAGCGCTGTTTGCTGTATACCGGGGTACGCACTCATTCCTACTCGACCTTAACTGGCGTAGTGGCCTTGCCTTATGTGAATGTTGGGCGGCGGGCGCAGCTGCGTAATGTGGTGATTGATCGTGGGGTGAATATTCCGGCAGGCCTTATCGTTGGTGAAGATGCGGCGCTGGATGCAGCGCGTTTCCGGCGCACTGAGAATGGCATTTGTCTGATAACTCAGACGATGATTGACCGCATATAGGCGCAGACTACGCCGGGGAGCTTGCGGGCAGACAGGCTTCCTAGGGGCTTGTTGGCCTGTGCCACAATGAAATCCATGAAATACGCACTACAAGCCGGTTCGGCTAACCCCATGGGGGCGACATACGACGGCGAAGGCACGAACTTCGCCGTGTTTTCGGCGCACGCCCATAAAATCGAGGTCTGCCTGTTCAGCGCGGATGGGCAGCAGGAGCTGGAACGCTACGCTCTGCCAGAGCGCAGCGGTGCTATTTGGCACGGCTACATGCCGGGCCTTCAAGCCGGTGCGCGTTATGGCCTGCGAGCCTATGGCCCGTATGCGCCGGAGCAGGGCCACCGCTTTAACCCGCATAAGCTATTGCTTGATCCGTACACCCGTGAACTCTGTGGTCGCTGGCAGCCGCATCCGTCGCTGTTTGGCTATGAAATGAGCAGTGGGCAAGACGACCTGTCGTTCAATCGCTTAGACAGCGCGCAGTACGTGCCTAAGGCGGTGGTCAGTGCGTCCACTGTTCCAGGGCAATTATTGGATGCCTCAGAGGTGATACAACATCGCCCAGGCACAAGGCTGATCTATGAGGCGCATGTCAAAGGGCTGACCCAGCTCCACCCGCAGTTGCCAGCCGCGCTGCGCGGTACTTATGAGGGGTTGGCGACCGACGCGGTGATCGACCACTTGCTGCGGTTGGGCGTAACGACGCTGGAACTGCTGCCGGTCCATGTCTTAGTCGATGAGCCTTTTTTACAGCGCCGTGGCCTGCGTAATTATTGGGGCTATAATTCGATTGCCTTTTTCACACCGGAGCCGCGTTATTTTGGCCCGGCAGGCCTAGTGGGTTGCAGGCAGGCGATACAGCGCCTGCGGGCGGCGGGAATTGAGGTGGTGCTGGATGTGGTGTTTAACCACAGCGCGGAGGGCGATGAATTTGGGCAGACTCTGTGCTATCGCGGCCTGGATAATGCGTCCTACTACTGCCTAGAACCCGACACGCCACGCCATTATCTGAATTATACGGGCTGCGGCAATATGTTCCAGCTGACCCAGCCCTATGTGCTGCGTCTGGTCATGGATAGCCTGCGCTTTTGGGTGCAACACATGGGCGTTGCGGGCTTTCGCTTTGATCTTGCCACAACGCTGGCGCGTACGGCGGGCGGTTTTTCCAGTAGAGCGAGTTTTTTGGATGCGCTGCGCCAAGACCCGGTGTTGGCAGCGGTGCAGCTTATCGCTGAACCCTGGGACATTGGGCCAGAGGGCTATCAGCTCGGCGCGTTTCCGGCGGAATTTGCCGAATGGAATGACCGCTATCGTGACAATGTGCGCCGTTTTTGGCGTGGTGATGATTTTGGGGCACAGCAGCTGAGTGGTAGTTTGCTCGGCAGCGCAGAACATTTTGATCATAATGGCCGCCGCAGCTGGGCTTCGATCAATATGCTCACCTCACATGATGGCTTTACGCTGGCGGACTGTACGCGCTACCGGGAGCGGCATAATGCGGCTAATCTGGAGGAAAATCGCGATGGGCATCACGCCAACTATAGTGACAACGGTGGGGTGGAGGGGGCGAGCGCTGATCCGCTCATCCAACAACGACGCCAGCAGCGCCAGCGCAATTTATTAGCCACGCTGTTTCTGTCCCAGGGCACACCTATGCTGCTGGCCGGTGACGAAATCGGTAACTCACAGCAGGGCAATAATAATGCTTACTGTCAGGATAATGCCCTGGGCTGGATTAATTGGGCGGAGGGTGACAACGATTTACTGGCCTTTGTCTGTGAGCTATCCGCGCTGCGTCAGGCACAGCCGATCCTACGACAGACGCATTTTTTACATGGCCGGGTGCGCCGCGATGGTGAGGCAGATGTGAGCTGGAGCAATTTCAGCGGTGATCCTGTGGCTTGGGATGATCCGCAGCTGGCCCAGCTGTGCCTATTGCTGCGCGGTGCGGCCGGCAGCGCTTTGGAGGACTGTACTGATGCCGTGCTGTTGGTGGTGAATAATACGCAGGATGCGGCGGAAGTGCATCTGCCTGCGCTGGCGCAGGGCCAGCAGTGGGTTTATGGCATTAATACGGCGGATAGGTTGCTGTCCGGTCAGGCCGTAGCGGACACAACGCTTCCTATTGCAGCCGAAGCGCTGCTGGCATTAACCGCTGCGCCCGTCAGCGACCCGTGAGGCGTTGGTGAATACCTGCTCTGCCGTTGTGAAATGGTTATACTGACGGACTCCTAATGGGTGGCGGTACGCGCAATGGATAATTTTAGCTTTCTGGAGCAGCAGCTTGTACAGCTCCTGCTGCGCATTTGTAAGGCTCAGGATTGCACGCTTGACCAGGCGCAGCGGGCAGTATTGGAGCAAGTCGTGCATGAGCTGAGTACGGCGACCCGCGAAGGTACCATTGCGCTTGCGCTCGCTAGTTTAGAGCCAGAGATTGCACCGGAGCAGCTGAGCGCTCTGCCGGTCATTGGTGGCCCGGGTGCGTATACGCCGCTGGTGCTGGAAGACGGCTATCTGTGGTTTAACCGCTACTGGCACTATGAGCAGCGTCTCGCTGATAATTTGCAGGCCCGCTTACTGGCCGCGCCGCTGCCGGATATTGAGTTACTAGGGGCGGTAACTGACATGCCGCATAGGGCTGAGGCTGCGCTGACTGATGTGCCTGAGGTCGATTCTATCGACTGGCAGCAGCGCGCTATTAGCCTGGCGGCACGCAGTCGCTTTAGCATTATTTCCGGCGGTCCCGGCACGGGTAAAACCACCACCGTTACTCGCCTGCTTTGGCTGCTGACTCAGCAGGCAGGCATCCGCTCAAATCGTATTATGCTGGCAGCACCCACCGGCAAGGCGGCGATGCGTCTCCAAGAGTCAATTCGCCAGCTTAAAGTCAGCCTTGCTATCCCTAAAGCGCAGGCTGCTTTGATCCCTGAACAAGCCAGCACGCTACACCGTTTATTGGGTTATAGGCCAGGCACGCCCGAGTTTCGTTATCACCGTAATCACCTGTTGCCAGCGGATGTGGTGATTGTGGATGAGGCGTCGATGATTGATATTGCGCTTATGACCCGGCTGGTGGAAGCGGTGCCACAGCAGGCGCGCTTAATTCTGCTGGGCGATAAGGATCAGCTGGCAGCGGTTGAGACCGGGTCGGTCTTTCGTGATTTATGCAGCGCTACGCCAGCGGCACAGGCGCATAGCGTGGTACTACAGAAGAGCTGGCGGTTTAGTGCTGACAGTGGCATTGGGCAGCTAGCTGCGGCGGTGCGGGCTGGCGCAGCGGCGCAGCTGGAAACGCTGTTGCAGCAGGACTGGCCAGATATTGAGTGGGTGGCAGACGGCGTGCTTAATAGTGATGAACTCCGGCTGGCGTGGCAGGATTATTTTGAGTTGCTGGCGCAGCAGCCTACGGCCACCGCTTACACGTCGTGGTTGGAGGCGGTGTTTGCGGCTTTCAATCGGTTTCGCATTCTTACCCCATTGCGCCAGGGCATGCTCGGCACTGAGCAGCTGAATCAGCGGCTGAGTCAGGCATTCCGGCGGTCTGGCGCGAGTAGCCCAACCCGCAGCGCGTGGTATCACGGGCGTCCGGTGATGGTGACCCAAAATGATTATCGGCAGTCTTTATTTAACGGTGATATTGGGCTGGCGCTGCGCGATAACCAGGGGGAGCTGCGCGTCTGGTTTCAGCAGGAAGAGGGGCTGCGGGCGCTGTCTCCGGTACGTTTACCTGCGCATGAAACGGCCTGGGCAATGACGATTCATAAGAGCCAGGGCTCGGAGTTTGCCGCTGTGATGTTACTGTTGCCGGATGACGATACGCTGCGCATCCTGGGCCGGGAGTTGCTATATACCGGGATTACTCGTGCTAAAACTGCGCTGCAGCTGCGCGGCAGTTTGCCGGTGTTACAAGCGGCGTTGCGCCAGGTGACAGCGCCGTCGTCCCGTGTGCGGCAGCGTCTAGACGCGGCCTTAGCGGAGGTGAGCCGATAACCCCCTGCTGACAGCACGAGATTATGCACTTGCTCGTTACTTGCGCTTCACAAATTTCATCAGGCGCTTCTTCTTGTGCTGCTGGCGCGGTGTCAGTTTATTGCGCCGCCCCTCGTAGGGGTTATCGCCGGTTTTAAATTCCAGTTTGACCTGAGTGCCTTTTAATTTCAGCGTATTGCGGAAATAATTCACCAGATAGCGCTGGTAGGACTGAGGCACGCGCTCGGTCTGGTTGCCGTGAATGATAATGAGGAATGGGTTGCTGCCGCCCTGATGCGCATAGCGTAGTTTAATGCGGCGACCATTAATTAACGGCGGCTGGTGCATGGTCAGCGCGGTTTCCATTATCCGCGTCAGGCGTGAGGTCGGCACTTTCATCATGGCAGAGTCGTAGCAGTCATGAATCGACTTATACAGATGACCCACGTTGGTGCCGTGTAAGGCGGAGATAAAGTGTTTTTCAGCAAAGTCTAGAAACGGCAGTTTCACCACGAGCTGTTTTTTAATTTGGTCGCGGTCATCCGTGTGCATGCCGTCCCACTTGTTCACCGCCAGCACTAGCGCCCGTCCAGTATCCAGAATCAGGCCGGAGAGGTGGGCGTCCTGTTCGGCAATACTGTCATGCGCATCAACCACCATAATCACGACGTGGGCGGCGCGAATCGCCTCCAGCGTCTTAATGATGGAGAATTTCTCCACCGTCTCACTGACTCGGCTGCGGCGGCGCACCCCGGCGGTATCAATCAGCGTGTATTGTTGTCCATCGCGCTCAAACGGAATGAAAATGCTGTCGCGGGTGGTGCCGGGCTGGTCGAAGGCAATGACGCGCTCTTCGCCCAGAATACGATTCACTAGCGTGGATTTGCCCACATTTGGGCGACCCACAAAAGCGATGCGAATACTGCCATCGTCTTCCACCTCAGTCTCTGCGTCAGGATCAACCGGAAAGTGCTGTAACACCGCTTCCAGCATGGAGGTGACACCGCGATTATGCACGGCGGCTATGGCAAAGACTTCCGTAAAGCCAAGGCCAAAAAATTCAGCGCAGGCCTGGTCGGGGTCAACCCGATCCGTTTTATTCACCAGGACAAAAACGGGTTTACCGGTTTGACGCACATGATTCGCGATTAACTGATCCGCACCGCTTAGGCCGGTTTTACCATCAACCAGAAACAATACCGCATCGGCTTCATCAATCGCCGCCAGCGTCTGCTTCGCCATGTACTCGTCGATGCCTTCCTGTTCACCGCTGAGGCCACCGGTATCAATTACCAGGTACTCACGCTCAAACATTTCGCCGGTACCGTATTTACGGTCGCGGGTCAGGCCAGGAAAATTAGCCACCAGCGCATCACGCGATTTGGTGAGGCGGTTAAACAGGGTGGATTTGCCGACATTAGGACGGCCAACCAGAGCGAGTGCGGGTTTCATGTGATATTCACGGTTTATATTAAGCGGCGGAGAATAGCACTATCTCTATGAAAAGTCAGGTTGGCATTGCCCGATTCTTGAGTAAGTTCAAGTTTGTACCAAGTATATTGGCTGGCTAGAATCCAGCCAATCAATGCCTCTAACTTCACCCGAAAAAATGCTGCAAAGCTCTTGCCTGTCACCTTGTTTTAAGGTGTATACATTATCAGGTACAGCTTGCCCAGATGCCGGGTCGTATAACTCATTATTTGTTCTGGGCTGAGATACTTTAAGTCCCACAGGTGGTGAGACTGAAATGCCTTCTACCAGTTTGCGTAGCTTAACTTCTATTATGAAAACCTATCTGTCTTTTGATATTAAGTATAGCATTGAGCATGAATGCGATTGCTCAAATATTCTCAGGTTTCATATGCGGAAATAAAATCACGTCCCGAATCGACGGCGCATCGGTAAACAGCATCACCAGTCGGTCAATCCCAATACCCTGACCCGCCGTCGGCGGCATGCCGTATTCCAGCGCCCGCACATAGTCCGCATCATAATGCATGGCCTCGTCATCCCCGGCGTCTTTTTCGGCGACCTGCTCACGGAAGCGTTCGGCCTGATCTTCCGCGTCGTTTAATTCGGAGAAGCCGTTGGCGATTTCACGCCCGCCCACAAAAAATTCAAAACGATCGGTAATAAACGGATTGGTGTCATTGCGCCGTGCCAGCGGTGAGACCTCAGCGGGGTATTCCGTGATAAACGTCGGTTGCATCAGACGATGTTCCACCGTCTTCTCAAAAATCTCAATCTGCACCTTGCCGAGGCCGTAGCCGTCTTTCAGCGGAATATCCATAGCCTCAGCGACCTGCCGCGCCGCCGCTGGATCATCAATCTGTGCGCCACTCAGCGTTGGGTTAAATTGTAAGATCGAATCGCGTACGCTGATGCGTGCAAACGGCTGGCTGAAATCAAAGGTCTCATCCTGATAGGTGATACTATCCGACCCGACAACATCCCGCGCAATCCCACGTAGCAACACCTCGGTTAAGTCCATCAGGTCATGGTAGGTCGCATAGGCCTGATAAAATTCGATCATGGTGAACTCAGGATTATGCCGCGTCGATAGCCCCTCATTGCGGAAATTACGATTAATCTCAAAAACCCGTTCAAAGCCGCCGACCACTAAGCGTTTGAGGTATAGCTCCGGCGCGATGCGCAGGTACATATCGATATCCAAGGCATTATGGTGCGTCTCAAAAGGGCGCGCTGTGGCGCCGCCAGGAATCACCTGGAGCATCGGCGTTTCGACTTCGAGAAACTCACGCTCGATAAAGAAGTTGCGGATGTAGCTGACAATTTTTGAGCGCAGGGTAAAGGTCTTACGGCTGTCCTGACTCATAATCAGGTCAAGATAACGCTGGCGATAGCGCTGTTCTTGATCGGCTAGGCCATGGAATTTTTCCGGCAGCGGGCGCAGGGATTTGGTGAGTAGCTGCAGCGAATCAGCCTTAACCGACAGTTCACCGGTCTGCGTTTTAAACAGCACGCCTGCAACCGCGATAATGTCGCCGATGTCCTGCTGCTTATAATCTGCAAACACGTCATCGCCGACGCGATTTTTCTGCACGAAAATCTGAATCTGACCGGAGACATCCGATAAGGTGGCGAAACTCGCTTTCCCCATCATGCGCCGCAACATCACCCGCCCGGCGATCGATACCTGAACGTTATGCTCTTCAAACCACGCCCGCTCATGCTCACCGTATTGGGCGTGTAAGTCCTCAGCCTTATCCTCGCGTTTGACTGCGTTGGGAAAGGCAATACCTCGTTCGCGCAGCGCGGCTAGCTTGTCGCGGCGCTGGGTGATTAGCTGGTTCTCATCTTGCTGAAGATTATCTTGGTTGCTCATTATTTCTTTTCACCATTTTTAAGATTAAATCCCCTCCGTCTCCCCTTTTTCAAAGGGGAGTGCCCTTCGATGAACATCGGGGTGTGTCTGGAGGGCCTCCCCCTTTGTAAAAGGGGGAACGAGGGGGATTTAAGTTTTTTCATGCCATGAGGTAAAGCGTTCTCAAAGTCCGCTCTTCAAGCTCGCCTCAATAAACTGATCCAAGCTGCCATCCAGCACAGCCTGCGTGTTCCCGGTCTCAACCCCGGTGCGTAAGTCTTTAATCCGCGAAGCATCCAGCACATAAGACCGAATCTGGCTGCCCCACCCAATATCTGCTTTGTTGTCTTCGATCGCCTGTTGTTCTGCACGCTTCTCGAACAGGGCGAGCTCATAGAGTTTCGCGCGCAACTGCTTATACGCCTTATCTTTGTTCTGGTGCTGCGATCGCTCGCTCTGGCACTGTACTACCGTATTGGTCGGCAAATGCGTAAGACGCACGGCGGAGTCGGTGCGGTTAACGTGCTGCCCACCCGCACCACTTGCCCGATAGGTGTCGGTGCGCACATCGGCGGGGTTAATCTCAATCTCAATGTTGTCGTCAATTTCGGCTGAAATAAACACTGACGCAAAGCTGGT